>DASYEV010000089.1:0-62402 GCA_036498835.1 Acidobacteriaceae bacterium | reverse complement strand
TAGGTGGTGCCCAGCGCGCGATGATCTGCGCAATCGTCCGAAGATGATGAACATGCTCGTAGTTCAGCAGAATCACACCCATCGCGCGGAAGCCCCACTTCGGGCTCGCGAATACTGCGAAGCGTGTTTCAGCCAGTTGTTCTGGCGACATCTCGCTGCGTGGCATCAAGCCTTGCCAGTGATCGCCCGCCACGATGTTACCGGGGTTGTTGTTGCGGACAGCGCGGATGCTCATGGCAACCAACGCGGCTTCTCAATGAAATCCGCTCCAGGCTTCAGCTCGGCAATACCCTTCTGACCAGCTTGCGTCCACTGATAGTGGCGGCACTCCAGGCGAAAGGTCACGGCTGCAGCATCCAGTTCGATGCAGAATGGACCAATTTCACGAACGATGTTTCCGCGATGCAAGAATGCCATGTCCTCATGGATCGAGCGCTCCAGCATCATGCGGGCATCGAGGAATTGGTTCGGTTCGTCAAACTCCCACACGATCACGGGCAGGGCTTTGAAGGTGTAATTCTGCTTGAGGCCGAACTTGGAGACTTCGCGGCACAGCGTGGTGATGTCGGAGAAGTTCATAGCTTGATGGACTCCTCGACCGTCAGCGTCGGGCTGGTGATGTGGTTGATGCGCCGGATTTGAATGCCCTCGATGCAGTCCCAATGCGAACCCTGCTCCACGATCCCAGCCAGGGTGCTGAGTTCGTAGAGTTCGTACTTGTCGGTCTTCGTGCCTTCAGCCGTGCGGAAGTCGATGGACACGGCCCAGCGCTTGGCGGCAGTGCCAACTGCGAAGTTGGTGTGGTCGGTCACTTCTTCGCCTCGTCGCGGCGGCGGGCCTCGGCCAGGATGTGCTCAGCCTCGCGTAAGGCTTCAGCGGCGGCAGCGAGATGTTCGTGGGCTTGGAAGGTTTGCTGGCGGATGGGCTCTTCGGTCATGTACGCACCTCAAAAGGGGATTTCATCGAAGCCGATGTGGGGCGTCCAACAGACAGGTTCTTCCCTGACGCAGTGACCTTGCGAGCCGAGCACGTAAAACCTGATGCCGGGATGTTTGGTGGCCAGACGACTGGCTTCGGCCTTGGCTTTGTCGAAGGTCGAATGACGGATCATGGTCGTGGTGGAATTGTCAGCCAGCACCATCCAGAACGACGCCGAGTTCATAGCCGCTCCCGGCGCCAGCCTTTGGTGGCGTGATAGGTGTATTCATAGCCGTCGCCAGGACGCATCTGGACGATATGGTGACGGCGCGGAAGACCGGGCTGGGAGATGACGCGCTTCAGCTTCTTGCCGTCTTCGGCGTAGAGCGCGCGGCCTATGGAGAGCTTGGGGAAGGGCTTCACGAGGTCAGCTCCTTCACGATCCACATCACGGACTGCTCCAGGCTCGTGATCGCGAGGCTGTTGTAGCGACCGGGTTTGACGAGGCCGAACGAGAACTCCAGATCAGCGGCCTTGCGCTTGATCTCATCATGCAGGGCCTTCTCGTCATCCGTCAGCGCGCGGTAGGTCGGGCGGAAGCGCGAGACGGGGTGGGATACGTCGCTGGACTGGCGTGCGTCAGGCGTGCCTTCGAAGACATTGGTCATGCAGTTCTCCATCGTTGAAATGTGTTCAAGCAGATCACCAACATCCACGAATGCCTGCTGGACTGGTGCGTGCCCTGTTCGGATATTCCGCAGTCTCGATTCTTCGTGACGAGCACGGATCGCTTCGAGTTGGGCTGCGGTCATGGTTGGTGCCCCTGGACGGATTCGAACCGCCGACCCGCTCGTTACAAATGAGCAGCTCTTCCAGGCTGAGCTACGGGGGCGAAGAGGTTAATCGCCCCACATAGTGGTGCGAGCCTTGGCAAGGAGTGACGAGGTTTCCAGATCGCGCTCTAGCTGCTTGCGGAATTTGTGGCCGACAGAGGTCGAGCGCAGAACCGCGATGTCGGGATCAATCGGCGCGATGCGCTGGCGGATGTTCCACTCGCGCTCCGTCTGATCGTGCGTGCGCTTGAGCTGCTTGTAAATCAATTCGGATAGACCATTCGCCTGTCCGACAGGTTGGCCGACGCTGGCGGCAGTCGCTGCCATGCCAAACGTCTCAGCAACGGCTGGTGATGCGAGCTGTTCAGCAAGTGCCGATTGAGCGCCAGCCGCTATGGCTGGGACGGCGCCAACTAGCTTTAGGAGTGCGCGGCGGGCGAGCATTAAAACTTCGGCTTCAGGAAAGTGGCTTCGAGCTGGTCCATGCTGTTCAGGATCGCCCGGATCGCTGGCTTGCCCACATTGCTCGCCTCATGCAGCAGCACCACAATGGTCTCGCGCTTCAGACGCGTCGCCGTGAGCTTCTTCATCCCAGCAGCGAGATCGATGATCGCCGATTCGATCAGCTCGACTGGCGCTGGGTCGGAGCCAGGCTTGGGGAGTATGGTGATGCGGGCCTTGGGCATGGGGGCTCCTACGCGGACACTTGGTCAGTGGTTCGACACATCGAACGAAACTTTTCCATCTGCTCGCGAATGATTGCGCGTTGAGAGGATGGTGGGCGATGCATCAGCGTCAGGCGCTTGATGTCGCCGCGAGAAAGGGCTTCGAGGCAGGCGCGCTGCCATGGCAGCAGCTCAACGCCGCACAGGCTGGCGAAGGTGGAGAGGTCGTCAGGCACGGACACCTCGTTTTGGAAAATTCTTTGGGGCGGGGACGAAAGGGTGCTCGTCTGAATGATTCACGCGCGTCCCAACGCGGGCACTCGCGCGACCATTTTTTGATTTTTCGTGTCCCGTGCGGGGGGCGGGCGGCACCCCCTCCCCTCCCCCTGGTGCAAGTCTCCGCACCTAACGCGCACCTATGACTCGCGACAACGTGCGATTTTCCGCGCAATTCCTAGCGTTTGAAGCGACTGGCAACTGTCATGAGCGCAGTTACTTGCGCGCCAGTGTGCGTTCAACGCACAAACCGCGAGCGCATGACGTACGTCTAAGCCTTATGAAACGGGGCTTTCTTTGTGACGCGCGTGCGCAGAGCACCACAACACCGCGTCACCTAATCCGTAAGCCCCGGTTTCCCCCGTGCCGCAACTCGATCCGCGTCGATAGCCTGCAACACCTTGGCAGGCTCGCTCTTGCCAGTATCGGCGCGGCGCGGGGCCTTGGCGGGGATAACCGGGCCGGATTCGTCGCGTGGCGTGGCGTGCCGTGGGTTTCCGTCAACCGGTAGGTTTACAGTCAGCCAGTCTGTGACCATTTTCCTAAGAACATGGTTCAGTGGGATACCAGACCTAGACGCAAAAGCCCGCAATGCCACTGCATCCGCACGGGGAAGGCGCATGGAAAGCACCGGCTTATCGTCTTTCATGGGGAACCGATAAAGCACCGGGAACCCTCCCTTAACCCCTTGTCCTATAACTAGGACGGGCCTATAACAGCGTCACAGTGTGCGCGTCGCGTACACATCTATTTGAAAGGGTATTACAATGACCAAGACCTTCACAGCCGTTGCCACTGTCTCAATCGCCGCCGTTCTTTGCGGCTCACTCTTGCTTGGCAAGATGCATCAAAACACTTGGGACAATATCGGAACTCAAATTGCGCGCTGCACTGACCGCAACATGGCGACGCACCTTGTTTACGTCCACACGTTCTATTTCCGCCCGTATCTCATCGCCACCCGCTGCACGAAAGACTGAACGCAACCTCAACCCTATTTGAAAGGTTATTCCATGACTGCCCGCAAATACTTCCTAACAAACTTCAACCAATACGCTTGTGAGGGTGACACGCTCACCGCTCAACATGAAGGCTTTACGCTCACCGCCACAATATACCGCGACGAAGACGCCACTAAGCCCGATGAACGCCAAGACGGTTTCTGGCCCTCGCTTGATCCGAAAGACGCGGGCTTTATCGGCGAAGGAAAGACGCAAAGCGATTTGCGCTTCGCCTATGCCGCAGCCGAAACAGTCATGAACGAATGGAAGGCGGATAACTGGTTTTACGTTGGCGTCGCGGTGACTGTCTCGCGCGCCGATATTCAACTGACAGGCAAGTATGGCAACGCACTATGGGGTATTGAATGCAATTACCCGCGTTGCTCAGAAACAATGCTCGCCCTGCGCAATTCCTACCTAGGCGACGTTGCGGACGAACTCGCCGAAGAGACATTGACGAAAGCCCGCGCCAAGCTATCCGAACTTTGCAAGGGTGACGCATGACCGCCACCCTACTCCACTTCCCCCGCGCCCTGGTTCAATCCCAGCCGCAACCCGCGCCAGTCTCACAAGACTGGGACTGCGGAGACTGCCCGCACTGCCACGCCAAAGCCGCGCAATACGATCATGCGTTGTTCGGCTGCAAACTCGAAAGGAATGCGCAATGACCTTTGAACCGAAACACCTCAACCGCTGGAAAATGCCGTCGCATTATTTCGGCGCAGAATGGCCTGAATACTTTTCTTCCGGCTTTGGCCAGTCGCGCGATAGTGACGCGCTGGAACGCTCCAATTTTATTTCCGCGCTGAAGGCTATCGGAGGCGAAACTGAGACTGTCAAAGTTATACGCGAAAGTCATTGGGCGGTTGGTTGGGTGGAGTGGATTGCAATCCACGAAAGCGACGAACCCGCGTTGCGCGAAGCGGACGCACTACGCGACGCTTACAACAGCCATTATAGCGACACTGAGAATGAAGAGGCGCAAGCGGTTTGGAAAGACTGCTACAGCGACGCCGGACGCCTCGCTTATATCCGCAAACATTCCTCGCAATTCGAGTTTCACAATTTCGCCGATTTGCTCGGCTGTGCGCGTGGCCAGTATTTCGCTGGCTATGCGTCGGAACTTCTCAACTAACCCCTATTTGAAAAGGTACTCACGCAATGACCACCACCAATGAACGCGCCCAAATCATCCAAGCCTTACGCACCTGGATCAATCAACGCCCCGGCCTGGACTATGGCAATTACGGAGACCCCGTTTCCTATCGCGCGGAAATGCGCAGCATCACGAAACACCTGCATCACGCTCGCGCGCTTTTGCGCTATGTCGAAATGCGCGAAAGCATAACCGCCGATATGCTCAAGGCGGCATTCAAGGGCGCATTCTCTGAGCGCCTGCAGTGGCAAGAAGAGTATCGCTGCGAAGAGTGTGACGCGATATTTTGGAGCGACAACAACCGCTCCCCAGGAACAACTGGCGCTTGTCGCTGCAATGAAATTGGCCGGGCACCGCATCGCATTCCGACTGGCCGGGGCCGCCTTGATTACTGCACCGGCCAATACTGGCCCACTGAGTATCGCCGCGCCGCGTGTGCCGTTCTCGCTTCGGCGATTTGGTATTGGTGGCGGGAAGAATGCATGCCGGAACCCACAACCGTCGATGACGGCAACAAGCGCTACGACAACCTCAGCGCTGGCGACTTCCTCCGCCGCAACGCTCGCCGCGAGTTTGGCCGGGGCATTCAATCGCGCTGGTTCAACTAATGCCCCATCTCCCCGACCTCTTCGCCTTGGGCTTTGTCGCCCTAATCGTAAAACTCATAACCGGAAGGAAATAGCAGCATGACCCCCGCCCAAACCGCAACAGCCGCCGCAGGCATGGCCATGTTCGGCACTCAGTGGCAAACCCCGCTCGCCGCGATGCTGGAAATCTCCCCGCGTCACTTGCGGCATATGATGCATCCGAAAACGCCGCGCCCTTTCCCTGCTGATTGGGGGACGCGTATCACTCAGGCCCTGGTAGCGCGTGAGATGCTGGTGCGCGGGGTTCGCCGCACCTTGCACCGGGAAAAGATGTTCAAGCCTCTGTAGCGCTCCCCTACAGCCTCAACGCAAAAAGCCCGCCGTAACTGGCGGGCTTTTTCTTTGCCCGTGTGGCGGGCTCTGTAAGGCTCAGGGGCGGCAAACATTCGCGAGGTAGAACGCGCGTAAGCGGCGCAACGGGGAGCCAGTGCGGGGCGCTGGCGGGGCTTGGCGCTGCGCCAGCCTGTACGCCGCAGCGAGTGCAACGGGCTGGGGAGGCTTTACCGGGGCTCTGACAAGCTCTGACATAGCCTCCCCCTGCCGTCGCAGGCCCTACTTTTTCTTGCCGCGCTTGATGCGGGCGGGCTGGCCCTTGGGCTCAGTCTTGCCCGTGCCGCGATTGACGGTTGCCGCCTTCGCCATGGGCGGGGTTTTGCCGGTCGGCTTCGCCAGCTTGGTCATCTTCGGTTTGGCCATGTCGATCTCCTGGGTTTGGAAAAATCTTTTGAGATTGCCAGTACAACGATCCCATTTTTAAAATTCGGGACCAGATTTTTCTGGTGTTTGAATTTCAGGGGGGCGCTTGCGATTACACTTCGTCGTTGGGTTCCGGCTCGGCTTCGCCGCGCACGGGCTTGCGCTTTTCGATCTCGGCCACGACGGCAGGGTCATCGCTGGGCAGATCGATGATGCGAATTTCGCGCGTGGTCGTCGCATAGGCAACGAACTTTTCGGCGTCTTCGGCCAGCACGATCTCCGTGCCGGTCAGGTTGCCGTTGTCGTAGGTCTCGACACGCGCCGGGAAATTCATCGACTGAAACTTGACGTTGTTCGTCATGCGGTCCTCGGTGTGGTGTTCGGATCAGCGACGGGGCTCTCTTGGGCTCGATGAGCTGGGAGGGGTGTGGAGCTGCCGCTGATCCGATTCAGTCGCGCCATCGAGGCGCATGAGTGGGTGTGCAGGATTCGTAACCCGGAATATCGAAACTCGTCAAGCGGGCACGATGATTGGCACCGGCAGACGCCCAGTCAGCACGCAGACCAGATCGTCCAGCGCCTCGCGGATGCGGAACGCGGTGCCGTCGCGATTGGTCTCGACACCGGCACGGCGCAGGCTATCGATCATCGAATAGCCGTCGCCGACCATGGCTTCCACGATCAGGTAGTTGCGACTGGCCATCTTCTCGCGAAGCAGCCTGATCTGGCGCTTTCCGTGCTCGTGCTCCTCGCTGAAGGTGCGGCCTTGACCACCGCCCACGCCGGGGTTTGTGCTGTCGCGCGACGAACCTGTGCCATGCATGGCGAGCCACCAGCGCTCGAACTTCAAGGCGTAGTCGAAGCGCTCCCTGGCGGCGAGATCGTCATCCTTCGGGCCACGAAGCTGACCGCGCTCGAAGGCGGCGATCAGCGGCGAGGCGTTGATGTTTTTGTAGCGCTTGGTCTGCTTTCCCGGCCCGATCTTGTCGATCATCTCGCGGCGGAAATGCTGGCCAGGGCCGGGCTTCGGACGCGGTTGGTCCTGCTCGACTTCCTGCCGAGGTGCGCCGTCATGCGATGTAGTGCAACGTGGAGCCATGTTATTCGACACTCTTGGCGCGGTGTTCTTCGGGAACGGGGACACGTTTGCCGTCCCACGGCGCCGGGCGGCGCTTGACCGGCAGGCTGACCTTGGCCTCGTCGCGGATTTTCGACACAGCCTCGGCAACGCGCATCGCGGCGGCAGCGGTGACGGGCGGCCATTCGCTCTGAACCGTCAGCCACTCGGGCAAGCACGCTGGGTGCGAGTTCAGCTCAGCCATGCGCCAAATCTTCCAGGTCCAGTATTGCTCGGTGCTGATGTGGACGGCCCACAGCCCCGCATCCGGGTTTTCACGCACCCCGATCTTGAACTCATCGGCAAACATCAGGCTACTCCCAGTCGCTTGAGGGTTTCCAGCTCTTCACGCTTTTCCTCGTCGGTGAGCTGCAGCCCGAGCTGCGCGGCGCCGCTGGCGCCAGCCTGATCCAGCCAGCGCTCGGCGTTGAGCCACGTCGCCGGGTGCACGGTGAACTGCACGTCCTCGCCGACACGCGTCGCAGCGTAGCGTCGCACGGCGTCGCACAGTGTCTGGTGATCGGTCTTCGTCCTGGCCTTGGCGTAGGCCTTGAACGCAGCCCCCTTCCCGACCTTTTTGGGACAAACATCCCAAAATCCATCGAAGTCGCCCTTCAGCGATTTCGATGAAGATAGTTCTTTCTTCTGTGGTGTAGGTGTAGGTGTAGGTGTAGGTGTAGGGGCATAGCCACTTGACGCATTGCCAGGAGTGGCAATGCCACGGCATTCATCATCTTCCTTTTCCCACCGCAGCTTAGCGCGAGCGCTCTGCTTTTTGCTGCGAGAAAGAAGGTACTCGCGCTCGCGCTGCAGACGCTTGTGCGTGAGCCAATTTCCGGTGGATTTGAAGAACTCTTCCAGCAGCGGACGGAACAGTTTCTGGACGTCCTCGACGGAGCGCCCAAACTTGCGCGCCAGCCACTCGTCGTCATTCGGCAGGCGAATTTCCGGCGCCCGCCACATGTGGACGATGATCAGCAGATAGCGCCCGTGCTCCGCGTCCGTCAGATGCGACGCATCCGCCAGATAGGTGTCAGTCCAGAAAGGGAGCGCGGGGAACTGGGCCATGAGTATCCTGAGACGCGGGAGATAGCCCCGCGCCGGACATGCGACTATTGGAATCTGCGACTAACGCGCCAGAGCGGCCTTGAGCTGGTCCAAGCGGCTGTTGAGATCGCGGAAGGCGCGCTTCGAGTTGGTCACCACCTCCTCGATCTGCATTTCCAGCAGCAGCAGATCGTCGGCGATCTTCTGCACGCGCGGGTCTTCGGCCAAGGCGCCGAAGGTTTCATTGCGCAAGTATGCGACAATCTCCTCCGTCGTGCCCGCCTCCTTGGCCACGCGGGCGTCATCCCAGCCATTGCCGGTGTAGCGACGCTTCTCGCCGTCGAAATGGGTGTCGAGCGCCTGGAAAACCGCATGGGCGACCTTGGGCGAGGGGTTGGGCTTGTTGCTCATTTTGATCTCCACATGGTGGCCGGAAAGTTTCAGGGGGGTCGGAAGCGTCGGCAGGTCGAGGATGGGGATGTCGGGCTGCTTGACGATCAGCTCGACGCTGGCGCGCACCAACTCGTCGGCTATGGCGGTTGGCGGCGCTGTAGCAGCGACAGGAACGGGAACTTTCACCTTCCTGGGATGCGCGCAGTCAGGGCACAGCGGGTCTTGGTTGTAGCCAACCTCCCATTTGCGGGTGCGCATCTGCTTGATCATGCCCTCGGGCTTGAAGTTCATCTCCCAGTACGCGCTGAACTTCTTCGGGCACTTGCTGCAGACGATCTCCCAGGCGATGCGATGGCGGTCACAGCCACCAGGGCGTCGCGTGAAGCCGATCTTCGCCGCGTCATCGACGTTCGTATGCGATCCACCTCGCCTCATTTCACCCTTCTCCACCGTCAGAATAATTGGCCTCGCCGGAACATTTCCCGCGCGCAAATTCGCCATGTAATCGCACTCGCTGCACATCGCCTTCTTCGAGTACGCGGGATCACGCAGCGCCTTCGCCTTGCGCACCTCGTACCAACCGCACAGACAGCGCACGACCCAGCTCGCGCCCTTGCCGTGAGCGCTGATGAACGACATGCCGATCACTGTCAGGCGCCCCACCTTCAACCCGGTGAGGTCATCCTTTTTGTCTGAGGTCACCGGAAATGGGCGAGTGACCATCGGCGCATCCGAACGGATGTAGCCGTAAGGCTTGAGCTGCTTTGCAGGCTCCCAGCCGCCGCGCGCTGTGACAGCCTTCACAGCCTGACGATTGATCGGCGTGCTGGTGGCAAGGCGCTCCCAGATCGTGGCCATCAGGCTTCTTTCTTGTTGTCACTCATCATCTTGAACCAAGCAGTCGTCTCGATCCCGCAGTCACCGCAAGTAACGTGCGTGATGAAGCGTGGCGGGCAGTCCCAACCTTTCACAAAGGCTTCCTCGCCATTTGCGAATCCCTCGACCTTTCCGCAGCCTTCACATTTCAGCTCGATCATTTTTTCCTCACTCTCCACTTCCGACATACCCTCACTCGCGCGATCCAGCGCCAACAGCAGCTTATCCAGCGACAGCGCCGCCATCTCCGGCGTCAGTGGCACCCGCCGCTCGCGCGATTTGTCATGCAGCACGCATTCATGACGGCTCGGCCCGCGATGATCGATGCACACAATGCGGCGCCCGCTGATATAGCGGATGAGGAGATCAGCCATTATTTCGGCCATCCCTGAATTTCGTGGAAGCGGCCTACCCACCGCTTCCACAGGCTCTGCGTGATACAGCGCAGGCCATCCAGGGCGTCCGTGCAACTGCCCCAGAACGGACCGGCTCGCGAAAGATCGATGCCGGTCCACATAGCCGCCGCAACCACGAGAGCGTCCTCACATGGTACGGAGCGGCCCCGCGCGACTTGCGTCGCGTAGCCGTGAAGAGTGCCGACAACGCGCTTGATGATGCTGTGACGCGCCGAACGATTGCCAGCTTGAGTGAGATATTCAGGATGGTTGGCGAAGGTGTCTCGCACTGCGCCGTCCACCAAGCGCCAGAGTTGACGATAGGTGGCATCAGGCGTCTTCTCCATGGGAGAGCGATGGCGCCGCTTTGCAGGCGCACGATAGACATGCGCCAATTTATGTTCACCCAGGTCGATCTTCCCGCGCGTCATGCCAGCGCCGCAGACTTCACGAACACACGCTTGCGATGATACGGGCACCATGAGCTGTTCACGGTCTCGCGCCCACACATCGGGCTTTCCGAACTGCCGGGCTCATCGAAGATGTAGCGGCACTCGCGATTGCCAACGGTCTCCATGGTGATCAGCGTTCCATCCTCGCGCACATGGGGCAGCAACAGCTCGGGGATTTCGTACACGTCGCCGCGCGAACGCTTGACATCCGGATTGCGCTTGAAGCCGGAGCGCTGAACTTTCTCAGTCACGGCGCGTGGGCTGGTAGCGCCAAGCTCCAGACAGATGAGTTCGGCGCTCAAACCTTCCCACCACATCGCCTTGAGCTGGATGATTTTCTCTTCAGGCCAACTGCGGAATGTGAAGCCGATCATTGTTCCTCCAGTTCTTCGAGAGCAACGATCACCTGCTCAGGCATCGTCATTGAATAACGCTTGATGTGATGACCATCCGCGATCTGGGCGTCATCCCAGTAGGCAACATGATTCAGAGCGTCGGCGATCAATTTGAGTGTGTTGTCGAAGTCTGGCTTGGTAGTGATGTAGACCGCCGCCAACTTCTTCTTGTGCGACCAACTTTCAGGCGGCTGGCGCCAAGTGTGGACCACCATGCGCAGCGGCCCAACGAGCTGTGTCTTGCACTGATCGCGCATGGCCAGGACAGCGAACTGCTTCACCGTCGCCTGATCGCTCTTCATCTCTTTCGGGGTGAAGGTGATTCCGCTGGCAGTGTTGCGGCCCGCGCGGGACCACGCGCCCAGACGACCAGGGATGGAAAAACGCAGGACTCGCATCACCAACCCCATAGATAGCGTGGGGCAGCTTTCATGCCACCAACGCTTGATGTACGGGAGACGCACTTGCGCTGCTCGTACATCCCCGTAACGTGGGCGCCGGGGAATGTGGGAAGCGCCATGGATAGTTCCAGACTGCCGCACATCGACGCAGCGCTGATCTTGGAGACGGTCGGCCTGGAGGTGTTCAGAGACCAGTTCGGGATGCGCCAGTGCTTGGAGCGCGGGATCGGGCCAAGGCGCAAGAAGTTGGGTGCCGTGCCGCCACAGCCGATCCGCTTCGTGCCGCCGCTGGGCAAGCAGGCCGAGGACTTGACGTTGGTGATGGCCGTGGAGCTGGCGCGTGACGAAGCACGGGTTTTGCTGGCCGCGATGTGCGAGGCCTGCCCATTCAAGCACTGCAGGATGAAGGGTTTTGGCGTCACGCCTTCACCTTCTTCGAAGCGCGGGGCTTCTTCTCGATAGTCATGAAGTGCCACCACTTGATACCCGTCAGGGTTTCAAGGCGGCGCGCGGTCTTCTCGGAAGCGGCATGAACGCCTCGCCGGATGCGACTGACCTGCGGGCGTGAGATGCGGACGAGACGCGCCACATCGGCGTCATGTTTCTCGTTTCGGGTCATCCATGTTTGCAATTTGCTCATACATTCGATGTACGAGTCCCGCACATGATGCGACAATCGAGATGTGCACGTTATGCACACCCTCTTTCGCCCCCGAGGTGTGCGTGGTATGCACACATATCCAGGGTTTCATTTATACAAAGGAGGTATGTATGGTTATAGCGCGTAAGCCACAGAAATCTCGGAAGAAAGCGGCCAGGGACGGGGGAGATGTGGACGCCGCTACGGTCCGTACCGAGCCCTCAAAAAAGCACCATATCCGGGCATGGCGCCTGTTCCGGGGCTACGCCACGCAGCAGGAATTGTGCAACGATATTGCCCGGAATTTGTCGAAGTTGAGCCGAGCGTTTCCTCACTTGAGCATCGGGAAAACCTCGAATGGCTTCACCAGGGCAACGCTCTGCCGTATCGAAAACGGCACGCTTCGCTTCAATGAGGATCAGCTCGATGTTCTGGCGTACATGCTGAAGACCACGCCCGGCGATCTGATCAAGACCGACCCCTTCAACTCCGGTTCGATCTTCGTCATCTATTCTCACCTCACCGCGCCGCAGCGCAAAAAGCTCGATGACATGGCTGCGAAGATGATCGAGCCGCCCAAGTAATAAGGCATATTGAACGTCATAGTTGTTTTTATAGATCACTTGACATCCCAACGACTCGGAAGGTGTGAATAACCCTTCCGAGTCGTTTTTGCATGTACGAATCCCGCAATCGGGTCGTTGACGCTGATGTGCGCGTCTCGTACATCGCGAAACATGCTCGTGACGCTCCCCGACAATGATCGCTATTACGCCGTGTCCCAGTTGCGCTCGATGCGTGATGAGGCGCGGCACAAATACTTTCTTCATGCTGATCCTGGCGGCTTGACCGTTGCCGAGAAGAAGGCGTGGGACTTCGAGCATTTCGCGCTGCAGCTCATTCTTCAGGCCGCGCAGGTTCGCCTCGCTGCTGAAGAAGAGATGGTCGCCCTCCTCAAAGCGGAGAAGGCAGCATGACCGACGCAGCCGAAGACCAGATGAACCTGCAGCAGGTCTGCCGCTTCTTCGGCGGCAAGGAAACTCCTGTTGATCGCTCGACCATCTATCGCTGGGTGAAGGCTGGCCGCATCCCTTCGCCGACGCGTGTCGGTCCCAAGATGAGCCGCTGGAGCCGCGCCGAATGCAATGAAGCGCTCCAGGCGATGAAGGATGCGTCCAAGTGAGCGCGACCCTCCATCTGCATTCCGTCGATAACGCCATCCCTGAGCCCTACGCGCTTGGCAAGATGACGCCGGTCTTTTTGGTGTGCCAACGCCAGAACGGCCATTGGTCTCCTGGTGCGAAAATCATGGACATCGCCGAGTCCGAGGAAATTGCCGAGGCGCGCGCTTCCTATCTGAAGAAACAGCATCCGCAACAGTGTTTTGGCGTCTTCGTCCTTCGCAGCGAAGCGCGCGAGGTGCTGAACCCGATTGAGATCGTCCGTGTGGAGGGCAACGCGTGATGTCGCTCATCGCAGGCTCGATCCACGCCGTTCAAGCGAACGGCCTCTACGACATGGATATTTCGGTCTATCACAGCCAGAAGGCCTGTGTCGGGCCGTCCGTCAGTTCGTCTTCGCTGCGCACAATTCTGCACCAGTGCCCAGCGGTCTTCTGGGCTCATAGCGATCTCAACCCCCATCGCTGTGAGCCCGAAGACAAGAAGTCGCTGGCGTTTGGTCGCGCGGCTCACACTCTCGTGCTGGGCGAACCTGAGTTCGACAAATACTTCATCGTCTCGCCCTTTGATGACTTTCGCTCGAAAGAGGCGCGCGAATGGCGCGATGCCCAAGACCGTCAGATCGTCAAAGCCGAGGAGTTGGCGATCATCCAGGACATGGCGGCGGCGCAGAAGTCGAACGCCCAGGTCATGAATGCCTTCACGCAGGGCAAGCCTGAACAGTCGCTGATCTGGAAGGATGCGGAGACCGGCGTCTGGTTGAAGGCTCGCCCGGACTGGCTTCCCAACAAGCCCGCCGAACGCTTCATCACCGAGTACAAAACCGCCGAGAGCATCAAGCCCGCCAAGCTGAGCCGCGCTGTGTTCGACTACGGCTACGAGATGCAGGCCGCTATCGGTCTCGATGGCGTTGAGACTGTGTTGGGCGTCAAACCTCTGGGTATGGCGCACGTCGTGCAGGAGAAGAAGCCGCCCTATCTGGTGGACTGCCGCCTCTTCACCGCCGAGCAGATCGCTTGGGGCCGCATGCAATACCGCAAGGCGCTGCGCATCTTCGCCGACTGCCTGAAGACCAGCGAATGGCCCGGCTACACCACCGAACCCACCTTTTTCGACACCCCCTTCTACATCCAGAAAGCCATGGAGAATTTCACCGATGCCCCCGGACGCGGCTACGACCCAAGCATTGACTACAGCCCGACCTTCTGAGGTCGCGCCGACTGCTGCAGCGAATGACGCTGGCTTCTTCAACGCCCAGGCGTTCGAGCTGATGCAGCGCGTCGCCACAGCGTTCTCGAAGTCGTCTCTGGTGCCGAAGGAATACCAGGGCAACATCCCCAACTGCATGATCGCGCTGTCCATCGCCAGCCGCTGCAACAGCGAACCGCTGATGGTGATGCAGAACCTCGTGATCGTGCATGGTCGCCCGACTTGGAGCGCCCAGTATTTGATCGGCACCGCCAACTCGTGCGGTCGCTTCACGGCGCTGCGCTACGAGTTCTTCGGCGAGAAGGGCACCGATGACTGGGGCTGTCGCGCTTGGGCCATCGAGAAATCGACCGGCGAGAAGCTGGTCGGCTCCGATGTCACCATTGGTCTGGCCAAGAAGGAAGGCTGGTATCAGAAGTCCGGCTCCAAGTGGCAGACCATGCCGCAGCAGATGCTGATGTACCGCACCGGCTCGTGGTGGGTTCGTGCTTACGCGCCTGAGCTGTCGCTCGGCATGCACACGGCGGAAGAGGTGATTGACACGCTTGACGCCGTCAAGCGCGCTGACGGCTCCTTTGGCGTCGATGTGAATGTCGTGAAGGCGCAGCTCGGTGCGCACGACGCCGAAGTTGAGCCGGGCTTTTTGGCGAAGGTCAAGATCGGCATGGCCAACGCCGCGACTATCGCCGATTTGGATGAATACTACGCCATCGTCTGCGAGAGCGTCGATGACGATGACGATATGCGCGAGGTGACGCAGCTCTACAACGCTCGCACCAGCGAACTGCAACCGCCCACGAAAGTGACGCGCTGATGCGCATGCTAGAATTGCTCGGAGGTTTGATCGTCGCCATCGCCTTCGGCGTCGGCGTCGCGCATCTGCTGGTCGTGTTCTGCCGTGGCCTGAAAAAGAATGATCACAACGATGAGGAGAAGCGCGATGGACTCTGAGTATTTCTTTCCGAAGCTGATCGCAGGCGCTTTCGCTGGCCTGCTCTTTCTGGTTTTTGCCTTCTCCAGCTTCTACACTATCAGCCAGGGTGACCGTGGCGTGGTCACACACTACGGCGCCGTGGTTGCCGAAGCTGAGCCCGGCCTCGGATTCAAGATGCCGTTTGTCACCGGCATCCACGAAATCAGCGTTCAGACGCAACGTGATCGCTTCGCCAATATGGGCCAGGGCCAGGACTATCGTCTGCAGGCCTATTCGAAGGACCAGCAGCCCGCCACGGTGAGCCTGTCGGTCAATTATCACGCACTCGATGTCAGCAAAGTCTTTGCGGCTTATGGCGATCTCGAAGGCATTCAATCGAAGGTTCTGGATTCGAAAACCATCGAAATTTTCAAGAACGTCTTTGGCCAATTCGACGCCGCCGATGCGATCCAGCATCGGGCCGTGTTGAATGCCCAGGTCACGGCGGCGCTTGTCGGCGCCTTCAAGGGTGCCCCATTCGCCATCGATTCGGTTCAGATCGAAGACATCACCTTCAGCCAGCAGTACGAGAACGCCGTTGAAGCTCGCATGCAGGCCATCGTTCAACAGCAGCAGGCCGAAGCGCAGAAAGCCAAGCGCATCATCGACGCCGATGCTGCAAAATATGAGCGTGAGGCCGATGCCGATGCCAGCGCCTATGTCGGCCAAAAGGAGGCCGAGGCGATCAAGGCAAAGGGTGATGCCCTGCGCCAGAGCCCCGAGATTGTCGCGCTAACGGCAGCCCAGAAATGGAATGGCGAGTTGCCCACCACGATGGTGCCAAATGCGGCGCTTCCCTTTCTGAGCATCGGCAAGTGAGCCCCGTCGCCCTCGTCGCCTGCGTGGCTCTCAGCCTCGCCGTGCTCGTCCTGATCGTCACGCTTCTCCCACCCAAATAGGAACCCCATGACCGAACACGCCCACACCCCCGAACCCGACATCCAGCCGCCCAATCAGGCGAAGTCGATCCTTGCCTTCCTCGCCGAACAGAAGGGAGGCGCCCTGGTCGCTGAAATGAGCGACGAGATGCGCAACCTTGTCGAAGGCATGGAGAACCACTTCGACAAGTTTCGCGGCACCGTCAGCGGGAGCCTGACGCTGAACATCAAGTTCACCATCGATCCCAAGCTCGGCGCCTATCGCGTCGAGACCGAGTATGCCGTGCGCCATCCCAAGATGCCCGCCGCCAGCACGATCATGTGGCTGGGCCGCGACGGTAACCTCGGCACCACCAACCCCCAGCAGCTCAACCTGCCCTTCAACCAGATCGCGTCTGCGACGTAAGGAGACATCATGGAAAACGAAGATACCCCCACCATCCGCGAGCACATGGACGCGAAGGTCGAAGTCCCGCGTATCGCTGTCGCCGAGATCGCCAAGCCCATCATCATGGGCCTGCCCGAACTGCTGAAGACCGGCGCCGTCCTGGTGACGCCGCCCAACTACAGCGTCACCGATCTCAAGCGCTATTTCGACCAGCACCAGGAAGCCCAGCCGACTCCCCCGCGCCGCCGTGGCACCTACATCGCCGCAGACATCGACAGCCTGTTGAGCTGGATGACGGCGCATTGCGACGAAGAGGCGCCCGTCTTTGCGGTCGGCGCCGAGCACTTGGCTGCGACCTGGACGAAGCCGAACCTCGCCCTGGTCGGCATCGGCAACTATTCGCACCGCGAAGATGCCCGCTGGCATGACTTCGTGGGCCTGTACCGCTTCCCCGTCACGCTGGCTTGGACGCAATGGTCCGAGAACAATGGCGAGTGGATGAGCCAGGGCGAGTTCAGCGAGTTCGTGGAGAAGCACCTCTACGAGTTCTCCGAGCCCATGGCCAAGGAGAAGCTGCCCGAGTCCTGCACCCGCATGATCGAAGCGCTGGGCGGCACAAAGTCTGTCGGCACGCCGGGCAAGATGTATGAGGTCTCCAACGGCATCAAGATCATGGTGTCGGAGCAGGTCGAGGTCGAGCTGGACCGAGCGACCGGCGAGCAGACGCTGAAGTTCAGCGAGGCTCACACTGGCAAGGGTGGCCGTCCGGTAGCGATCCCGAAGTTCTTCTTCATCCGCCTGCCGATTTTCTTCGGCGAAGACGCGTCGCTGGTCGGCGTCCTGCTGCGCTATCGCAACAAGGGCGGCGGTCGCGTCGAATGGTCATACGAGCTGTTCGCGCCCGACCTGACGGTCAAGGATGCCTTCGACAAGGCCTGTGAGGTCGTGCGCACTGTTCGCACGCTCTATATGGGCACGCCGGATCGCCCGAACGCGTTCGTCAGCGACACGCTCGCGCTGCACTACTGATGGCCAACTATCCGGGAGGACGCATTCCTCCTGACATCTGGTTCCATATGTCATCGACTGAGCAGCAGATGTGGCTCAGCAAAATGGAGATGGAGCGCTGGTTGGCAGGCGGACCGAAAGTTTACGCCACAATCGAACCAACACCCACACCCACACCAGAACCCACGAGGACCGGCATGAACCACAGCAAGACAGTCTTCCTGATCAACGATCAGGTCCGCGCCGTTCGCGGCAACTACCAGCAGGACGGCACCACCGCCGTCTTCAAGACGCTCGACCAGACCATCAAGAAGGATGATCTGGTGGTCGTGCAGACCGGCACGCGTCACGGCATGACGGTGATCAAGATCATCGAGGTGGACATCGATCTCGATATGGACTCGCCCGAGAAGATCGAATGGGTGGTCCAGAAGGTCAATCAGCAGGCCTTCTCCGATCTCATCGCGAATGAAGACGAGATGTTGGCGAAGGTGAAGAAGGCTGAGCTGCGCAAGAAGCGCGGCGATCTGGCCGACGCGCTGTTCAAAGACGACATGGAAGCGATGAAGGCTCTACCCATCGCGCACATGAATGATGCGCCGCCAGCGATCCAGCCGCCAGCGCCGAAGTCGTAACAGGGTTTGGCTGTGATCTGGTGCCCGCCCTCACAGAAGCAGCCAAGTTAGGCGAGCATGCGCTCGCCTTGCTGAATAAATTCAGCAAGGGATGGTGGGGTGACCGGCGTGAGGGTTCACGGCGTAGCTGGTCACCCCAGAAGTCCGAGGCGTCATGGCATCGTGTCACAAATGCGGGCGACATCCCGTGCATCGCCGCAAGGACGGCATACGCTGGTGCAAGCGCTGCGGGGCGCTGCCGAGGTTGACTAAGTATGGACGAGAAACAGCGCGATCTCCTCTTCCAGTTGATGTCCGAGCCCATGGTGGGGAAGAAGAAGCCAAAGTATCCAGCAGCTAAGCGGCGCGGCTACGCGTATCATCCTGGCACAGGGCCAGAGGGCGAGACCTGCGGGAGCTGCAAGCACATCGTCCGCGCCCGCCGCTATCGCAAGTGTCGCAAAGCGGAACAGATTTGGACGCACGGCCAAGGCAGCGACGTTGCGGCGCGGTCTCCCGCGTGCAAATACTGGGAAAAGCCCGATACTGAAACGAACCAGTAACCCAGTTGCGGATACCGTACTCCGATGACCGACCCCAAAGCTGAAGAATGCAAGCGCATCTCCGAACTGCTCGACCAGGGCTACGGGGCGCCGAAGCTGTTTGATAACAGCGGCTGGGCCGGACTGATGAACCAGGGCAGCTTCACATCGATTGTGTGTGGTAACGGCGAGCGCTGGGTGTACCAGACGTTCCAGCGCGCTTCGGCGGCGCTGCACGAGTGGGACGGCGCTGAGGCTCCGACAGGCTGGATCAGCGCGTCGTAGGCAGGAGCTGACCGAAGAGCGGCGCGCGGACTTTCTTCTTCTTGCGGTCGCGGCCAGAAGGGAAGCAGATCGCCAGATACAAGGTGAAGACAATAGTTGAGAAATAGATGGAACTCGTCAAGCCAAACCAGCCAACGGGCGGCATGATCATTACCCCATCCAAGCTGAACGTCATTACGAATGCTCCAGCTCGAACGCACGCTGGCCACATGAAATAGGTATACGCCTCACGCGGGATGTTATTGGGGCTGCGCTCCAACGCCTTGGAGGCTTTCTTGAAATTGGCGATCCAGTCCTTGTAGAGCAAAACTTGAAGGGCTCCAGCGGCCATGGGAAAGACAGACGTGGCGTCATGCCATTTGATGACTGTATTGGCGCAGCCAGCGACGTATGTCACCAAGCCGAACGTCAGCAGCATGGAAGCCACATCGAAGTGGTTCTTGTGCCAACGCCAGTCGATGTAGTGAACCAACGGCATAAACACCTTGACCAGTAGTAACGCATCCAGCGTGTGTAGGCCCCGGTGAAACCACTTCACGCCCGCACCTTCACGACTTCCACACCCGCCTGCTTCGCCAGCTTCACCATGTGCGCCGTCCCATCCCCGCCCGGAAACGCGATCACCAGATCGGGCTTGCCCTCCTCCAGCATCTCACGATTCCGCCAGAAGCCCGCGAGGAGATTGTACTTGCGGCCATCGGCATGCTCGCGGATCACGGCGTCGGGGTGGCTGATGTCGTCCCACTTGGCGGGGAAGCCGATGCACTCGAACCGGCGCCATTCCGCCCAGTCCTTGGCGAGCGTGTCGGCGCCCTTGGCGGCGCCGTGGATGATGACGAGCGGCCCGTTGTCTTCGAGCCGTGCGGCATAGATGCGGTCCATGGCCGCGTCGAACTTCTTCTTGTTCTTGAATTTGCGGGAGCCGCAGATCAGGACGCGCATTATTTCCTCTTCACGAGCTGGCCGTCTCGCACGTCCATCTCCCCCCATGGACGCTCCAGATAGGTGCCCGGCGCCAATTTCGGAATGATCTGGACCGGCATGGCATAGAACCTATACCCAGTCTTGCCTCGCCTGAAGCGTTCCGAGAGACGATGAATGCCGTCGATTACATATGACATCCCCGCTTCATCCATCATGCTGATCAACGGGTCTTCGAGTTGAGCGGAGGTCAGCTCAGCACACCGCGCCTGATCGACTTCCCGTTGCCCAACCAACCACGCGACGACCCCGGCGGAATCGAGGTCCGGAAGCCCCTCCGCTTTGATGTCTGCGAACCTGACGTGATGCGGTTTGAATATGTGCGGCATACGCTTGATGATCTGGCGACATGCAGTGACATTGAACACGCCCATGGTGGCATGGTGGAAGGTCTCGACACTTCTCCCGTCGCGGACGCGTTCTGCGGCTTGGGATTTTGTGAGGGTCATCAGTTCACCGCCGTAATCTTCCAAGCGACCACCAGCACAGCCACCTTGGGCGTGCTGTCCCACTCCACGAAGTAGGCGAGGCCCTTCTCCTTTTCGTGGATGGACCCGAGCACCTTGCCCAGCATGCCAACGCGATTGGCGTCTCCATTCTCGGACTCGATCTTCACGATGCGGGTGCCGTTGCGCCAAGCTCCCAGCGCCTGCATGGTGGTGAAGGAGCCGAGCCAGCCCTCCTTGGGCGTGGCCATGTCGGCGAGGGCGGCGTCCATGTCGTAGGTCATTGTCCCATCCTACGATAGAACGCCTCGTCAGCAACCCGCGCGAGCGCCATGATAGCTTCATCGATAGCGGCCTCGCTCGTGCCACGTTCGATCAGATACGCTCGCATCTTCGGGTTGCCGAACGCCCCGGCGATATACCCGAGGCGTAAGGCGAAGTTGCCCACATCGTCATTACTAGGTGTGTCTTTGGTCATCACGCCGCCTCCTTCTGCTCGATCTCAATACCCACCAGCTTGGCCAGGAAGTTGCCCCACTTCTCCAGCGCTTCGCGCTTCTCGGGGAGGTAGCTGTTCTGGATATAGACGCGGTGGGTGATGCTGTTGGTGGTGGCGCTGCGATGGTTGAGCACCTGACTGATGATGAAGTCAGGGATCGACATCTTGTTCTCCTCCAAAGACATCTGGGTGGCGGCGGTGCGGCGCAGATCGTGAGGGGTCCACTTTTCCATAGTGAACTTCAGCCGTGGCTGCTTCTCCGTTGGCTTGAAACCACGGGCCACCGCCTTGTCCACGATGTGGTGATCAACAGGCTCGTCATTATCGTTTTTCGGAAAGACAAAGCCACGGTTGCTACGCTTCATCGCTTCACGGAGCAGCGTCATGGCCAGATCGCTCAGGGGCACCACATGCGCGTAGCCGTTCTTGGACCGCGCGGCGGGGATGGTCCAGAGACGCTTGGCCATGTCCAGCTCCTCACGGTGCATGCCGCAGACTTCGCCCAGACGCTGGCCGGTGGTCAGGCACAGTTTCAGAACGCTGGGGATGTGAACCGTGTCGGCCAGCACGAAGTCCAGCTCCTCCCAGAACAAGGCAATTTCCTCGCGAGTCAAGAACCGGGAGCGCGCCACCTCTTCGGTAGGCTTCTTGGCCTTGGCCATGGGGTTGAAGTCCAGCTCGCCGCGACGGATGCCAAAATTGAAGAGGGCGCGGAGCACCTCGAAGCACCGGTTGGCTGAGATACCGGCGCCACGTTCCACCATGGGGTCGATCACCCGGTTCAGATCGCTCATGCGGAACTCCCGCACCGGCACGTCACCAACCACCGGGATGATGTTCACCTCGTACATGCGCTTGATCTCGTCGGCAGAGCGGACCTTGCCGGTGACCTCCAGCCGGAGGCGGTCGGCGACCAGTTCCCGGATGGTCTTGGCGCTTGGCCGGGCTTCATTCTGGCGCGGGTCTTTGCGGGCCTCCACCAGCGCCCTGGCCTCGGTCGAGCGCTGGCGGGCAGTGACGAGGCTCGTGGCCGGATAGGTGCCCAGTGTCATGCGGGCGCGTTTGGCAGTGGAGGGATCGGTGAACAGAAAGCTCCAGGTCTTCCGGCCCTCCTTGGTGACACGCAGGATCAGTCCAGCACACAGCCCGTCATAGATGTCGGTCTGCTTCGCCTTCGACTTGGCGTTGTCGATGTATTTGTCGGTCAAAACGATGCGCATTTCAGTACCTCTTCAAATAAGTGCCAAAGGTGCGCCGGAGGTGCGGGAGGGGTGAGACTTAGTGCAATGTCCTGCCACTACAAGCGACGCATTGCGATGATAAGAGACGAATGAATTGACCGTTTTACCGAAGCAAAACCTGTCGTTTTCAGGCGCACCACGTCGCAACAAGGCTCATTTTAGAGTACGGGAGGCGCACTTGGCAACTGGTCCCAAAGCAGTTTTCCATTCGAGAAAAAGCCCAATGTAACCTTGGAGTTTATCCCGTTTCTGCCACCGCCGACCCAAAAATAGGTGCGGCAAAGGTGCGGCAATGGTCTGGACGGCGGGATTTGAACCCGCGACCCCCGACACCCAAAGTCGGTGCGCTACCAGTCTGCGCCACGTCCAGGCTTTCGCCGTAGCATCCGTCGCACACCGTCGCGAGTCATTTCTGGCCTCTGGGAAGCCCGCTGGCAGGCGCCCTGGTTTCGGGCTCCCAGACATCGGACTTGCCCGCCGTCGCCGCCACGGGTCAGATATGCAGGCTGGATGCGGGTATGTAGTCACAGCGGCTCCGTTTATGTGTTGACGAAGTGGGACGGGAATGCGGCGCAATGATCGGCATACTTGGCCGGGTTTTCCAGCACCGCGCCGCAGGTGCAGAGCATCACGCGCTGAGAAAGTTTAGGGTCATCTTGCCCAAGGGCTGCGCGGGCAATATCCACGTTGCCCATCAAGTTGTCGGCGCAGGGTCTGTTCCCGGCTATGATCTCAAGTGCTGCGACCAATTTCTCATTCTCAGCGACCAGAGAGTCGATAAGTTTTGCTGCCTGCAACTGCTCGGTGACGGTGGCATGTTCGGAACGAAGGCGGACGGCTAGTGGGTCTGACATGGGGCTCCCTACCGTAGCGTGATGAAAAGGAAGGCAGCGGCGAGCAGCGCGATCAGGATGCCGCAAACCATGCCCTGCAAGAATGAGGCGTCACGGACTCGCCCGATCTGGCGGGCGTAGTCCTCGCGGATGGCTTCGTACCGATCATCGGTCATTCTTGGGCCTCCTCTCAAAATCCTGCTTCGGTCTGAACCTTGTGGTACTCGCGCTGTAGCTCGGCGATGTAGAACGCCAGCGTCTCGATCTTCATTTCGGACATGGCGAACTGTGTTCCGCGACTGGCGCTGCGATGGATGACGACGATTTCCTGCAAGTCATCAGGCGCGGGAAGGTTCTCGATCACCTTCTCGGCGCTGGTTTTGTGCAGGCGGATGATGTTGTCCATCTAGGCGCTCCTCAAATCGGGCGTTCAAAGGCGAGGAGCGCGATATGCACCCCGCCGCACAGAAACAGAATGCCGACGCCAGCCAACACCAGCCCGCCAAGCCCCAACATCACGTTGTAGAAAAGCTGCATCTTGTCCCTCCTATTTCCAGTGCAAGTTAGAGAACGACAACACGATGCAGGCCACGCCAATAAGGAACAGAAACGGTCTAAAATCGAAGTGCATTTTCGCTCCGTTATTCCGCCAGCGGCTTATCAAAGTCGTGGCACAGGTCATTGTGAAACTCGGCACGGCAGGTCAGCGAGCAGAAGCAGCATTCGCACTCGTTGCAGTATGGCCGGATTTCGGCCACGCCAAATTCATCGCCGCACTTCGGGCACTTCGGATTGTATTGGGTGATGTCAAAATCCATTTATGCCCCTCGCTTACTTGGTGGTTTCGTTTTGACGTACTGCGTATGGATCGTGCCGCCTGCTGCCCGGTTCAGGGCATGGCGGAATTGAAATATGCGCGATGGTCTGTGTGTCTACATCTGCAGTCGCCAGCGCAATCTCGCGCGGGTCTTCACACCCACAATCTAGGCACCAAGCACCGGGCCAGCCGCTCCAGCGATTCTCACTCATTACCGATACCCCCACCTGCCAGATCAGCGCTATTGGCGCCTATATCATGAACGGAGTTTTCGCGGAACCCTAGTCTTCCGTATCAGCCCACGGCTCCAAGATACACTGCGTCTCGAACCACTTGTCGGCCTCTTCCTTGGTGCGGAATCGATCCACATCAAGGATTTCGATGGGGCTATGCCCCTCTTTCGGATTGCCATCGCTGATGATTGCCATCAGCAAATCACCCCCTGCGGGGTCTGGTCCAACACACATGTAATAACCGAAGCGAACTTGGTATCGCGGCACGACCGGCTCTGGCTTGTGACCAGTCAAAGCCTCCATCCCCTCTTCGAACGTTCTATACCGACCGTCCTTCACACCCTGCATGGCATTGAGCGCAGCTTCGCGAAAGCCTTGCATTGCCTTCGCCAGTTGGGGATCGGCGTCAATCTGTGCCTGTGCTGTAGGCATGATTACCACTGATGGACTCTTGTCGTCTTCGTCCGGCATCTCTTTCTCCAGAAAAGCAGGCGGCCAGATGCCTCGTAGCCGGAGACACCTGGCCTTTCCTGTTGCTGGGAACAAGCATCCTGAATGCAACCCCAGCGTTGACTTCCGCGACTTCTCCCAATCTTCGGCGTTTAATATGCAGCTTCAGATTTAGACTGCCGCTCTACCGCTGAGCTACGTCCCCATAAGATGGCGGGGGCGGCTGGAATCGAACCAGCGACCAACAGGAAATTTGCTGCACACCTTGATAAGATCGGCGCGGCAATACTCAGATTGGGGCGAATAGACTGAAGTTGATTGAGAGCAACGCTTACGCGTCCCGTCTACCGTTCCGGCATGGGGGCCGCAGTGGTGGCCCCAGAAGGAGTCGAACCTTCACGCTCTTATCTCAGTTTCACCACAAGCTTGAGCTTGCTCCTTCATTCTCCCAAGAGAAAACCAAAAATAGCTTTGCCGACCAACGGCACGTCAGGCACGACTTCCTGCACGTTCGCGGCCTCGCGGGCGACCTTCACAGCGTCGCTCAGCTTCTCGATCTTGTCGAGCAGCGCTTGTTTCGCAGGCTTCGGCATCGCGCCGCTCTGCTTGAGCTGCGTCCAGAAGCCCGCGATCACGTCTTCGGCCACCATCTGGGCTTGGCCAGGATGCTCAACGGTCGGCTGAACAAGTGTGATGACTTTGGACACCTTCTTGGTGCGGTGAGTCTGCGTGCCAGCCGTTTTCATGAGGCCGGAGTTCTCGTCCAGCGTCCACGTTTCAGCCTCATCCAGCACCGGCAAGTTTTTGGCCAGAGTGTGGAAATCGGTCAACTGCTTCTCCAAGAAAAGCAGGTAGCTGACCGGAGTGGGCGGCAGCAATTCCTTTCCATCGACCACGACCGGCGCCTTGGCGACACAATTGGTGAAGTCCTTGCGGGCGGTCACGTCCATCAGCTCAGTCGTCAGTCTCTCCACAGCGCGAAGCTGCTCCTTGACAGAATACTGAACACGCTTGCTCTCCGCAGGCAGCTTCTCATCGGCGTCATCCTTGGCCTCGTAGGTCTTGGAAAAGCCGTTGAACAACTCGGCCTTCTGCACGATCTTGTTGATCTCTGTAATTTGACCATAGACGCGGGATTTTATCCCTTTCTCGACGGCCAGAATTTGGTTCAGTTTCGGCATTAGAACTCACTCACTTTCTGCGACGGACCGCCCTTGGGCGCCGGGGTGATGGGGGCTTCCTTGGGATCGTTGATGCCAGCGCCTACGCGCTTCAGGGACTGAAGGGGAAATCCCTTTCCCTTCTTGAACTCGTCGCCCGGCTTGATCTTGGCTTGGACGCTGACATTGGTGCAACCATTCATGAAGTCGCTGCGGAAAGTGGCGATGCCGCGATAACCGCTGACGCGATCTTCTACCTCATCGCCCAGCTTGAATCCCATCTGCGGGAACTTCTTCGGCTTGACGTTCAGACCGACGCCGACATAGGCAACCTGCTCATGATCGAAAGTGAGGCCATCGGGCGCTTCCCCAGGCTTCTTCTTATCGACAGGCGGGGTGATGCCCCATTGGATCATCCCTGTGAACTCCTCGTGATGAGAAGTCACGATCCCGGAAAAGCCACTCACTCTGTCCTTGGCTTTGCAGCCTAGAATAATTGATTTTGTCATCACCCCTCCCTGGTTCGATGTGCAGGATACGCACATCAAGGAAAAAGAGTCACGACCGATTCGGGGCTTCCAGGGGGTTTCCTTTACGATTCCGCAAGTGCAAACTGATCCGCATACATACAACCATACCGGGAGATTATATTCGTGAGCTTTTATCCCACAGAACGCACTGCTGTATTTATCGATGGTGCGAACCTCTATCACACGATGAAGGAGCTGGGATGGGATTTGGACTTCGGCTTGATCAGTGGCTATTTCGCCAAGCAAAGCCTGTTGATGCGACCGTATTATTTCACCGCGCTTCGTGACGAAGGCGGCGATCCCGTTGTGAAGCTGGCGTCCTGGCTTCGCTCGAATGGGTACTCGGTGATCTCCAAGCCGCTCAAGACGCAATCGAACCACAGTGCTGGCACCTATCATCTGAAGGGTAATATGGATGTCGAGATCACGGTCTATATGATAGGGATCGCCCAGCACGTCGATCACCTTGTCCTGTTCTCCGGCGACGGCGACTTCTCCTTCCTGATTGAACGTCTGCAGGACATGGGCAAGCGCGTGACGGTGGTCTCGACGCTGCGCTCAAAGAACAAAGTCTGCGCCGACGATCTGCGCCGTCAGGCCGACTTCTTCTTGGACCTGGAAGACCTGAATAAGTTCTTCAACCGTGACGCCGTGGCGCGCACCAAAGCTGCCATCGCCAAGGCCTAGACAAGCTCTCTGTACACCCATCATCCTAAGCACCTGATTCGACACGATTCGGGGGCTTAGGTTGGCTGCGGACAACGAGATCATCGAACAGTGCGCGGCCATCGCTGACAGAGCGGTGGTTGAGCTGCAGGCGACTTTGCGCAAGTCCCGCAAGAGCCAGTACGACCGCCAAGGCCCACTTCAGGTCAAATACGCGATCCGGTGGTGCGAACGCATTGGCGAACGCATCAGGGCGCAAAAGCCCGTCGAGCGAGAGGAAGGGATTGAGGTTGCCGTCGTGCCGAGCGCACCGGAAGCAATCATGCTCCTGAAGGAGTTGCGGCCCCTCATCGAGAGATCGCGGGACAGTAAGTGGCGCGTCGTCATCCTGGCCAGGATCGACGCCCTCATAAAGACGCGAGTTACTTCGGCCTGACGAGCGGTTCTATCAACGCGATCACATCCATGCCCAACGCCTCGCTGATCTCACGTAGGCGCGAGTAGCGGACGCCATTTTCACCGCGCTCGTACTTCTGAAGCTGCTGGTACGTGATGCCTGACTCGCGAGCGACCACGGTCTGAGAGATGCGGGCCAACTTCCTCACCTGTTTGATGCGGGCGCCCAACGCCACATCGTCAGGATGCGGCACTGCTGCCCTCTTCTTCATTCAGCAGCGACCACGCGGGGACGAAGGGTAACGACATCCGCGTTCTTCTTCTGGATGTCGAGCGTGATGTACCAATGGACGACCGGATCGAAAATGAAAGAGCCATTGTCTTCGCGCTGCGTCATCTCGAATTTGAGGCTGCTCTCGACCAAGGCGCCATTCATTACTTCCACCAGTTCGCCTTCAGCCGAAGCGATGCGGCCTATCGGCACCGATCTCATGCCACGGAACGTGATCTTGAAGCGCGTGTGCTTGTGTTCGAGCTGGATGATGTCTGTGGCGATCAAGCCGACACCCGAAATCAACTGGCGGGCGTTCTTGGCGTTGGCGTATTGAACTTCGCGAAGAGCGCGGATCGATGCTTCGGCGGCGCCTGCTTGGCCCACCTTGGGGGCCTTCTTTTCACGCTTCTTTATACGACAGTTGGGACAGAAGTCTTTGCCGTTGGAGTTCACCTCCCAACCACGCTCGCGAAACTTGTTCGCTACTACATCGGTAGGGAGATGTTTGGTATCTGGGAAAAAGTTCGTGCAGTGATTACAACTATCGTTGTGACAACTAATTCGATGGCCTTCCAGTAAGATGCCTGAGATGCGCTCCTTCGCTGGCGTGACAATTGTCATGTATGCCCTCCCGGTTCAGCCCCCGCCCCTTTGGGTGCGTAGCACGTACATCATGATCCCATCCCATGGCATATGGGAAGGGTGATTCGGCACTTGACAGCACAAAATGTGCAGATGCGGAAACCGGTAAATCGACCAAAAAGCGGAAAAACCGCCAACCCGTTAAGGGTCGGCGGTCTGGATGGCTTGTTAAGGGGGTGGAAAACCATAACCAAATCTGCAATGGGTGGCGCATGAGCGCTCGCGGCTTGAGCATTAAATATGTGGTATTCCCCCATCAACGCGCATGGTGCGTTGTGTGGAATGCTTTGTTAGCCCTGTTTTGGCTGATGACAATTCTGCCGATAGGCGGCACGGCCAGCGAAAGTTCTGGCGCTGATCAAAGCACGTTCCTCTACGCGGCCTATACGCTACCGGTGATGATTTTTTCAGTCGCGACGACGCTGGTGTGTCTCGGTCGCCTCCAATATGGAACGGCGCCAAGCGTTTTGTTGGGACTATTCTTTATCATCAGCGTGGCTGTATCACTGGCGCGAATGGACACTTCCACATTGAAGTTTCTGGTGGGTTTCTGCATCCCACTCTACATCCTCATGGAGTGGCGCCCGACCATCAGTTTGACACTGCTGAACACGCTGGCGCTGATCTCGATACCGATCATGGCACTTCTGAATATCGTCCACCTATCAGACTATGGTGTGTGGCCAGGAGCGTCGTTGGACGAAGAGCTGCCATGGCGCATTGCAATGTTTCAGTTCGTTCCGTCCAGCGCCTTTTTCGCTGGTGTGTTGCTTTTGGCTAATGTGAACGATCAGACCGCATTTCTCCGCAAGACAACGATCTTGGTAGCTGCTTATTTTCTGGTGCTATCGGGCACGCGCTCGGCGATCATCGCGACGGCCCTTGGGTTTTCCTATATCTGGCTCGCCGACCGCAGGATGTTCCGGGGCAGCGTTATGCGCTGGGGACTGTTCATGAGCCTACTGACCGCGTTCTTCTGCGCCGTAGTGTTTAGCTCCGTCCTGGTCGTCCTGTCGGGGTCCAGCTCGTTCGCGAACGAGCTGCTGACGCACTCCACCAACGGGGCTCAGTCTGAGACTGACGCGGCGAAGTCTGTGGGGCGCCTATGGATTTGGGCGCAGCATTGGACTGCCTTTTCCTCTTCACCGCTGTTCGGGATAGGCACGTTCGATTTTGACAAGATTTCAGATGGGGGGCTGGCTATAGCCACTTCCGGCAGCGAAGCATTCCTGACGGGAATGCTCGCAAGGCTCGGTTTGGTCACGTTGCTCTGCTTTGCTGCCTTCATAGCTGCGGCAGCAAGGGCAATGCGTGAAAATAATCATCTGGCCGTGGCAATGGTCCTGATGATCCTGTGCGCCATGTTCGGCTATGGCAGCATCGTTACGACGCATGACTTCGCCTTTATGGCGATGGTCGGTTTCGTTGTCATGGAGCGGCGCGTAATCACGCCGCCTTATTTACGGCTGACGAACAACTCGCAGGGCGGCAGCTCGTATCGCTGCCCGCCCGACACTTGCTTATAGGCAACGAGCTTATCCCGAATACGCTGATCCTGAGTCTGAGCAGCCTGCAGATTCCCTGTGCTCTGAGCGATGCACTGGTCCTTCTTCATAGTGTAGAGCGTATCTTCCAGGCTTTCGACACGCATGACCTGCTGCTGCTGCGAGATGTTCGTCACCTCGGCGGCACTGGCAAATCCAGGAAAGATCGCGGGCAGAAATCCGCACGCGAGTGCGATGTGAGTTCCAATCGTAGCAGCCATGGCGAAAACGACTCCTATGAGATAAACGCGCCAACGCCAGATTTTTTCCGCGTCTGCATCATGTGGGGGGATAAGATTGGCGGCGATGTCTGCCATGTCCTTCAAAAAGCTCATTTCCAATGGCACTGCCTGATACCGTATTCGTTTATTCTGAGGATCGTCCTATGGGTGCCTTCGGTCAGAACATCTGACTTGGACAACCGGATGGGTGCGCCGAGCGCTGACATAATATCGCACCAATCGGCATGACCGTCAGTCGCGATAGAGGTTGGCGGGATCGTCGCGCAACCGTTCAGTAGCATCGGGACCAGAAGTCCGAGCATCCACGTCAGAGCGCGCTTTGTTGGCGTTCTTGAGTTCATCCAACGCCCCCTGCAGGTGAGCGGCTACGGCTTCCGCCACCCCCGACTCTATTGCCTGCTGATCTTTTAGATAAGACACGATTGCAGAAACGATAGAGATGCAGGTGGTGACGAAAGCGATCCAGCTCATTACGACTTGGTGCCGACCGGCGTGTTGGTGAACAGGCGCAGCACGGCGCCGATCACGCCAATGGCGGTAATGGCGTAACCGGCGTTGGCCGAGCCAAGCAGGTTCGTCCAGTCAGCAGCCTGAGCAACGCCAACAAGCGCCACCGCAGCCGAGAAGATGAGAGTTTTCCAGCCCTGAAACATTGAAATCTCCTTATTGTTAGTAAGTTTGGTCGTTGATCACTTTGGCGAGGGCCACGCTTGGACCTGAAACAGGTCCGCCTGCGGCGACATAAGTCAGTCCATTGATAATCCAAGCGTAGGTTTTACCGCCCGCGCTTCCGCCTTGCACACTGATGACGCCCGCTGTGTTCGTCATGATGTCATCAGTATTTGTGACGACGCCATTCTGTCCAGCGTAGAGCCAAAGAAATTCTGCATTGGCTCCGCCGTTGGCGGTTACCAGTCGGGCCATGTTGTTATAACGGAGACCGGTATAAGGCCCGAACGCGCCGCTGAAGCCATCGGCCAACTTCACACCGCCGACGCCAAACCAACGGAAGTCATCGATGGTTTGATCGAAGCCATAGGCCGTCAACCAGAAGAAACTGATCGTCAACCCGGTGGGCCATGTCCAGGACGTGTTTTGAATGGTTACGTGATCGCCACTGATTGCCACAGCGTTGGGACGCGAGACGCTGAAATAGCCGTCTGGCAGTGCCACGACGTTCAGCGTGAAGTCATGAAGGAGGCTTTCATTGTGACTTGCCCCCGGCGTATCACCGATACCGAGCAGCGCAGCGGTTGGAGTATTACCAGCATAATTAGCGTCATTGATTTCTTGATAGCCGCTCAAGGACCAGCCACTTCCGGCAAGTCGAATGTCACCGCCAATGATTCTGGCATTATAAATGTCGATATTAGTCTTTCCAGAAGAGCCAACAAACGAGAGTGCATTGATGCCGTGCGTCCCAGCCGCCGCCACGAGATACAGAGTGTCAATCGTACACTGTGTAATTGCGTTGATGGATGTGCTAGTCGCCAGACCCGTATCTGAAACGCTGTCGCAGGTGATGTGGGAGAGATAGTAGCCTACCAATTCACCGCTTGGGTTTGACGGTGCAAAGTCCCAAAAGACTTCACAGAAGTTCGCATGGGCATCCCTGACGGAGACAAAATTCGCGTCATGCGTCTGGATGATTTGACGGATAGGCATGCCAGATGTGGCATAAGCGTTAAATCCAACCAGCTCGGTATAATAGCCGTCCAGCTTCATCGCAGTAACCATTTGATACTGCATGTCTGCGCCTGCGTAGACGGTGACGCCAAAAATTTTCATCTCATTGGTGCCAGAGATTTTAACGCAACGCTTTGCAACATTGCGGCATTCCACCCCATGGATTGTCACTGGGAGGCGCGAAATCCCAGTCGTATATTCGCCAACACTCCGAATGCCATCTGCATCTTGCAGGTTGATCTGGTCATTGCGGCCAAGACCATTGAGCAAAATCGTGGAGATGTTTTCCATATATAGGCCAACAATTGTACCGCTGGATGGATCACTCGCATTATCTGTGGTTGGAATAGGTCCGGGGAACGTCTCGGGGTAGAAGAAAATGCCACCGCAAAAGCCGCCGCCCTCAAGAGGGGAGACATTCACACCAGAGTTATCATTGTGAATGCTGATGAAACGAGGCGAGATGAGCGCAAAATTCGAACAGCCATACGGATTGATCGAGAGACCGTATTGACAATTGGAAGCGGTATCCTGGACTGCGCTAACGTGCGTACCCATGATGTTTTGGAACGTCGGGCCGTACATCGTGCAATTTTTGACGTTCGCCCAAAGAGCAACGAGCGAGCCATAAACCTGCTTGTTATTGCCGTCGAAAATAAAGTTGCCGTCGAATGTAACGCCAGACGCCGTGATGTCCGCAAGACGGGTTCGTCCCGTGGTGCCATCAAACAAAAGTGTTGCAGATTGACAAAAATAATAAACGTCCGGTTGATCAAAGACGAGAGGGCCAGTCGCGATTCGATAGGTATTTGATCCGAAGTCGATGCTATAGCCCAAGGAGATCGCCGCTTGGATGGCGGCGGTGTCGTCCGTAACACCATCACCAACCGCGCCGAACGCCCCCGGCGTAACCCAGCTAACGGATGGATATGGCTTCGCCAGCGGCGTGAAACGTGGCTGGACGATGCTGTAAGGATTATAAGACATTTACCAGACGCCCCACTTGCCGAAGGCATACGTCAGACTCACTGACTGATAATCGCGATCCATCACAAAGCTTGTGGCACCATCGATGGGAGAACCATTCCCAAAGATTGTGATGGTGTGTGTGCTTGCGTTACCAAGCCAGTCTTTGATGGTGTGAGTTTCACCGTTTGCAGGGGCGAGCGGCATATTGATCGTGAATGCCGCTCCGGTGGTGTTGTCGATTGGAACGAACCACTGGCCCTTCTGAATTGTTGTTCCGCTCACCGTGACGAGTGACGAGATCGGTACGACTGCATTCAAATAAAGTCGCAGCCAAGCACCAGATGCGGCACCCGAAGGAACAATGGTGTTCACGCCGTCGTTTGTATAATTGCCGACCGCCCAGTAGAACACGCCTTGACCGCCGTCTCCCGGAACACTGAAGCCGCGAACAAAGACCTGTATTCCAGGCAACCCGACAAATGCAGCGAGCTGACTGAGGTTGTCGCACGTCTGTTCATATGTGTTCAGGTTGTCAGCACTGACCGACGCCTGCCCCTGGATTTGGGCGGCGAGTTGTGGAGCGGACATATTTAATCCTCGTAGGTCTGGGAGTTTTGCCTAGATCAATCTTTGATCGGCGTCTGACGCGCGAATTATTTCTGCGGCGTCCTTGAGATTGGCCGGTAGGCTGATGGCCTCGAATTTCTTACTGATAACCACGGCAAAGGAACGTCAGCTTGTCGCCCGCCACGATAACCCCTGTGATTTCTACTTTTCCGGTTGTCACATTCGCCGGTCTAACCAGCACTCCGGTGGTTTCATCTGCGACCATGCAAATCGGAGGGTTTGTCCAAGCGCGAGCGAAGGAGACAGTGCATTTGCCACCGTTCGTGCTCGAACCCACGGTTACTCGACCTTCGTTATCGGTGCCTGCGATTGCGGGGGTCGTCCCACAATCGACTGCACCTGAAGTCACGGTCGGCGTGGACTGCGTGTCCTCCCAATGACGGTTCGGAGTAAAGAAGGACATGTCAATTCCGTTGATCCCGATCCGAAGCCCGGTGCCAGCAGTCGAGCCGTAAATACCAGTGTCGAGATAGCTTGCTGCATGGTCGAAGGAAAAAATCTGACCAAGACCGGCAGAGTACAAAATCTCAATTCCGGCGCCGGTAGCAAAAGCGGTCGATCCTTGCGCACGCAAGCGACCTGTGGCGGCATTGAGGCTCGCCACAGAAACCGCCCCACTGATCGTTGCTGTCCCAGTCACCCCGAGGGCGTCGGTGCCAATGGTGGCGCCTCCGAACGCGCCGCTTGTCGCGGCCAAAGTGCCGGGAGCGATGAACGTCGTGGGGACGGACACTACCGGCGTTGTCGTGCCATTCGCGACACTGATCTGATTGGCGGTGCCCGTGACAGAAGTGACCGTTCCAGAACCGCTGCCGCACGCTGCGCCAGCGTCCTGCAAGATGTTCAGCGAGCGCCAGGATGCACAATGCCCTGCTGTGATCGGCGGGAAGACGACAACGCCACCGCCCTGCTGGGCGAGCGCAGGAGTTGCCACCAAGAGGGAGGCAGAAAGAAGAACGCGTTTGATCATGTGGTCCACCCGCAGGAGAAGGTCGAGTTCAGGGTTGCGCAAAAGACGGCAAGTGCATCCGTGGTCATGACGGTGCCGTTCCATGTCATCGACTGACCGGGATAGAGCTGAAAGCCGGAACCAGCGACGCCCGACTGCGTTGCGGAAGGATCGAAGCAACCGTTGGGATCGAGATCGCTGTTCTGCATGAAGACATAAGGCGTGGCGACGTAGCTCGAACCGCCGTTGTCGATGGCGACGCTCGTGACAGCGCTGCCCGTGAGCACTGCACGGCCCCTGGCCGGGCTTTGGGGAGACGGAAAGCCTGGACCTGCGGCACCGACATATGACGTGTTCGCCGGATGCTGCCCGAAGGCCGGGGCGACGGCGCCGCCGAGGAAATGGACAATCGGGGGCTTTGTGAAATTGAAACCACCATTTGTGATCGTCACCGAAGTGACAACACCACTCGTGAGCGAGCAGGTCGCGCGGGCGCTACCCATGCCAATCCACATGATCGCTGACGACGTGTTTTGGAAAAACAGCGAGGAACGAGAGGTGTGTTCGGGCAGTACGAGCTGTGGCAACGTGATGGACGCAATGCTGCCGTCAGCCCAATACGTGAAGTCGCGCTTGTGCTGATCGCCAGCTCCGACGAGTTTCATTTCAATAATCCTTAATGGTTGGATGCCGATTACGCGGCGACGGCGGCGTCCTGCTGAACTGGCATCGCCATAAGGTGGCTCATCCAGTCACCTTGCCAAACGTGCGTGCCGACGTGCTGCAAAGAGATGTATGGATCGACGTAAATCTTCCCGCCAACCGCACGCCAACGATGACAGAAGGCGAAGTCTTCCGACTTGTAGCGTCTGGCGACCACAACCGGATTATAGACCGCGTATTCAACACGGCCATCATCACCAGCAAAGGCCAGTTCGGGGTAGGCGTCGCGGACCCGAAGTGCGCAGGCCATCGTGATCATGGTGAAAGCGCCGCCAATGTCAGTCGCTTCGATCAGCCCAGCAGTGTCGAATGTGAGCGGAAGCGGGTGGCCGAGATCGGTGACGTTTTGAACGGCAAACGAAGGCGGAAAAACCTTACGCGGCCCGGCTGCGGCCACGAAGTCTCGCTTGTGAGCGAGCAGCTTCACGACATCCTGGGGGTTCCAACCCATGTCATCATCGATGGACAGCAGATGGGTGGAGTCAGAGCGAACGAACTGTCCGAAGATTTTAGCGCGAGCAAGCGCCACATCGGAGCAGAACGGGATTTCGGCGAAGTTGACCTGCGCACCACACTGGCGAAGAATTTCGAAAGTCTGGAACATGCTGCCCATATACTGGCGGTCGTATTTTCCGCTGCCGGTAGGCGTGGCGATCATCAGGCGGATACCGTTCAGATCAGGCAGCGGTGTGGTGACCTTATAGTCCAGCATGAGCTGACCGATGCGATTGGCCGCAGAAAGCTTCTCGTTGTTTTTCCACCGCATAAACGCGGGTTCATCAATATCCCAGAAACTGCGGGTGTGATCCGTGGTCTTGTCGGCAATGCCCGGATTGCGGGTGTGATGGACATGACGAACCATGACATCCATCAGGCAAGTCCAGTTATTCAGGAGCTTGGCCATCTCCTCCCACATCGTATCGATATAGAAGTGCCTGCAGCCTTCCGGGTATAGATAGCCGACTGCTCGGAGCAGATCGCCACTCCAAGCGACGGCACCGTTGAATTTGTTTGGTGCATCGAAGCCATCATCGGTGCTGACCATGTTCCAGCCCTTCAGGGCTTCGACTACTCGCTGATCCCACTGCGTTGTCTCGGGCACCAGATCGTCCGTGAGCCAGATCACGTAGTCAGTGTCATGCTTCATCAGATCGCTATAGGCTTCTTCGGTGGCCTGGGCGCAGGAGCCGCCCTTCACTGTGTGAATTGTCCAGTTTTCTGGCAGATCAAGTGCGTCATAGGCCACGACATTCTTGGCGTAATCACCCTCGTCAACCACCAAATAGCCCGGCACAGTCATGCCAGTGGCCTTAGCTGCAGCGAAGAAGCGCGGCACGTTTGTGGTCACCCGACCCATAGTCGTCAGGAACGCGAAACCCTTGGCTGTCTTCAAGTCCATGGATTATTCCTTTCCGCGCTTGGCGACGACTTCCAGAGCAACCAGCGGAAGCGTTGTCAGAATCCCATACATGCCCAGCACGATCAGCTTTGGGTTGGTCGGCTCCAACATGGCCATAACTGCCAGAGCGAAGGCACCCAGGAGGCTCAAGAACAGAAGAAACCGCGCCGACATGGCGAAGCCCATCGCGGCGAACGCTGCCAGGAGAACTTCCGACACCTCTTCGCGCTGGATGATAACTGGCGCGACAACACGCGTCTCAGGCGTTTCCGGCAGGCTCAACTGCGGCGCTGGAGGCACCATTTGCACCACTTTCGGGCGCACCGGCACGGCGGCGAGCCTTTCCACTTCCATGGAGTTGTCCTTTGAGTCGGTCGAAATCACTGCGTTTATTCTCCTCTTCTTTGCCGCCGAGTTTTGTTCGCGGGCCGTAATAGTTCACGACTGCCGAGAATGCTTTGATCTGAATTTCCGGGTCGCTCTCCGGCATACCTTCGGGAACCTGATCTGGGAAATGACGCTTGAGCAACGCGGACGCAGCTGCGTCCAGATTGTTCATGAGCGTCTTGGATGTCTTCTCAATCACTGCTGTTGGTCCTGCTGCTGATCTGCGCCAGCCGCAGCGGCGAGTGGCATGAACGTCTTGCTCTTAGGATAGCTCGGCGCGCTAACATGGCCTTCGTCATAAAGAAGTTCGAGCGCACGCAGATTGTCTTCCTTGTCGGTGGAGAACAGCAGCTTGGCGAGCGCATCACGGCGGGCTTGTGACAGACCTTGAATTTTGTTGCCGATCCAGCTCGTCACCACACGGCTGACCTGCCGCGTCCCCGATGCAGCAATGCCGGTCATGCCATGACGGGCGCTGGTGATCATATCATCCAGGATCGGCGCGATTTCTTCGAACTCTTTGCCAGCTTCGTTGCGTCGCGCGGTCTGGGAACCGCCCATGACTTGGGAACCGCGCTCCTGCCACTCGACTTCGCGCTCAGCCATTTCATGCATGTTGGCGAACATCTCTTCGCCCAGCTCGGCCTTGAGCTGGCGCTGGAAATAGTCGTCATTGACGATCTTTTTGGCCATGCGAAGGGCGCCAGCGGGGTCCGACACTTCATCGGCGATGTAGCGCGCGACGCCGATCTTACGGCCCTCCTTCTCGTGTTCCGAGAGACCAGCCATTGCCTTCTTGATCTCTTCCGGCGCCTGCTTGGCGAATTTCATGCCTTCGCGCACCGAGTCCATCACCTGCGACGGGCCTGCCCAGGCAGCTCGCGCTGCTTTGTAGGCGGGATTATCCGCTGTTAGTTCATCGAGATGTTTCACGAACTCCTTGCGAACGCCTTCGATGGCGCCGCCGCGCTGGCTCAGCTCATGCGTCTGGGGATGACGCTCGTCGGCAATCATCGCGTCCAAGCCGCGCTTGGCTGCATCAAGCAGACGCAAGTTCGGCACCTTGCCGACGACGGGCTCGCCGTCCTTTTCGCCTGTGATTGCAAACTCCTTCGGATCAAAGGGCTCGCCATCCTTCAGGGCTTCCAGGCGCTGAATTTCCAGGCCGCGCGAAATACCGGGCTTCATAATGTCATCATCGAGGAACTGCTGCAGACGCGGCGACCACAAGCCGCCCTTCTTGCCTTCCAGCTCGTCGTTCTGAGCCTGCTGCATCCGCTCCAGGCTCGTCATGCGCTTGGTATGAGCATCTTCGACAGCCTTCTTTGCCGCCGCCCGATCTTCGGCGAGACGCCGCATGGAGGACTCTGTGACAACCTTCAGATGCTCTTGGGCGCTGTCGTGCTTCGCCTGGGCTTCCTCACGGGCCTTCCAGGCGCCCTCGTTGACTGTCGTTCCCGCATGATCCCATGTCGCTTTTTGCGCGAAATTCACTCGATCCTTGGCACGCTGCAGGGCGGCTTCCGCCTCCTTGGCCTCCTTGGTGGCGGCCTCGACGGCGGGATGCGGCTTATCCTGGTCCAGCTCCATGGCGCGCTTCACAGCCGCCATATGGGCTTCCGTGTTGGTGGCGTAATCGCCTTCCAAGTGCGACTTCAGAGGCGCTGTCGATCCGCCCTTCCACGCTTCTTTATAGAGCGGGCCAGCGTGCGTCTTGCGGTTCTGGTCCAACTCGCCCAGGAACTCATACATATTCTTGTCGGTGACCATGCTGTTCACGGCTTCAGCCACACGGGCGCGACGGCCTTTAAGGCGGTCATCGAAATGCAGGGCTGCGCCGAGGCGACGGCCTTCGCCGCTCATCGCAGCCTGTTCACCGGCCTGCACCATGGCGGTATCACCCAAGTCGGAGATCGTCTGGCCGGGCTTACTGACCTTCTCTACGGCGGCTTCCTTGGTGACGCCACCCTTGTTCAGGGCGCGCTTGGCATAGCCCTGAGCAAACTCTTCCGGGGTCTGAAAGGGACGGCTGACGATGTGCGCGAAGGTGGACTGCGGCTTCTTCGGACCAGCGACGGGCGGGATGGCGGCACCACCCGGACCCTTTTCGGGCATGGCGAGTGACAGACCCTCCATGACGCCTTCTTCGGCTGAAGGCAGCTTGCCCTGCTGCTCCATTTCCTTGGAACCGGGCAAAGCCTTATGGACGCCAGCAGCGACTGGACCGGCGATGCCAGCGCGCAAGGCGCCGGTCAGCGGAGAGATCACCAAGTTGAAGGCATCGAGTGGTACTTTGCCAGCCGCAACCTGGGCATCGAAGCCCTGCTTCAGGCGATCCCAGAGCCCGGACTGACCCCACTTCTTCAGCGCTTCGGGAGAACCCAGAGCGCCTTGGCTCTTGATCCAGTCGTCTTTGAGCTGGTGGAACGCGCCGGTCATCGAGCCGGTGAATTTGTCCATGCCAGCGTCGAGAGTGCCAATTGCGGCGTCGCCCAGGTTGAAGCCCTTGTCGGCTTTGGGCGCGGCGGCGGGCGGCGCCACATCCTGAAGGAAGGATGCTGCGGACTGCTTGCCGCCAGGTGCCGAGGGCGCAGCCGTCTTCGCTGGCGCGGTATCGGCCAAGAAGGCAGCAGCGCTGTTGGGCATTACTTGTCGAACCCGAAGTCGTCTTGGAGGATTTGCATGCCCTCTTCGGCAGTGATTTTGCCGGATTTGACGGCATTCTTTACGGAATCGGGCGAAAGGTATTTGTTCTTCTTGCCGCCTGTGCCGCCGAAGTTCTTTTCCAGAGACTGACGAACGTCGCCAGGAGCCTTTTCGATGGCGGAAGCCTCGTCATTCATCGCAGCCAACGACGCTTCCAGAACATTGTTCGGGTCTTTTGTGCTGAACAGCTCGTCGGTCGTGGCGCGAGCGCTGTCGGTGGGAACGCCGCCACGGGTGAGAACCTGTGAAAACGCCGACTTCAGACCCTGGAGGCGCACTGCAAGATTGCGCAGTTCCGCATTACCGCTTTCGCGCTGCCCAGCTTGGATCGCGGCATTGAGCGAAGGATAGCCAGAGCGCTTCAGTTCGTCGGATGCCTTGCGCACCTGCGGTTCCAGGTTTTTCAGTTCACTGACGCCAAGGCCAATACGAGCCGAGGTATTACCCAGCGTGCGCATGCTGGCCGTGAGGCCTTGGTAGGTGGCTTTGCGCGCGGCCAAGTCTGCGCCCGTGAGGTTCTTCTCTTTGAGCTTCGCCCCCACCATGTTCGCGATAGCCGCCTGACCGCCCGCACTGCGCGCGAAACCGGTCGGGAGCGAACCGGAGGCAATCGTCTGATCCGAAAGCATGTCGAGCGCTTCGGGCGTGAGACCACCCTGAAGGCCGACGACCATTGCCATCTTCTTCTGGGGATCAGGCTCGGCCTGCATCTTCGCCTGGAACTCGGGCGACTTGTAAGCCTGCACGAACTCCGCGCCCTGGATGATCTTGGGCATGTTGGCCTGCATCTGATTGGTCAGACGCTGGCGGTCAATCATAAGCCGTTCCAGGGCTTGAGTATTCCTCTGCTTTCCCAGTTCGACGGCGGTGTTGTCGCCAAAGGCGTGAGCGTAGGCGGTGAACTCGGCAATCGCGGTGCGGCTGTCCGTGTTCGCCTTTGCCAGAGCTGCCTTATAGGCTTCCATCTGGAAATTCTGCTGCTTGATGGCCAGTTCACTGGAAGCCTTCCATCGCTCAAAATCCTGTTGGGCCTGCTCCATATCGTTCGCTTTTGCGGCCTTCATCACGCCCGCCATCGCGTTCATGGCCGTAGTGAGATGCTGACGCGAGAGCATCGATCCAGCAGCGGCCAATACCATCGCAGCCGAACCCCAGACCTGAGACGGGTCAGTGTGTTTTGGCTCAGGCGGTCCTGGCACATCGAACTTGGGGGGTTGGAGCGCACCGGTCGAAGAATTGATGGCGTCAAGCTTGTCTTCCAGAGTGTCATTCTTCTGCTTCAACTCGCCCTGGCTGTAAGGCTTGGGGCCTTTGTCGGCAGATGACGTGACGGTCTCCACCGGCATCGCGGGCGCCATGGGATTGGCAGCAGGGTTCGGTGGGATCAGTGGAGAAGGAGGAGCCTGGAGCGCAGCAGCGGCCATGATTTACCCCTTACTGAGCAGTGCCGGTGTTGATCTGGATCGGACGGCCCATGCCAGCGAAAGCCGAGACGAAGTTTCCAATGCTGCTAGACAAGCCCTGATCCTGTTCCATGTTGACCTTCATCAGCTCCTCGTAGAGCTGCTGGCCGAGCTGAGACTGTTGCGTACCGGCTTGGAAGAGCTGTGTGGCCAGGGTGCCCGCCTGAGCAGCCGACTGTTGCTGCACGTTGGCCAAGTCCTGCGCTTCCGCAGACGACCCAGACATGCCCATATTGGCATACTTCTGACGGATGGCCGCATTCGCAGCGCTGTTGGCCGTATTGAGGCTCGCCTGCATGCCGGGGGGCAATGCTCCGCTGGTCAGGTAACTCTGAAGCTGGTGGCCGCTCGCGATGTCCTGGTTGGCCAAGGTGTTGAGCTGCTGAGAGCCTGCGGGCTGCTGGTTTCCGGACAGAAGGTCGAAACCAAGCGCACCGGCACCGAGGGCTTCGAGCGGATTTTGCTTCAGGACGTTGAAGCCTGACGACAGGCTTGGATTGTCCAGGAATTTGTCGAAGCTGGTTTCAGCGCCGGTTCCCACCTGCGTCGCAGGCGCCGCTGCAGGACCAGCGGCGGCGGGAGCAGCCGAAGCCGCACCAGCACCAATTTGTGTGTCGGCCTTCACGCCGCTGACATTCGACGGGACGCTGCTGGCAGCACCAGCGCTTGTGAGCTGACCACCGGGTGCGTTCGAAGACAGAACGCCGGAACCGGGTTGATCGCCCTTCTGCTGGCCGACCGCCTGATTGCCGCCGCCGCCAAGACCGCCAGCCAAGCCACCGAGGTTGATGTCGCCGCCAAGTCGTGGAGCCGTCGATGTTACAGTTTCGATGCCTGTGAGATCGGGACCAGAAGCAGCAACGGACGACGGTGCCGCCCCAGCGGCGGCGCCGGGACCGCCAGCACCCGCAGCGCCAGCCTTGGGAGATGCAAGCGCGCTGGAGATGCCGCCAGAGATCGCACCACCAAGAGCGCCCTGGCCCAAGTCGCGGCCCGTCGCAGCATTGCCGAGCGTACCGCCAGCGGCGCCTGCCAGCACGTTACCCGCAGTCGAGCTACCGAGAACATTGCCCAGCGGGCCACCAGCTCCAGACAGAACGCCGCCCGAAATGGCGCCGCCGAGCGCGCCCTTGCCGAGGTCTTGCCCAGTGATCGCAGCCTGCGCAGTGCCGAGCGCGGACCCTTCGAGCGCCCCGGCACCAATACCGCCAATGATGCCTGCGGTGCTCTCACCGATACCCAGAGCTGTCGCACCCGCGCCGATGCCGCTGGACAGAGCAGCGGTAATGCCAGCGATGGCCTCGCCAATGCCGAAGGAACAGTAACGCGACCAGCGCTGGGGAGCGAAGCCAAGCGCGTCGATGTCAAAAGCGTGCTTCATGCTGCCATATCCAATAGTTCGACGCGACGTGCGCCGTTTTCAAAGATGAGATTTCCGATGTCAAAGCGCACCGTCACGGGCGATGTGCTGACGAGTTGAATGATGGGGTGACGGACCATCAGCGCCCATCGATTGTAGAAATTCAGCGCCTTGTTTACCTGACCGGCTTCCATCATCGCGAGGCAGATGCCGACATAGAGGTTGTGGTTCAGGTCCGTGTCGTGCGGCGGCTCGGTCACACCGAGCCGTTCTGCTTCTGCATGCAGGAAGTCATGAAACTCGGCGCCAGATTGATAAAAAGCGCGAGCATTGATCGCCCAGTCCTGGATGCGGAAGCTATAGATGTCGCAACCTTGAAGTTCACCGCGCCAACGACACTCATTTGGCCTTGTCATTTCGTATTTCATGCCCGCGTAACGAGAGAGCATTCGAGCTGCACGGTGTTTCACCGGTATCCTGGTGACAATCTCATAAGCGTCCGTGCGCGTGAACATCCAGTCGCTAGCAGCGCGGACGAAATCGGCGATCCATCTACCCCTGCCCTCTGGCAGAGATTGTGTATGAACTTCGTATACGCCGGGCATGACGTGTACGCAGAAACAGCCGCCGTATTCGCCCATTAGAAGGACGTTTTTTGTGTCAGTCACCCCGGCGCTGACATCGATTGGGCCAGTCATGACTTCGGCAATATCAGGACGAACAGAAGGGTGGTTAAGGACGGCGTTGATCTTCTCGGCGTCGAAAACTCGTTGAATTTCCACGGCTTAAACCCCCGTTGTACGGGACGCGCACACCGCGTAGAATCCCGCTTTATTTGATGGAGGACTTGATGAGGTTTGTTGCTCTTCTAATTGCCTGCAGCCTGTCTGGCTGCGCCGTTCACAACTACATGGTCATTTCCGGTGGTCCCGGATCACCCCAGGCCATGAAGGCCGATCTCGATAGCTGCCGCCTGGAAGCCGAAGGCCGTTACCATCACGCGATCAACACGCCCGCTCGTATTTTGGGTAACGCCGTAGGCGGTGCCATCGGCGGTCTCGTTGCATCTGCAGATGCATCAAACCCTGATGCCGATCCGTTTCAGATCAATCGCAATATCGAAGCCTGCATGCTTCTCAAGGGCTACAGTGGCCACAGCAGCGGCTGATTACGAGCTTATACCAAGCGCCGCCTCTGCCGCCTGATGCTCCAGCCAGTGGGTGTAAATCCACGACTGGAGCTGGCGAGCGTCATTCACATCCACATCTTCGAGATCGCTGCTCTGACTGCCCAAGGCATTGTCCATGTCTTGGTGCATCTGCTGGTTCGCTTCAAGGAACAACTTGGGCTGGCTCAGATCAATCGGGTCCAAGATATAGAGTGGCACTTCGACGTTCTTCTGCGTCTTCAACGCCTGCACAATTGCCTGATGCGATGCGCGATGATGGAAAGACCAACGCGCCCAATCTTCTGCAGACTTCGGCGCGTTTAGAAGCGTGACGATCATTCGCCAGAGCGATTGGCATTCGCCCAGACGCCCTCGGCTGCGACTTCCGGCATCTCATATTTGTATTGCTTGTTCCAGCCGGGGCAATTGCCCGTCTTGGCGGTGCCGTTGGCCGTCTGCGCAGTGAAGCCCTTCGGATGCTGGCCAAAGCCGATCAGACTTTCGAAGTCCATACTCTTGGGCTTGTACTGACGGCCCATTTTGATCTCACGTTGAGCCATAGCTCGTCTCCTTACTGGTACGCCGTGTTGTCCTGGTATGCGATCACCAAGTTCGCCAGCCCGAAATCGGGCGATTGGGTGGTGAAGCGAACGCCAAGGGTATTGAAAGAAAGCCCGCCCGTACCGGTGCCCCAGACGGGCCAGTATGGCATCGGTGCATTGAAAACCGGCTGTTGATACAGCATGTGCGCGAAAGTGTTCGAATTGAACACCGTGTCTGCCACGCTGTCGTTGTCGAAGCGGGCGCCGGGCTCGGTGGGCTGAACCGCGATCCCGGAGGCGACCATTTCGACATTCATAGTGATGCCGGAATTGCCTGTGCTGAAGTCCTGCGCCTGGAGATAGAGATTCAGGAAGTCCTTCAGGATCAGCAGCGATTCTGTGCCGTAATACTTTGTTGTCAAACGCTTGGTGAGCGATGCCGAAGGCTGCTCGAAGAGCTGGTACAGCTTGGACCCGTCCGTGCCCCAAGCGTAAAGCTTGCTTTCGACTTCTTGCGTTCCGATGTACGTCAGACTGGGGGTCTGCGACACGATTGTCCATTCGCGCTCATTCCACGCGACCATCACGTTCCGAAGAGAACCAAGCTCTGGATCGGTGATTGTGAACAGAAAGAAGTGATGTTTAACGTTGAATATCGTCGCAACAGCAGACGACGGGCGCAGGGCGCGTCCATCAGGAGGGAAGATGGCATTATTGAACAGCCTGTCCAATTTGCCGGAAATCTTCGTCGCGGCGCCGCCATACAGACCATAGACGCCCGTCGCGTTCGAAAACACGATAGTACGTCCGAAGTCCTGAAGGCTATCACGAAAGCCAGCGCCGATCTGAGGATCGACGTTGAGATAGTTGAAAGTCGTTGAGGCAGGAACGCCGCTGGTGGTGATATTGGACACCACGCTCACAGAGCTGTCGCCGAAGAAATAGAGATAGCCGTTCGACTGGCGAATGGCTACGTAGCGCTTACGCAGGAAGCGGTCTGAATTAACGAAGCTCACGCCACCATCCGAAGTAGCGAAGTCTGTGAGGGAGCCAGGGGCGCTCACAATGAAATCGCCACCGGTTGGGATTGCGCCGCCCTGGAACGGATCGCCCAACCACACGCGCGAATTGAAAGTTTCAAGCGCGCTGCCGCTGACACCGAACGGCATCAATTCCACCGTCGCATATGCCGAATGGTTAGCGCCGGGCTGCACCTCGACGGCGGGCGCCGAGGTATATCCACTACCGCTGGCCGTCACCAAGACAGTCGCGATAGATGTCGGAGCCAGCATCGCTTGAAGCGCGGCGCCGGTCGCCAAAGTATCCGCAGGGTCTGGTGTAATTACGATTTCTGGAACGCCACCATAGCCAGAACCGCCATTCGTGACGGTAATTGCCACGATCTGACCATCAGCCACCGTTGCTGTGGCCGTTGCTGTAACGCCACCAGTAGGATCAGAGATCACCACTGTAGGCGGATGGAAATACCCCTGCCCGCCAGCAAGAATGCTTATTGACGTGACGCTAGTATCAGTCAGGACCGCGATACCAGATGCCCCGGCACCACCACCGCCGACAAAACTGAGCAGCGGCGCGGATGTAAAACCCGAACCGCCGTTTACCACAGTAACGCTGGCAACACCGCTGGACACCAGAAGAGCAGTTGCCGCAGCACCAGAACCGCCGCCACCGGTAAATGAAACGCTTGGAGCAGTAGTGTAGCCGCTGCCCTGGCTGGTGACCACGACCGAAGTCACCATTTTATTGATGACTGCTGTTCCAGTTGCGCCCGTACCGCCGCCGCCCGTAATCGTGACGGTGGGAGGGCTTGTGAACCCAGTGCCGCCGTTTGTAATCACAAAGCCTGTCACCGCACCCGTGGCGATGGTCGCAGTTGCGGTGGCTCCTGTGCCGCCACCGCCTGTCAAAGCCACTGACGGCACAGTGGTGTAGCCGCTGCCACCCACTCCCAGCGTGATCGACGTAACTGGACCTGAGACGGTAGCTGTAGCGGCAGCACCGCTTCCGCCGCCGCCGCCAGAGAAATTGACTGTTGGCGCAGTGGCGTAACCAGTTCCAGGCGCGCTGATCGAAATCGCCGCGACGCTGCCGCTGCTCAGGTTCGCGATCAGTTCTGGCGAAGTGTCGCTATCGCCCCCTGAAAACAGGAGCTGCACCACATCTCCCACACCATAGCCACTGCCTGGGTCGGTGACTGTGACGCCGGTAACGCTGCCACCTGCAACGGTCGCAGTGAACGTGGCGCCACTGCCAGTACCGCCAAACGCGGTCACCGTGGGTGGCGTATTATAATTCTGGCCGCTGCCAAGAAGGTTCACAAACGGGCTGAGTGTACCGGCGCCGAAAAGATTGGTGCCGTCCCAAATCCAGTAATCATTGGAGCTGTTGTTGTTGGCAATCAGAAGGTACTGCGTTCCGGACTGCGAGCAGATCGGGAGGTTTCCACCCGGCGTATAGAAGGTGCCGGGTACAGCCGAAATTGGAATGATGGAACCGTCCGACTGCGTGACCTGGACTGCCGTGCCGTCTGTGAAGAACACGGCGCAATAGTCGATTTCGCCGAGATTGTACCAGAAAAAATACGGCAGGATCGTTTTGCCGTCCGGAGCTGTGTAGAGCTGGGAGCCAACATCCCAAGCAGTGCGCAGATAACCATTGCCGATGCGGAAAAAGTTCTCGATATACGAGAACTCCTTGTCATCAATCGCTGGCGGTGTGTCTTGCAGGTTTGTTCCGGCGAACGGAAATGGCGACCAAAGCTTGGTGCCAGGAATGATACCGAGAGACTGCTCGACTTTCCCGGCGAACTGTCCCATCTTTTGTTGCTTACCGGGCGAGGACATCCGATTTTACCGGCGTCCCTCTGCGCCCGTTGTGCGCGATACAACGAAGTTGGAATGCGCCCCCTGAACATTGCGCGCTGTAGGATTATCCTGCTCAGCCAGCTCAATGAAGGTATTCAGGATCAGCTCAAGCGTGCGGGTGGGCAGCGCGGAATGCTCCTTTGAATGATCGAGCGCCATCCGCACCGTCTTCGCCAGGGAGACGGTGGAAGCGACTTTGTTGTGCATGGATCAGAAGCCCTGGTAGTAGAAATTGGGCGTTTTGCCCATGTCAGTCGCGACGCGTGCGGTGCCAAGACGGTCGTTGAACATGTCCATCATGATCTGGGCCTGCCCATAACGGCGCGATGTCATGTAGGCGAGCGCTGCGGCGCCGAACTTGATGGCATTGGCAAAGCCGTCCGGGATCGCGTCATAATCGCTGTCATTGTTCAGGTCTTTTGGAACGCAGAATACCTGCAGCTCGATCTCCATCGCCTGTGATGGCGTCGGGAAGAGCCACAGCTCGCCATTTTCACCGTCGTTCAGCACGCTCCAATAGAACGGATATGAAGTGACCAGATTGGCGTACGCTCGTGCATAGGCTTGAAGGTCTTCCCATGGGAGCCACGCAAGACTCGGACGAGGCGATCCGCCAGGGCCACCGCCCCAACAAACTGAACAGGCGATTGTGTCCACCACAGCCTTCACGCCCGCATGCTGCGCACGCAGAACAGGGTTCACGAAGCCTTGATAGGGATAACGCTCCACTCCGTTGATCGTATTGAAGCTGTTCGTTGTCGCGCCAGATTGCGCGTTCGGGGCGCTGTCAGGAAGCGCTCCGGGCTGCATGCCACCTGGGATGATACTTCCCGCCTGTGCGGACGCACCGAATGCGGACTGGCCTTGGATCACGCGCATGATGCAACCGGTGCGCTGCGCCGCTTGACGCCTCGCTTCGTTGATCCACCGAGTGAGTTGATCCTGCGAGGTGAAAGAGTAGGACTGATCGTGAAGGAGGGCCGAGGTGTCGTTGAGATACCAGCCAAGCGTGGCCATGGGCGCTCCTCAAAAGGCCGAGGCCCGCACAGTCAAGTGCGAGCCTCGGATTCCTCAGCGGGGAGGATTACGTGGTCAGCAGAATGCTGATGTCGTTCTGGCCACCCAGAGTGGGGGTGTTGAAGACGGCCTGGACGGCGCCAGCGCCCTGGATGAAGCCGAAGGCATACACAGTGGGGATACCGGGATAGATACCGCCATCGAGCACGGTCTGGCCGGTGGCCGTGACCGTGGTGCCCGACACAGCGCCGATGATCTGGGCATTGCGGCCCTTCAGAAGCTGCGACTGGGTGGTCACGTTGGTGTAGGCCGGGTTCGCAGCCGGATAGCCGCCGTAGGCCGAAATCACGACCGGCGCGGCATAGCCAGAACCAGTGGTGGTAGCCGACACGGTATAGGCGATGATGGACCAACACATGATCGCAGTCGCCGCCGCGCCCGTGCCGCCGCCGCCCGAGAAGGACAGGGTGGGAAGAGCGGTGATGCTGCCGAGCGTATTGCCGTGGTCGATGCAGATCAGGCCTGTGACGGTGCCAGAGCCGGTCAGGACGGAAGTCGCGGCGGCGTTGGCGCCAGTCGAAACGCCGTTCAGGCCTTCGCGAGGATCGTTCAGGAACGTGATCGTGGGGGCCGAGGCATAACCAGCGCCCTGGTCTGTGATGGTCACAGCGCTGACGGCGCCAGCGGACAGGGTAGCGTAGCCGCTCGCCTGGATACCACCAGGAGGCGGCGCGGCGATCAGAACGATGGGCGGATAGGTGTAGCCCGAGCCACCATTGGTCACGGTGACCGAGGTGTTCAGCGCACCGCCGACAATCGCGCGCCACAGCGAGCCACCTGCCGAGGCCGTGACAACCGGCACCGAGGTGTAACCAGTGCCGCCGTTGGTCAGATGACCGCCGATGATGCAGCCCGTCTGGTTGGCCAGACGATAGTTGTTGCCATCACCCTTGGTGTAGGTAACGCCGCCGCCCGTGAAGCCGCCGCCCGGAGTGCGGTACGCCGCGATGATCGGGTCGTACTCCTGGATCGTGGTGTAACGACCCGTGCGAACCTGGAACCAGTTGTTCGGCAGCTCGTAGCACTCGCCGGGGGCGAGGGTGATGACATTGGTGGACTGGCCCTGGAGGTCAGGTGTGACGCCAGTACCGCCGAAATACAGAGGCATGTGAAGTTCTCCTTAAATGACGGCGGGCTGCGTATTCGGCACGTTGGGCCACGCAGTGCCAGTGATACCGGTGATGTGAGCGCCCGAGGACGGCTTGGCGCAGCAGAGGTCGGACGCGCTGATCAGCACGCCGATGTCGGAAATCTGGCCGACCGGAATCTGGCTCTCGAAGCCAGAGAAGGTCATCGGCGCGTATTCCGACATATAGAGGGACAGGTAGCGCGAGTTGATCATATACATCTCGCCGACCGGGCAGAACGGATCGAGGAAGATCGGGGTGTCCATGACGCGAATCGCGCGGAAGCCAGCGTTCACCACGTCGTCCTTGTCGTAGATCGAGCGCGGCTTGGTGGTGAACATCTCCAGGTTCATGAAGTCGGCCATGAGAACAGCCCAGTTGGCGGGGTTCATGACCGCGAAGTCAGGCGACTCGCCGCCAGCGCCGTTCATGACGCGGGTCAGGAGCTGAGCCATGCCGACGCGTGTCGTGGCCATGCCGCCCGTATTGGTGATGAGCTGGCCCTGCCAATACTGCGTGCCCTGGCGGGTGATGCCGCCATAGGACGGCACGTTGGTGCCGTCGTCATAGGCCTGATAGAGCGAGTCCCAGGCCTGGGTGTTCGCGTAATTGTTGGAGTACAGCGACTGCGCATAGGCTTGTTTGATCACCACGGCGGCGTCGGACATGACGGCACGCAGCTTGGGGATCACGACTTCGGACGACTGAAGGATGGCCTCCATGCCGAAGAAGCCGACCGGCACCATGCCGAGCTTCAGGTTGAACTGCGCATCCTGGATGGCAGCGGCGTCGGTCGGCAGCGGGAAGTCACCAGCGAACGAACCCCAGTTGAACTGGACGAACGACGCGCCCTGGATCGGGAAGGTGACCTGCGAAATACCGCCACGCGCGGTCTGCGCATTGGCCATCAGCAACGAGAGCAGCGGATGGGCCTGATAAATCTGGACGAACACGCTCGGAACGAACGCGCGGCGGGTAATCGCGGCGAGCTGGGCGCCAAGTGCGCCGCCAGGAACCAGACCGTTGTTGGTCACGGGGCCGACAGGGTTATTCGGGAAAGCCATTGGTTATTTGCTCCGATTAGTTGGTGCCGAACGTGCTCGCGACATACGCGTCGGGATCACGGGCAAATTCGCGCAACTGGTCGTCCATGTACTTGCGCGGGTCTTTGTGGAGGGCTTCGAACTGCTCGTCGCGCTGCTGCGTGCCGAACAGGTTGGCGGCTTCCGGGAGCCAGGACGGGCTGCTGGAGGGCGCGGGCTTGGGCATCTGCGAGACGACATAGGCGGCGGCGGCTTCGGCGTCGCTGAAATTGCCGGTTTCCTTCATGCGCTCGACCATCTTGTCGTAACCGGCGTCGGTCAGGCCGAAATTCTTGCGGGCGCTCTGCAGCTTCATCGACATCGCGCTCTCGGCGCGCATGTCATCGTCAGCCTTGTCACGCGCGGAGACCTTCTCCAGCAGCTTCTGCAGGTCGGCCTCGGTCTTTTCGAGCTTGGCTTGGAGCGGCGCGACGGCCAGCTCAGCCTGCTCGTCGGGGATGGTGATCTCCGGGAACAGCTCCTTCGCCTGCTTGCGCACAGCGGCGCCTGTGGGCGACTTGTCAGCCCACAGCTTGTCCACAAGCTGCTGAGCGCGGGTAACGGAGTCAGTCATGGATTACTTGCTCCCACCAGCGGTGCCGCCGACGTGATCGATGCCCATGTCGTCTTTCTTGACGTTCTTGGGCGTGCCCGATTTGCGCGAGCCAATGCTCGTGTTCTCGAAGGGCACGTACTCCATCAGGGCACGGTCCACGCGGGTATTGTTGACGTAGGGCTTGGGAAAGCGGCTCATTTTCTACTCCTTGATCAGCCCGCGCCCGGCTGGGGCATAGCGGGAGGTTGCTGCTGGCCACCGCCACCCATCGCGCGCTGCATAGCGGCCTGCTGGGGATTGGCCTGAAGGTCACGGGCCATCGTCGCGAGGCCCTGGACCTGACTGGCCTTGTCACCCTGCGAATTGTCCATGCGCTTCGAAATGTCGGTAATCGCCTTGAGGACTGCAGTATGCAGCTCACTGCCCATCGGCAGGCCGACGAGCGACTTCTGAAGAGCTTCAAGACCGGTGTGAACCATCGTCAGCGACTGAGCGAGGTTGCCCATCTGCGGACGCATCGCGGTCGCGGCACCCGTGCCACCCATCGGGGGCTGGGGCATCATCGGCGAACCAGGAGTGGGTTGTGGAAGCTGCATTCTGAACTCGGTGAAAGCGAGGGTGCGTCAAGGACGGCGAAACAACGATGGAGGGTGTGGAATGCGCATCCTCAACGCACCCCGACAATTACTTGCGCTTGTGCTTACGACGCTTCATTGGGTAGCTCCTCTGTGTTGACGGCACCTGCATGAGAGAGACCTACAAATATCTCTGATGCGCCGTGTGCTCTTTTCGTAATTGCGTTTATCGAAACTCACAAGCACAATTGCGCAGACTACTCAACGACATAAATGGAATTGAATTGAATGCGCATTCCCAAATCGCGCCTCGAACACTTCGTCTCTGAGCTGGTCAGCGAGTGCTTGATCTCGCGTCAGTCTCGCGTGAACCGCTACCTCGCATACAAGAACCTGTTCTTGCTCGGCAGCGAAAATCCCGACAGCGCTGCGCTCTTCAACAAGACATTCGCCTACATCGATGACCTGGAGTCGTTGCTCTATTCTCCCGTCTCGCTGCGCTTTCACATCGGCGAGTACGACACGCCGACTGCATTGGAGACCGCGAAATTCCGCATCTCCTCGTCCAAACTGCACCAGCAGATTCGCCACGCCAGTCTCGATACCCTGATCAGCGAGGCCGTGCAGTGGTCGCTCGTGAAAGGCAAATCCTTCGTGAAGATGCTTTGGGGCACCAGCGGTCTGTCTCCGCATCTCGTGCAGCCGGAGAACATGGGTGTTCTCCAGGAAAACCGTATGAAGCTGGACAAGGACATGGAAGCCTTCGTCCACACCACGTACATCACGCCCTATCAGTTCAAGCGTCTGATCTGGAACCATCCGAACAAGGACGCGCTGGAGAAGAAGGCCAAGCGCTACATGCGCCCGGCCAAGAGCGGTGAGGCGGACGATGACGGCAACGCGATGAAGCAGATCATCATCGGCGGGCTCTACCCGCTTCAGGCTGCTGGTAACACGCAGACCAACAATGCCACGCGCGGCATTGTGGACTGGATGCAGGGCACGTCGCCGGAACTGTCGCCGCAGCTCATGCAATCAATCATGCGCCTGGACGAGCTGTGGGTGTGGGATGATGAGCAGGATGACTGGACCACATTCCAGCAGATCGGCGACGATATGCTGATCTTGGGCGAGGACTTCCACACCAACGCCCTGGCGTACAACCCCATCTCCTGCAAGAAGGATGATGATCTGGTCGGCCACCATCCTTTTCAGGAGTTCTGTCCGAACAAACTGGACAATTACTTCTGGGGCCGCTCGGAGATCGTCAATGTGGCGCTCCTTCAGGAGGCCATCAACTCGCGCATCAATGGCATCAACACGATGCTACGCCTCCAGGAAAACCCGCCGAAGAAATTCCGTGGCGTCGCTGGTGTGAACCAGAATGTGCTCGCCAAACTGAACAAGCCGGGTGGTCATTGGAACGATTCCAACGCTTCTGCCGACGTGGCGAACATGGCGCCGGAAATCCCGGAAACTCTGTGGGCCTCACTGCACGAATACGAGCGCATGTTTGACGAAATGGGCGGGTTGCCGCCCATCGCGAAGGGTCATGGCGACTCTGGCGTGCGCAGCCAGGGCCACGCCGAGACGCTGGTGCGCATGTTCAGCCCGCGCTTCAAGGACCGCGCGCTGCTGATCGAGCGCGATGTTGAGGCCTGCGGCGGTTTGGCTCTCGATCTCTGCCGCGCCCATGTGCCCGAGAAAATGACCGCTTGGGTTGATGCCCAGGCCGCTGGCGTCGAGGTGGACGCGGAACCGAATGTCTTCCGCCTCCCCCCGGTCAAGGGTCAGGTGCCGGTCGATTTCTCCTTCGCCGACCTGCCTGAGCACGTCCGCGTCACTGTGGACAGCCACAGCTCGTCGCCCGCCTTCTCGATGGAAGCTCGCAGCCTCGCCTTCGATCTGCTCAAGATCGGCGCCATGGACGCCGAGCAGGTGGTCGAGCATGTCGATGCGCCGAACCCGGAGGAGATCATCGCTGGCATCGAGCGCCGCGCCCAGCAGAAGGCTGAGTTCCTGGCCAAGCACCCTGAAGAGGCCCTGAAAGGCAAGAAGAAGGGCTAATCCTCCCCATCGGAGCGGTCGTCTACATCTTCCCACTCGTCATCGACCAGCTCATCGTCTTCGAGAACGTTGCCGCCTTGGCAATCCATCTCCTCGAAATTGTCCTCTTCCTCGTCTTCTGAGAGCGGAAAGTGAATTGTAAAGGGACGGCGACCCATCAGCGTTTGGGCGGCTGGTTGACAATCTCGGTGCTGGTCTTGCGCAGAGCCACGCGATTGTCTGGCAGCACCGACTTCACATCCAACGCTTGGCTGCGATACGCACCCTGGATAGCTTTCTGGCCCAGACGATGGACCATCGCGGCGCGCTTGCGATTGTTCTGGCCGAGCGCGGGGTTTGCGCCTGGGTTGAAGAAAGCATCGGCCATTTTCTGCTGATTGCCGGGTAGCCTCGGCGCCATTGTCTCGCCCTGGCGCGCATCACGCAGATCGGTCAGACCGAAATCCTTCATGGTCACTTCGGCGGTGTAGTCGATGGCTTTGACCAAATTGCTGCGTCCAATGATGCCGGGCGCCTTGCCGTCCTCGATCCATTCTTCCATCGGCGTGATGGCGATTGGTGCGCTCGATAGCATGTCCTCGTCGCGCTTTTTGATTATGCGCTTGCACAGCGGACATGGCGGGTTCGGGATGTTCTCCAGGCGCTCGCCACCATCTTCGTCAACATCGACCGTCTTGTTGTACTTGTGCGGGCCGTGGCGGAAGTAATTGCAACGCAAGGTCAGCTTATATTTTGTCACGCGGGCAGTCCTTCTTTGACGCTGCGCCAACCCTTTGGCGTGAAGCTTGGTGCGCAACTGGGGCCAAAGCGCAGGCGCCACCAGCCAACCTGTTGCCATGTGCCTTTGCGGAATTGACGCGTGAGATACCAGTACCAGACGTTCGGCTCTTCTTTCTCCAGGCCGTCATCGCCCAGCAAATAGAGAAACGTACCGTCCTTCGGCGCGCTCTCCATGCCACGCCACGCATTGGGGACCGCCTTTGCTACGATCTCCTCGCTCTGCGTCAGCGTAGGCTGCTCAGGCGGCTTTGGTTTGCTCTCCTGGGGAAGCTTCATAGCTGTACCAGTCTTGTATTTCGGCGTCGTATCCATCAGGCCAATCCCCTATCAATTTTCCATTGTGGTGCGCGCGGTAGTTCGATGTCGTCTTCTTCGTCTTTACGCTTGAAGAAACGATAGACGATGTTGTTCATGCTGCGGGTCGCTACACTTGACAGCCCTGCTTCTTCTTCCGTGATTCGAGAGTAGGTCTCATTGTTGGCAATCTGGCCGGGACGACGCCAGTTGATCCATGCGCGGATTGCCAAGGCACAAGCAAACACGCGGTCATCCTTGCAGCTCTCGCTTGTGCTTTCTGGCGCACCGATCTCGGTGCCGTCCTGTACTACTACCAGCATCTCCTGCAGCAGCGGCTTGGAGCGGATGGATAGTTCGCTCGTCATGTAAGCGCCACGCATCTGGAACATGATTTCGGACTTGGTTTTCCAGTTGGTCTCGAAGTTGTAGGCGCCGCCGCCTGCATGTCCGCTATCGGCACGGCGATAGATGAACCAACGCGCGTTATCCAAGGCATCATCCCAGTCACGCTCGGCACTGAGTTTGGCGAATTGTTCGGCCTTGAGCATGTCTCGAAGATGGTCCCACTCCATCATCAGCATGCGACCAGGGCCGGTGATTTCAACGTTTACGATGGCGTCTTTATAAGCGCCAGCCAAATGCGCCAGCACCCACGCACAGTGCTTTGGCTCGACTTGATTGGTAGCGTACTCTGCGACCTGCACCATCTTGTCGGCGAATGTTCGCCACACGCAAATCGCGTGTCGATCTTTGTGCTCATTGCGGCCATAGGCAGGATCGCAGCCGATGACGTACTTGCCTTCTGGCTTAGGCTCCTCCCAGACACGCAGCTCGATGAGATGGCGATCTTCGGGATCAGTAATGCGCTCTAATTTGATCGCCCAGAAGTCATTACCAAGCTCATAGCGATAGGCGTCGTACATAAAGTCAGAGCGCACGTCGCGCTCATAAGCGTCGGCGTTGACCGCATCGATCTGCTGAATGTCTTGGTTGATCTTGCGCGTCTGGAAGAACGAATAGCCGGTCTGCAGGAACGCGTCTTGTTCGATCCAGGGCTGATTTTGCTGGAGAATCCCACCGGAGTTGTCGCCAGCTTCCTTCCATCTGATCCAAGCAAGCTGCTCTGGGGTGATGACGTGATGGTACATCTCGCGCACCAGCTTGATGCGCTCACGCTCCTCACTGTCTGGCGGATGGTTGCCATACTCTGAGAAGCGCTTGTCGAAACGGTCGATGAAGTTGACGTTGGACGCCCACCAGCCAATGAAGAACGGGCGCTGTGTAGCCGTATCACGCTTGGCCTCCATCCACATATTGCGGAAATGGTTATACCCATTGGCCGTGCTCTCCACGATGAACAGCCGGTCTGGGTTCTTCTGCGCCAGTGACTCCATGAAGGACGAGAGCGCGTCGGGGTCACCATACTTGGAGACTTCGGTGAGATGGGCGAAGCTGTAGCCCTTGCCTTCAGCCCAGCTCACACCCTTCTTCTTCGTGCCTGCCACCAGGAATGTCAGGATTGAGCCGTTCGAGAACTGGATAAAGCTTCGGTTCGATTTGATGATCTTGAAACCATCGCCAAAAAACTGCGACGGGAACGAATTGATGTAGCCTTCGATGATGGCGCGGTTCGCGTCGCGATTGCTCTCCGTGTCGGTGACCAGGGCGGCACGCGTTCCTGGATACATCGCGCACCAGAACACATCGATCACCAACGAGACGGTGGTGATGCCGAGCTGGCGTGATTTCAGGCACAGAAAGAAACGAACGCCATCTTCCAGACCCTCTGCGATCTCCTGCAGAAAACGGAGTTGGCTCTCCCAGAGATCGAGCGGCACCCCGCCTTCGTCCGAAGTTAGCACCTCTTTGGAGAAAATGCGCAGCGGTTTGATGAACTCGTGGAAGAGCCCAATCCATTTCGTAGAGCGGGGTGCCATGCTCGTTAGGCTGCTGCCGACTTGGTGCGCGTCGCCCGCATGCGATCCACGGTCATCAGAATACCGGTCTTCAAGTCGATCTGCGGCTCCCAGTCCAGGAGCCGCTTGGCTTTGGCGGAGTTGGAGTTGAGGTAGAAAATCTCGCCAGGGCGTTGCGGAATGGTGTTCCAGTGGATGTCACCGCTCCAGCCCAATGCTTCGGCGCACATCCAGCTCAGTGCTTCAATGGTGATACCGTTGTCAGGGCCAGTGACGAAGGTCTGCCCAATAGCCTTGGGATTTCCCAGTGCCGCGCGGTACAGGTTGATCAGATCGTCAATGAACAGGAAGTTTCGGATGGGCTCCTTGGCGCCCAGCTTGACGACAGGACCGTCCAGCATCTGCGACAGGATGCGCTCCATGACGAAGAAGTCCGTGTTGACGCGGCCATAGGCGTTTGTCTGACGGAAGATCGTGAAGGGAAATTTGTAGGCATATTGCATGTAGGCGAGGTACTTTTCGCAAGCCAGCTTAGCGACGGCGTAGGGCGCCATCGGTGCTTGCGCCGTCTCTTCCGTGAACGATACGTGGTTGGCGCTGTGGCCGTAGGTCTCCATCGTGGAGGCCATGATGAACTGCTTGAGCTTTGGATTGTGCATGCGGTTGGCTTCGGCCAGCAGCACGGTGCCCAGGTAGTTGACGCGAGTGAAATCTTCAAAATCATCGAAGCTCAGCGCCACCTCAGTTTTCGCCGCGAGATGCATCACAATTTCTGGCTGATGCGTCGTGACGTAGCTGAACACCTGTTTGCTGTTGCGCAGGTTCAGCTCATCCTCAACAGGCGTCAGCAGCTCGTGCTCGGAACATAGAGCCGCCTTCAGGTGGCTCCCGATAAAACCGGAGCCACCCGTGATCAAAATCTTCATGTTTGTTTCCTTGTGGGTTAGTCGAGGCCGTACTGGCGGCGCCAGCCGGTGACCGGCGGCTTATCGATTTCAGTAGAAATCTCATCGTTTTCGATAGGATCATCCCGCTCTTTGAGGATGTCGTTGATCGTTTCGCGCACGTCTCCAGGGCCTGCGGCCTCCAGCACCATCGAGAGCGTCGCACGCACATAGTCGGCGTAGAGCGTCCACTGTGGGATGGGCTTGTTCGTCCAATTGGGGTCAGGTGCGATCCAGCGTCCGTCCTTGCCCTGCGCAAGCGGAAACGGGAAGATCGGTGCGCTGGGATAGTGGCCGTCGTTGACGCACAGTTCCGACGCGATGCGTTCCAGGTCGTTCATGCTGACGCCTGCCCCAGCTCACTTTGAGCCGCCTGCATCAGGAGTTGACGGGCATATGTCGCTGGCGCTTGGCCCTTGGATAGCGCGGCCCTTACGAAGAGCTGTTTCTCCTCGCGTGTGAACAAGACGCCGACCATGTGGATGCGTCGATGCGTCTCCTCGATCTTCAGAGCAGACATGCTGAAGCACCCCGCGAGTTGCAGGTTGTCATGATGGGCCTCGATGTGTGGTGGTTACTTGCTCAGGAGTTGTTCGAGCGTGACGGGCCGATAGTCCCAGCAGTCAACGCCGACATCGATGTAGCGGATGTGCTTGGTGAATGGGTGCAGGTCGGACATGCCGTGCAGGTGGCCGTGGAGGACTGTGGCCGGAGCCATCTGCGGCTTCACACCAGCAGGATTGTGGATGAGATAGATGCCGATTGGAGCGTCGCTGCGCTCGACGTACCAAGTCGCTGGAGACACGGATGCCCAGCCGAGCTTGTCTGTCTTCTTGCTATCGTGGTTCCCACGAACCAAATGCTTGTCGCCGTTGAGCTGGTCGAAGATGCCGGGCGCTATGTCGTGGTTGCCCATCGCGAAATCACCGAGATGAAACACGCGGTCATCCGGCCCAACGACCGCGTTCCAACGCTCGATCAGCGCCTTGTTCATCTCGAACACGTCCGCGAATGGGCGCTTGCAGTAGCCGATGATGTTGGCGTGGTTGAAGTGGGTGTCAGAGGTGAAGTAGGTGGTCATAGGATGATAAACGGCTTGCCGCCGAGGATGCCGAGGGCTCGGTTGAGGTGGCCGACATGGATGCCGCTATCCATGTCGATGAGGATCAGATTTTTCTTGTCGGTGAAGTTGGCGTCATCAAACGCAACCCAGTGCGTCACCTCTGGATGGTCATCGAGCCAACCATCGATTGCGAGCATGCGCCGCCCGCCATGGATGGAATTGTTCGGATAACTCGTCTTGGCGTCCTTATGGAAGTGCTCTGCCTTCAGCCCAGCTCGAATGAGCATTTCTTGAATGTCAGGCACCCCGTCAATCGGATTATTGTGCGTCGTGTTCAGCACAATCTTCGCGCCACTGCGTTCGCATAACGCGTTCATGCAAGCAATCGGGATCGCCGGGAAGTCGCGCTGCCAGGAGCACATCCTATTGATGAGGAACTGCCCGGACGGAATCATGGGACCGTCAATGTCGAGGAAGGCTACTTTTTCCAACGGTTACACTCCAGCTCGCGAATGCGCGCTTCCAACTTTTCTTTGTTCGCATTGAGCGCCTGGATGATCAGGTGATGCCCGCACTTCGTGGGCGAGGCGATGATGTCGGCGGCGGTCATGAGGATCAGGGCCTCCATCGAACCAGCGGTGAAGTTGCTGGCGTCGTCCGCCGCCATCCGCACAGCTACATCCTTCAGGGTCGAGACGATCTCCTGGTCGGTGATCGGGTACTCGGCGAGGTTCCTCACTGGTCGTTTTCCAACGTCTGGTAATACCACGCATGCAGGAATCCCAGCTTCAGCGCGTATTCGTAGCGGCTCTGACGTTTCATCATCCATAGCCAGAGAGCGCGACCAGAGCGGCCATTGCCGTCTGTGAAGGGGCGCAAGCGCTCGAAGTTGCAATGAACCGCGAACGGCGTGCTGGCGTGCTGGAACGACAGAACATCAGACAGCATGTTGATAATCTGCGTCCCTCCAGGAGGAGGAAGATGACCGCCCACGCGAACATCGAGACCGCGCTTGGCTCTGAGCACGTTGCCGGGCGCAACAGCCGCGACAAACGTCTCCAAGTCCTCGATCTCGATGTGCTGCTTCTCTAGCAGCGACGCGTGCGCTTGGACTTCTTCATCAGTCGGCTCCCTGGTTATTGCCTCGATACGGTTGGACTCGCGAATGAAGTGGAGGAGAGTGGTCATTTGCGAGTACCGAAATTCAGATGGATGACAGGATTGCGCGGCTCGCTGAACATGAAGTCGTGAGCCCAATCCTGAGTGTAATCACAATAGGGGCAAATCCACCCGCTACGCGTCGGAATTAGGAGCCCCTTCTCGCCGTCAACGACGGGATGATCATCGCGCTGCCCGCATGTGAAAGGGTGGACGTAGCCGACAGTCTGCCAGTGCATCAGGAATGCGACCTGTTCCATCGTCCAAGGGGCTTTGATCTGGGTCAATGCAGCACCACGTCAGTGATTTTGTTGCGAGCGCCACTCTTGGTCTTGTCGGGAAGCCATTCGCCGTAGACGGGATCGCCGTCATCCCAGCCCTCGAACTCCCAAACGCGCGCTGCGTTTCCGGCTGTGCCGATCAGGAAGCGAGGATATTTTGCGTGACTGCCCTGGCGGCGATCATAGACAGCAAAAATCGGATTGCCACTTTCAGGCATCGTCGCTTTGAAGATGTCCACCTTGCCGTGCATCCGCAGCACGCTGGTGGCAAATGGCATCCCGGCTGCGTCTTCTTCCGTGAAGCGACTCCAGACAAGGCCCATAATGTTCGGAATGGCGTGCATCAATTCGCCTTCCGCTGCGCCGAGATCACTTCATCGGCAGAGCCAAAGATCGGGATGTTCACCTTGCCATGAGCCTTGAGCTGGTCGCGAATGAACTGGATCACTGCCAGCGCTTCAGCCTCATTCGGACAGGCGATGGAGATGCGGACTTCATTGTCCTTCAGGCCAAGGAAGACGTTGGGGGTTGGAGCGGTCAATCGAACACCCCTCCCCGCATCATCAGCTCGGAAAAGAGCATCTTGAAGGCCTTGCCCTTCTTCTTGTCAGGATCGGCCATGAACAGCGCAATCTCGTGGTCCACCGCCGCATGCAGGAAGAAGCCTTGCTTGAGGCTAAACGCCTTGCACAACACCGCGTCGTGGCGCGGCGTGAATTTCTCGTGGCCCTTGATGAGGCGGTTGAGGGTGACGAAGTGAATGTTGGTGCCCTTGGCGAACACGTCCTGGGTGATGCCGAGTTCGAGGATTTTTGCCTTGAGGAGTTCGCCGGGATGGGGGGCGGTCATAAGATCAGCCATGTTCAGGCACCCGGCGCAAAGCGTCAGGCCCCTCCAGCTTTTTCAGAAGATCGCTCGCGGCAGCGCAGGTCGCTGCGACTTCGAGGAGATCAACATCAGGAAGATCGAAAAGTTGGTGCACCATTTTGGTGGTGAGCAGGATGAGCCTGTCATAATCAACTTTGTCGAGCGTCTTCTTGTCGTACATCAGTGGACACCCCGCGCCTGGGCGATGCACTGCTTTTGATAATCCGCCACCTCATCCAGCAATCTCGCCGCCGTGTCCACGACGCTGATGCCGTCGCCAGCCATCAGATCGTCCTTGAACTGGAACGCTGTGACCATGGCACCAGCGTAGAAGATGCGGCGGGCGCTCTCGATCTCGCAGGGCGTGCCATTGACCAGCACCATCTTCTTGAACTCTTCCCAGCCGCCTTCGATGGTATCCGCAGGCATCAGTTCACCACCCGCTCGACGCGCTGGGCCACGATGATGGCGCGAACCCCGTGCTCCTCCATCCCAACGGCCCAGTTCTTGGGAATGTCCTGGCTCTTGCCGTCCCAGCCCGTGAAACCAAACATCTCGGCGATGGCATACACAGCTATGGGATTGGGCAGACTGGTGCCGGGGACGCTGACAGACAAGTGACGGTAAAGGCCGTTGTCAGCCTCCGTGAAGCTGAACACCGCCTTGTACCCGCCCATCAATTCGATCACGAACGCTGGATCATCGCCGGGAGGCGGCGCACCAGCGCCAGGAATGTAGTGATGTTGGTCCGCGTGCGCGATGATCTCGGCGGCGCGGGCTTCTTCGGTTGGGCCGAGGATGAGGGGGCGTAGGGTCATGCGGGCACTCCGGCCACCGGCACAAGTTCCTTGATCGCATCTGCATTCCAAACACAGCCCGAAGCGCAATCCCAACTATAGTACCACATCGTATGCTCGCCCATGCGCCGCTCCCACTGATAGGGCGAGATCACCATGGCGTCGTATTCACGCGCCACGCGGTGCCAATCCATTTCGAAGCCGCCACGCAACTGAGGGATGGCCCTCTGCTTGGGCTGATAATTCTGCGTGAAGTCGTCAATCGACTCTGGCGTCTCGATCTTCAAGATGCGAGCGGTTTCCCGAAAGACGATCTCGGTTTGGAAAGCCAACTTATCGGTGCGAAACATCTCAGCTTCGCACCACGACTTCCAGCCGTCGTCATTACCTTCAACCGAGAACCACAAGCCGAGGGGCTTGAGGAACGACCCGCCCGTCCCGGGCGGTGCCTGTTCGACCGTGTGAACCCGCTCCAAGGGACGTGCAGAGAAGTGAATGTAGCGCAGACTCATGTGCGGAACATCACGCTGCGCAGCTTGCGCGACCGGCCAGAGAGGAAAATCTCGTCCCTGATCCATTTCATATACCAGACCATCACACCCTCACCCCGCTACCACCGCAGGATAGCAACGTGTGCGTTTCTCGTACACAGGGGAAATTGTGAGGTTTTTCAATGAAAAAGCCCAGACGGCCATCGTTGATGGAGACCGTCTGGGCTGGTGCTGACCCGCTTTCCGAAAAGGGCGTGGGGGCCTGCGGGCCACCTCATGTGTGCGAGGCCCGCAGAATGAACAGCGATTCGCCAGCTCAGGCAAGCGCCAGCGCGACACCCTGCTGAAGATGGCTATCAAGGAAAAGCCAGCCGCCGCATTCGTGGTCCGAGATGCCCTCCATCAGAAGCCCCAACACCTCGGGGTCAGTGACATCGACCGGCTCATCCATCGGCACGCCTACGATCTTCGCGACATGCTGCTGATAGGCAAAAGTGTTGTTCTCGCTAGGTGGTGCCCA
>DASYEV010000088.1:0-20267 GCA_036498835.1 Acidobacteriaceae bacterium | reverse complement strand
ACGGCCGAGCCCGTGTCTACCTTGAGGGTGACCGCCCCTGTTGGAGCCGCGCTGCCAGTGTAGGCGATGCTGGCGGTGAGCGTCGTCGAAGCCGAGCCATACACGGCGGAAGCCGGGCTTACCGTCACGGTGGGCGCAGCCGTTGTGATGGTCAGGGTGTTTGTGCCCGAAGCGGCAATGTAGTTGGTGTCTGTAGCGACAGCCGCTGTGATGGTGTGAGCACCGCCCGTAAACGTATTGACCGGGTAGCTTGCCGAGCAGCTCAGAGGTGATGTCGAACCCGTGCACGTCGCCGCGACCGCGGTTGCGCTATCCACTTGGAAGGTCACCGCACCTGTGGGCGCGGCACTTCCGGTGTAGGCAATGCTTGCACTCAATGTTGTGGAGACCGTGCCATATGCAACCGAGGCCGGGCTGGCCGTCACGACAGGTGTGGCCTGCGTCACGGTCAATGTGCCGGTGTTGGATGCTGCGGTGTAGTTGGTATCCGCTGCCTGTGAGCCGGTGATCGTGTAGGTGTTCACTGCAAGCGTGCTGGTTGGATAGGAAGCCGTGCAGGTTTTCGATCCCGAGGAAGGCGGCGGAATCTCCGGCGTCGTTCTGATGGTGGGCAGGCTCGAACCCGAGCAGGTTGCCGTTACCGGCGAGCCAGAGCCGACCGTGAAAGTGAACGCACCTGCCGGTACCGCGGAGCCGCCATAGGTCAAGGTTGCGCTGAGCGAGGCCGAGGCAGTGCCGTACACGATCGAAACTCCGCTCACTGCGATCGTGGGAGCGATCGCGCTCACGGTCAGCGTGGCGGTGCCCGAAGCCACGCTGTAGTTTGTATCGGCGGCCTGCGAAACCGTAATGGTGTGGCTGCCCCCGTTCAGTATGTTCGCCGGGTAGCTTACCGTGCAATTCAAGGGCGAAGACGTTCCGGTGCAGGTTCCGGTCAATGTGGAGCCTGAGTCCACGGTGAAGGTCACTGCGCCTGACGGAATCGCAATACCCCCGTACGCAATGCTCGCCGAAAGCGCCGCCGAAGCCGAGCCGTAGTTGATCGTGAGAGCATTCGCCGTCACGGTATTGGCGGCCATGGCGACCGACAGCGAAACCGCGGTGGAGTTCGTGCTCGCCCCGAAGTTCGTATCGCCTGCATACTGCGCCGTCAGCGAACGCGTACCCGCAGGCAGCGCTGTCGTGCTGAACGTGGCCACACCTGAGCTCAGTGTGCCTGTGCCGATGGAGGAAGCGCCGTCCAGGAAGGTGACCGTTTCACCATCCGTCGAGTGGCTCTGCGCGCTGAAAGGAGCCAGCGTCGCGGTCAGCGTGATCTGCTGGCCGTAGGTGCTGGAGGAAGGAGCCGCACCCAGCGCCAGTGTCGTAGGAAGCGCCTGCGCCTGCAGTGACACCGTGGACGACGTGCTGGTGGCGAAGAGCGAGTCGCCTGGATAAACGGCAGCCACATCATGGCTTCCAGTACCCGCAAGCGAGATGCTGTTCACCTGGGCTGTCGCGGTTTCGAACACCTTGCTTGGCAGCGGATACAGATTGTTGTCGCCGAAGTTGGCAACCATGAGGTCCTGAATGCCGTCGCCATCGAAGTCGGCAAAGGTGATGCCGGCGGGTTGCGTGCCCACGGGGTAACCGTCCGGACCGCGGAACGTGCCATCGCCCCTGCCGCGCAAGACACTGATGGTGTTGTCGCCGAAGTTCGTTACCGCCAGGTCAGGAAGGCCATCTCCGTTGATGTCGCCCACCGCGATGAATTGCGGATTCGCGCCGACAGGATAGGGGACCTGCGCAGTGAAGGTGCCATCGCCAAGACCCAGCAGCACGCCAACGGTGTTGTCGCCGAAGTTGGTGACTGCGAGATCCGGAATACCGTCGCCGTTGAAATCAGCAGCGACCTGGAGGACGGGTACATGACCGGTGGGGTAGATGACCTGTGCCTGGAATGTTCCGTCGCCCCTGCCCAGCAGCACGCTGATGGTGTTGTTGGCCGAGTTGGCAACTGCAAGGTCCGGGATGTGATCGCCGTTGAAATCGGCCACCGTGACATTGTGTGGGAGGCCGCCTACCGAGTATGGAACCTGGTCGTAGAATGTTCCGTCGCCCTTGCCCAGCAGGACACTCACGTCACTGGACAATTGATTGGCTACGGCGAGGTCCAGGATGCCGTCGCCGTTAAGGTCGGCGACGGTGACGGCGCCGGGCCCAAGATCGGCGGCGAACGTCGTTTGTGTCTGGAATGTTCCGTCTCCGTTGCCGAGCAGGATGCCGACCGTGTAGTCACTGCTGTTGACGACCGCGAGGTCGAGGAAGCCGTCGCCGTTGAAGTCGCCCACGGCAACAGAAATGGGGCCGTTGCCGGTTGGATACGTGACCTGAGCCTGGAAGGTAGCGTCGCCATTGCCGAGCAGGATGCCCACCGTGTTACTGCCGGCATTGACGACTGCGGCATCCAGAATGCCGTCGCGATTGAAGTCGCCGGTCGCTACAACTTCAGGGCCTGTGCCCACGGGGACGGCAGTTCCAAGCGCGAGAATTTCAGACAGCGTGCCACTGCCGAGCGATGCGGTCCCCAGGACGTAGTTGCTGTTCGAGGTGTCCTGGAACGAAATCGTTCCCGTAGGCGAAGCTGTTCCGAGATTTGCGCCGGCGACTCTCGCGGTCAGGGTGTAGTTGCCCACAGACCCGCTGCGCGAAAGTGCCGTGACGGTCGGCTCCAGGCCGGTCACGGTCAGGCTGGCTGTGCTCGAGGTGCTGCCGAGGAGGATGTTCGTCCCCAGGAAGACTGCTTGGAAGGAGCGTGTGCCTGGACCGGGTTTGAGCTTCAGAATCGCAGTGCCCGCAGGAGTCAACTGCGCGGTACCCAGCAGGTGCGCGTCGGTGCAGGTGGCTGCGGAAGCATCACAGAAATTCACCTGTCCCGAAGTTATGGGTGTGCCTCCGGACATCACCGACGCAGTCAATGTCACAGGCGAGCCGCCGGCGATGGAGCTTACGGGCGTGCTGGTCGAATCGGTAAGAGCGAGCGTTGTCGTGGTGGCGCCGGCTGTAGCCACGACATTCACGGTCTGCGGCGAAGACGTAGCGGCGGTGAAATTGCCGTCATCGTTGAACGACGCCGTCAAGGAGTTCACACCCAAAGGCAGTGAGGTGCTGCTGACGCTAGCGACACCCGAGCTCAACACGGCAGTTGCAACCGGTGTTGAGCCGCTCAGGAAGGTGACAATCTCTCCATCGGTGGCGTGATTCTGCGCAGTAAACGGGCTTAGCGTAGCCGATAACGCGACGGGGTGACCCAGGACGATCGCGCCGGGAATCGCGGTCAGCGTAAGAGTTGGCGAGACCTCCTGCGCGTCCAGTGCGACCAGCGAGGAGTCGATCGCGCCGTAGTTCGAGTCGCCACCGTAGCTTGCCTTCACCTGGTGCGGCCCGGAGCCCACCGGAGAAACGTTGAACAAGGTTGTTGAAGCCGAGGCGGCGACCTGGTTGAGCAGCACGTACGCGCTAGCGGAAAAATCGGTGATGGCAACGTCCGTTATTCCATCTCCATTGAAGTCTGCGAACGCGGCGCCGGATGGAGACGAGCCCGGTTTGTGGTAGCCAACCGCCCCTTGGAAGGTGCCGTCACCATTGCCAAGGAGAACGTCGACTGTCTCGGAGCCGCCTGAATCCGATACGGCCAGATCGACAACTCCGTCTCCATTGATATCGACGGCTCCTATCGCCTGCGGTGTCCCCGGCGTGCCGTAAGGCACCGGCGTCTGGAAGGTACCGTCACCTTTGCCCAGCAGGACACTGACGATAGGGCTACCGTTGTTCGCGACAGCTACGTCAGGAATGCCGTCTCCATTGAAATCGGCTGCTGTCATCGCGAACGGGAGAGACGCAACTGGTATGGAGGAACCTGTAACGAAGCTGCCGTCGCCCGCGCCCAGGAGCGGCGTGACGGTGTTTTCGTTGTAATTGGTGACGACAAGATCGAGAATGCCATCGCCGTTCAGATCGGTTGCGACGATTGCGCCACCTGTGCCTCCAGCCGAAGCGCTGATCCTGGGCGCAAATGTTCCGTCGCCGTTGCCCAGAAGTACATCGACGGTGCTGCCGTCTCCGGTTGCAACAGCAATGTCCAGAATGCCGTCGCCGTTGAAGTCGCCCGTCGTCATCGAAACCGCAGCGTGGGTTAAAGAGTAGGTGGTGGGGATGGTATTGAATGTGCCATCGCCGTTGCCGAAGTAAATCCCGACGCCAACACCGGCTGCGGCGATGTCTAGTTTGCCGTCGTGATTGAAGTCACCGACAACCAAACCCGCGATGTAATTGACGCCGCCGGTGGGATACGAGACTTTGGCGTTGAACGTGCCGTCTCCGTTGCTGATGAGAACATCCAGGGCCGTGGTGCCGCCGGAGGCAATGGCGACATCGGGAACGCCGTCGCCGTTGAAATCGCCTGTAACCGGCACGGTTGGGAAGCTGGAGGTAGGGGTAGACGCCGCCGGCGTGAACGTCTGCGTCAAGGCGCCTGAACCCAGGGTCAGCGATCCGAAGTTGTAGTTGGAGTTGCTTGTGTCGACGAAAGACACAGAACCTGTTGGAGCCGCCGTGGGAATAGAACCAGCGACCGTGGCGGTGAGTGTGTAGTCGCCCGCCGATCCAGTCGCGACAAGCGTTGTGGTCGCGGACGGTGAGCCCGTTACGGTAAGGCTGGAGGCAGTCGAGGAGCTTGCGGCATTGGAGGTGGTGCCCACGAACATGGCGCTGTAGCTTTTCGCGCCGATCCCGGGTTTGAGCTTCAGCACCGCTGTACCGGAAGATGTCAGTTGCCCACTGCCCAGCAGATGGTTGTCCGTGCAACGCGTTGCGGAGGCGTCGCAGAAATTCACCTGACCTTGAGTCACTGGTGTGCCGGAGACGGTGACGGTCGCTGTAAGCGTCACGACGGTGCCGCTGGCCACGGAAGTCACTACGGTGCCGCTGGGATTCGTAATGGCGAGCGCGGTGGCGGTCGCTGCCGGTGCAGGCCCGACCGCATAACCAATTTCCGGGGATGTCGAACTCAGGAAATTGCCGTCACCGGGATAGCTGGCAGTCAGCGTGTTCGTGCCTTCAGGTAGCGCGGTTGTCCGCAATGCAGCCACACCGGAACTCAGCGTGCCGGTCCCAATCGGCGTTGAGCCATTCAGGAAGGTGATGGTTTCACCGTCGGTCGAGAGCCCGCCGGCACCGAAGGGGCTCAACGTCGCGGTCAGGGTCACGGGCCGGCCCGCGATGCCGGTAACAGGAGATGCAGACAAGGACAATGTCGTTGCGGCGGGTGCTGCCGTGAGCGGAGTCGTCGCGGAATCGCTGGCCGCATAGGTTGAGTCGCCCGGGTAGCTGGCTTTCACCTGGTGCGTCCCGGAGCCGACGACGGAAAGGCCGCTCGCGCTTCCGGTAACGGTTTGCGTGATCTGGCCGAGAAGGACGCTGACATCACCCGTGGTGTTGACGGTCGCGAGGTCGGTGACACCGTCGGCGTTGAAGTCTCCGGCTAACGGGGTGATGGGGCCATTGTCAGTCGCGGCGGGAGTTGGCGCGTTGAAGGTACCGTCGCCGACGCCGGTCAGGACACTGACCGTGTTGTCCGTCGTGTCCGTTACTGCAAGGTCTGGAATGGTGTCGCCATTGATATCGGCTACAGCAATATTGGTGGGGTGATTGCCGGCCGCCCATGGGGTTGCCGAGTTGAAATCACCATTTCCGAAACCGATCAGCACGCTGACTGTGTTGTCCGTCTGGTTGGCCGCAATCAGATCCAGGACACCGTCATGGTTCACGTCTGCCAAGGCCAGGCCCTGCGGGCCGTTGCCGACCGCATGAGGCGCAGCAGCACCAAAGGTGCCGTCGCCGTTGTTTAACAGGACGGCGACGGTGTTGTCCGCGAAATTGGTTACCGCGAAGTCAGGAGCCCCGTCGCCGTTGAGATCGCCTGCCACAACGCTCTGTGCGTTCGAGCCCGTGCTGTAGCTAACTGGCGCCTGGAACGTGCCATTTCCGTTGCCCAGAAGAATGTTCACGCCGTTTCCGGCGCCGGTGGTGGCCGCAAGATCGAGGGTGCCGTCACGGTTGAAATCCGCTACCGCGAGGAAATTCGCCGCGCCGCTGCTGGACGTGACGGGAGCATTGAACGTGCCGTCGCCTTTCCCGAGAAATACGCTGACGGTACTGTCGGCGGTATTGGAGACAGCGATGTCCAGAAGGCCGTCGTTGTTGAAGTCGCCAACGACAACGCCCGTGGGAGTGTTCCCCGTGCTGTATTTCACCGCGGCGGCGAAGGCGCCATTCCCCGTGCCTAGAAGCACGCTGATCTTGTTTTCCCCGCCATTCACGGTCACGATGTCGGGAACGCCGTCGCCGTTGAAATCACCGATGGCCCCGGCGCCGGGTGTTGTGCCGGCCGTGTAGGGCGTCTGCGGAGAGAAGGTTTGCAGAAGCGTACCTGTACCCAGGATCGCGCTGCCTACCGTTGCATTGGCGTTGGTGGTGTCCTCGAAGAACACCGGCCCTCCGGGATAGAAGGCGCCCACACCCATGCCCACGACGGTTGCCGTGAGTGTGTAATTTCCTGCCGACCCGCTCTGCGCGATGGTGGTGACCGTGGGCGCAAAACCGTCGACATTCAGAGCGACAACGCTGGAAGAGCTTGTCCCGAAGTTCGCGGTTCCCGCATAGATCGCGCTGTATACCTTGAAGCCGGAGAACGGCTTGAGATTCAGCACGGCCGTGCCTGAAGACGTCAACTGCGCGGTGCCGAGGAGATGAATGTCGGTGCAGGTGAACGATGTCGCATCGCAGAAGTTCACTTGGCCGCCGGTTACCGGCGTGGAGCCGGAGACCACACTGGCCGTCAGCGTCACCAGCGTTCCCGGAGGAACATCCGTGACCGGGTTCCCAGCCGCCGTCACCGCGAGCGCCGTCGTCGTGGCAGGCACCACCACAAAATTGGTTGTGCTGGAAGTGCTGGCGGCGAAGTTGGCGTCACCGCCGTAGGAGACGCTCAATGTGTGAGTGCCCGCGCTAAACCCAGGCACGAAAATGCTGGCCACACCGCCACTGAGCGCGGCTGTATTGAGAACCGTGCTCCCGTCATAGAACGTAACGGTTTCACCGTCCGTCGAAAGAGAGCCCGAACTCGAGGGAAACAGGATCACCGTCAACTGAACCGTCTGTCCCTCGCTGCTGCTGGCGGGGCTCGCGCCTAGTGTCAACGTGGTGCCCGCGCGAGTCGCCGTGAGGGTCACGCTGGGCGAGGTGCTCGCGTTGTAGAGGCTATCCCCGGCGTACTGGGCAACAACGTCGTGGCTACCCGACCCAACGGGAGCAAGGCCGGTCACACTGGCCGTTGCGGTTTCAGTCAATGTCCCCAGCAATACCCCGATGTTGTCGCTGGAGGAGTTGGGAACGGCCAGATCCGGAACTCCATCTCCATTCAGATCGGCAACGGCGAAGAGGGCGGGAGCGTTGTTAGTGACCGGGTTTGAGGACTCGGGCGTAAAGGTGCCGTCCCCATTACCGAGCAGGACACTTATTGAGCCATTGGAGCTGCCGTCGCCTACGTTGGTAACGGCGAGATCGGAAACCCCATCGCCATTGAAGTCGCCCACGGCAACGGCCAGTGGCCCGGTGCCGGTGGATGGACTTGAGGACTGCAACGTAAACACTCCATGCCCGTCGCCCAGCAAAATGCTGACGGAGTTGCTGACGGAATTCACGACGGCGAGGTCAAGAACGCCGTCGCCATTGAAGTCGCCGATCGCAACCGAGGTAGGCGAAGTACCTACTGTGTCGTTGACAGCGGTCTGGAAGGTTCCATCCCCATTGCCCAGCAGAATGCTTACGTTGTCACCGCTAAAATTTGCCGTGGCGAGGTCCAGGATGCCGTCGCCATTGAAGTCGCCCGTCACAATGGAGGTCGGCGAATTGCCTGTCGAAGGACTCGAAGCCTGCAGCGTGAAGGCTCCCAGCCCATCACCGAGAAGGATGCTGATGTTGGCGGTGTTTTTGTTGGCGACGGCGAGGTCCAGAATTCCATCCCCGTTGAAGTCACCCATTGTGAGGGAAATAGGAGCCGAACCGGCCGTCGGATCGGTCGCGTAGGTCACCTGCGGATTAAAGGTGCCGTCTCCTCGGCCTAAAAGAATGCTCACGTTGGCGGGTACGTTGTTGGTATTCGCGACGGCGAGATCGAGGATTCCGTCCCCATTGAAGTCACCGACCACGATGGCTTGGGGCGCGGTGCCGACGCTATATGTGACCTGCGGGTTGAAGGTGCCGTCACCATTGCCCAGGAAGACGCCCACGGTACTGGCGGCACTATTGGCAACGGCAAAATCCGGAATCCCGTCGCCATTGAAATCGCCTACTGCTACGGCCTGGGGCGCGCTGCCGCTGCCGGTTGCGTAGGTTACCTGCGGTGCGAAGCTCGCCGCGAGCGTTCCCGGACTCAGCGATCCCGTGGCCAGAAGGGCATTGCTGTTGGTCGTATCCAGAAAGGACAACGATCCCGTAGGCGCAGCAATGCTGGCTGAGTTCACCGCACTCGTCACGGTCGCGGACAGTATGTAGTTACCAGCCGAACCGGCCTTCGCAAGGTCGATGGTCGTCGGATAGGAGCCGGTCGCAGTCAGCGGGCTGGCGCTCGATGCGCTGCCGGTGTAGCTCGATGTGCCTGCGAAGACAGCCTTGTAGCTGTAAGTGCCGATGCCCGGCCTGAGCTTGATGACCGCGGTGCCCGATGAGGTTAGCTGTGCGGTGCCCAGCAGATGACTATCCGTGCAGAAGGTCGCATTCGCGTCGCAGAAATTGACTTGCCCATGAGGGACTGGGGTCGACCCCGAGGTTACCGTTGCAATCAACGTCACGACTGTGCCTGCGGAGACGGAAGTAACAGTGCCTGCACTCGACTCCAGCGTCAGTGAGGTCGTTGTCGGCGCTGCGGGTGAGTACGCCGCCGCCGTCCCGGGGCAGACGGCCAGAAGGGCCAAAAGAAAAAACAAAGACAGGGCAGAAGCGCGCGACCTCGCGAACGGGGTGGACATAATTCTCCTGGAGCGGAAACATGAGCGACCGAAGACGGTCCTATCTGTGGAAGAGGAGGAGCCGGGGAAGGCTGTGCTTGTGGCTGACGGCGCACAAGACACGACGTACAGGGGGGCCGAAGTCGCACATTTCATGGCGAGCACAGAGGTACCCTTCGCGAGGAATCTAGATTGTTAACGGCGAAACGACTATATCAGAACACGATGATTACCTAAGGGGTAGGGCTGGGTGCCAATCGATCGAAGCGGAGAAACTTCGCAAGGCGACATTGGTTCGGAGCATCTACCGTGTTTCCGGCGTGGGTTCGACGGGTTTCCTCTTACCAATTCGCCGGGGGGTGAGGCACGACAGGAAACCTGTGTTCATCGGGCGCGGCCTGGTTTCGTGGAGGCCATCTCTTGGCAGTGGCATGGCAAGCAGGGAATAATCGGTTCCCATGTCCGACCCCAATCGCAAGCCTGTTTCTGATGACGCCTCGACTGCGCCTCTCACCCGCCGCCACTTCCTGTCCGCCAGCGGAGCAGCCATCGCCAGCGGGGCAGCCATCGCCGCCGCCGCGGCCGCCGTTGCTCCTTTCGCCGCGGCACAACAAAGCAACGTTCCACGTTCCCCTGATCACCACTTCCCGAACGAACAGCAGCCTGGCTACAACAACACCGCCAACGACGCTCTGAACCCCGATTCCGTCTGGGCTCCGGAGAGCGACAACGGAACGATGTTGCCGTTCAAGTACTCATTCGACCTTTCGCACAAGGAGATCGATACGGGCGGCTGGACGCGCCAGGTTACGGTGCGCGACCTCGCGGTTTCGAAGACGATGGCCGGTGTGGAGATGCGTCTCACCGCGGGCGGTGTGCGTGAGCTGCACTGGCACGTTTCCGCGGAGTGGGCCTTCATGATCACGGGCTCGGCCCGCATCACCGCGGTCGACCCGGAAGGCCGCAGCTTTGTGAATGATGTCCATGCTGGCGATTTGTGGCTGTTTCCGGGTGGCATCCCGCACTCCATCCAGGGCCTGGGGCCGGATGGCGCGAGGTTTCTCCTCGTCTTTAATCAGGGAGACTTCGACGAGTTCTCGACGTTCCTGTTGAGCGACTGGTTCAAGCACACACCCAAGGAAGTGCTGGCGAAGAACTTTGCAGTGCCTGCGTCCACATTCGCGAATATTCCCAAGGAAAAACTCTACATCTACCAGTGCGATCCGCCTCGTTCATTGGAAGAAGAGCAGAAGGCCGCTGCCGCGGGCACCGGGTCTATCGATGACAAATTCATCTTTCGTCCGGCTGCGATGAAGCCCACCAAGACGACGGCGGGCGGTGAAGTCAAAATCATCGACAACAAGAATTTCCCGGTCACCGATATCGCCTCGGCGATCGTGCGCCTCAAGCCCGGCGGTCTGCGCGAACTGCATTGGCATCCGCTCTCGGACGAGTGGCAATACTACGTCTCCGGCAAGGGCCGTATGACCGTGTTCGATTCTGGAGCGAAAGCGCGCACCATGGACTTTCGCGCGGGGGATGTCGGCTACATCCAGGTTTCACGTCCGCACTACATCGAGAACACAGGCGACGAAGACCTGGTCTTTCTCGAAGTGTTTCCAACCGGGACTTACCAGGACATTTCCGCTACGGAATGGCTCGCACACACACCGGCTCGCCTGGTGAACCAGCACCTCAATACCGGGGAAGAGTTCATCAACAACCTTCAGAAGAAAGAGTCGATCATCGTCCCGCTGTAGTTGCCTTTGGTATCACGTGGCCCCTGTGTTCGCTCCGACCGATGGCGAACGCAGGGGCTTTTCCGTTGGTTATGGATGTGGAGGCTCAAGAGTTGTTCCTGACACGAGCTTGTTGACGCAGGCCAGACGGCATGCACGAATACTCCTGAGGCAGGAACCGGAAGGGCCGGGTTTCAACCCGGCCGTAACAACGGTGCGCTGAAAGCGCCTCCTTGCTGCCGCAGGCTGGAGTGGAGCCCGCAGGGCGTAACGGCTGAATTGCTTTTCCCGGCTGTTGAATCACCCAAACGTCCTGGTTGCATTGACGAACTGCGAGCGAAGGAGTGATCACCATTTCTTTCAGGCGAACGCTATCGTATAACCTCCACTCGAAATCGTCGTGCCCTATCGCAAGGAAAGTTCGATAGGCTTCACGAGTTCGTCATGATGTTGGATCATCATCGTTTACCGTCCTCTGCTCTAGGTGTCTCCGTAGAACTTACGGACTCCGGCAGCAGTTAAGGCAAATCAGTCGTTACGCCCTGCGGGCTCCACTCCGGCCTGCGGCAGCGTGGAAACGCGCATGTGGTGGGTGCGTTTACGGCCGGGTTGAAACCCGGCCCTTCCGGTTCGTACCTCACGGTTCGTCGTGCAGGCTCTCTAACGTCCGCCTGTTCAGGTGCAGGTGTTCCGCGTCCTCCGAAGAAACGATTTGCTCGTCAAAACACCTCTCCTAACTACCAGGATGGACAAGTGCTTGACGTCCCTCATTTACCGGGTGTGTACGGGAGCGTGCGTTGTGTGGGTGCCCGCGAATAGGACTGCATGAAGCAATTCAGGACGCTTGCTGTTGGCTGCGTTCTGCGTATTCTTCGCGGCCTGCGCATAGAAGGCGACAGCTTCTGCCTTTTGTCCGGATTTCTCGGCAGCCTCGCCAGCGCCCAACAGGCCGTTCAGACGGTTGGGGCTCAGCTTCAACGCGATCTTGTATTGTGCCAGTGCTTCCTGGGGGCGGTTCAGCATCATCAGGAGGTCGGCGAGCATTTCCCGTGCGGGAATATCAACCTCGCCCTGGCCGAGTTTGTCCTGCTGGTCCGCGGCGCGGCGCAGCGCGGCGATGGCGTCCTCGGGACGACCCTCGGTATACGCCTGCCAGCCCAGGATGTCATTGCGGTCAATCATCGACTGCGCGGTCACCATATCGGCGTAGGGAGTTTTCTTCGTGGCTTCCACCGCTGCATCGAACCCCGCCAGCGCTTCAGCGGCAAGCTTGGGATCATGCAGGTGACCGGCGGCCACGCCCTTGCCCCACATCAGCCACAACAGCATGTCCGGTGTTGTACCCGGTGAGGGCTGCAGGGCGGCCAGGGCGCTCCACTCGTGCATCTCGAGCGGATACAGCGTGCTGAGCTCATTGTCGAAATAGGCGCCCATGCCCTTCATGTCGTCGGCGCCGGGCAAGGCGTCCACATGCTGTCCAATGCTGCGAATCCTTCCGGTCAGATCGCGGGCGCGCGTGTCATCGCCCATCTGCAGCCAGGCGTAGATCAGGAACTCGTCGGCGTGAAGCTGGTGGGCGACGCCAGGTTGCCCGGCCTGTTCGGCTTTCTCGCTGGCTGCCACCGAGTTCAGGTTGCTGGAGACATCCTCAGGCCACATGCCGAGCCGGGCAAAGATGTGTCCAGGCATGTGCAACGCATGCGCGGACGAGGGGGCAATTTTGGCATACTCGCGCGCCGCGGCCAAACCGTCCGGCGCCAGTGCGGGTGTGTCGCAGGTGTGGATGATGTAGTGAGCGAGACCCGGATGGTCAGGGTGCTGCTCGAACAGCGGTCCAAGGATCGCGAGCGCTTTCCGTTCCTTGGCCAGCGAAGTATCGCCCGGCGCAACATCCGCCAGCAGGGACAGAGCATAGAACGCTGACGCCTCGACGTCGCCCGGGAAATCGGCGTGCAGCTTGGCCATGCCGGCCGTGTAGGCGTCCGCGCCTGCCGCATAGCTTGTAGACGCCCCGTTGTAGAAGGCGCTCAGCGCGGCGATGTATGCCTTTTCCCGCGCTGTCGCACCCTTGGGGGCTTCGGCCAGGGTGCGAGCTCTCTCCATTTCCGCGGCGCCGGACTTCAGTGCATCCGGCTGCGGGTGTTCCCATATCTCGTGATACTCCGCCATGGCCGCTCCCCAATGCGCCATGGCGCATGCAGGGTCGCTTTTCGTGAGGTCGGTGAACTGCGTTTCCGCTTCCGCATAGCCGAAGGAATGCAGCAGTGCCACCCCACGCTCCATCGAGACTTGCGAAGCCGGAAGGCAGGACGTTGGGAAGTGAACGCTGCCGAGCTTTTCGATGGTCATCGGTGCGTCGTCATGGTGGCGGTGCTCCATGCCGGGCATGGACTGCGCGAGGGCAGGTACAGGCAGTACGAAGACGGGTAGCGAAAAGGCGGCCGCGACAGCCGCAAGCATGCTCTTGGACAGGTTCATTCCGCACAGGGTAGTCCCGGGGTTCACCACACGCAAGACCCACCTGGAGAAAAACCTGCGCAGGCCAACTCCGTCGTCAGGCGAGCACTCTCATACTTGAGCCCGCACGCATATTCCGCGCCACGAGCCGGAGCATGCAAGGCGATGCGGGTGAACTCAGGAGAAGAGTCCATGGCATTGATGGATGTTTTGATCGACGAGCTTCGCGATATGTACAGCGCGGAGAACCAACTTGTGAAGGCGTTGCCCAAGCTGGCCAAGGGCGCCAAAGACCCGGAACTGAAGCAGGGGTTCAAAGACCATCTCGAAGAAACCAAGGGCCAGGTCCTTCGGTTACGCCAGGTGTTTGAAGGGCTTGGCAAAAAGCCCACCGGCAAACACTGCAAGGGCATGGAAGGTGTGATTGAAGAAGGCGCGGAGGCCCTGGAAGAAGATCTGGAAAACGCCTCCTTCGACAGCGGGCTGATCGGGGCCGCGTTGCGTACGGAGCACTATGAGATTGCCGGCTACCACGCATGCATCCTGATGGCGAAGACCCTTGGACTGAACGACGCCGTGGGACTGCTCAAGGCCAATCTCGAAGAAGAAGTGAACACCGCAAAGAAGCTGCAGACGGCCGGGAAAGGGATCTTCAAGGCCGCAACCCAGGAAGAAGAAGAGGACAAGGACTCGCAGCCGGCTTCGAAGAAGAAGGCCAGCGATAAGACGTCGGAACGGAAGAGCAAGGAAGACGAGAGGAAAGCGGGAGTGGCTGGATAGGTGTTAGATATTAGATCGTTCGATGTTAGGGCGCGATGGTTGTTCGAACGCGTCCGCAGGGTTAAAGCATCGGGGGCAGCCAACGCTGCCCCCGATGTCTAACGAGCTGTTCTCTAACATCTAAAATCTAACGATCTAACATCTACCAACAACGATCTAACATCTAAACGCCCACTGCTTCCCGCACCTTCACCGGCGTGAGCCAGTTATACCGATCCGGCGTGTTGCCGTTCACGATATCGAAGAATTCCTTATGCAGCAGGCTGGTGATGGGCCCCATCGAACCGTCGCCGATCATGATGCGGTCCACAGAACGTAGCGGGGTTACTTCCGCAGCGGTGCCGGTGAAGAAGGCTTCGTCGCAGATGTAGAGCAGTTCGCGCGGCAGTGCCTGCTCCACCACCTGGATGCCATGCTGACGCGCCAGCGTCAGGATCGAGTCCCGCGTAATGCCGTTCAGCACCGAGTTGGCGAGCGGCGAGGTATAGATGGTGCCGCCGCGTACAAGGAACAGGTTTTCGCCTGAACCTTCGCTGAGGTAGCCGTTGGTGTCCAGCGCGATGCCTTCCACGTAGCCATTAATGTCGGCTTCCATGCGGATGAGCTGCGAGTTCATGTAGTTCGCGCCGGCCTTGGCGAGCGACGGCATGGTGTTGGGAGCCAGGCGGTTCCAGCTTGAAATGCAAACGTCCGCGCCGGCATCACCCTGCACGTATTTGCCCCAGGGGAAATTGGCGATGTAGATCTCGACCGGCGACTTGAGCGGATTCACGCCGATTTCGCCGTAGCCGCGGAACGCGATCGGGCGGATATAACACGGAGCCACGCCATTGGCTTCCACCACTTCAATGACGGCTTCGCTCAACTGGTCGACGGAATAGGGCAGCGGCATGCGGTAGATCTTCGCCGAGTGCACGAGCCGCTGCATGTGTTCGGTGAGGCGGAAGATGCCTGCGCCATCCGGCTGCGTGTAGCAGCGGATGCCTTCGAACACCGACGATCCGTAGTGAACCACGTGACTCATCACGTGAATCTGCGCCTTTTCCCAGGGAATGAGTTGGCCGTTGTGCCAGATGTTGGCGGTGGTTTGGAGCGGCATCGATGCCTCCTTGATTGAATTCAAATTATACGGCGGCATTCGTACAACACTTGTCAACCGCTGCGATGGCACACGAGGTCCGATTGGGTTCGCATGCTATGCTCGCGCTAAGTTTTGATCTGTTTACTCACGTCCTGATCCGCTCTCGATGAAGATTCACCTGGTATGCGTTTCCGAAGGCCCCTACCGTGCGTTGCTGGAACGCCACGGTCAGTCGCAGCCGCAACGGCATACCTTGACCGAGGACCCCGACGAGGCTGACGTCATTGTCATGGCCGGCATCTGGGGGCCTCACGGCGAGGGCATTTGCGACAATCCGTTGACTCGCCGCTATCCGGAAAAAACCTTTATCTATTGGGATGCCGATGGATTCACGCCGCTGCTTCCCGGGGTGTATGCGAACGCCGAAAAACGGCGGTTCCTGCATCGCACGGAATCGCAGATGTTCGTCAACACGTTAAATCCGTTCATCGGACCGCGCGATCTGCCCAAGAAATATCTGTTTTCCTTCGCGGGTGGTTCGACCTCGGTGCTGCGCAAGCGGTTGTACAAAATTCCCTTCAATCGCCCCGATGTTCTCATTGAGAACACCTCCAGCTATCACCATTGGGACTGGCAACAGGAAGGGCATGACGAATGGCAGCTGCGTTATGCGGAGGTCCTTGCTCAAAGCCACTTTGGTTTGTGCCCTCGCGGCGCCAGCGCCGGCGGGCTGCGTTTGTATGAGGTGATGCAGACCGCCGTTTGCCCGGTCATCCTTTCCAACAAACTCGATCTCCCCCACGGACCGGATTGGGAGAAGTTCGCGATACGTGTGCGCGAGCGCGACATCCACAGGCTGCCCGAAATTCTGGAAAGCTATCTGGACGAAAGCGCGGAACGTGGACGTCTCGCGCGCCAGGCCTATGACCAGTGGTTCGCTCCCGATGTCGTCTTCAATCGCATCATCGAGGTCTACGAAAGAGAACGCGCACACCGGAAGATCCCGGAACGCAGGATGCAGCTGCTGTGGCCCTTCTTGCTCTGGCGCGACAGGACCAAACGGCGGGTGCAGACCATGACGAAGGCAACCGTGCTCTGGGTGTTCAGGAAAATGGGCAAACGCTTTGTGTATGACCTGAACCGGCCGTAAGGCGGCATCTGGCTCTATGACCTGACGCCTCGAAACGAGGCAGGTTTCCTACATCCTTCGGTGTACTGCATGAACCGTTTTCACGCGTGAAACAATCTAATTCTCATGCTTGATCCAGGCAGCACACTGACGCATCTCGGCGGATCGCCCTACGTGCGTTTCTCGCTGCTTGCGCTCAGCTCGATTTTTTTCCTTGTTGACCCGTTTGCCGCGCTGCCAACGTTTCTCGCTGTCACGGCGGGTCAGAGCCCGGCCAAGCGCAGCCGCACAGCCCGCAAAGCGTCGCTGACGGCATTTGTGGTGCTGACCACGTTTGCGTTCATCGGGCAGTACATCTTTCAGCTCTTCGGTATTAAACTGCCGGCGTTTGAAATCTCCGGCGGCATCATTCTGCTGCTGATCGGTCTCGACATGCTCGAGGCCAAGCGCTCGCCTACGCAGGAGTCGCCCGACGAAACCAATGCCGCGGCCCAGAAGGACGATGTGGGCATCGTGCCGATGGGCATACCAATGCTGGCAGGCCCGGGTTCCATCGCAACGGTGATGGTGCTGGTGGGTCAGGTGCAGAAACCGTGGGAAATGGTGGCCATCGTGGGCGCCATCGCCATTACCGCGTTGAGCTGCTGGGTGGTGCTGGGCAGCGCGACCCGCGTGGCGACGATGCTGGGTGAGACCGGCATCCGGATCCTCGTCCGCATCATGGGGCTGCTGCTGGTGGCGCTGGCGGTGCAGTATTTCGTCAACGGCTTGCAGGACCTCGGCCTTATCGCCAAGTAGTGAAGCGCTTCTTCTACACCTACAAATTTGTCATCTCGACCGAAGCGGCGTAGCCGCGTAGTGGAGTGACCAACTGTTGCTCCCGCCCATGTATCAGGACCGCCACAAGCCGGGTGCCCCATTCATCGCGGCTTTTTGCGATGAGTGGGCATCGCGCGTAAGCGCGACCGCTCCTGCCCATGCTTTAAGCAGGAGGAGTTTCTGGTTTTGGGATCATGCCGAGCCCACTCATCGCGGTAGAGCCGCGATGAATGGGGCACCCACTTTGGTGGCAGTGACGAGGCCCCTAGTCAGGAATTTCGGCTAGTGTTTCCGGTTCGGCGATCTCCCGCACGTTGCGTTGCGCGCGGAACTTCTGAGCTTCTTCATAGGCGCGGAGACGTGAACGCATGATGCCGCCCAGCGGGCGATGGGCCGCCAGCGCGTTCCAGGGCCTGAAGTTCATGCGCTCATCCACGAACACCTGGCGCGCATCGGAGTAGCTTTCCTGCTGATGTGCGGTGAGGTGAGCGACCGTGACCCAGGGCGAGGCGTCCGACGGCCAGCGCACATCGGCCTTCTCGATGGGGAAGTGTTCGCGGTCATCGAGTGCAAGCTGGACTTTGACATCCCAGATTGCCGGTCCAGACGCAAAGAAGCTGCGAATGCAGTCGCGCAGCGGGTTGTAGCCCTCGCTGAGATCGATCTTGTCACCGATGACGGCCTTGATTCTCTCCCCGCCGGGCGCAAATGCGAGCTTGGCCACATAGCTTCCGTAACGCAGCGGAGCGACCGTGGTGTAGGTTTCTCCCAGCGGATGGGTAGCGGGGTGCCCGATCTGATCCAGCGCCATCACCTGGACGTTCACGGCCCGCAGGGTTTCATTCACGGCCCGCGCCGTGGCGCTGATCGCGTGTTTGACTTCTTCGGGCAGCTCGAGCGTCTTATCCAGGGCCTGCAACTGCTTCAGGAACTCTTTCGGCCCAGGCGCGCCGAAAACGTCGCCATTCACACACACGAAGTCCTGCGCGCTGCCGCCGGCGCTGGCAGGCACTCGTTCCCCCTTCACGCCAAGCACCTTGACAGCCAGCCCGCGTGGTGAGGACACATTGTCAGCCAGCAGGTCGCCGGGATTGGTGGAGAGGCGAAGCACAGTCTCATAGCTTGCCGGCTGGGCAAACAGGCCCTGCGCGAGTTCGGGAGGAAGATCGGGCAAAACCTGGAGTGTGGCCTTGATGACCCCATGGCTTTTCGCGTGCACCGGCCGGTAGGCGTGGCGGTAGCGGCCAGCCATGGTGCGTGTGATGTGCTGCATCACATGGCTGAGCGCGGCAAACGTTTCTTCTTCATCGGGCGCGGCTGTTTCGATCGCGTCGCTGTAGAGCAGGAAATGCTGGGCAGACATGGTGGGGCTCCTTCGGATAAGCGGAGAAGTTGTGCGGCCTCAATGTACCAGCAGCGCCGTAACGGCGGTAATAAGACCGCCGGCCCCCAACAGAACAGCCGCCAGAACGAAGGACGGGCGCCTGGTCAGCAGGGTGACAGAGGCCAGAACGACGGCAATCTGCAGCAGAGCTTCGCCCAAGTCATAGCGGGCGGCCCGGTGTTCGGCGATGTCGACTTCGCGCTCCAGCTCATGGGCCTTTTCGGTTTCCGTGTCGCCGGCTTTCTGCCATTTTTCGACGCGGGCCCGGAAGTCCTCCACCACTGCCTTTGTAACGGCAGGATTGGGAGTTGACTGCTGAGCGAGGGAATCGGCGATCGCGGCCACGGTCTCCTGGCGGATGCGGTGGGACTGGTATTCGTTCCACTGGTCGACTGCGCGCGCCTGCATCAGCACGGCCTCAGTATGTTCGCGGTGCCCCAGAACAGTGACCATGGCGACCAGGACGGCGAGCACGCTGATGATCAGCGAGACGTACATCATGCTTTTCTCGCCACCTTCCTGCATCTGTTCGCTGAATTCGTGGATTTCGTTGGCTTCCATAAGCGGCATTCTATGCTGAAAAATCGGGCTCCCAGGGGCTTGCCCGGCCCGTAAACAACGTGGGTGTTGCGTTCTTCGGCAAGTGTTGGTAGAGTCAATCAAGTCGCGGCGATACAGGGCAGACGTTGATAACCCTGTTGAAAGGCTGTGCAGGTTTTCCTCAGATGACTGGTTGCAGGATGGTTGCAACTGCGTTACTCTGGGTTGGTAACAGAAACACAATGCTTCGCGCCTGAGCCTGCGGGATGTATGCAGAGCGTAGACGGCAAGTCGGAGCGCAGTCCAAGCGTTTGCCCGCGGTCAAGAGCCGCCTCCAAACCCAAGCCACTGCAAGAAAATAAAGAGCTTAGGCTCTTGCGACTCGATTTTGGGTCGTCCGGTTGTTTTGACATTCTGCGCTGCTGTCGTCGAGTCGCTTCTTTGCGATCTCCTTGCTGACCGCCATCCGCACCCTGACGGGTTGAAATGCTGGATGGACGAGGCAAGAACAAGAGATGAAAAGGGAGTTGACAAGGCAAGCGAACTTCGATACTCTTAGAAAGTTCGCGCAAAACGCTCGAGCATGCCCGGTGAATACAAGAAGTAAGCCTGGGATGCACTGGTAAGCCAGTCCACTCGACACAAACACAGCGCAATCAAGTTCGAGGACACAAAGCGAGGCTTTGCCCGCGTTGGTCCTTGATCCAAAACTGCACGCTTAGGCGAGGGCAGTCAGGATCTTTGACAACATAGTTGAACGTGCCAGTCGTGAGATGACGCGAAATTTGGTTGAGTCATTCTCACAGTATTATCCTCCGCTCCTTTTTCGAGCGAGTGGAGGCGCTAGGCCGATCGGACCTCCGTCCTGATCGTGTCGAGCAAAACCAAGATTAAACGAGAGTTTGATCCTGGCTCAGAATCAACGCTGGCGGCGTGCCTAACACATGCAAGTCGCACGAGAAAGTGGAGCAATCCATGAGTAAAGTGGCGCACGGGTGAGTAACACGTGACTAACCTACCCTCGAGTGGGGAATAACCTAGGGAAACCTGGGCTAATACCGCATAACACTTACGAGTCAAAGCAGCAATGCGCTTGAGGAGGGGGTCGCGGCAGATTAGCTAGTTGGTGAGGTAATGGCTCACCAAGGCAGTGATCTGTATCCGGCCTGAGAGGGCGCACGGACACACTGGAACTGAAACACGGTCCAGACTCCTACGGGAGGCAGCAGTGGGGAATTTTGCGCAATGGGGGAAACCCTGACGCAGCAACGCCGCGTGGAGGATGAAATCC
>DASYEV010000087.1:0-18227 GCA_036498835.1 Acidobacteriaceae bacterium | reverse complement strand
CCTTGGTTTCGATCAGCGCCTCCGCCATGCCGCGCAGCCGGCCCACAAGCTGCAGGTATTCCAGCCCCGAAAGATGCGTGTATACCTGCGCTTCTTCCGGCACATAACCAAGCTGCGCGCGGAAGCCCGGGAGGTCATCATGAATGTCGTGGCCTTCAAACAGCACCTTGCCGCGCGTCGGCTGGATCAGGCCGATCACCATCTTCACCGTGGTGGACTTGCCCGACCCGTTCGGCCCCAGGTAGCCCAGCACCTCACCCGGCTCCAGCCGGAAGCTCACATCGTCCACCGCCGGAATCCCACGATAACGTTTGGAAACATTCAGCAATTCGAGCAAGCCGTCCCTCCCCTGGTCCTGATCTCTACTTCCTGATCCCTACTTCCTACTTCCTACTTCTTGTTCTACCCTATGTAGCAAACTGCATACCCATTGAAAGAGAATGTATAGTAGAACACTACATAGGTCAATGATCTCTCCACGTCTTTCTCACAGTGCGGCCCTCATCCTCAAGGCGTTAAGCCTCGGCCATCGCTTCGGCTTCGATATTATGGAGATCACCGGCCTGCCCAGCGGCACGGTTTACCCCGCGCTGCGGCGCCTGGAACGCGACGCGCTGGTGCAATCCGAGTGGGAGCCCGAAGACGAAGCCACCGCCAGCCAACGCCCCGCGCGCCGCTACTACGAAATCACCAAGGCCGGAAAAGCCGCGGTGCTCGCCGCAACGGAACGCTATCCTCTGCTTGCTATGCTCGTACCGGAGAAGCACGCATGACCCAATGTCCCCATTCGCTCCATGCGCCGCATTCCTTACCCACGCCGCTGCCGCCCTTCGACCGCAAGCTGCTCCGTCTGATGCGTCTGGCAGTGCCCGCCGCCGAGCGCGACGAATGGCTGCGCTCCTGGCAGGCCGAGCTCTGGCATCAGCACCACCACACGCCTCCAGTCAGCCTCTCCACCAGTTTCCCAACCAGCCTCATGAAACCGCACGCGCTGGCCTCCGGCCTTATCCAGGACGCGCTCTGGCTGCGCACCGAAAGCTGGAGACAAGCGCTCGCCGGCACCGCCACGCTTTGCCTGGCGACACTTCTGCTTCTGCTTGCGATCACGATCCTACCTGCACTGGTCACGGCCGGAAGCTGGAAAGCCTTCGCAGCTTTCCTCGCACACAACGAACAGCGCTTCGCGATTGAAACGCTGCTGATCGTCTTTGTCAGTCTGGCCGCCTCGGCCGGCTACATGGAAACGACTACGCTCCGTCACCGCCACGTCTCGCATATCTCGCTCATCCGGCGTCCGCTCTTCTTTGCTGCGAAGACCACGCTGATCATGCTCTTCACCTTCATGCTCAGCACGGACGTCTGTCTGCCGCTGCACGCATACTCCCCGCTCTCGGCGGAGCTGTTGCAGAACCTGCTGTTCCTCCTGATGGCGCTGATCGGTCTGCGCTGGAGCAGCCACGACGGCGAAGCCCGCTGCAAGCAATGCCTCCGCTCCCTTGCCGCCCCTTCGAGAGTAGGCCGTCCCTCCCACAACTTCCTGGAATGGAGCGGTACCGAGCTCGTCTGCCGCCACGGCCACGGCATGCTCACCGTCCCCGAGATCGAGACAAGCTGGTGCCGATCAAGCGCCTGGATCTGCGAGGGTTCTAGATTCTAGGTTCTAGGTTCTAGGTTCTAGGTTCTAGGTTCTAGGTTCTAGGTTCTAGGTGATTAGACAGCTAGACGCTCGCGGCGATTCCGCGGTTTGCCCTTGCCTTTGCTTTTCTTGTTTGTCATCCCCGCAGGGGATCTGCTGTCCCGGCCTCTCCACCTTCACATTCAATAGTGGGTCATCCTGAGCAGCCTGACTCGCTTTCAGCGAGTTACGGACGAAATGACCGGCACGTGATGAGCCCGGTCATGAGGAGCCGTAGGCGAAGGACCCCCGTATTTCGGGATGACCACTGAGCCGCGACCCCAAGAAAGGCCATACCGGGGTATCAAGTCATCGCGTGCAAGGCACGCGACCGCCCCCGCCCAGACCTCCACAAAAATGCCTCTTCCCCTCACCTCAGCCCTTCCCCCTCGCAACACCCTCTAGAACCTAGTACCTAGCACCTGGAACCTCGCCTCTCTTACCATGGTACATTGGTACATACCATGAAACCAACCATCGAAATCGAACGCATCCAGACCGGCGTCCGCATGGAAAAGCGCCTTGTCAAGGTCCTCAAGGCCGTAGCCGAGTTGAAAGACATGACCCTCGGCGATCTGCTCGAAGGCATCGTGCTCCACGCGTTTGAAGGCAAAGCCGCCTTCTCGCCGGGCACTCTCGAACAGATCAGGGAGTTCAAGAAGCTCTACGGCATGACCCTCCGCGCCACCGACAGCCACAATCTCAAGGAGAATCGATGAGACCCCTGGCTCCAGCAGTGCTCGCCCTGGCGCTCACATTCGCACCGATGCATACTTCTGCCCAAACCGCTCCCACGCACGCCCACGTCGTCAACACCTTCCACTTCGAAGTCGCCGCCTCCATGGCGCGTGTCGCTCCACTCTTCGCGCCGGAAGCCGAGCGCGCCTGGGCGGGCGACGACTGGAAGCCCGTCTTCCTCTACCCACAACCTGGCAAGGACGTTCAAGGCGCCGTCTGGACGCTCCGTCACGGCGAAGTCGAAAGCATCTGGGTTAATACACTCTTCGACGTCCCCAACGGCCGCATGCAGTACGTCGCCTTCATCCCCGGCCACATGGTCACAACGGTCGACGTCCGCGTCACTTCCCTCGCCTCAATACGCACTGCCGTAGAAGTCACCTACACCCGCACCGCCCTCGATCCCGCCGCCAATGATGCCGTCCAATCCCGTGGCAACTCCGACCGCAACAGCGGCCCCGAATGGCAACGAGGCATTGAGGGTGCGCTGGGACTGAAGTGAGGGGGAGAGAACAGAGATCAGGTTCTAGGTTCTAGGTTCTAGGTTCTAGGTTCTAGGTTCTAGGTGTGGACGGCTGCTGTTAACTGTTCCCTGCACTTGCCTTTCTTTCTGTCATCCCCGAAGGGGATCTGCTTCTTCTCTTCTCAACCCTGCTGCCGTGCCATCCGCTGTTCTCTGATCTCTAATCTCCGTTCTCTAACTTCCTATTTCCTACTTCCTACTTCCTACTTCCTGTTCACTGTCTCTCAATCCCTATTTCCCATTGCGCAAGCATTCCCGCGCCAATTTCCGCAAAGTCCGGATGCCCCTTGATGTACTTGCGGATCGACTTCGCGGTGTCTGCCATTGCGTCAGCGATGCGTTCAAGAGCTGCTTGGACACGCGCGGGTGAAGCGCCAATGCGTACTTCGCCAAAACGCTTGAGTTCCTTCGGGCTTGGCCATCGAGTCGAGCCATTCAGCGTCAGAGCCATACTGTCTTTCGGCAGGTAGACGCTGGTTGTTACCAGATCGTACACGGGAGCCAACCGCGCTTCGCCCTGCACATCGTCGTAAACCACACCAAAGTTCTTGAGGTGAGCGTCTCCATTGCGCAGAGCGCAGTTCAAAACAATCAACGTGAAGAGCCGTTCCAGGTCTTCGCCAACATGCGGCGAATTCGCAAACTGAGTGAAGCGCTTCATGATCGAAGTTTCGTAACTGCCGCGGTATTTCTCATCGGTGCGGCGCGCATTCAGAACGCAGAAATCCTCGAAGCCTCGGTACGTCCCATCCGCGCGAAGATCGAAACGCTCAACGACAAGCGCGAGCGCATCGTCCGCCAGCCGATAGCGGGGCACGTCGAGTCCGCACGCATCCGCGGCCTTGAGGCAGAAGTATTCGTTCGCGGCGAGCTGGGGATATTCATTCTGCTCCCAGAACTTCACGATGTGGGTCGCACCCCTGTAGCTTTCCGAGAACCGGCGACCGGAGTGGCTGAGCGTAGCGGATGCACCTTCGTCGCGCACAAGAATCTTCGGCTGCACACCACTGATGCCGGAGAAGGTCGCAAACTTGTCGATCAGGTAGCGGAAGATATCCCCGCCGCGGCGTTGTTCGAGGATTTCATCGACCGACTGGAACGGAACGTCTTCCTGCAATTGCTCCCTTTGCCCGGTGTAGCGAATGCGTCCAATCTGCGAGCGTCCAACCACGCCCAGCAAATCGAAGTCGTCAAACGTGCCGGTCGCTTTGGCAAAGGCCAGACGCAGGCGCTCACGAAGCACACCTTCGGGCAGGTTCATTTCAAAGATGGGATGCAGTCCGAACCGGCTATCCCATGAGGGCAGCCGGACGGGCATGGTTATCGAAACCGCTCGCGGCTCCGGGGCATCGGTCGAGTAGACGAAACTACTCCCGCGCTCACCGAAGCGATCCAGCATTCCTGCTTCGAGGGAGTCGCTCCAGACCTTAATCATCGCGTTCCTCATTCCTAAGGTCTTCCAGTGTCGGGCGGCGTCCGCCGGCTTCTTGAATCTTCAGCTCAAGCCCCAGCGCAGCAAGAATGTTGACCACCTTCGTATACCCAAGCTCCCCCATCCGGCCGTTCTCAAGCGCGTCCAGCGTCGAACGGCTGATTCGCGCCATGCCTGCAAGCGCGGTCTGGCTCAAACCCATCGCCTTTCGCTTTTCGACAATCTGCTCAGCAACGGAACGAAGCGTCAGCATAATTGCTTAGTATATTAAGCAATTTCGCGTATTTCAAGCGAAATACAGCATATATTACGCATTTTGATCGCAAGCAGATGCGGCAATCCTCCAAGGTACGTAAGCCCCTTATCATCCTCTCCACCCCAACCGAAATACGGGGATCCTTCATTCGCTTCGCTCTTCAGGATGACCCTCCTTGAAGAACCGCGGCGCAAAAACAGCATGGCAACCTATGGTGTCCCGCCCTACCAGAACCTGCGCCAATGGATGTCCACACCGAAAGCCCCAACGATCACCGCGGCGAAATCGCACAAGATCAGCACCACAATCAACGCCGCAAGGAGATGCCACCGTTTCATCCCGCTATCCTCTCACCCATGCCCGCATGGCAACGCCGCCGGTCCGCACTGCCTTTCCTAAACTCTGGACCCTAACCCCTAAACCCTCTCCCCTCGCCTTCCCCTACTTCCTACTCGCTACTTCCTACTTCCTGCTTGTTCTCTTTTCCTTCGCCTTCCCCTATTCTGTAGAGATGGACTTTCAGCTCGTCACCGACTACAAGCCGCAGGGCGACCAGCCCCGCGCCATCGCGGAGCTCGTTTCCGGCCTCAACGCCGGCGAAAAGGACCAGGTTCTTCTGGGTGTGACCGGTTCCGGCAAGACCTTCACCATGGCCAAGGTCATCCAGGAGCTCAACCGGCCGGCGCTGATCCTCGCGCACAACAAGACGCTGGCCGCGCAGCTTTATCACGAGTTCAAGCAGTTCTTCCCCAACAACGCAGTCGAATACTTCGTCTCTTATTACGACTACTACCAGCCCGAAGCCTACATACCCGCCGGCGACCTCTACATTGAAAAAGAGAGCACCATCAACGACGAGCTGGACAAGCTGCGCCTCTCCGCCACGCGCTCGCTCTTTGAACGCCGCGACGCCATCATCGTCAGCTCGGTCTCCTGCATCTACGGCCTGGGTTCGCCGGAAGCGTATTACGGCATGCTGCTGCTGCTCGAAAAGGGCCAGCGCCTGAAGCGTGAAGACATCACCCGCCGCCTGGTGGAAATCCTCTACGAACGCAACGACGTCGATTTCCGCCGCGGCACCTTCCGCGTGCGTGGAGACATCATTGAGGTCTACCCCACCTATGACGAAAACGCCTTCCGCATCGAGCTCTTCGGCGATGAGATCGAATCGCTCTCCCAGATCGACCCACTCTTCGGCACCGTGCGCCAGAAGTACTCGCGCCTGCCCATCTATCCCAAGTCGCACTACGTCGTCCCACCCGACCGCAAGGCGCGCGCCATCGACGGCATTGTGGCCGAGCTCATCGAGTGGGAAGCCCAGCTCGAAAAAGAGGGCCGCCTGGTCGAGTCTCAGCGCATCCACCAGCGCACCCGCTTCGATCTGGAGATGATCAAGTCCGTCGGCTTCTGCCACGGCATCGAGAACTACTCGCGCCACATGTCCGGCCGCCTGCCTGGCGAGCCGCCGCCCACGCTGCTCGACTACTTCCCGCGCGACTTCATGCTCTTCATCGACGAGTCGCACGTCACCGTCCCGCAGCTTCACGGCATGTGGCACGGCGACCGCTCGCGCAAGCAGAACCTCGTGGACTACGGTTTCCGGCTTCCTTCCGCCATGGACAACCGCCCCCTGCGCTTTGAGGAATTCGAATCGCGCACCGGGCAGATCGTCTACGTCTCCGCCACCCCCGGCCCCTACGAGCTGACCAAAGCCGCCGGCGTCGTGGTCGAGCAGATCATCCGGCCTACAGGTCTAGTCGATCCTCAAGTAGAGATCCGCCCCATCAAAGGCCAGATCGACGACCTGCTCGCCGAGATCCGGGACCGCGCGGAACAGAACCAGCGCGTCCTGGTTACCACGCTGACCAAGCGCATGGCCGAAGACCTCGCCAACTACTACACAGAAGTGGGTGTGCGCTGCCGCTACATGCACTCGGAGATTGAAACCCTCGAACGCATCCGCCTGCTCCGCGACCTGCGTAAGGGCGAATACGACGTCCTGATCGGCATCAACCTCTTACGCGAGGGCCTCGACCTTCCCGAAGTCTCGCTTGTCGCCATTCTCGACGCCGACAAGGAAGGCTTCCTCCGTTCCCAGGGCTCACTCATCCAAACCATAGGCCGAGCCGCCCGTCACCTCGAAGGCCGCGCCATTCTCTACGCCGACAAGATGACCGACTCCATGCGCCGCGCCATCGACGAAACCAACAGGCGCCGCGAAAAGCAGGAACTCTACAACGAAGAAAACGGCATCACGCCCACCACCGTAATCCGCAGCATCAACGACTCCCTGGCCACCATCCTCAGGGCCGAATACGCCGAAGAAGAGACCACCGAAAACCCACTCGTCGAAGCCTTCGCCAGCCAGGAAGACCTCGACACCTACATCGCCAAGCTCGAAACCGAAATGCGGGAGGCAGCGAAGAAGTTCGAGTTCGAGAAGGCGGCGAAACTACGGGATACGGTCAAGGATTTGCGGACGAAGGAGTTCTTGTTCGGGTGAGGAGTACACCAATGACGGGATCACAAAAGATGTTCGTTCGCGATCCACGCGAGCTTCCATTCCTCCGGGAGCAAGCGCAAAGGATCCTCGAGCTGGCCGATAAGTCCTCTCGTGGAATTTCATTGCGCGAAGACGATGATTTTGGCTTCATGGCAATACAGTTTCTTTACAAACAAATACAACATGTTGAATCAGTGCTCCGATTGATCCCAAGCCGCGATGCTGGTCTGGTTTCTCGAACAATGATCGAAGGCTTATACCAGCTTCTGTGGACCTATCGCGCTCCGGAAGAACGCGCTAAACGCTGGCGCTCCTTTTCAATCATTCTCGACTGGCGCCTGATCCAAAGACGGCTGAGAGAAGGAATTCACGTTGATGACTCAGATATCCGCAGAACCGACGAGGGTATAAGGAATTTCGGTAGCTTACATCAGATGAATAAGCCGAAGCCGAACTCGACCGATCCGTACTATAAAAACTGGCGTGGCGGCGTCACCGTTTCAGATATGGCGGACATTGTCGGACGAGAGCTTTACGAAGGCCCATATGCCGAACTCTCTGATTGGGAGCACTGGGGGGTAAGTGGTATTGGGGATGCGATAGTGCGTGATAACGATCACGTCACTATCAACCCGGATTCGGAACGTGTTTCGGATCTAGCGCTTCTAGCAGCATTCCAATGCCTTTTCCAATCGCTTGAGATCGTTAATTCATGCCTTGTGTTAGGCATCACGAGCGAGCTCGATAGTTTGCAAGCCAATTTCATCGATACGATGGGCTCTTTCTCATGCTCGTAAGGCGTTGGGCTAAACCTCGGTGCCTATGCGTATTGGACCGATTTGGCAAACACTGCCGGACGCATGGGCAGGGGCAACAGCAGATCTCTCCGCTTCGGTCGAGATGACAGGGTTGTGGTGGGAAGGCCGGGACATCTACTGTTTCCTGTTGACTGTTCGCTGTTACCTGCCTTTCAAGCAGATTCCCTACGGGGATGACAGCAAGAAAAGCAAAGCCTTCCGCCCTCGACCGTCTTTCGTTTTTCGAGGCGTAGCCGCAAGCTTCAGCTTGCGGAATACGATACCGCGAAGAACAGCCCTTCAGGGCTGGGCTCTTTTCCACGACCGCCAGATGCATCGTCACACGCGCGCCCCACATCTGCTTCAGACAGATACACTACCGCCATGCCCTCCCGACGGACCAATCGACTCGCCGAGATGCGCACCCGCGATTGGGGCAATGAGGCCGGCGAACAAACGCTGGAATATATCGCCGAATATGGTTATGCGACGATGCATGTTTTCGGCGACGATCGCTCGATGAGTTGGAGCTACTCCATCGGCATGTACGACACATGGGGGCAGCCGGAGATAGTGATGACCGGCTTTCCCCAGGAACTCGCTACATCGATTCTGGGGCACGCCGCAGTACGCAATAGGGAGGGCCGATTCCTCACACCGGAGCAGCGTGATCCAGAATTCATTGGCCGCTTCGATTGCATCTTCCGCCCGGTCGAAGATGTTTGGATTCAGCGCTTGATGCTCTACTGCGCCTGGTTCTACGGAGACACCTCCTTCCCCGTACTGCAATGCATCTGCACCGATTTCGAAAACCGCTTCCCCTGGGAACCCGGCTTCGACCCCACGTGGCGCGCTAAACAGGCCCTCCTGTTTGCCGGCGCAGACAAGACCGACGCCGAAAAGAAACTGTGGAACACCTCAGCCCCCAAAATCGGCAGCTAACGTTCGCCAAAGAACCCAGCCCTAAAGGGCTCGTCAGCGCCCAGCATAAATCCGCAAGCTAAAGCATGCGGCTACTCCTCAAAGACGAAACCACACCTGCCGTCACAAAGCCCTGCAACTGCAAAAAGGCTCTGAACGAAACCTTCAACTCGACACAGCCTGCCCTTCCAACACTTGACTCCCAGCCAACTCCCCCGGCTTATCAAACTTATCCGTATCCGGCAGAAGCCCCGTCAGCAAGCCAAGCGCGGGCAGCACCGAGCACACCTTGTACACAAAGTCGATGCTGGTATGGTCCGCGAGTGTACCCAGGATCGCTGCTCCCAGGCCGCCCAGACCGAAGGCCAGGCCGAAGAACAAACCGGACACCATGCCCACTCGCCCGGGCATCATTTCCTGCGCATACACCAGGATGGCGGCGAACGCCGAGGCGATCACAAGTCCGATCACGATACTGAGAGCAATGGTCCAGGGCAGCGCGACATACGGCAGAAGCAGGGTCAGAGGCAGTACACCCAGGATCGAAACCCAGATCACCTTCTTGCGTCCGATACGATCCCCGATCGGGCCGCCCGCAACCGTGCCAACCGCCACAGCCGCGAGGAACATGAAGAGGTAGAGCTGGGCGTCCTTCTGCGTGGAGTGGAAATGCCGCATGAGATAGAAGACGTAGTAGCTGCTAATGCTCGACAGGTAGAAGTACTTTGAAAGCATCAACAGGATCAGGACCGTCATGGCGCCGCCAACCTGTTTGCGGCTGAGTGAGGATGCGCGCTTCACCTCACGCTTCTTCTGAATGCCCGCAATGTGCTTCTTGTACCAGCGGCCTAAACCCACCTGCAGCACCATGGCGAAAAGCGCCGCCAGCGAGAACCACGCCAGGCTCTTCTGCCCATGCGGCAGAATGACAAACGCAACCATAAGAGGTCCCAGAGACGAGCCGAAGTTGCCGCCCACCTGGAAGACGGACTGTGCCAGGCCATGCGCTCCACCCGAAGCCATGCGCGCCAGACGCGACGACTCCGGGTGAAAGATCGAAGAGCCCACACCGATCAGCGCGCCTCCCACCAGCAATATCCCGAAACTCGGTGCGAACGCCAGAGTCAGCAGACCGCACATGGAAATGCCCATGCCGAACGGAAGCGAATACGGCATCGGCTTGCGGTCCGTGTAAAGCCCGACCAAGGGCTGCAACAGCGAGGCCGTGATCTGGAAGACCAGCGTCAGCGCCCCAATCTGTGCAAAGGAAAGATGAAAGTTCCCCTGGAAGATGGGATAGGTCGCAACGAACAGCGATTGCAGCATGTCGTTCAACAGGTGGCTGAGGCTCGCGCCTCCGAGAACCGAATACGCCGCCGGACTCTCGACCGGATGCTGCTGCACTTGACTCATCAACTGCTCACTTTCCTTTCCTGCTGTGGTGCGTTCTCTCCGACGTTAGAGACATTCCTCGACGATTAAAGCCGCGTTGCTATTGCTGAACTTACGGCGGGATTGAAGTGTCTGTTGGGGATCCGGTGTAGATACAACAGAATCAAAGCAAGGCACGGTTTCAAGCGCCAAGGGCGCGCACTATACCAGCCTGGGGCGAAGCCCCAGGTATCCGTCCGGCCAATGCACAGAGGGCTGAAAGCCCGATCTATCATGGCGCCACGATAGGTTGAGTCTTCGGCGCTATTTCCTTCCATGTTTCGATGATGAAGCAACTTCACCATGATCTGACGAAGCACGATCACCCTCACCGCCAGCCGAGCCCCGGAGCCACCGTCGTCAGAATCGACTCCATCACATGCACGTTGTACGCAACGCCCAGTTGATTGGGGATGGTCAGCAGCAGCGTATCCGCTTCGGCAATCGCTTCATCTTCCTGAAGCTCTTCGATCAGCACATCCGGCTCAGCGGCATAACTGCGGCCGAAAATTGCCCGCGTGCCCTTATCGATCAAACCAATCTGATCCTCCTGGTCCCCGCCCCTTCCGAAGTAGGCGCGGTCGCGATCGTTCATCAGCGCGAAGATGCTGCGGCTTACCGAAACGCGCGGAGCATGCTCGTGCCCAGCCTCTTTCCACGCCGCACGAAAGGCGCGAATCTGCGCGGCCTGTTGAACATGGAAGGGTTCGCCTGTCTCATCGAACTTCAACGTTGAAGACTGAAGGTTCATCCCCAGCTTCGCCGCCCAGATCGCGGTCGCATTGGTCGCCGCTCCCCACCAGATGCGCTCACGCAAACCTTCCGAATGAGGCTCAAGCCGCAGCAGCCCCGGAGGGTTCGGGAACATGGGCCGGGGATTGGGCTGCGCGAAGCCTTTGCCGCGCAGCAGCTCAAGAAACTCCTCCGCATGCCGCCTGCCCATATCGGCATCGCTCTCGCCATTCTTGGGAACATGGCCGAAATAGCGCCAGCCATCGATAACCTGTTCCGGCGACCCGCGGCTGATGCCAAGCTGCAGCCGGCCTCCGGCAATCAGGTCCGCGGACCCGGCGTCCTCCGCCATGTAGTACGGGTTCTCATACCGCATGTCGATCACCGCGGTCCCGATCTCAATCGTCCGCGTCTTCGCACCGGCCGCCGCGAGCAGCGGAAACGGCGAGGCCAGTTGCCGCGCAAAGTGATGCACACGGAAATAGGCCCCATCCATACCCAGCCGCTCCGCTTCAATCGCAAGCTCGATGGACTGCAACAGCGTGTCCGCAGCCGTCTGCGTTTGTGACTGCGCGGAGGCATTCCAATGACCGAAAGATAGAAACCCAATTTTCTTCATACAAGACAAGTTTAGACGGGTTAGGGGTTAGGGCTTAGGGTCTAGGGTTTAGGCTCAGGTATCCAGACGAGGTTGCTGCGCCTCGTCATCGAAAACCGGAACGATGCAGCGCTGAAGGCGCGTTCTATACCAGCCTAGGCCGAAGGCCTAGGCATACGCCAAACCAAAAATTGAGGGCTGAAGGCCCGACCTATCGTGGCGTCACTATAGATCGGGCTTTCAGCCCTCTTTCCTCTTCCCGGCATCTACCCAGGGCTTCGCCCTGGGCTGGTATAGGACGCGCCGTTGGCGCTTGAAACCGTACTTGCTTCAAACGCCTCGGGTCTGCAATAGCTCTCACGCAAACCCTTCAGGGCCGGACTTTTGCAGGAAATCCAATCGGGCCATCCGCCGAATCCCATACCTGGCGCGGCAAAAGGCACGCCACAAACACACCACCCCATTCACCTCCGGAATCTTCCGGAGATGAATGGGGTGGATTCGTGCTCGCATCGGCTACAGCGGCTTGTGTGGGACAACTTCGATCGGCAGCAACGGCAACTTCATTCCGATAGGCGCCGTCAGAGCCGGAGCCTTTTCGAGGATCACGACCGGTGAGCCGGGTTTGATCAACGTCACCGTCTGGAAGTCGCTGGCATAGACGATCGGGTAGCTGTATCCGTTCGTCGATCGGGTGTAAGCCGCGATCTGGAACAGGTAAGCGCAGGTGACGGGAGGAACCCAAACCGCCGGAGAAGCCGGCTCGGTCAGGCTGGTTACGCCTTGCCAGATATGTGAGGGAGAGGCGTGAGCCGCGTAACTGTCGCTGTAGATCGTTGCGCTGCTTCCATGCCCCCACTCCGCCGTCAGGACCATGTTGAGAAGATCGCCTTCCGGATCATAGGCTTCAAACTGCAGTTGAACCCCATCAGTAGCGGAACTCAGGTTAACGATGGCGCATGCCGGCACCACAGTTCCGCCATGCAGGATGTTGATCAGGTCGACCGTGGCCGCCTGGTTGTCGAGCGCCAGCGTCATTATCTGCGTCAGGACCGGGGGCGGCAGCGGAACCGCAACGTTCGTAGCCGTGTAGAAGATGACCTCGAACTGATGCACGCCGTCCGGCTCCGCGGATGTCGTCCATTGGAAGAGCAGGTTCTGGATGGTGTACGGAAGGGCGGGGTTCACGAACGTATAGTAGCCGCTCGCGTCCGGCCCGAATGACTGCCACACGTCAAGCGGTCCCACAATCTCGAAATTCGACCAGGCCTGCAGGATGGGAGCAAAGGTGGCGGCGTTCGCAGCGGCAACTGTCGCCCCGTAACGATGCATGACCTTGTACTTCGTCGCTCCATGACTAAACAGATAGGTCAACGTAGCGACGTTGCCGATGAAGTTCAGCGTGCCGCAGAAAGCAGCATGATCGGGGTTGAGGTAATACGGCGCAGTGATGGTGGCATAACCGTCCGCGGCAATGTCGCCGGTGCCAATCAGGCCTACCGTTGCAATCACCGGACCAACCCCGGCCGGAACGGGCCCGCTGGGTGTGCAGGCTAGGATGATCGAATTGAGAGCGGCGAAGTTTCCGCCTGCATTCACAGGCGAAGAGCTGGATGACCCGCCAACTGTGCCGGTCACCAATCCGAAATCGACAACCGGCGAAGGGCCGGTTGGATCGATCGGATCGATGCCCAGATCGGACAGAGCGAACGAAATTTGCCACTGCCGGTGCGCGGTAGCCGAATCAAGGGATGCGCCGAATCCGCTCTTCAAGAGCGAAGGGATCACCTGGGAGGGATTCACACCCGTGTTCGTATTGGGGCCCAGCAGATAGAACTTGTAAAGCCGGTTTTGATTGCCCGGGAGGACGGAGAACAACAGGTCGCGGTTAGCATTGATCACGCCGTTGTTGTTTATGTCCACGTAAAAATAGAAGTAGTCGTTCGCATTGGCCGCGCCCGTCTCCGAGGTAAGGTCGATGCCGATGTAGAGGTGAGTAGCGTCGTTCTGGACAAGCAATTTCCCGCCGGGGATGACCATGCTTGCCGCGCCCGACCATTGGGCCGCAGCCAACAGGCCGGTCAGAGGTGGGTTCGTCGTTGCTGTCCACGTGCTTCGAATCTGGCTCATAATGCTCTCCGATGCTGCAGTGTTTGATCTTCGTGGGGGACTGTGCGCGCGAAAGCCCTGATGGATTCAGCAGGGAGAAGGCAGCGAGGTTGTTCAACTCAAGACCGGGAAAATCTGCGCCCGCTAACGTCCATGCGAGTCGCCGTCTCCTGAACGGATCATGATGGCTATGCCGGCGGCACAGACCCATCGCTGGGGGCGCCGGATTTCATGCTTTGACTTCTGAATACTGGCCGGGGAGAAAGGGCCCAAACAAATGCAACCAGCTCTCACGCCAACGACTGGCTGGAGATGATTACGCCAAGCGGACCGGCTGTCCTCGAAAGGGACAGCATGGACAGGCATGCATCTTCAAACCTGGAAGATGCAGCGAACAACCGGAACTGCCATTCTGCCTCCGGTTGCGAGCCAAATATACCACCATCAGCCTGCACGCAGGATGATTCTTCGCTTCCAATGCAAAACCAGATTCGATCACACGAATATGGCTCTAGTCATAGGTCTTTGCGTGTGCTGCTGCCTGATGTACCGGTCGCGATTGCGCAAAGAATCGGCTTTCCGCTGCGCTTCCCAATTCCGTCGTCATGCTGCGCGAAAAATCCACACCGGAAGGGTGTGGACCGCACGGAGTAAAGCAGCCACCACTCCGGGTTTGTGGCACTTCCTGGAGTCCGAACCCCACCCACAGCCATCTAAAATGAATCTATGGCCGGTGACTCCACGCAGAATGGGAATCCTTCGAATTCCTCGAATTTTTCGAACGCTTCTGCGAACGCTGCGGCCCCCCAGGCCAAGCCGGTCTCCACTCCCGCTGCCGAGGAGCCCAGGCGCGACGACGATGTCGTTGGCAAGGTCTATGACGGACGCCTGATGCGCCGTCTCGTCCGCTATCTGCGCCCCTACAAGCTTCAGGTGGCGCTTTCAGGCGCGGCCATCGTCATCAAAGCGGGGAGTGACGTTTTCGGGCCTTACCTGGTCAAAGTCGCAGTCGACACCTACTTCGCACCCTCAGCCGGCAGCGCGAGTTGGTTGGGCCGCCACCTCAGCCCGGACCCGGTGCGCGGCATCACACAGATCGGTTTTCTGTATCTCGCGGCGCTGCTCATCACCTTCGCGCTGGAGTTCGTACAGACCTACCTCATGCAGTGGACCGGGCAGAAGATCATGTTCGATCTGCGCAGCCAGATCTTCCGCCACATCCAGCGCATGCATGTCGGCTTCTTCGACCGTAACCCCGTAGGCCGGCTGGTCACGCGGGTCACTTCCGATGTCGATGCCCTGAACGAAATGTTTACCTCCGGCGTACTGGCCATCTTTGAAGACATCTTCATCCTGGCCTACATCGTCGCCATCATGCTGTACATGAGCTGGCCGCTCGCACTGCTGACCGTTGCCGTGATCCCGGCCATCATGTACGCCACCAAGCTGTTCCGCAACCACGTGCGCGACAGCTACCGCCGCCAGCGTTCGGCCACCGCCAAAATCAATTCCTTCACGCAGGAATATGTGTCCGGCATGAGCGTGGTTCAGCTCTTCAATCGCGAAGCCCGCGCCTTCCGCGACTTTTCCGCGGTCAACCACGAAAACAAAAGGGCCTGGGGAGACGCGATCTTCGCCTACGCGCTCTACTACCCGGTCGTCGAACTGCTCAGCTCCATCGCCATTGCGATGGTCATCTGGTTTGGCGGCGGCGCGGTCCTCAACGCCACGAATTTCCATTGGCTCTCGCAGCGTGTTTACGCCGGTGCAGGCGGTACCGCTCACTGGAGCTTCTTCGGAGCAGTCAGCCTTGGCGTGCTGATCGCCTTCATCCAGTACGCGCAGCGCTTCTTCCGCCCCATCTCCGACCTGAGCGAGAAATACAACATCCTGCAGGCCGCGATGGCCGCCTCCGAGCGCATCTTCAAGCTGCTCGATACCGAACCCGAGATCGTCGACCCAACGCAACCGCAACGCGGCAACGGCACGGGCCGCATCGAATTCCGCAACGTGTGGTTCACCTACCAGCAACTGACAACGGAACAACAAGCGGCACTCGCCAAGATCCACGCAGATTCTCGCGCTTCCATCCATGGCGCCAACGGAACTAACGGGACTTCAGCACCCGAACTCCACGACGTGGAATGGATCCTGCGCGGCGTCAGCTTCACCATCGAACCCGGCTCAACCGCCGCCATCGTCGGCCACACCGGCGCAGGCAAGACCACCATCACCGCACTCATGATGCGGTTCTATGACGTGCAGGGCGGACAGGTGCTCGTGGATGGCGTGGACGTACGCGACCAGGACCTCAACATCCTGCGCAAGCGTTTCGGCGTTGTGCTGCAGGACCCGTTCCTCTTCTCCGGCACCGTCGCGCAGAACATCCGCCTCGGCTCCGCATGGATCACCGACCAGGAAGTTGCGCATGCAGCCGACGAGGTCAACGTGGGCGACTTCATCCGCACGCTCCCGGGAGGCTTTACCGAGCCCGTCCTCGAACGCGGCTCTACGCTTTCCACCGGCCAGAAGCAGCTCATCAGCTTCGCCCGCGCGCTCGCCCACAAGCCCGGCATCCTGGTGCTGGACGAAGCCACCAGCTCCGTCGACACCGAAACCGAGTTGCGCGTAGAGTCCGCGCTCGCGCGAATGATCACCGGACGCACCAGCGTGGTGATCGCGCATCGCCTGTCGACCATCCAGCGCGCCGACACTATCCTGGTGATGCACAAAGGCCAGCTCCGCGAACAAGGCAGCCACCAGCAACTGCTCGCTCACCGCGGCCTTTACTACACGCTCTACCAGCTGCAGTACAAAGATCAGGAATTGGGAACGCCGCTTGCGGAAACTGCCACGGCCTGAAGACACGCGACAGCCAGAAATTAAAGCCACGATGCCCAGCCTCTCCTCTGCAAAAACCATCAACTCACCGCGGCAGGTGCTCTTCGCCTCGCTGGTTGGCACCACGGTCGAATTCTTCGACTTCTACATCTACGCCACGGCCGCGGTCATTGTGTTTCCCGCGCTGTTCTTTCCGGCATCGGATCCCTCATCCGCCATCCTGGCATCGCTGGCCACCTTCGGGATCGCGTTCCTGGCGCGCCCCATCGGGTCCGCGCTGTTCGGACACTTCGGTGATCGCATCGGCCGCAAGAAGACCCTGGTGCTGGCGCTGGCCACGATGGGTCTTTCCACCTTTGCCATCGGCGTACTGCCTTCGTATCGAATGATCGGCATCGCTGCCCCACTCCTGCTGGCCCTCTGCCGTTTCGGTCAGGGCATTGGCCTGGGCGGTGAGTGGGGAGGGGCCGTGCTGCTCGCGGTGGAGAATGCGCCGCCGGGCAAGCGAGCGTTCTATGGCATGTTCCCGCAGCTTGGCGCACCTATCGGCTTTCTCTTCTCCGGCGGCATCTTCCTGGTGCTCTCGCGTGCCTTGAGCAACGCTCAGTTCTTCCGCTTCGGCTGGCGCCTGCCGTTCCTTGCTTCCGCGGTGCTGGTGCTGCTGGGTCTCTATGTGCGCCTCACCATCACGGAAACTCCCGTCTTTCAGGAATCTCTGCAACGCGGCGAAGCAGTCGGCGTCCCGATCTCTACTGTCTTCCGCCATCACAGACGCTCGTTCGTTGCGGGCGTGCTGGTCTGCATGGCAACCTTCGTTCTCTTCTACCTGATGACGGTCTTCACGCTTTCGTGGGGAACCACCGCGTTAGGATATCCGCGCAGCAAATTTCTGCTGATGCAGCTTTTCTGTGTGCTCTTCTTCGCACTGACCATTCCTATCTCCGCAAAGCTCGCCGAACGCGGCCGCCGTCGCGTGATGCTGGCCGTCACCGCGGGTATCTTCGCCTTCGGCTTTGTGATGGCGCCGCTCTTTGTACAGGGCACAACCGGTGCGGTCTGCATGATGGCCCTGGGGCTCGCGTTGATGGGGCTCACCTACGGCCCGCTGGGCACCATCGTTTCCGAACTCTTTCCTACCCCTGTGCGTTACACCGGCAGTTCGCTGGCCTTCTCCACCGCCGGCATCCTGGGCGCATCGCTGGCGCCTTACATCGCTACATGGCTCGCGAAGAACCATGGCCTGCCGTATGTCGGTTATTACCTGTCGCTGTCCGCGGCCTTAACGTTCGTGGGTCTTCTTTTGATTCGCGAAACCGCGCATGAAGACCTGAATACGACAGTGATTACATAAGCTAGCTATCGACCCGGCATAATCTCGTCGAAGGCGGCCTTTGCCTTTCTTGTTGTCATCCCCGCAGGGGATCTGCTGTTTGGTTATGCTTCCACAGATTTGTCATCTCGACCGAAGCGAAGCGTAGCGGAGAGACCTGCTTTCTTGTGTGGCGGCACCACCGTCCGAGGAGCCCAGCCCTAGAGCGTTTCCCGAAATGATATAGTCTTTGAGGCGAGACTCTGCGGCGAGAGACGATATGGCGCGAGCCTATGCGGATGATTTGCGTTTGAAGTTCCTGGCGGCATACGACGAGGGAGGGGGAACGTTAGAGGAATTGG
>DASYEV010000086.1:0-67040 GCA_036498835.1 Acidobacteriaceae bacterium | reverse complement strand
CGAGATCAGTGCATAGCTGCGTGCGTCGTGATCAAGGAAATATGCCGCCAGGCCAATGGGAGAATCCGCGATTCCGTACAACGTCTGCGGCCTCAGCCCCATCTGGAATCCGTAGCCGATCCCCTTTTGATACACGAACTGCAGACGCTCGTACGCGAGCTTCTCATCGGGTGAAAGCTCCGGGGGCGCCGGCTTGCCGGTGAAGGCCGCTCCGTCAATGTCGGGTGGAAAGATGCCGGCCATGTTGGTATGAATGCCCGCCAACTCCGGAGGCGCCTGCAAACCCATCATGTCCGTGATGACTGCGCCCCAGTCGCCGCCCTGCGCGACAAACTTCGCGTATCCCAGGCGCTTCATCAGAGTGATCCATGCGCGCGCGATGCGATCCGGGTTCCAGCCGTTCGTGGCTGGCTTTCCTGAATATCCGTAGCCCGGAATGGATGGAATCACCAGATGGAATGCGTCCGATGCACTAGCGCCATGTGCCGTGGGATTCGTCAGTGGTTCGATAATTTTCATCTGCTCGATGATTGAACCCGGCCACCCGTGCGTGACGATCAACGGCAAGGCATCTTCATGTTTCGAACGGACGTGAATGAAGTGAATATCCAACCCGTCAATCTCGATGACGAATTGCGGCAGGGCGATAAGTTTCTCCTCGACCTTCCGCCAGTCATACCCCGTGCCCCAGTAATCCGCGAGCGCCTGGATCGTCGCAAGCTGCACGCCTTGCGAGGCATCTGGAACTGTTTCTCGTTCAGGCCACTTCGTTGCCAGGATGCGCCGGCGCAGTTCTGCAAGCTCCGCATCCGAAGCCGGTTCAAGATGAAACGGACGAATCTCGTTGTCAGCTGTCTGGTTGCTCATGGTGTTCTCCTCTTTGCGATTTGAGTGAGTGCGATTTCCATATTCGCGGCGTCGAGCATGCCCAGGCAGGTGGAGGCGAGGGTCATGGCAGGCTTCCGCGAAAGCCCGGCGCTTTGATAGTGATTTACGTTGCCTCGGTGGTCTCCGTGGATTTGCCCTCCCAGGAATGCAGTGCTGCATCGACCGCTGGCCGCCGTGAAGACCATCAGAACCGCTCCAACCGGTGATGCAGACGAAAGGCCCAGCGAATGAAACCGCGTTGCGGCTCATCAGCGTGACGTAAGAATGAGGTGATTTCGTGGTTTGCGCCACACCAGATGCGGTGGTCACTTGCCCACGGATTTGGGTAGGAGGCCATCACCCTGGGGAGGCACAAATTTATCAAATGCACAGGGTCGAGCCACAGCGGTTCGCTATTAGAATTCGCAGCATGGGCCAATAGCGAAATCTCTGGCATGAGGCGGCAGCGATGATCGGCCCAGGCGATCCAATTCGAATCATGTGCGTCGACGATCACCCCGTCGTTCGTGACGGCCTGAGAGCGATGATCGAATGCGAGCCTGACATGGCATTCGTTGGACACGCGCCTAACGCGGCGGAGGCAATCGCCCAGTTCCGTCAGCATCGGCCCGACATTACGCTCATGGATCTCCGCCTTCCGGGAGCCGATGGAACGGATGCAGTTGTTTCCATCCGAGGGGAGTTCCCCAAGGCTCGTATCATCATGCTTACGACCTCAGACGGCGATGCGGACATCCATCGCGCCATGCGAGCCGGGGCATCCGCCTACGTCCTGAAAAGTATGCCGACGGCTGAATTGCTCCGCGTTGTCCGGTCCGTTCATGAGGGGCGGCGGCACATTCCACCTGAGGTAGCTGCCCGTCTCGCGGAATATTTGGGCGACGATGATCTGACGGTCCGCGAACTCGACGTTCTCCGGCTTATCCGGGACGGTTATCGCAACAAACAGATTGCCGACCAACTCTCGATTTCCGAAAACACCGTCAATTTTCATATCAAGAATCTGCTGGATAAGCTCAGGGCTAATGACCGGACACACGCCGTCACCATTGCACTGCGGCGCGGCCTGCTTCAAATCTGAAAATGAATCGAAGAACCTATAGCCATTGGTAGGGAAACAACCATTGCGTTGGGTATTTCGACGGGCCGTGAAGGCAGATAGTTTGATTGGAAACCAGTTGTCCGCGTCGCTCTCGATGCACAACCGGTTTCTGGAGAATTCATCCGCCAGACCTTGTTCACGCGAGGCATCAACGATGGCTGCGACAAGCAGAGCGAAACTCCGTTCCGCGGCGCGCGATCCGTCGCAACTTCTCCATCCGCTCAATCAGGCTCCGGTCGCAACTCGAACTCGCAGATACATACCGAACAATTTCCGCTTCCGGCGCCTCCTGACAGCACTGTTTGCAATGTCGCTCAGCCTTTCGTCGGCGGCACTGGATCCAGGACATAGCATCAAAAACTATTTCCATACGTCCTGGACCGACAAGGACGGACTATCCGGCGCCGTTTTGTCGCTCGCACAAACGAACGACGGTTTTCTCTGGATTGGGAGCAGCGACGGCCTGTTCCGTTTCGATGGACTTACGCTTGAACGTTACATACCGCAGGAAGGCTCACTGCTGAGCGACGCGAATATCGATGCTCTGTCGCCCTCTCAGGATGGCGGTCTCTGGATTGGGTATGGTCAGGGCGGCGTCAGTCTTCTAAGAAACAGCAAGGTCACCAACTTCAACGAACGCGACGGTCTTCCCGCCGGTCAGTCACGGTCCATTGTCCAGGATAAGGATGGTGTGGTTTGGGCGTCCTTTGTAGGCGGCCTGGGGAGGTTTGACGGCAGCCACTGGCACAAGATACAGATGGACTGGAACTATCCGGGGAAAACCGCATGGAGCATCGCTGCCGATCATGCAGGAACAATCTGGGTATCCAGCGAAGATAAGGTCTTCTTTTTGCCTCGAGGAGGAAGGACGTTTCAGGATGCGGGCCTCTCCGTGACGCCTGGTGTGGTCACCATAGCTCCTGATAACGGACTATGGTTTTCGGAACCGCATAAGAATTCCATGAGCCGGCTTTTGTTCCAGAATGGCATGCTGAAACGCAGCGGAACTGAAATAGAGGCTACCGACTGGACACCGATATTCGATCACGGTGGCGGATTGTGGGTGGGCAGTTGGGGCGATGGAATTCTGCATGTCCCATCGCCCAGCCGCGTCTCCGGGACATCGTCAAGGTCTGATCCCGGCATGGAGACGTTCACGGAAACCGAAGGCCTGAGTGATAACCACGCCACGGTGTTCCTCGAAGACCGGGAAGGCGATATTTGGGTTGGTACGAATGGCGGCCTGGATCGCTTGCGCCCTCGCAGCGTCTCATGGTTCGCACTTCAACCGGGAACCCACTCTTTTTCGCTGATCCCCAACGGCGATGGGGAAATAACAGCCTCCTCAGCTTTTGGCGGAATGGTGAACGTCACACGCGGAACCCCGATTCCACACTCACCAAGGAACGTCTTACTGGCGTATCGCGATCCTGATGATGGAATCCTGTGGCTGAATACCCACGATGAGTCGGGCACCGCATTTCATGGCGAACTAATGCGATGGACCCAAAACCACCTCACGAGTGTCGCGTCTCCGCCAGGTCTCACCACCATCAGCATTCACGCAATGACCAAAGATCACACTGGCAATCTCTGGGTTTCAGTGGATAGAAAAGGGGTTTATACACTCAACGGCGGCGCATGGACGCACGTGGACATCGTCAAGGATTTTCCGAATGCGTCGGCAGCGGCAGCGATCACTGATTCAAGGGGCAGGGTCTGGTTGACCTTTCCCAGAAGGAAAGTGCTGGCCGTCATCACCGACGGCGCCATTAAGAACTATTCCACAGACCGTGACCTCTCCATTGGTCCCGTAGGTGTCATTGCCCTATCGGGTGAACCTATATGGGTTGCGGGCAGTCTGGGAATAGCCTTTTTCCTGGGCGATTCATTTCACAATGTCCGTGCTGACGATGGCAGCACATTTGCTGATGTCGATGCAATTGTCCCGACCGCCTTTGACGGTGTATGGCTCAGCTCTCATCAAAAAATACTCCACATCCCCGAGAGCGAAGTGAAGCATGTTGTTAGCGAACCTTCCTACAGGGTCAACTATGAAGTATTCGATCAGCTTACCGATTTGCCCGATCCGTTGCAGGGCGGAGGCGACGGCCTTACCAGCGCCGTTCAGGGCGCTGATGGTGCGCTTTGGTTTGCAACGCGTAATGGTGTGGCGAGAATTGACCCTCGAAAGATTTCCCGAAGCGCGGTGCCCCCACCAGTCTTAATCCAGGACATCTCTGCAGATGGAAAGCGATATGTGTCCGATACCTATTCGTCTCTTCCTCCGCTTACGAGAAATCTCCGTATTAACTATTCCGCGATAAGTTTGTCCCTCCCGGAGAAGGTGCGCTTCAAATACCGTCTGGATGGATGGGACACGAACTGGATCGATGCAGGCAACCTGCGACAGGCGTTCTATACCAATCTCCGCCCGCGCAGGTACCGGTTTCATGTGATTGCGTGTAACAGCAATGGTGTCTGGAACAATGAAGGTGCGACGATCGAGTTCAGCATCGCGCCTGCATGGTTTCAGACAACCTGGTTTTACACACTGTGCGTGGTCGCCGGTTTCCTCGTGATCGGGGCTTTGTATCGGATTCGAGTCAGGCAGATTGCGAAGGCCATAACCGCACGCTTCGATGAGCGACTGGCAGAACGGACTCGCATCGCACGAGATCTTCACGATACGTTTCTCCAAACCATTCACGGCAGCAAGCTGCTGGCGGAATCCGCATCGAAGCAGTCCAGCGATCCGGTACGGATGAGCAGTGCTCTTGAGCAGTTGTCGGTCTGGCTGGCCAGGGCAATGGAAGAGGGTCGCGCGGCTCTGAACTCATTACGCACCTCGGCCACAGAATCGAATGACCTTGCAGAAGCCTTTCGGCGCGCAATGGAAGAATGCCGGATCGCAACTGAGATGGAAGTGACGTTTTCGGTGGTTGGTCACTCCACAGATATGCACCCCATTGTTCGTGATGAGGTCTACAGGATTGGATACGAAGCGATCAGAAACGCGTGTGTCCACTCGCGAGCGAGCCGATTGGAGGTCACCCTTCGTTATGGTCACGAACTCAACCTGCGGATAGCCGACAATGGCGTAGGAATGGCCCCATCAATCGCCGACCACGGCAAGGAGGGTCATTTCGGTCTACGCGGTATGCGAGAACGGGCTGCTCGCATCTCCGGGAATCTCTCCGTGGTCAGCTCTCGCGCGTCCGGAACTGAAATCAGGCTGGCCGTTCCGGGGCAGATTATCTTTCGCAGGATAACCTCTGAGACACAATGAACCGTCACGATGACAACCCATTGAATCGCTGAGGGATCCGTGCAATCTGCGAAGTTAAGAAGATGTCAAAAGCAGGTCAAGTTGGGATAGGAACCTGGCCGAGTACCCAGCCGGCGCCGGGCTTGGGCCATCGGGACGCCCGGTGATAGACTATGGGCTGGGTTTACGGTGCTGAAGCCGTGAGGCATAGGGGTCCAAATCCCCCTCCCTCCGCACCCGATCCAAACATTCTGCCGCTCGTCGGCACCCTAAAGGCAAGCGCTAGCTCTCATGGTCATTCTTCTTGTCATCCTGCACGTTATTGTGTGCCTGTTTCTGGTCGGTGTGGTTCTTCTGCAACAGGGTAAGTCTGCCGATCTGGCGGGCGCGTTCGGCGGCACGGGTTCACAGACGGCGTTTGGCCCGCGCGGCGCCGCCAACCTGCTGACCCGTCTGACTACATGGTCGGCCGTGGTCTTCATGATCACCTCCATTGCCCTGACGATTGCCCTGTCGCACTCCAGCGTCAGCAAGTCCGTCCTTTCCGGCACGTCGACTACCCAGACCACGCCGAAGAAGTAACGCGGCAATGTTCGACGAGGGCGCAGGCATATGCCTGCGCTTTCGCTTTTGGAGGACCGCATGATCCGGGAAACTTTGCCTGTCGGACTGCTGGGCTGCAACTGCACCGTGCTGGGCGATGAGACTTCGCGTGAAGCGATCGTCGTTGACCCCGGTTACGACATCCCACGGATTCTCGCCGTGTTGGCCAAACACCAGCTCATGGTTCGCAAGATTGTCATCACGCACGCCCATATCGACCACATCGCCAGCGCCCTGGATCTGAAGCGCATCACCGGCGCACCCATCCTGTATCACCAGGCCGATCTGCCGCAACTCGGCATCATGGACCAGCAGGCGGGCTGGCTGGGGGTGGAAACTCCCGAGGTCGCACCACCCGACCATGCCATCCGGGATGAGGAAATCGTCAACACCGGCAGCATCGACGCCCAAGTGCTGCACACACCCGGACACACCGAGGGCAGCGTCTGTCTGTATCTGCCGGACGAAAAACTGCTGCTCGCCGGCGACACGCTGTTTGCAGGAGGCATCGGACGCACTGACTTCCCTGGAGGACACACGGGCACCTTGCTGGCCAGCCTCCGCGAGCGCCTGATGACGCTTCCGGACGAAACGCTGGTCGTGCCTGGCCACGGAGAGTTGACGACGATCGGTGAGGAACGGGAAAGCAATCCTTTCCTGACTAGGTAGAGGGTTCCGACAGGAAGCAAGTATCACCGTTGATCTTGTTGTTGCTTTTCTTTTGTCATTCCCGCAGGGAATCTGCTGTTTATTCCTGCCAATCTTCAAGCAGGAGCATGCCCTCAGGGGCTAAAGCCCAATTCATGGTCGGTGTTTAATGTCCGGTCTAAAGACCGGACCTACCGAGTGTCGACCAAGTGACATTTGCACGTGCGGATGCAGTTGAACACAGCGTCGCTATCGAGCCACTCTCCCTACTTCGGAGTAAGCCAGCGTCCAATTGGAGATATCGCCTGATCAATCCACGGGAAGCTGTGCCAGGCCGCGCTGCCAGATCTCCGGCGGTGTGAGCAGGCTGACCACCACGCGGCCTTCGGGCAGACCGTAAAATTCGCCGGGCTGCACGATAACGCCGTGGTCGAGAGCCGCCTCCACAAAGGGTTTGTCTTTGACGTGGCGAGACACACGCAGAATCGCCGTCCATCCGCCTTGCAGGACAAGACCATTGCCTCGCGTACCGCGCAAACGCTCTTCAAGCGTCGCAAGATTGGCCGCCATGCGGGCTCGAATCTGGTTCTGGATGCCGCCGCGCTGCGCAAGCCACTTCGGGAGCGCGTACTGCGTGGGCGCGTTGACGGAGAGGAAGGTGTCGGCGATCACCTCGATGCGGGCCATGGCTTCTTCAACCTGAGCATCAGGGCCGCATGCTGCAATCCACGAAAGCTTCATCTGAGGCAGGCCGCAGATCTTGCTGATGCCGCTGAGCACGAAGGTCAGTGCGGATGTATTGTCCGCTGCAAAGGTGGGCTCACCAGCGTTGGGCAGAGCGTATTCGAGAAAAACTTCATCCACGATCAGGGCCAGACCGCGCTCCGCGCAGAGCCGCTTCAGTCGAACCCGTTCGTTGGCCGAGGCGAAGTTCCCTGTCGGATTGTTCGGGTGCACGACGATGATGGCGCGGGTGCGCTCTGTAATCGCCGCCTCGAGCCTGTAGAAGTCGATGTCCCAGCCGTGGTCGTAAAGCAGCGGGTACTCCACCAGACAAACATCATCGAGCCGGGCGAGAAAGTCGAAGAGCGGATAACTGGGACGGGCAATCAGAACTTCGTCACCCGGATTGCAGAGCAGGCGGAATAGATAGCTATAGGCCTCGCTGGTGCTGGTGGTCAGGCAGATGTGCTTCGCGGGGATGCTCCCACCAAGATCGCCGTAATACTGTGTGACGGCTTCACGGGCGTGGACCATTCCCAGCGGATCGGGTTCATAGCGCAACGCGCCGGGAGCACCGAGCGGCTGGAGCAGCGTCCTCGCATCGTAATCGAAGCCACACGCCGTTGGGTTGGAAACCGTAAGGTCGAGCAGTTCCCTGCCCGTGGCACGGGCTTCACGCACCGCGGTGGTCAGTGTGTTTTCGCTGAGATCCCAGTCCGTGCGAGAGGAGAAGTTCATGCGGCCCTTCCCATGGTACCCGCGGTTGAGATTGGACCGGGCGTGGCGTCACAGACGTTAAGATGAAGGAGCATGTCTCTTCGTGATTCTTCTCCCTCTTCCATCCACGCCGTTCTTTTCGACTTTGGTCTTGTACTCAGCGCATCGGAAGATCCCGCTGCCTGGAAACGCATGAGAGATTTCTTCGCTGCGGAAGAGACCGCGTTCCATCCCGCCTACTGGAGTCGCCGTCTTGACTATGACCGCGGCACACTTACAGGCGCAGAGTTCTGGCTGCAGGTTGCCCTGGAATTTGGAGTGAAGCTCGACGATGTCCAGCTTCAGCAGTTGATGGCCGAAGACATTGCATTGTGGGGGCGGCCTAACCAGGACATGATCGCCTGGGCAGCAGCTCTGCAGCGCGCCGGCATCAAGACCGGCGTGCTTTCGAACATGGGCGATGCCATGGAGACGGGACTGCGCACGCTCTGTCCGTGGATGGAGAACTTCAGCCACTGCACGTTCTCTCACCGGCTGCTCACTGTTAAGCCGGATCCGGCGATCTACCACCATGCGGTGGAGGGTCTCGGCGTACCCGCGGAGGCGATCTTGTTTGTGGATGATCGTGCTGAGAATGTTGGCGGTGCGGAGGCCGTCGGCATGCAGGCGATTCAGTATACGGACCATGCGAGCTTCGTCAGCGCGATGCGGGAGCGTGGGCTGGGGTGGTTGCTGGATGTGGGGAAGAAGTAGGCTAGTTGCGGCTGCCAAAAAATACCTTTTTGAGGGGGTCACCCTGAGGAGCGAAGCGACGGAAGGATCCCAGTATTTGCCGGTAGTGGCGAATCTGCTTGAGATATCCAAGAGGTATTCGTTGCCCATGCATCCCGAAATACGGGGGTCCTTCGCCTACGGCTCAGGATGACCCATGTTGAGAGTTGTGGTGTAGCAAACACGGCGTTCGCGATACCAGCAACGCCGCAATCCCGGCAGCGCCGGAACACTTTTGCTAGCAGTTGGCCTTCACTGCGGGGATGCAGACTTCGTCCACTATCTCCACGTCGAAACCCTGCAGCGCGGGAACATGGGTGCGGTGGTTGGTCAGCAACTTGATGCGGTGGATGCCGAGGTCGGACAGAATCTGTCCACCCAGGCCTACCTGGCGCAACGTGCGCTGCTCGCGTTCGCTGCTGTTGCGTTCCATGCCGCGGCGATGAAACGACAACCGTCCCGGCGTCAACGAGCGGTCGATACCAAAACCCCGCTGCGTGTGGTGCAGGTACAGCAACGCTCCACGCCCGGCTTCCGCAATCGCCTGCAACGAGCCGTCCACCGCGGCGCGGCAGTCGCACAGGTTGGAGCCAAACACGTGGCCGGAGAGGCAATGGGTCTGCACACGCACCAGCACCGGCGGATCGTTCTCCCCCTGCTTCAGATCACTCTGGTTCACGTCGCCAAAGACCAGCGCAAGGTGCGACTCATCGCCGTCCACTTCGCTCTCATAGGCGATCATGCGGAACTCGCCGAATGGCGTGGGCATTTGCGATTCGGCCACGCGGCGGATGTAGCGTTCATGCTGCAGGCGGTAGCGAATCAGTTCCGCCACGGTCAGCATCTTCAGTCCGTGAATGCGGCAGAATTCGCGCAGGTCGGGAACCCGCGCCATGGTGCCGTCGTCATTCATGATTTCGCAGATCACACCTGCAGGAATCAATCCGGCGATACGCGCAAGGTCTACCGAGGCTTCGGTCTGGCCGGCACGCACCAGCACGCCACCCTTGCGGGCGCGGAGCGGAAACACATGGCCGGGACGGGCCAGATCGTCCGGCGTGGTGCCGGAGCTGATGGCCACCTGGATGGTGTGGGCGCGGTCAGCGGCGGAGATGCCGGTGGTCACGCCTTCGCGGGCTTCGATCGACTCCGTAAACGCCGTGCCGAAGCGCGACGTATTGTCCTGGGTCATCGGCCCGAGCCGCAACCCGTCGGCACGCTCTTCGGTCAAGGTCAGGCAGATGAGCCCGCGGCCGAAACGGGCCATGAAATTGATCGCTTCCGGCGTGCAGAACTCCGCCGCCAGGGTAAGGTCGCCTTCGTTCTCGCGGTCCTCGTCGTCGACCACCACAATCATGCGTCCGGCCTGCAGTTCTGCGACTGCTTCCGGCACGCCTACAAACCCGTTGCCCGTATCCGCCATGGTCTTAACGATACTCCCGCAACAAGGAAAAGGCCGCCCCGAGAGGCGGCCCAGCATGTCTTTCCTTTGTCTTCTTTACAGGCTTACAGAGTCGATTCGATCTCGAAGCCCCAGGCCTCAAGCAGAGCTTCAGGAATGTACTTGGAGTTCTTGTTACGGCGCGCCCATTCGCGCAACCGTGTGGAGCGGACGTACTGATCGGGAGTGAGTTTGTACTCCTTGACGACCTGCTCAAAAGACGTAATGGTCGGGACGACGGGGCCAATCGGCTCCGGCTTGCCCCAATTCGGATTTCCACGGCGCTTTGCCATTGCGGTGCTGGTTCCTTTCCGCGCGGCGCAAAGGAAAACGCCGCAAACACTCTATTTTAGCTTAAAGGCAGGGGGCGGGGATAAGGGAACAGGGATCAGGCGAGGCTCAGGCTCAGGGTCCAGGGTCCAGGGTCCAGGGTCTAGGGTCTAGGGTCTAGGGTCTAGGGTCTAGGGTCTAGAAGATGCGACCACTGCGACCAAGGTATGCGCAACCGCCGTTCGCTAAACCCTAGACCCTAAACCCTAATCCCTAATCCCTCTTCTTTTGACTGATCCCTGCTCCCGCGCACCCTGCGCATGGAGACCATGAAGGCAGAAAATGAAAACAGCCATTCTGTCAGCATCAATTTTCCGGTGTTCAGAGCCGGAAAACGCAGATTTCCCGGCAGATGGAGTTGACCACCTGCAAGGCGGGACTCCCCGCATCTGCACGGGACACGCCTCCACGAATGGTCCGTGGCTAGCTCGTGGGACTCCCGCCAGTCATGTCCTCAATGGTCGCCAGGAGGACCCGTGATCCGTCTGTCGCAAGCGCCTGGGCTTTCATCCGCAGCGTCCTGCCTTCGCTCGCTGTGGAGTGGCTTCCGAAGTCCACCACCGCGCCGGCCTCTGCCGACGCCAGTTCATCAAGCTTTTCCTGGAGCCCATCCACTCCCCACTTCGTCTGTAGCAGTTCCGAAAATGACATTCCCACAAGCACACGCTCCGGAAGTTCGGTCAGGTTGCGGAAGCTTTTGTTCACGGATCGAATGCTGCCATCCGTCTCCAGCACAGCGACGGGAACCGGCATGAAGGCGGCAATGGAATTTGCATATTCGAGCGCTTCGCGGATTCCCTGCTGACTGTGACGCAACTGGTCGATATCGACCAGCACCAGGACCAGCCCTTCGATCTTGTTGTCCGAGGTTCGGTAGGGCCGGACACGCATCAGGTGCCACTTGCCGTTACGGTCCTGCACCTCGACCTCACGCGTACCCAGGGTGTCCAGCACGTCCTGGAGGATGGGTTCCACATTTTCGATGGAAAGCTGCAGGCGGATCTCACTGACCTTGCGGCCGATGTCGGCGGCGCGCATGCTGAGCAGCTTTTCCATCGGCGGCGTGAACTGCCGTATCTCCAGGTTTTCGGTCAGCATCAGCAGCGGAATGTTGACGCTGGTCAGCAGATTGTTGAGGTCATTTCCGGTCTGGGTGAGGACCGTATTGCGTTGCTGGAGTTCGTCGTTGACCGTTTGCAGCTCTTCGTTCGCGCTCTGCAGCTCTTCCTTGGTCGTTTCGAGTTCCTCGTTGGTGCTCTGCAATTCTTCGTTCGCGCTTTGGATCTCTTCGTTTGCGGAGACCAGCTCCTGGTTGCGCGCATCGCGTTCTTCAATCAACGACTGCATGTGAAAGCGCGTGGACGAAAGATCCTGGCGAAGCTGCGCGACCAACCGCTCTTTCTCGTCCGGGGTCAAATGCGGCGATAGCTGGTGCTCCACACCTTGCATTGACGGCGCTGCATCCAGCTCGCGAAAAAGCACGAGATAACAGCGGTTGTTGGAAGCTCGTTGCGAAAGGGGCAGCACATCGATCTGCACCTGGCTGGGTATACCGTCCTCGATTGGGATTACTGCGAGACGCGAGACAGGGATATTTTCCCGGATGGCATGATCCGCGGCATCGCGAACGGTGGCGGCGATCCCTTCGCGGACAACCCGCAACAGGTTCCAACTCACGCTCCCACTCGCGAGCTCAATATAGGCTGCGGTTTGCCCGCGCACCTGTAACACGTTCATGTGCTCATCGACGATGAGGCCCGGTGGCGAAAAGTGAGCCAGCACCACACGGTCGCCTGCACGCTGCAATTCAAGATCCGACCAAATCTTGTCCGGATGGTTTTCCTGCCCATGCGTCAACTGTCCTGCTGAAGGCACGGAGCGACGCATAGGCAGGTTATATCCGCCAGGCATCATCGCAGCCAGCTTGCTGTACATCTTGTTCTTTCGGTCGATTGGACCGAACCAGTCGTCGTAGTCACGCAGCGTTTCCGACATACCCAGCAAAAGGTAGCCGGAGGGCTCCAGAGCATAGTGGAACGTCCGCATCACCTGCCGCTGCAGGTTCTGGTTGAAATAGATCAGCACGTTGCGGCAGGAAAGAAAGTCGATGCGCGAAAAGGGCGGATCCGTACAAAGATTCTGGCGGGCGAAGATGCAAAGATCGCGCACCCGCTTGGTCAACTGGTAGCCGCGATCCACCTTGACGAAAAAACGGCGCAGACGCTCGGGGCTTACTTCCGCAGCAAGCGATTCGGGATAGGTAGCCAGACGCGCGGTATCGATGGAACGCTCGCTGGCGTCGGTACCGAAGATCTGCAGCGCGCCGTCCATGCCCTGTGCGGTCATGTATTCCAGGAAGGTGATGGCCAGGGAATACACTTCTTCTCCCGTCGAACAGCCGGCGCACCAGATGCGCGCCGGCCGCTGTGGGGGGCCATCCTGGAAAAACGCGGGAAGGATCTGCGTACTGAGCGCGTGCCAAAAACTGGGATCGCGGAAAAAACGAGTCACGCCGATCAGCACATCTTCCTGCAGGCTGTTGAGTTCATCCTTACGGACCTGGAGAAAACGGACATAATCCGCCAGGGACTCCATGCGCAGCAGCATCATGCGGCGGGCGACGCGCCGCCGAATGGTTTCCTGCTTGTATTGCCGTAGTTCCAGGCCCGCACTGGTCCGGAGCATGTGCAGAATCCGCTGAAAACTGTCCCGGTCCGTTGGAAGCTCTTTACCCGCCTCGAGACTTCGGACTTCAGGGCGTTTGAACTGGCGTGCCAGCCGCGCCAGTTCGACGCCGATCTCCCGCGGCGACAACACCATATCCACGTGGTCCGCGGAAATAGAGGAACGCGGCATGCTGCTGTGCTGCGCCGTTTCCGGGGTCTGCACAATGGCCAGACCACCGTCCCCGCGAATGGACTTCAGGCCGAGGGCGCCGTCGGCGTCAGCTCCCGAGAGCACAACACCGATCGCATTGCCCTGGAGGTCCTCTCCCAGCGAGCGGAAGAAGCTGTCGATGACGTGGGGGATGCGGTCTTCGGGATCGCGCGGCGCAACCACGAAACGTCCCTCACGGATTTCGGCAGCTTCGTTCGGCTGCAGGACATACAGGCTATTCGGCTGCGGCTGCCCGCCGTTGCGGATGGTCTCAACAGGCATGCGCGTGTAATGTTCCGTGATCTCCTTCAGATGGCTGACATGGGCCGGAGCAAGATGGGGCACCAGGATGAATGCCATTCCGGTATCGGTCGGCAACATGCCCAGAATGTCTTTGATGGGCTGCAGGCCGCCTGCGGAGGATCCAAAAGCGACCACGGGATACGGAAGCGAGGGAGTGCCAGTAGCCTGTTCCTCGCTGTCGACCGAGCCCGTGTTATCAACGTCTATGCCACCCAGGCCAGCGCCGTTTTCAGAAGCGGCTTCCGTGGGCTGGTCCGTGCCGGGCTGGACGTACTGGCCGACTGCATCTGCAACAGCTTCTTCGACAAAATCTTCCGGTTGCGGCTTCTCATCCATGGAGCAGGGTCCTTAGCATGCCGTGCAAAGCTTGTCGCGTGAAAGCCAGCCGGCATCCAACCAAGTCTATGCCTTGCGAAGTTCGATGCCGGATGCGATGTGGACGCACCAGTAACACCCACACCGATTACCGTAGAGCCATTGCCTCTTCCAGGTATTCCTGAGAGCATTTCCTATGATTACCGTGGGTATTGAACTTGCTCGGCTCCTCTCCTCCTCCGCGGAACGGATACGGATCAGCCGTGAACTCGGAAATACGACACGTGAATCGATCCGGCGTACTCACAAGGCGATCCTGCACTCCCAGGAGACAATGGGCAGAAGCGACCGTGTGATGCACAACCTGACACCCAGCGCCGATAAACCGGAAACTGCGTCCAGGCCGCTTGGCGATCCGGCAAACCTTATGGAGCGGGTGTTGGAACAGACGATTTCGGATCAGGTGCTGAACATGGATGGGAAGCACTTCATCGACTGCGAAATTCGGCGTTGCGTGCTGGAGTACAGTGGACAACCCCTGGTCATGGAATCCACTCATTTCAGCGATTGCAGCTTTTGTTTCAAAGGTGAAGCCGCCCTCACAATGCGTTTTCTCGAATGCTTCGGGATCGCGGGGCAGTCTGATGTGCACTACACGGTCGCTCCCGCGGTATCGCCTGCATCGCCCAGACCCAACTAGAGCATTTCCCGAGGCTGTGGCATCGACAGGCGATAGGCCGTTTTCAGAACGGCAGACCGGATGTCGCATTTGATCTTTGCGATATCTACGCCTGGGCGGATTCCGCGCGTATTCGCTTCACCTGGTCGGCCTGGGGGCCCTTGCTGCCCTCAACGACGTCATACTCCACGGGATCGCCTTCTGTCAGGGTTCTATACCCATCGCTCAGAATCGCGGAGTAATGCACGAAGACGTCCTTTTCGCCATCGCACCCCACGAATCCATACCCCTTCACGTTGTTAAACCACCTGACCACACCTTTATGTGCGCCCATAAGTCCTCCGAAATGAACGTTCTATCGGAAGCAGCCGAGCGGCACAGAAGGCCACACCGGCACTCGCTCCGGTGAAATCCGGAACGGATTATTTTGACTCCCTGAAGCCCGTACAAAAGTGTGACGCGGAACATGGCCGGAGAGATGTTCCAATCGTTGTGGCAGCGTTCTTTGATTCTCACCCACGCTCGGCAACCGTACTACCCGGAAAGTACGCAACTTTTGAGACTTGCAGCATCCCGCCTCGCTTCTTCCCAACCGGAAACCCACTCCCCGAAGGACTGTGAGTTCGGCCTTCCTCGATCCCATCGCCCCCAAGACACTGATACAGAGCCATTCGCTCCGTGCAGAGCGAAAGTGTTGCAGCTGACCTTCCTTCAAGACTGTCCCCCATATGGAAATCGCCGACGCAGTGCGTCGGCTGACGTGTTTTAGCCTCCCAACTCTTCCCTTTCCCTTAACCCAGTCAGCAATCGAGGACATACTATGCGGGTCCATCTCATCAACCCTAGTGATAACTCTTTCGGAACAGCGGTAATCACGCCACGATGGCTCTTCGTCCTGGCGGCGGCCACCCCGCGTTCCATGGGCGACCCGGTCCTGGTGGATGAATCCATCGAGCAACTCGATCCTGCCAGCATCCAGGCTGGTGATGTTGTTGGTATCAGCGTCCATACCGGAAATGCGCTACGGGGTTACGAGGTTGGCAGGCTGGCAAACAGCCGCGGAGCGACAGTCGTCTACGGCGGCATTCACGCAACGTTGTTTCCAGAAGAACCGTTCCAACGCGGCGAGGCCAACGCGGTGGTTAAAGGCGACGGCGATATCGCATGGGGCCGCCTCCTGCGGGATGTGGAGGCCGGCAGGATCCAACGCATCTACGAGGGCGGGAAGATCGAGGGCGAGGAGTTTCTTGCGGCCCGCTGGGACCTGATGGACACCACCAAGTACATGTGGGCCTCGGTACAGACGATTCGCGGCTGCCCCAAACACTGCTCCTTCTGCTCGGTGTGGAGGACCGATGGACAAAAGCCACGCCAAAGAATGTTCGAACGCGTGATCGACGAGATCATCGATCTCCGCCGCCTGGGTTTCAGGTTCATCGCGCTGGCTGACGACAACTTCTATCCAGTCACGTTGACGGATCTGCGCCTGGCACGCGAGCAGAACAACGCGCAGAAGGTAGAGTCCCTGCTGCAGGTCCGCAACGAACGCTTCATGCTGATGGCGGAGTTGGCGAAGCTGCCGAAAGACATGGTGTTCTTCACCCAGATCACGATGGAGTCAGCCGAGGACCCGGAGTATCTCGATGCCATGCGGCGCGCGAATATCAAGGGGGCGCTCGTCGGCGTGGAGGCAGTTACGCCGGAAGGCCTGAAGGCTGTGTACAAAGATTTCAATTATTCGGGCGACAGGCTTGTGCAGCAGTTGCAGACCTTCCGGAAACATGGCGTTCATGTGCTGGGATCGTTTATTTTCGGCCTGCCCACCGACAAACCGAGCACCTTCGGAGCAACGGTCGAGCTGGCGCTCAAAGCGGGAGTCACGTTCGCGCAGTTCGTGATGATGACACCTTTCCCCGGCACAGTCGATTTCATCCAGTGGGAGAAGGCGGAGGCTGCCAATCCGGTCAGTGTGGAGGGCACGCCCATTACCCGCTACTGGCTGATTCCTACCGCCATCCGCCCGAAGATGTTCACACCGCATCCCTCCATGGCTTCCGATGAAATCCGAGAACGCACACAGGGTGTATGGGACCGCTTTTACGAATGGGGCGCCATCTGGGAGAGGTCGGCGTGTACGCCTACGCTGCGGGCCCGTCTGGCCTTCGTACTCCTGTCGAAACTATACCGGCAGATGTATGCGGGTACGGGCATCTCGACCGATAGTGCCCGGCGTAAGAAAGCGAAGCGATCGGCTCGTTGGCTAGCCGCGCAAACCCGCAAGATCTTCCGCGCAAAGCCCATGCCGGAGTTGATGTATCCGACCTGGCAACCGCGCTTGAAAGCGGGCGCCCAGTTGACACAACTGACGATCCAGAACGCCGGCACGTCCTGATCGTTGAAGGCCTGAGACCGCCTCACGCCTGATCGTCCCCGGCCTGCCGTCGTGCTTCGAGTCACGTTACCCTAGCAATCCATATCGAATATCGATGCGTACTACCAAGTGGGCAACGAATATGACCGTGAGATCACCACGCGAGGCTCCCTTACAAAAGTGTGACGGTTGGCGGAGGCATAAACGTCGTCTAATGCGTATGGTGTCAACGGCCCCGTCTTCTTCACTTTCCTCGAACAGCACACCAGAAAGTACGCACTCTTTGAAAATTGAAGCATCCCGCCCCGCTTCGGCCACACCTGGAAGCCCGATCCCCGAAGTGCTGGCCCTGGCGCGTACGGCACAGACCACCTCCCTGAACTGGCTGATCTTCAGCTTCATGCTCCTGTTCCACCTGGGAGCCGTCGCGGCGCTGTTTTTCTTCAGTTGGAAGGCGCTGGCCGTTGCCGTCGGCCTGCACGTTGTGGCGATCAATGTCGGCATCGGCATGGGCTACCATCGCCTGCTGACGCATCGCGGCTACAAGGTTCCCAAATGGCTGGAGTATGTGTTCGCGGTGTGCGCCACACTGAGCCTGGAAGGCGGACCGCTGGTGTGGACCGCGACGCATCGCATCCATCACCAGCACACCGACAAGCCTGGTGACCCTCACTCGCCCAACGAAGGCAGCTGGTGGTCGCACGCGGGATGGATCATTTACGGAGCAGGTGTCAGCGGCGAACCGGCGCTGCTTGCGAAATATGCTCCCGATTTGATCAAGGACCGCTTTTATCGCCTGCTCAACACCTACCACTGGGTGCCGCTGGTGGTCGTGGCCTTCGCTCTGCTCGCCGTGGGTGGATGGACCTGGGTGCTTTGGGGTATCTTCCTGCGCGTCACGGTGGGACTGCATGCGACGTGGCTTGTGAACTCCGCCACCCACATGTGGGGTTCCAAGCGCTTTGCCACGCGCGATGATTCACGCAATAACTGGTGGGTCGCTCTGTTGACCGGAGGCGAAGGCTGGCACAACAATCACCACGCGCATCCCGTCTCCGCGCGGCATGGCCTGGTCTGGTATGAATTCGACCTGAACTATTACGGAATATGGCTGCTGGGCAAGCTCGGCATCGCCAGGAACATCAACGCACCGACCATCGCGGAAGCCATGCGGACGTCGGCGCCACCCGCGGCATAGACGAGCAGACGAGTATCTTCAGCGATTCGAGAGTTGAATAGGGTTCCCGTCGGGTCCTTGCCGTCGCAGTTTTCTCCGCTGACTTGTTCAGGGCAAAGGTATGGCCCGCTACCGGTATTTCAGTTTCGATTAAGCCTCGTGATGCAACACTGCTCAGGTGTCTCGCTTCTCTTCCCTGGCCTGCCTCCTGCTGACTCTCCTGATCGTGTCAGGCGATCCCTGCTTTGGCCAGGGCGGTCCACTTCTCAACGGCAGGATCGTGGATGAGAGCGGCGCAGCGGTGGCAGGCGCCGAGGTGCAACTGCAGGACCTGCACCACAAGGTCACCGCCACCACGCGATCCACGGCAAGCGGCGACTTTGCCTTTTCGCACGTCTCTCCCGGACACTATGCCGTTTTCGTCAGCCCATTCCAGGGATTCGCGGGGCAGACGGTCGATGCGCTGATCCAATCAGCCAGCCTCCAACTGCAGATCACGTTGCGGCCTGAAAGCGCGCACGCGGACGTACAGGTCGATGCCGGCGCTCTTTCCACTGACCCTGCGGAGAATCGCGACGCCGTCGTAGTAAGCAGCGCGACACTTACCCATCTCCCCGTCTTCGATCAGAACTACATCGCGGCGCTCACACCGTTTCTCGACGCGTCTTCCATTTCATCGGCGGGGGTGAGCATCATTGTCGATGGAATCGAAATGAAAAGCACAGGCGTGTCGCCTTCCGCTATCCAGGAAATTCGGATCAACAATGATCCCTACACTGCCGAGTCCAATACGCCCGGCCGTGGCCGCATCGAGATCATGACCAAACCCGGCTCGCCGGAATTCCATGGAGCCTTCAATTTCCTGTTTCGCGACGCCGCATTGAATGCGAGTAACTACTTCGCGCCAGGCAAGCCCGCCGAACAGCGCCGCATCTTCGAAGGCCATCTCAGCGGCCCGGCCGGGCACGGCGGCCACACGACCTTTCTCCTGTCCGGCGCGCGCCGTGAGGAGGACCTGCAGGCTTCTGTACACGCCGCCACCCTTGCGGGCATCGTCGACACCAACGTACCTACTCCGAATCGCGATACCGAGGTGACCTTCCGTGTGAGCCGGGATCTTTCCGGAAAGCACAGGATTTCCGCGCAGTACCGCTTCGAATACGACACAGCGCAAAACTCGAATGTCGGCGGCCTGGTTTTGGCCGAAGCCGGCACGAATCACCAGGGACGTGAGGACGATGGTCTCTTCAATGACCGTTTGATCCTTACGCCGAATCTCGTGAATCAGCTCGCTGTCTTCTTTGAGAAGGACGAAGATGTCTTCTCCAGCGTCACCAAATCTCCCAGCCTGCAGGTGCAGGGGTCGTTCATTGGAGGAGGCTCCCAGGCGGACCTGCACAACACCGAAACTACGATCAAGATCAACGACATCGTCAGTTGGAATCGCGGGAAGCATTACCTGCGTTTCGGCATCAATATCCCGAACCTTGGACGGCGGGCGTGGGACGATGCGACCAATCGCCAGGGCACATTTTCCTTCTCTTCCCTGAACTCATTCGCGAATGCAACACCCTATGCCTTCACCGCGCAGCAGGGTCCAGGTCGGGCCATCTTTTGGTACAACGAGTTCGGCGCCTTCATCCAGGATCAGATCACTCTCAATCGCAAGGTCCAGGTGTCGCTCGGTCTCCGTTATGACGACCAGACCTACACGGATGATTTCAACAACGTATCGCCGCGCGCTTCGATTGCTTACTCGCCCTCCGGAAAGAGTTCCACCATCATTCGGGCGGGCGTTGGAGTTTTCTACGATCGTGTGGGTGTGGGTTCCATCAAGTCCGTTAAGCTGAACAACGGTGTGGCGCTTCGTGCGGTCCAGATCCTGAATCCGAGTTATCCCAATCCGTTCTCCGGCGGAACGAGCCTCAGCAACCTGCCTACCAACCTCGCCATCTTTTCGCCGGCTTTGCATTCGCCTTATACCGTGCAATACAGCTTCGGCGTGGAGCAGCAGATATCAAAAGGGACAACCCTGGCAGCCACATATCGCGGTTCGACGCTGGTTTCCAAACTCCGCTCACGCGACGCGAATGCTCCTCACGATCCCGCATCCACAGTTCGTCCCAATCCAAATCTCGGATTTGTGCAGGAGTTTGAATCGGGTGGGCGCCAGCTTGCCAACGGGCTCGACCTTACTTTCCGTGGACGCGCAGGCCGCTGGTTCAGCGGACAGGCGCAATATACGCTGGCGTGGGCTTACAACAACACGGGCGGTGCGAACTTCTATCCCCAAAACCAATATGCCCCGAACGATGAATGGGGACCTGCCGACTTTGACCGCCGTCACACCTTCAACCTGATCGGCAACCTCAACCCCGATCACTGGCTGACGCTCGGTATTGCAACCAAGCTGTATTCCGGCACGCCCTACACAGAGACGACGGGCGCGGATGCCTATCACACGGGTCTGGGAAACGCCCGGCCCCAGGGAATTGCACGCAACACATTGCGCGGAAGCGGCACTCAGGATTTCGATCTCTTATGGAGCCACGACTTCCACGTCGGCGACCAGCAGGCAAAAGAGCCCAAAACTCTGGGCTTCGGGATATCGGCGTTCAATGTATTGAACCATCCGAACTTTTCGGCCTATGTCGGCAACCTGTCCTCGACGCTGTTTCGGCAACCTACGGTCGCGGCCGCCAGTAGGCAGATGCAGTTTGAGTTGCACTATCAGTTCTAGGCAAATTCCCTGATTTCTAGGCAAATTCCCTGATGATGTAGATCCGACAGGCGGCAGTGAAGGCCGTTTTCCTAATCAGAAACAGCCTTGTCATCCGGAGCCGGGGTTGGTCCCTGCAGTTAGTGGCGGAACAGACTAGCGCCAACGGCGCGGCATATACCAGCATGGGGTGAAACCCCATGGTTGACGAGCAAGCCCTTAAAGGGCCAACGGCCCGACATATGCTCTCGCCCATTGCGGCAAAAATGTATCACTCATTGGCCATCGCCATCGCGAACCATACGCCGGGCTTCTGTGTCTGCTTATATGTCGCGCCTTCAGCGCTCGTCCTCTATCGCCACCCGTTACATGGGGTTTCACCCCATGCTGGTATATGTCGCGCCTCTGGCGCTTGGAGGCTTGCTCGTATGTGAGTCCGTGACTTCTTCGACGACGGCCCCGTTTCATCCATCTGAACCGTTCTTAGTTGCTGAGAGCGGCGGCCCGTTGCATCGAGGCGGGGGCCAAAGGCACGAAGTTGGTTCGAGTCGCCATTGCTTCCTGCAGAGGTTGAGGCCGGCCGAGGAAATAACCCTGCACCTCATCGACACCGAGGTTCTGCAACACTTCAAGCTCTTCCGCCGTTTCCACGCCCTCAGCCGTAATCAGGCTCTTGGTTTCGTGGGCGAAGGAGATCAGCGCCTTGGCCAGTGCGCGGCGCTTGGGATCCTTGTCGATGTCGCGGGTGATGCTCATATCGAGCTTGATCAGGTCGGGATGGAGACTCAGGATGTGGCGCATGCTGGAGTAGCCCGCACCTGCATCGTCGATCGCCAGGCGCAGTCCCCTGGCCCGCAACGGAGCAAGCTCCGCGCGCAGGGCTTCGTAGTCGTCGACTGTTGCGTGCTCGGTGATTTCCAACACAACGCGGCTCAGATCGACGTGGCGAAGAACAAAGGCCAGCTTCCTGGTGCTGACCAGGTCGGGCGAACTGTTGATGCCGACAAACACCGACTTATCGAGCTCATCCAGCGATTCCACAGCTTTGCCGACGGCACATAACTCGACATGGTGGCGGTAGCCGACTTCATCGGCGAGATCGAACCATTCATTGGGCGGCCGGTACGGCGCGACATCGAATCTTGAAAGCGATTCCAGACCGGCCATCTTCCCCGTGGCCATATTGAAGATGGGCTGAAACACCATCCTGGGAGCGCCGCGGTCCAGGGCCTCGCGTATCCGCGTCGCCTTGAACGACTCGGCCTCGGCAACCTTCCGTTTTTTGTCGAAGCCCGCGGCCAGGACGTCGGCAAAGGCGCGCATCAACTTCATATCGCGTTCGCCAAGCGACGTGTTACGCAGATGACTGAAGCAGCACAGGGTGCCGTAGGCATCGCCGTTGGAAAGACGGATGGGAGCACTCAGATGCGAGCCAATGGGAATGGAATGAGTTTCCGGGATTGCCATGGCTGCCGGGATCAACGATGTATCCGGCATGAATTCGGGCAGATCGCCACGCACGATCTTGAGGCAATAGCCCTGTTCCAGAGGGATGGTAGTGCCGGCCGTCAGGGGCGCCTTGCTGTCGGAATCCACATATTCCAGCACGCGTTCGGATAGGCCGAAACGTGAAACGAAGGCTACATCCATGTCCAGGTGCTTGCGCACTGCCTTGAGAACGCTGTCAACGCCGTCGTGCTGAAGTCCACGGGCTACGAGTTCGCCCAGCGGCTCGCAGTACGTGGGTTCAAGCGGTTGAATTTCCATAGCGTTCTCCAGGACGTCCGGCGGGCAGCTGCATTTGAAACCATGGATGAAGTGACGAGTAAGGGTACGCTTTGCTCTTGGGTCACAACATGTCCCTTAAGTGGGATCCGCGTTCTTCCAAAGGATCGCCGCGCCTGGCTCCTATCGGCGCAATTCCGTTTCTTGATCAGCAAAAGAGTTACAGATCATACCGGGACCTGAGAGGCAAACGACGATGCACCGCTGAACTATCCCACGTACTATCAATACTTTGCTTTCGCGGCGACACGTGGCTCATCATCCGGAAATATGTCCTTCCGAATAATGTACAGATAGATTTTCCGCTCATGCCTGGATGGTATGCGGTCAAGAGATGGAAGTGGAGCTGCTTTTCTCAAGATTGATGCCGTTGAAATCCTAGAACCTGTCGATCAAAGTGCCGATAGTCGTTTTGGCGTCAATCATCGTGAGCAGGTAACGTCACTTGAACGAGATTCACGGAAGCTACGATACCGGTTTAGTTGTGCTCTCCTTCGTGATCGCGATCGTCACGTCGTATACGGCTGTCGACATCGCGGCACGCATTCATGCCAACCGCAACAAGGCGAGGCGCCTGTGGCTAAGCGGCGGCGCCGTGGCCATGGGAACCGGCGTATGGTGCATGCACTATGTCGGCATGCTGGCGTTTCGTCTTCCGATCGGAGTCCAATACCACATCCCCACTGTTGTGGTGTCTCTTGCAGCGGCAATCCTCGCTTCCGCCGCGGCGTTCTATGTCGTAAGCCGCACCAATACCGGACCTCTTCAAATTGGCCTGGGCAGTTGTGTGATGGGATCCGGCATCGCGGCCATGCACTACATCGGGATGGCCGCGATGCGGCTCAACGCGATGCACATGTACAACCGGCCAATCTGGGCTGGTTCCGTGGCGCTGGCAATCGTGATTTCGTATGTAGGTCTTTTCCTGCTGGTCCGGATGCGGGATGATCACCACAGCTTTCGTTCCAAGAGCGCGGTAGGAATCATTCTTGGACTTGCCATCCCGATCATGCATTACACAGGCATGGCATCCGTCCATTTTGTAGCCATGCCCCCGCTCGCATCGTCACGCTACACAATCGACATTTCAACGGTTGCGATAGCGGGCGTTGTGGCGGTGACCGCCACCATCCTCGGAATCACCCTGTTGACTTCGATCATCGACCGCCGGCTGCTGGTGCAGCACTCGATGATGGAAAGTGAGCGCCAGATACTCCGCGCTCTGATCGACCACATTCCGGACTCGATGTACGTCAAGGACACTGCAGGCCGCTTCGCGCTGGTGAACAAGTACTTTGCCGACAGCATGGGAATCGACGATCCACAGGCGCTGATCGGGAAGACCTATGCCGATATATACCCCGCGCGGCTCGCAGAGGAACTGGATAGGGGCAGAGCGCTCGTTATCTCCATAGGCAAGGGATGTGTCGACGCCGAAGAAACCCGCATGGACGCCGCCGGGAAGGAACATCCCGTCCATACGACGCGGATACCTCTGCGGAACGCGGCAGGGCAGATTACGGGGATCGCCTGCGTAGCTCGCGACATCAGCGAACGGTTACGAGCCGAAGAGGCACTGCGCGATGCGGAACGCAAATATCGCAGCATTCTGGAAGAAGCGCTTTTTGGAATCTTCGAAGCGGGACCGGACGGCCACCTTCTTCTGGTGAATCCCGCGATGGCCACCTATCTTGGCTATGCAAGCCCGGAAGAGATGATGCGCCTGCTCCCGGGGCCGCTCTGGGAAATTGCCGCGCGACCCGAATCGCATGACGCGCTGATGGCGCGCGTCCAGGAAGATGGACATGTACGCGGCTTCGAGCTCGAGGTTCACCGTCACGACGGAAGCACCATCTGGATCTCCGCAAGTGTGCGAGCGAGGGTGCGCAATGGCGAACTTAGCGGCTTCGTGGGCATGTTCGAGGACGTGACCGAACGCAAGCTCTTGCGGGACCAGCTCCTGCAGGCGCAGAAACTCGAATCGGTTGGCCAGCTCGCTGCCGGCATCGCCCACGAAATCAATACACCGATTCAATACATCGGAGACAACGTCCGGTTCCTGCAGGATTCATTCAGTGACCTCGCCAATGTCTTCACGCCTTACGCGGAATTGCTCAGGGAAGCCACCACGGCCGCACCGGAGCTCCCTGCCCTGGAGCGCGCCACCTCGGCTCGGGACGCCGTTGACACGGATTTCCTGTTCGGCGAAATTCCGCACGCGATCGAACAGACGCTGGAAGGCGTTTCCCGCGTGGCCGCGCTCGTCAGTGCAATGAAGGAGTTCTCACATCCGGGAACCGGCGAAAAGGTCCTTACCGACTTGAACCGTGCGATTGAGAACTCGGTGACGGTTGCACGGAATGAGTGGAAGTATGTCGCCGACGTCCGGCTCGAACTCGACGAACATCTTCCTTCGGTATCGTGCCTCCCCGGAGAGTTCAATCAGGTAGTTCTGAATCTGGTTGTGAACGCCGCCCATGCGATTGGCGATGCGAATAGCAGCGGAACGTCGGGCAAGGGGCTTATCACCATCCGGACCCGTGATCTGCCGTCGTCGGTCGAGATCCAGGTTCAGGACACAGGTACCGGGATCCCCGAAAAAGCGCGCGACCGCGTCTTTGACCCCTTCTTTACAACCAAGGAAATTGGGAAAGGGACAGGTCAGGGTCTCGCCATTGCACGGTCCGTGATCGTGGACAAGCACCAGGGCAGCATCGGCTTCGAGACCGAGGGTGGCGTAGGAACCACGTTCTTCATCAGCCTTCCTAAAAGCCTGGCCGCCGTTGAGACGGAGGCGGTGGCCGCATGAAACGCATTCTCTTTGTCGATGATGAACCGAACGTTCTCGATGGAGTGAGAAGGATGTTGCACTCCACGCGAGACCGTTGGGAGCTTGAATTCGTCAAGAGTGGTCAGGATGCCCTGGCTGCGTGCCATGAACGCGAATTCGACGCCGTGGTTTCCGATCTGCGCATGCCCGGCATGGATGGGGCCGACCTTCTCGCCCAAATCAGAACACGATTCCCAACAACCGCGCGGCTGATCCTTTCGGGATACTCCGATCTGACGCTTACGGCGCGAGCCGTGCCGGTCGCCTACCGCGTGCTTCCGAAACCATGCGGCCCCAAGGATCTGAAGGAAGCGCTGGAGCGCGTATTCACGCAGCAGGACGTATTGCGTACCCCGGCGCTCCAGGAGGTCGCAGCCCGGCTCGGCAGACTTCCTTCCCTATCTCTGACCTACGAAGCGCTGGACCGCGCCTTGCTTGATCCATTCGTGTGTGTCGCCAGGATTGCCAGAATTATCGAGCGGGATGCGGCGATGTCGGCCAGCATCCTGCGGCTGGTCAACAGCGGACTCTTCGGGCTGGCCGCTCGTGCGACTAATTTTGAGGGCGTCCTGAACTGTCTTGGACTGGACACGATTCGCAGCCTGGCACTCTATGTCGAAACTTCCCATCTCTTTCAGCCTGGACGCGGCGTACCGGACAATTTCTGCCAAGCCGTACGGGAACGCTCGCACCGGGCCGCGCGTATCGCATCTGTTTTACCGCTCAACCGCAGCATGAAAGAAGACACGGTTGTTGCCGTGCTTCTTCAAGACCTTGGCATGCTCGCGCTGGCGGCGTCGATGCCCGACGAGCTGTGTTCCATACTTGCGCGCGTATCGGAGCAGGACATTCCCATGATGCTGGTGGAAGAGGAAATTCTGGGCGTTTCGCACGCGGAAATCGGCGCCCACCTGCTGAACTTGTGGGGAATCAACAATACGGTTGTCGAAGCGGTCGCTCATCATCATCGTCCTGCCCGGATCAAACATGAGCGGCCGGATTGTTCCAGCGCCATCTATCTGGCAAGGCTCCTTGAGGAATCGCTTGGCAACAACCCGGACGACACCAATGGCGACCACCTTCCCGAGCCGGACCGATTGCAATTAACCGCACTCAACATGCAAGATGATTTCGTCAGATTTCACAGCCTGGCGAAAAGAGCCCTCCAGGCCGGAGAAACCCAGAAGATGTCTCACCTGCAGGATTCTCGCGAAGTAACGGAGAAGACCGTTTTCTTTGAGAAGAAAGCGATGTCAATCTCTTCGACCTCCGGTACACCTTGATGAGAAATGACTTCACCGCATGCGACAGCCCGGCGGTCAGGTGCAAGCGGCGAGAACGTCTTCAGGCCATCATTTTCTGGGGAAATTCCGATATTTTCAAAAGTCACGCCGTCCCGGAAGATGTTCAGGTTCGCACTCCGGCCCATCATGAAGCTGATTTCTTTAGCGGAGTACGACAGTGATGAAACCGAAAATCCTGCTGGTCGATGACGAACCTGCCGTATTGGCAGGGTATGAGCGAACCTTGTATCGCGAATTCGAGATCGAGACTGCAACGGGAGGCGAAGCTGGTCTGCAGGCTCTGGAACAAAAGGGGCCTTTTGCGGTCGTGGTTTCGGATATGCGCATGCCGGGTATGAGCGGCGCGCAGTTTCTTACTAAAGTGAGGGAACAGTTTCCCGAATCGGTACGAATACTCTTTACGGGATACACGGACATCACCGCCGCAATCGAGGCGATCAACCACGGCAATATCTTCCGCTTTCTTACCAAGCCAGCGTCCAAAGAGGTTCTGGTCAGCGCGCTGTGGGCGGGCATTGCGCAGTATGACCTTATCCGGGCGGAGAAAGACCTGCTGGAAAAGACCCTGGTGAGCAGCATCAAGGTGCTCGCCGACTTCCTGAATGTTTCCAGTCCGCAGGCTTTCGGTCGTTCCAGCAGGATTGCCGGGATCGTGAAACACATAGCCGGTAAGCTTCAACCCAGGAACGCGTGGAGATGGGAAGCCGCCGCGATGCTGTCGCAACTTGGCTGCATTGCGCTGGAACCGGAGCTCCTGCAGAAGTCGTTCTCGGGAGCCGCTCTTTCTCCGGACGAAAAGGCACGTTTCGAAACCCATCCGGGACATGCGATGCGGATGTTGAAGGAGATTCCGAGACTCGAATTGGTGGCTTGGATGATTGGGCACCAGTTGACGCCGGAGCTGCTGCCGCAGCCTGAAGGAATCACCTCGGATGATGTTGCGGAAACGCTGCTTGGGACCAAGGCTCTACGGCTTGCGCTGGCATTCGATGAACTTCGCGCCAGGGATACCGGCAGAGAGGAAGTCATCCAGCGCCTCATGGCGCGAACCCGCCAGTTTGACGCCGCAATCATCGCCACCCTGGCGGACTATACCCCGGATGCAGTTCCGTTAGAACCGCGGCGAATCGCGGCGGTGAAGGTGGTAGCGGGCATGGTGCTCGATCAGGACGTATTCAACCGGGATGGTGTCCTGCTGATTCCCAAAGGTCAGCAGATCAGCGCCGCGATGCAGATGAAGATCCAGAATTTTGCCCAGGCATTTCTTATTGACCGTGAACTTCAGGTCCTGGCGCCCGCCCAGGCCGCCTGAAACATTTTCCTCCTGCAGGCGCGCAAACAGGCTTTGAACAGGGCGGTTCATGCTGGGGAGGGATCGCGTTTCAGTTTGGTAACAGCCCTGTGAGGATTTTTGCACTAGAACCTGTTGCCGAATCTGCCGATAAGCGGTGTGGGTTTATCGGCCCAGCTCGTCAACTCCCGCCGGCAGGTAACGTCACTTGATAGAACTTCTCGAAGTCCCGAACGCCGCTACAGCCGCCGAGCCCAGGAGCAGCGTGAAACGCATCCTGTTCGTCGACGATGAAGCGGATGTCCTGGATGGGATGCGGCGCATGCTGCGTTCCGTCAAAGAAGGCTGGGAATTCGAATTTGTCCGGAACGGACAGGCCGCCCTGGCTGCTTGCCAGCAACGCAGGTTCGATGCCGTTGTTTCCGATCTCCGCATGCCTGGCATGGACGGGGCGGAACTCCTTGCTCATATTCAGACGCGCTTTCCCGATACCGCACGCATCATCCTTGCCGGCTATGCGGACGTGGCGCTCACTACCCGGGCCGTGCCTGCAGCCCACCGCGCCCTGGCGAAAACCTGCAGTCAGAAAGAACTGAAAGAAACGCTGGAGCGGGTCTGCGCATTGCAGGACGTGCTGTGCAATCCGGCACTGCGCAAGATCGTCGGCGCCATCGGCGAACTCCCTTCCCTGTCGCGCACCTATGAGCAGCTCCATGCAGCCATGCTTGAGCCTTCGACTTCAATTGCCGCCATCGCACGCATTGTGGAGCAGGATGTTGCGATGTCCGCCAAGGTTCTCCAGTTGGTGAACAGTTGTTTCTTCGGGCTGGCGATTCAGGTCACGAGCCTGGAACACGCTGTGAACTATCTGGGATTCAATACGATTCGCACCATGGCGTTGTACTCCGATACCTTCAAGGCGTTTCTGCCCGGAAGATGTGTGCCCACGAATTTCTGCGACAAGCTACAGAAACACTCGCACCGCGTCGCCCGCATCGCCGGCGCGCTTCCCCTGGCCCGAGCCGAGAAGGAGATGGCCGTGCTCGGCGCCCTGCTCCACGATATTGGCTCGCTTGTCCTTGCATCCTCCATGTCCAGCCAGCTCTGCGAAGTATTCACGCTGATGGCGGAGAAAAGCATCTCGCAGGCCGAAGCCGAAGAAGAGCTACTTGGAATTTCGCATGCGGAAATCGGCGCCTATCTGCTGGGACTGTGGGGCATCAACAATACGATCGTGGAAGCCATCGCGCATCATCACCATCCAACGCGTATTCCTCACGAACGGCTGGACTGCGCGAGCGCTGTGTACCTTGCGAACCTTCTGGCCAACGAACTGGACAAGCATCCCAATGACTTCTACGGCGACCGCCTTGGCGACGTCGACCGCCAGAACCTGACCGTCATGGGCCTGTATCACGATTTTATGAAGTACCGCAATCTGGCGGTCGAAGGACTGCGGGAGGAACAGCCGAAGCGCCGGTGATGTTGTGGATTGCCTTCTATGCGGAGTAGACGGGCGGCAGGCACGCCTTGTCGGGCTGCGGTGATATTCTTGCGCTGAACCGGGCATGATCTCATCCCGCCGGACGCTACCCAAAAAGGCTCACCGTTTTATGTCAGATTCCAGCTCCAACGACACCATTCCTGCGCACGCTTACGACGCGGCGACCGCCGAAACACCCGTTCCCGCAGCCGAGTCTGCGCCAGACGTTGCCGCACCAGCAGACGAACCGGCAATGCCGGCGCCTGTTGATGCTTCCGAAGAAGAGTCGTTTGGAGACATCTTCTCCGAGTTTCAACGCACCCAGAATCGCCGCTCCGGCGAAGAGGGCCGGCAGATCCGCGGCACCGTCGTCACAGTGAATGCAGAGTCGATTTTCGTCGACATCGGCTACAAGTCGGAAGGCATCCTTCCCTTGACCGCTCTCCCGGCCAATCGCGAGCCACTGCAGCCGGGCGACACACTGACTGTTTCGGTGAAAGGCCGCGATGCCGACGGCTACTATGAGCTCTCGCTCTTCCGCACCGCGCAACCCAAAGACTGGACCAGCCTGGAAAAGGCTTTCGCGGAAAAAGCCACCATCGTAGGCACGGTAACCACCGTCGTGAAGGGCGGACTGCATGTCGATGTCGGCGTGCGTGCGTTTCTGCCTGCCTCGCGCAGTGGGGCGCGTGATGCCACGGAGATGGAAAAGCTGGTTGGCCAGGAAATCCGCTGCCGCATTACCAAGCTCGATGTCGCCGACGAAGATGTGGTCATCGACCGCCGCGCGGTTACGGAAGAAGAAGCTCTAGCTGTCAAAGACAGCCGCTTTGGTGAAGTGCAGGAAGGCTCGGTCCTTGAGGGGACAGTACGCAGTCTGGCCGACTATGGCGCGTTCATCGACCTGGGCGGTATCGACGGCCTGCTGCATGTGAGCGACATCGCGTGGAACCGTATCGCGAAAGCCTCCGATGTGCTGGAAGTTGGACAACAGGTCGAAGTGAAGGTGTTGAAGATCGACCGCGAGAGCCGCCGCATTTCCCTGGGTATGAAGCAGCTTCAACCGCATCCCTGGGACGCCGTGCCGGAGAAGTTCAAGGCGGGTGACCGCGTGCGTGGCACGGTGACCCGCACCGCCGACTTTGGAGCCTTCGTGGAGATCGCCCCCGGCGTCGAAGGCCTGGTGCATCTCTCCGAGATGTCGTGGTCCAAGCGCATTCTCAAAGCCACCGAAGTGCTGAACGCCGGCGACACCGTGGATGCGGTGATCCTGAACATCAACCTTGAGGAAAAGCGCATTGGACTTGGCCTGAAGCAGGCTCTGGGCGATCCCTGGGTGGATGCCGCCGAGCGTCTCACGGTCGGCTCGGTTGTCGAAGGTCCGGTGGCCAGCATGACCAAGTTCGGAGCGTTCGTACAGGTTGTGGAAGGCGTGGAAGGTCTGGTCCACATCAGCGAGATCACTCCGGAGCGCCGTCTGAATCATCCTTCGGACATGCTGCGCGTGGGCCAGGTAGTTCGCGCGCAGGTGCTGGAGGTCGACAAGGAAAAGCGCCAGCTTCGCTTGAGCATGAAGCAGCTTGTGCCTACCGGACTCGACGAATTCCTTGCCGAGCACGCGGCTGGCGATGCGGTCACTGGCCGCGTGATGTCGGTGGCCAACAACGTGGCGCAGGTGGAACTGGGCGAAGGTATCGTTGCTCCGTGCACACTCCCTGAAGTGGCTGCGGCCGCGCCGGAAGCACCAGCGGCTTCAGGTGCTGTCGACCTTTCGGCGTTCAGCTCGATGCTGAGTTCGAAGTGGAAGTCCGGCGGGTCGCCTGCAAAGGCGGAGACGAAGAAGAGCGAAGAAGTGAAGGCCGGTCAGGTGCGCAGCTTCAAGATCGCGAAGCTGGATTCGGTTGAGAAACGGATTGAGTTGGAGTTGGTTGGGTAAGGGTGTCCTGCGGCCCCACCAGATCGCTTCAGCCGGTCTTGTTTTGGTCTTTGCTGTTGTCTTTCTTGTTGTCATCCCCGAAGGGGATCTGCTGTTCCGACGCAGTCAGTTGCGGATAGAGATCATCCCAAGTGGGATTCTCTTGCTCAATCAATGCGATCTTCTGTTCCCGCGTCAACCGCTTCAAATCTTTCTCGCGGGCAATAGCATTGCGCACATATTGGAAGTATTCGAAATACACGAGTCGATGAATGTTGTACCGCGCAGTATGAGCGCCTGGTGTTTGCTCTCTATGTTGTTCAGTGCGCCCGATAAGGTCGTTCGTCATCCCCACGTAGAGATTTTTGGACCGGCTCGACAGGATGTATACCCAGAACTGAAACTTACGCTTCCCCATACACCCTCAGAACAGCAGATCCCCTGCGGGGATGACAACAAGAAAAACAAATGCAACAGCCAAACGGTAACGCTACGCTTCTTTGGCGGTCCCGTTTTATACTCCTATAGATTGGTGAAAACGTAGAGATATGTCGCAACGTGAGTTTCAGACTGAAGTCAGTCAGCTGCTGCAGCTGATCATCCATTCCCTCTATTCGCATCCTGAAATCTTTCTTCGCGAGCTGATTTCGAACTCGTCGGATGCGCTTGACAAGCTGCGTCACCTGACGCTGACGGAAGAAGCCTACAAGGCGCTTCCCTTCGAGCCGCGCATCGACCTTGAGCTCGATGGGGACAAGAAAACCCTGTCCATCGCGGACACCGGGATCGGCATGAACGAGGAAGACCTGGTCTCCAACCTGGGCACCATTGCGCGCTCGGGCACCAAGAACTTCCTCTCCCAGCTTTCCGGCGATGCGCGCAAGGATTCCAACCTCATCGGCCAGTTCGGTGTTGGTTTCTACAGCGTGTTTATGGTCGCCGACAAAGTTGAGGTCACTTCGCGCAAGGCCGGCGAAGACAAGGCATGGCGCTGGACCAGCGACGGCAAGAGCGGCTTCGAGATTGAGCCTGCGGAACGCGCGGTTGCGGGCACCACGGTGCTGATCCATCTCAATGAAGAAGGCCAGCAGTATGCCAATAGCTGGCGCCTGCAGGAGATCGTCAAGAAGTACTCCAACCACATCGCCTTCCCTATCTTCCTGACCTACGACAAGAGCGAGTGGAATGCGGAGGAGAAGAAGTCCGAGTCGCATCGCGTTACCGAGCAGGTCAACGCAGCCAGCGCCCTGTGGCGGCGGCCCAAGAGCGAACTGACTGACGACGATTACAAGGAGCTGTACAAGTCGATCTCTGGTGATCCTGAAGACCCGCTCTTCTGGTTCCACACCAAGGCCGAAGGCAGCCTGGAGTACACCACGCTGTTCTACGTTCCGGCCAAGGCTCCACTCGATCTGTATCAGGCCGAGTACAAGGTGGGCGTGAAGCTCTATGTGAAGCGCGTGTTCATCATGGACGACTCCAAGGAGCTGCTGCCGCAGTACCTGCGTTTTGTGCGCGGCATCATCGACAGCGAAGACCTGCCGCTGAACGTCAGCCGCGAAATTCTGCAACAGAACCGCGTACTCAACAGCATCCGCACGGCGAGCGTGAAGAAGATCCTCTCCGAGCTCAAGAACATCGCGGCGAACGATCCTGAGCTCTACCTGAAGTTCATCACCCAATACAACCGTCCGCTCAAGGAAGGTTTGTTCGGCGACTTTGCCAATCGCGAAACCCTGCTCGACCTGGTTCGCTTCAAGTCGACCAAGGTGGAAGGACTCACCAGCCTGGCCGATGTGAAGTCTCGCATGGCGGAAGGCCAGAAGAGCATCTACACCATCACCGGAGGCAGCGAGGCTCTGCTGCGCACCTCGCCGCTACTGGAGATCTACAAGAAAAAGGGCTTCGAAGTCCTGATCCTGGACGATGAGGTCGACGAGATCGTGTTCTCCGGAATCGACAAGTACGGCGACATCGACCTGAAATCGGTCAACAAGGCTTCGGCCAGCGAAGACCTGAAGGACGAGAGCGAGCCGGAAAAGAATGAAGGTCTGCAGCCTCTGCTGGACAAGCTGAAAGCTGTGCTCGGCGATCGCGTGAAAGACGTTCGCGCCTCGGTGCGGCTTGCCGACAGCCCGTCCTGCATCGTCTCGGACGAAACGGAACCTTCACTTAAGATGCAGCAGATGCTGCGGGCGATGGGCCAGACCGACATCCCCGCTCCCAAGCCGACGCTCGAAATCAATCCCGATCACGAGATTGTGAAGAAGCTGCTGGCGCGCCCTGAAGACGACATGACGGACGATGCGGCGTGGCTTTTGTTCGACCAGGCACTGTTGATGGAAGGCGTCCCGCTGGGCGATCCGGCCAACTTCGTGAAGCGGCTGAACCGGATGATGAGCCTGTCCATTTGAGGCGAGAGATCAGAGATTAGAGATCAGTACTTCGCGCGACAGAGTTCCTTCTGATCTCTGATCTCTCCTCTCTGCTCTCTCAGTCCTCCCACGGACGTAAGGCATGTTCGAAGCTCTCCATGTCGATACGCTTGTCGACGAACTTCACACCTTCCATTTTCAGGCGGGCTTTTTGTTCGATGGCGGCTTCGCCTTGCAGCTTGATATGGCCGCCGGCGCCCACGACACGATGCCACGGCAGTTGATCGGGCAGGTTGGTGCGTAGCAGGCGCGCGACCGCACGGTGGTAGAGCGGATAGCCTGCGGCGGCTGCTACGTGTCCGTAGGTGCTGACCTTTCCCGGCGGGATGGAAAGGATCACTCGCTGAAAGGCAGCGTCGCGAAGCTCGTTGGCACGGGCGCCATCACGCAGGATCCTTCGTTTCACTTTCGATGCGGGAACTCCCGGCATGTCCATGGAAGCGGGAAAGCGAATTTTGCCAGGACTTTTGCGTGTGGTCATCGTTTCCCCGCAGCGGCTCCGGCCTCAATCCATCCGAGCGCGCTTGAACAACCCTTATTCGTACAGGATGGACTGCTCCACTTCAGCGAGCGCCAGCAGCTCGGCGTGATCCGCGAACCATGCCTTCAATTCATCTTCCATCATGGTCTTCCGCGCAAGCAACGCGTGCGCCAGTTGATCGATCACCGCGCTGTCGTGATGCAGAAAACGCGATGCAAGTTTGTATCCGGTGCGCGCAAACGGATTGGTCTCTTCTATGTCGGACGCCAGACCCCATTCAACAGCGGTCTCGCGTGCTTCGCGCGTGTGCGTCCTATCGGCCGACAACTGCTTCCGCAGTTCATCGGAGATTGCTCCTGTCTGCTGTTTATCCAGGATAGTGCCGGCCAAGACAAACGCGAACCCATAGTGGATCAATCTCAGGTCGTCACCCATGGAACCCCGCGCCTGTCTCCAGTCGCACACGATGCCTTCCGGCGCTTCCAGCGAGAGGCACTCCACACGAAGTCCGGCACGCAGCGCAATATCCGCGCGGCTGGCCAGATGCTCCGCCGCCTGCAACAGTCCCGCTTCTTCCCTGTTCACTTCCATAACGAATCTCCCCACACACATTCTTTCGCAGCGTCTTTCGAATTACCTGAAAAGATTGCGGCCGTTGCCTTCAAAATTCAGCAAGTGGGCTTTGGCATCGAGCCCGCCGGCAAAACCCGTCAGCTTGCCGGAGAATCCGATTACGCGATGGCAAGGAGCGATGATGGCAATCGGATTCCTTCCATTGGCCGCACCGACAGCACGTGTGGCCTTCGGGTTTCCGAGTTGATCGGCCAGTTGGCCGTAGGTGCGCGTCTCTCCGAACGGAATCGCCAGCAATGCTTCCCACACCTGCTTCTGAAACGCCGTGCCGCGCATGTCGAGCGGCACCTCGAAGCTGCTGCGCCTTCCCTCAAAGTACTCCGCGAGCTGGCGCTCGGTCTCTCGCAGGATGGGGTGATCAGCATCTTCCACCAGGTCTTCCAGGCGGACGCGGCCAGGGCGGTCCTCTTTCCAGAGAATTGCGACAAGCCCCTTGTCGCTGGCGACGAGCTTTAGATCGCCGATCGGCGAAGGTACGAACTTATACGACAGGCTCATACGGCATTCCTTTCCTGGCGACAAAGTCCTTCCACAAAGCAACCGCAGCGTACGCTCGCCAGGGGCGTACGGCGTTGACGTTCATCTCGGGATGACGAAGGATCTCCTGCTTCAGCCCGTAATCCGTGGCGGGGAATGCATCGTTGTCATCGAAGGCGCGCATGGCCACATATTCGGCGGTCCAGGCGCCAATGCCGGGAAGAGCGAGCAGGGTGCGGCGCAAAGCTTTGGGCTCCGGGTCGTGGTTAAGAGGCAGCGTTCCATCAACGGCAGCGGATGCAAGGCCACGGATTGCGGTGCGTCTCATGACAGAGGTGCGCACATCGAGAAGACCGGCGCCCTGCAGAACTTTCGGCGCAGGAAAGAGCGGAATGCCCTGCCCCGTGACCGGATGCTTCACCCGGTTGCCGTAGCCCTGCATCAGCTCATGAATCAGCGTGCGTCCAAAGTTGACGGAGACAAGCTGCCCAAGCACGGTGGTGATCAGGGTCTCGAAGCGATCCCAGGTGCGCGCGACACGCAGCCCCGGATGTTTCGACCACGCGTCACCGAGATGCGGTTGACCGTGCATCACCACAGCCACCTCAGCAGGATCAAGGTCGAGATCGAACATGCGCCGAACACGAGCAGCGATCTTCGCAGTTGCCTGTTCGGAAGCACCGTACAGAGTCAACTTCAATTCACCCCGGCGAGCGCTTCCGTGCGCCACACGGAAGTACCCGGTACGTCTGTCGAGGTGAAAGATACGTTCGTAGAATTCGTCCGACACACTCTCCAGTCCCGGCAGTTGATGGGCCTTGAAGGTTGCGAGCAGGCTGTCCCAATCGAAAGGCTTCCGGTATTTCAGGGACAGCGTGCTCTCCGCCATAGGCTAAGATTAGGCAGTAGGTACGATCTCTGCAAGTAGGCACAATATTCTGCCGTAGTATCAAAAATGTTCCTAATGAGGAAACCTCTATGCGTCACACACGCTATGACCGGTTGGGATGCCCCGTCGAAGCCTGCACAGAGGTGATTGGAGGCAAGTGGAAGGGCAAGATCATGTTCATCCTCTTCTCCGGCACCAGGCGTTTCGGCGAACTTCGCAAGCTGATGCCGGATACCACGCAGCGCATGCTGACCATGCAGTTGCGCGAGCTGGAAGAAGATGGCGTGATCGAACGCAAGGTCTATGCGGAAGTGCCGCCCAAGGTGGAGTACTCCATATCGGAAACAGGCCAGAGTCTGAAGCCGATCATTGATGCCATGTGGCACTGGGGTACGGACTTCCTGAGTAAGCTTCCGGAAGAAGAGCCCGCGGTCAAAGAAGGTTGATGGCGCAGGCTGGTTAGGCTCGTCTGGCCTTCCCCTCCCGCGGAGTGAAGGATTTTCCAAACAGCCATAGAGCCACTATCGAAGAACTAAAAACCAGGAGATAGCTGAGCATACCGATGTGATCGACATGCCGGGTGTAGCCTTGCTCCACGATTGGTCGCCAGATCCCTGCACTCTCCTTCTCGCCGAGCGCCCACTGTCCGAAATTCCAAGCTGCATGCAGACCAATCGGAAGCGCCAATCCGCGCGTCACGAGCGCGGCCATGCCAAAGAGCAGCGACCCGACGAAGGCTCCGAGGATCGCATTCGTCCATGTCGCCCCTCCCGCCACATGTTCCATGGCAAATACAAATGCGACCACAAATTGCGCGGTCCAGGCTCCGAAGCAGCTGTCCAGGCGACGCAGAGGATAGCCGCGAAACGCCAGCTCCTCTCTCGCCGCCAGTGTGACATAAGCCGCGAATGCCATAGCGGTGGGCAACCAACCAACTGAGGGAGTGCGGACCCAGTGCACATGACCAGCCAGTCGCACGAAGCAAGTTTGAGCGCCAACAAGCAGCAACCCAAGAGCGAAGCCGGCGACCGCGCGGCTCATACTCTGAAGGTTGGGAGCGGCGCCTATGTCACTCCAACGAAGCTTCTCCCAGCGCAGAAAGAGCCAGGTGACAACAAGAGTCGCCGCGGTAGTTGTCGAGCCCAAGGCGATTTGCGACAGCCTGCCCGGGAGTTTTGAACAAAAAGGTCCGGCCAAGGCAAGCAGGAACGCGCAGATTAGAAGGAACAGCAGGACTCGACCAAGTGTGGTCCATTTGTTGCGAACGCCAGATCCAGTAGACATCCCGAGTTCCTTGCAGATCACGACGATGTTAGCAATACGTTCTTTCCCACGAAGCAGTTCCCGATGTCGTTGAACCCATGTATCGGAAGGGCTCCACTCGAGGATGTATCGATGCCCCTCGGCGCTGCGCCGAGGTCTCCGGATCGAAGTATCTCTGCCTGATCCACGCGTCCTCAAACGTTCATGCCCAATTAAGTTAGCCGTGCCAGACTGAATGCCTCGCGAGATACCTCGCATATTGTTCGAATCAGGGAGTTCCCATGCGCCGCAGTCTGCTTGTCATGATGTTCGCCGCTGCAACAACCATGTGGGCACAATCGCCTGCGTCCTACCAGATCACACACACCTACGTGCTGGGAGGAAATGGAAGCTGGGATTATGTGGTACCCGACCCGCCCAGCCACAGAGTCTACATCGCCCGGCAGACTCGTGTGATGGTGGTCGATGAGGATAGTGGCAAGCTGTTGGGCGAGGTCAACGACGTTCATGGAGCGCACGGAACAGCGATCGCGGCCGCTACCGGCCATGGATTTGCGACATCCAGCGAGGACAAGTCGGTGGTGATGTTCGACTTGAAGACCTTCAAGGTGCTGGGACGCATTCCCGCGGCGGACGATGCGGACGCGGTTCTTTTCGACGCGCCTTCGAACCGCATCTTCACCATGAACGGCGATGCGCACTCCTCCACCGTCATCGATCCTAAGGCTGGAACGCTGATCACCAACATTCCACTGGGCGGCAAGCCGGAGTACGGCGTTTCCGCCGGTGATGGCAAGGTCTACGCAAACCTCACCGACACCAGCGAGATCGTTGAGATTGACGCGAAGAGTGCGAGCGTTACGCGCCGCTGGTCCACCGCGCCATGCAAGCAGCCTGTCTCCATGGCACTCGACAAGGCGCACCACCGCCTGTTCAGCGGATGCCGCAGCGGCGTGATGGCGGTCTCCGACTACCAGGCGGGCAAGGTTGTTGCGACCCTTCCCATCGGCAAAGGTGTGGACGGCGCGGGCTATGATCCGGCCACGGGCGACGCCTTCGCCTCCAACGCCGATGGCACGTTGACCGTGATTCATCAGGATGGTCCCGACCGATACCACGTGGTTGAAACAGTGACCACGCCGGTAGGCTCACGCAATATGGGACTCGATCCCATCAACCACCGCTTGTTCGTGGTGTCCGCAGAGTTCGGGCCGGTGCCCGCAGGGGGCCGCAGAAAGCCGGTTCTCCCCGGCACTTTCTCGCTGATGACCATCGAACGGAACTCTGCGCATTGATCGGCAGAAGGCGATCCGAAGACCGCAGCCAGATTCTGAGACATGCGGGCGAGCCATCTCTCACGTAGCGGCACAGGAATCGGTAGTGTCTTGTACCGGAGGGATCAGCATGGTGTCCGGCTTGTGAAAGAACGGGCTTTCGCCAATCACGAAGTAGCCGGGTGTGAACCCGTGGTCCAGCGTTAGCGGTGGCAATTCAAGATTGTCTCGCCAGTCAAAGACCAGTGCACTCACCACGCTTTCGCCTGGGGCAAGCCTTTCCGTCAGCTCGGGAGACTTTCCGCATTCCCGTTCATAGTCGTGCTGGATTGTCAGAGGTCTCTCGTAGTAGTACCCGTCCTGGTACAGCCTCGCGCGAAGACCACCTTCCGCCTGGGTGCGTCCACGTGACCGGCTGGTGATCCTCAACCGAACCAGGTAAAACGCGTGCTCGGGTTCCGGCGGGAGTGCGGGGTCATGAAGCCGTTTCGCACTCAACACCGTGAAGCACATTTCGTCAAAGCACCGCTCTCCGCCCACCGGTGTGACCCGTGGTGTAGTCAAGACGTCCGAGACACCCACCACGACAAGGTAGACTGCCCAGGCCACACTGGTCGCCAGCAGGATTTTTCTGCCCGCAGGCCGGCAACCTGTCACGCCAAGCACGAAGGCAAGAACAAGCGCTCCCACTGAGAGCAGAAAGAAAAGGATGAAGATCAGCTCAAAGAGGGTCATGATCGGTTCTTCCCAGCGGACGAAACTATCATCGAGCCGCCCATGATCGGTTGACTTCCGTTCAGAAGGGCTCGCGCTGCCGAATTATCGGGAATTCCTGCGCACGGTCTCCGCCGGGAGAGTAGAGTTGAGGTTAGATTCATTCGACAATTTCCTTCTCCACCAGCCGCTCGCTGCCCTGCCCGGACGAGCCTCTTCCATGCACCCAACCGACTTTTGGAGTGGCGATGGCATCCCAGCCCGACCAGCATCTTCATCTCATCCAGGCCGCGAAGGCCGCATGGATATGGTCAGACCGGTGTGCTTCGAGAAAAAACACGCCACATTGGAGCGAACTCGCTGGAGCGGATGCCGCCATCAGGACTTCGGTGACCGCTCGTTGTGGGGATGAGACGCTGGTTCTGCCGAAATTTCGCAAGTTCCGCAGTATCCGAAAGCCGAATGCCTGAACCCTTGATTCCCTGCCAGCTTTAGAAACAACGACGCGGAAGCGCCGCTGTTTCCTCTGTACGCTGTTTCACCCGTTCTACATTTCCTGTTTTCCGAGGCTCACCTATGCGTACCCTGCTCATGAATCAAGCGCTCAACCGAGTTCCCAACCGTTTCGCGCTTTGCCAGATCCTGGCCAAAGTCACCCGCCGTATGCACAAGCCAGGCGACCCGTTCCAGAGCACGGTCACCAGCGTCCTGGGTGAAATTGAAGAACAGAAACTAGGCGACCCAACCTATACCGCGACGGTTGCGGCGCGGGTCAGCTAGGGTAGTTCCCATCCTGAAATGTACGAGCCCGCGAATCGTCTGCGTCAGGCTTGACGCAGACGTTCGCCAACCAGTGCGCCGATGATCTCAGGGTGCTCGGCCATGATGTGCGTACCCGCACACCGGTCGCACTGCGCCTTGCCGTTGATCACCATTGTTGCGGAATTGGCGCATGTCGCACACGTTTCGTCCGACGCGCTGATCGCTTGAGTTACCCGTACACCACCGATATCCATTGAAACCTCCTCGGGGGTACAAGCGTACGCTCCGCACCGGACTTTAAGTAAGAAAGAATCGTGACAAAATATGTCGGGTCGCGGAAGTTCTTACTTTCGCCGGGCTCGCATCTTGATTGCGCTGGACGATTCGCTTCGAGTCACGCGAGCTCACGGATCGGCAGACTGGCTGCACGGGCACGCGGCGAAGACAATACAATCATCGCCACCACGCTCACGACGTAGATCAGGCTGACGGCAAGGGGCAGGACCGTGAATCGAGCCGCAGGCCACCAGTTCCAGATCACAAAACAAACTACAGCACGGACGATCGCGTGGGTGCTGTACAGCGCGGTGCGTCCATAACTCCAGCCAATCACCGGCCACATGATCGACATGCCGACACCGAGGATGAGCGGCACCAGTTGCGGGAAGCTCCAGTATGCGGCAATCGCCATCGGCCAGAACAACAGCATGGAACCCATCGCCGGAAACACCACATCCGAAACCGGAGTGCGGTCCTTCATGAAGTCGACGTGAAACAGCTTGCTCAGCAGAAGCGCCAGCGGAAACAAAACGCCGCTCAGAGCGAAGGCCAGAAAGATCCAAAGGCCTCGATTGTGCACAACAAATCCCATCCCACCCAGGAGAGCCCACCAGATTCCCCCGGCCAGTGGAATCGGGTAGCCACCCCGGAGACGAAAGAACGCAGCCTGCCGCTCTTCCATGAGCAATTTTTTCAAATCCGTGACGGTGTCCATGGTCTCCATACTGCGTTTAGGGCATTCACGGATCAAGTGACAAATGTCAGCCTCTATGCTACGGTTCGCGTCTGCTTCGGGAGAATGACGCCGAGGGCGGTGCCATGACTCTTCATACGGCAGTGGAAAGCTGAACCTGCAAAAGGATTTGTGACGCAGATCACAGACCCGCAGCGTGATTCCATTCAGAATTGGCCCTGGAGGCCCGCCATGCAAATCACTCCTGGACCCTACTGCGCTACTGCGAAAAAGACCTGTGTCGGCCACTGCCCCGGCTATGGCACCCAAAACAGCTGCCCACCGCTGATTGTGATCGCGGTAGCTGCGGCACAGCAGATCAGCGCCCTGCGGGCGGTGGCTCGATGAGCACAGCGGCCACGACGGCAGTCGCAAGAACAAATGTTGAAGCAACGAGCCGATCGAAAAACTATCTGAACGCCGAAAGCGGCCTGATGAGCTGGCTGCTGACTCGCGATCACAAACGAATCGCGATCCTCTATCTGATCAGCGTAAGCTTCTTCTTCCTGGTCGGTGGGTTGCTGGCCATGGCTCTCCGCATGGAGTTGCTGACACCGCAGTCCGACATGATGTCGCTGGATACCTATAACAAGGTATTCACCATGCACGGCATCACCATGGTCTTCTTTGTTCTCATCCCGGCGATCCCTGCCATACTCGGGAATTTTTTGATTCCAATGATGCTGGGTGCGCGCGATCTCGCCTTTCCGCGCATCAACCTTCTTTCCTGGTATTGCTACGTGGTCGCAGGACTTCTGCTGCTGTACACGGTGATCGCGGGCGGCGTCGATACGGGATGGACGTTTACCACACCACTTTCCACCCGCTATGTGAACACCAATGTCATCTCCGCCGGCCTTGCGGCGTTCGTCGCCGGCTTTAGTTCGATCTTTACGGGACTGAACTTCATCGTCACCATCCATCGCATGCGCGCACCGGGGCTAACGTGGTTCAGGCTGCCGCTGTTCGTGTGGTCGCACTATGCGACATCCATCATCATGGTGCTCGCGACCCCGGTCGTAGCGATCACCATTGTTCTCGTGGCTTTGGAACGGCTGGCTGGCATCGGCATCTTTGATCCCAGGATTGGCGGCGACCCGCTGCTGTTTCAACACCTCTTCTGGTTCTACTCCCATCCCGCGGTCTACATCATGCTGTTGCCGTCCATGGCAGTGATCTCTGAAGTGATCGCTTGCTTCTCGCGCAAACGCGTCTTCGGCTATACGGCAGTCGCCTTTTCGTCGGTGGCGATCGCCGTGTTCTCGTTCTTTGTATGGGCGCACCACATGTTCATCATGGGCATCTCCAACTATGCGGCCCTGGTGTTCTCGCTGCTCACCATGCTGGTTGCGGTGCCCTCCGCCATCAAGGTCTTCAACTGGACGGCAACGCTGGCCAAGGGTTCCATCTCGTTCGACGCGCCGATGATTTATGCCTATTGCTTCCTCGGTTTGTTCACCATCGGAGGTCTGACCGGAGTCTTTCTAGGTACGCTTGGCATGGACGTGCACCTGACGGAGACCTACTTCATCGTGGCTCACTTCCATTTCGTGATGGTGGGATCCGTGTTGATGGGATATCTCGCCGGCCTGCATTTCTGGTGGCCGAAGATCACGGGAAAGATGTATCCCGAAGCACCCGCGAAGATCGCGGCTGTGACCATTTTTATCGGCTTCTTCTTTACCTTTGGCCCACAGTTCATCCTCGGCTATCTAGGCATGCCGAGGCGCTATGCCGCGTATCCGCCGGAGTGGCAGGTTCTCAACGTCTTTTCTACTGCGGGCGCGACCGTCATGGCAGCCGGCTATTTTCTTACGGCAATCTATCTGCTGTGGTCTCTGAAGTACGGCAAGGTAGCCGGCGCCAATCCCTGGCGCGCAGCCGGCCTGGAGTGGCAGACCACGTCGCCGCCTATCAGCCAGAATTTCGAGGTAACTCCCATCGTCACGCACGAAGCCTACAACTATGAGGAGATCGATGCGTCGGATCGCGAACAGAGTGTGGCCTGTTAAAACAAGCTCGCGCGAATCGTTCTGTATGCACGGCACGCGAGTGCCGGTGTAGCATCGTCCGCATACTTCTTAGGATGCGCCTATGCCTACCGCCGCAACGATCATGGCCGAGCTGAAGGCAAAGGCCTCGGAGAAGACCCGCGCCACCTACATCCGTCATGGCGCTCCCGCCAACCGGACACTGGGTGTCAGCGTCGCCGACATGAAGCTCATCGCGAAGACGATCAAGAAGCAGCAGGCCTTGGCCTGCGAGATCTATGACACGGGCATTTTCGATGCGATGTATCTCGCAGGCATAGTCGCGGACGGCGCCCAGCTTTCCACCAAACAGCTGCAAACCTGGACCGACGCGACTGCCGGCATGCCGATGATCTCCGAATACACCGTCCCCTGGGTCGCGGTCGAGAACCCCGAAGGGCGGGCGTTGGCCGTGAAGTGGGTGACCTCGAAGAAGGAGCATGTGGCTTCGGCGGGATGGTGTACGTACTCCGGCCTCGTCGCGACCACGCCTGACAATGCGCTCGATCTGGATGAGATCGAAACTCTGTTGAAGAAAATTCCCACGCAGATTCAAGCGGCGGCCAACCGCGCGAGATACACCATGAACGGCTTCGTCATCGCCGTCGGGGTTCATGTCGGTCCGCTTCTGAAGCAGGCAATGGCGACCGCGAAGGCAATCGGCAACGTGTCGGTTGATGTCGGCGACACGGCATGCGAGGTCCCGGTCGCCGTCGAACGTATTGAGAAAGTGCGTGCCGGCGGACGTGCGGCGAAGCGCAAGACGATCCGGTGTTAGCAGCATGCTGCTGAACGCTCGCAACATGGGAATGAGGGCACGAACCGGAAGGGCCTGGTTTCAACCAGGCCGAAAGATCAGCTAACTGAATCGGCCTTTTCCCGCGCTGCCGCGGGCTGGAGTGAAGCCCGCAGGGCATAGCGACTGAATTGTTTTTGGGGAACATCTGCCGACAACAGCTATTGGGAGGAACTAAGCGTCTGTCCGGCTGGCGTTCTGCAGTCCAAAGGATCGGGGCGTTTTTGTCTGCCGTGGAGGGCAATTCAGTCGCTACGCCCTGCGGGCTTCACTCCGGCCTGCGGCAGCAAGGTGAACGCGCCGTGCGCGACTCTTTCGGCCTGGTTGAAACCAGGCCCTTCCGGTGCGTGCCCTTGAGCGCATCGTGCACGCTTCCGACAAACAAGAAACCAATTCGCCCCGGGAAGCCGCGATGATCCTCCGGCACCTACATCACATACGGTTGCTGCGCGGACTGCAGGGCCGCGAGCGGCGAGTCGGCTTCCGGTACAACGCTGGGCCGGGAGGCCAGGTAGCGGTGGATGTCGGACACGACAACCGAACCCTCCCCTACCGCCGAAGCGACACGCTTCACCGAATCCGAGCGCACATCGCCTACCGCGTAAATTCCAGGCACGCTGGTGGCATAGCGAGAGTTCTCGAACGCCTTCTCCGTCCCCGTGATCACGAAGCCCTTCTTGTCCAGCGCCAGCGTGCCGTACAGCCAACCGGTGTTGGGTTCGGCGCCGATCATGACGAACATGCTGCCAATCTTCGTGGTGGAGCGCTGGCCTGTATCGCGGTTCACCCAGGTTGCGGACTCCAGCGTCTTGTCCCCTTCGAGATGTATGACCTCCGTACGCGTATGAAGCGTGATGCGGGAGGAGTTCTCGATACGGGCGATGAGGTAGCGCGACATGGTATCGGCGAGCGTTGCACCGCGAATGATCAGGTGAACATGCTTCGCCAGACCGGAAAGGAAGACCGCCGCCTGCCCTGCCGAATTTCCGCCGCCAATGACCGCAACCTCCTGGTCCTTGCACAGCACGCCTTCCATCGCGGTAGCGGCGTATTGAATACCCTGGCCTTCGAAACGTTCATAGTTCTCCGCCGAGAGCTTGCGGTACTGCGCTCCGGTCGCGATCACGACAGCGCGCGAGCGCACCTTTGTTCCTCCCGCCAACCCAAGCTCATGCACACCCTCGACCTGGTCGAGTGTGACGACATCGCGTGAGATGGCAAGCGTGGCGCCGAACTTCTGCGCCTGTACCTGCGCACGGTTGGCCAGCTCCTGGCCGGAAACGCCGGTGGGAAAGCCAAGGTAATTTTCGATCTTCGAGCTGGTGCCCGCCTGTCCACCGGGGGCAATGCCTTCCACCACCAGCGTCGAAAGACCTTCAGACGCACCGTACACTGCGGCGGCAAGACCCGCAGGCCCTGCACCCACCACAGCAATGTCGTAGGTCACGTGCGGATCGAGAGGCTCGGTCAATCCCAGCGCATCGGCCAGCTCAAATGTCGCGGGCCGGTGCAGCACGCGCCCGTCCGAAAACATCACCGCGGGGAGGAGGAAGTCGACGTTATCCGGGTTGGTTAGCTGGCAGTGCGCGAACCGCTCCGCCGTCGGTTCGATCAGCCGGTGCGGATACCCATTGCGCAGGAGGAATCGCTGCAATTGAATAGTCTCCGCGGCCGTGCTCCAGCCCACCAGAACGATGCCCGCGGTCGACGCTTCCAGAATGCCTAAACGGCGCCAGATCGTGGCCTGCATGATCAGGTTGGCAATATCGCCCTCGGAGCGCATCAGGCGCTGCAGTTCGGAGCGTGGCACGCGCAGCAGAACGCAGTCGGTTAACGTGTTCCCATCGACCAGCGTCTGCCGCGAGCTCAGCAGGTCGAGCTCGCCGGAGAACTGCCCCGCGTTCAGTTGGGCAATCGCTTTGCGTTCGCCGGTATCATCCCACGCATACACCTCAACAACGCCTTCCAGAATGACAAACATGTCGACGTCGCGCTGGCCGCGAGTCCACAAGGCCTGGCCCGCAGGACACTTCTCCGTGTGCCCGTAGCCGGCAAGACGGACCAGCATCTCCTCGGTCAGATTCGGAAAAGCCATATCCGGCCGGAACATCGGAACGGCCGGCGAAATTTCTATTTGATTTTGATCGTTGCTCAAGTCAAACCTCTCGGAAAGCACTTCAGGATGTTGCATGGAAGGGGTGCAGACCCGGAAGGGCTCTGCTGCATACGCGAGCTGTTTCTCAAACTACGCTCTGCCTTTGAAAAGGATACCCCTCTTTCGAAGCGGTAGATGCTGGCCCTATGTAGTGAGGGGAATTTGTCGCTGGCACAACGAACCTCGGTTCATCGACGCAAGGGAGACTTTGACGCGTCGCCGCGTTACAAGCCGGGTTGATCGGAGAAGCGATACCACGACCCCGTCAGATGGCGCATGTACCATTGCTTTTCCGGCTCACGCTCGCCGTCCTTGCAGAGAACATTCCCTCCGTAGCCCTTCAGCAGGTAGCCAGTGTGGACCAGAGGAACATCGCTGCGATTGAGAAAAACAATCAGCACTCCACCTTGATCACACGCAGTCGTTCCTACTTCCACGATTCCCTTTGGCAGTTTCACTCCCGGGACTGTCACATCGGGTTCATGGCACCATCTCGGACAGGACAGGCTTCCATCCGTCACGGATTTGGCAACGCTGGAATACTGAGCGAAATGACGCCGGAATCTGGCATCGGAGATGGAGCGGCCCAACGGCGGTGCGAAGTAATGGGTCCCGAGAAGGAAGACAAGGCAGATCAGCGCCGGCGCCGGCCACAGGCCCGAGGATTTACGCCACTTCGTAAACCCAACGATTGAGGTCGCAACCAAAATTAAGATCTGGGCCGCTAGGAAAACTATGACCAACAGGAGACACAAGACTTCGGGAGTCACGTAGGAATAGAGACCAACCGCAAAGCCGACCACGCCAACAACGGTAGCTACCCAGCAGGCTGCCCACATATCGTTGCTCCCGCTCTCATATCGCTCCACAACTAAAGCTGGGATGAAGGTTCATCCATTTCGTTGGCATAGGAAACAGCGGCGTCAAGGATGGTTCCACCACGACCGCCGCTGTCATCGCCATAGTAGAAGCCTCTGCGTTTGCGGCGGGCAATGTTGACGTTCACGGCCGCTCTTGCTGCAAGCAGCACGATGGCCGTATACACGGCGATACCCAACGGCACATACGTGACGACGTCTTGTGCCCGTGTCAGATAGACAATCCAGCCGTGGACGTCCAGAGGATAGATTTGCCCGGACGGTGCGAACGGGGTGCGAGGACAGGTCAGAAGATAGTACTGGTGAATTACAAAGAACGAGATCGCGACCGCGGCTGCGCCGCCCGCGCAGACTCGCCTGGTATTTGCGACGATCCACGATGCCGAAATCATGGGATCAGAATAGCTTGAGGTTCAGTTTCCCTGACCAGCAGGATGTGGACACCAGGACGTCGACATCAGGAGTGCAGCAACAAAGGCCCCAGCGCAGATGCCGGGCAGCGTCTTGCAAGATCCTTCCAAATGTTGCCGAAAAACTTCTTGACAGTTCCCGCATATGGTGTTGTAGTCAACTACATCACCAAAACGATTTGGACTACTAAAGAGATGTGTACGAACCGGCAGCCTGAGGAGAATTCCCATGAAAGCGTTTCGTCTCGCCATATCCACGGTTCTGCTTTTGTTCTCCGCCGCGGCTTTCGCACAATCCGACGCCGCAAAATCGTTCGACCAGCTCAAGACATTGGCCGGCTCCTGGGAAGGGGGCGTGGGTGGTATGCCGATGCGCGCCAACGTCACTCTGCGCGTTACCTCCATGGGCAACACCCTGATGCATGAAATGAAGGTGACCGGCAGGCCGGACGATCCGATCTCGATGTTTCATCTCGATAACGGCCACCTGCAAATGACGCATTACTGTGATGCCGGCAATCAGCCGCACTTTGTAGCCACGGTGTCGCCTGATGGCAAAACTTTTACGTTCGACTACGTCGACGCCACCAACCTTCATGCCGGACAGGGTGGGCATATGCAGCACGTTATCTTCACCATCCTGGATGCCGATCACCATACGGAGTTGTGGCAGTTTGCTGGAGAAGACGGCAAGGTGATGGGCGCTCTTATGGATTTGAAGCGCGTGAAGTAACGGCATTTGTTGCAGGACTGAATTCCGTCCTTTCAGGCAGGGACGTTTCCGCGCACCGTAAACAGTTCGCAAACGAACGAGGATATCTGGAACACATCATGGACCGAGAGTGGAATGACAGTCAGCCGATTTACCGCCAGCTTCGCGACCGTGTGGTCGCGATGATCCTCGACGGCGTGCTGAAGGAAGGCGATCCCCTTCCCTCCGTACGCCAGGTCGCGGTGGAGTACCGGGTCAATCCTCTAACGGTGCTCAAGGGTTACCAGGAACTGGTGGATGAACGCCTGGTGGAAAGTAAGCGAGGCCGCGGCATGTTCGTCAATCCGGGGGCGCATCAGTTGCTTTTGACCGGCGAGCGCCAGACATTTCTCGAGAGCCAATGGCCCCAGGTGCGCGCAACCATCCAGCGCCTTGGCCTGAGCCTGGAAGAGCTTCTGAAGCCGTCCACCAACCATCTGTCGCCCGCCGTGGCAAAGGAGAACAACAAGCGATGACCGTCATAGAATCTCGTGGTCTGCGTAAGACCTACGGCACAACCGTCGCGCTGGACGGGCTTGACCTGCGTGTCGAGGAAGGCCGCATCCTGGGCCTCATCGGTTCAAACGGCGCGGGCAAGAGCACGGCGCTCAATGCCATTCTCGGCCTTACTCCCTACGACGGAGAGCTGAAGGTCCTTGGCCGGAACCCATGGACCGATCGCGATGCGCTGATGAACGATGTCTGCTTCATCGCGGACGTCGCTATCCTTCCGCGCTGGATGAAGGTTTCGCAGGCGTTGGACTATGTGGCCGGCGTCCACCCGCGATTCGACCGCGCCAAGGCTGAGGGCTTTCTCGCCAGGACCTCCATCCAGCGCACCAGCAAAGTCCGCGAGCTATCCAAGGGTATGGTCGCGCAGTTGCACCTTGCCTTGATCATGGCCATCGATGCGCGTCTGCTGGTGCTGGACGAACCCACGCTGGGCCTCGACATTCTGTATCGCAAGCAGTTCTTCGATTCCCTGCTGAACGATTACTTCGATCACACCCGCACCATCATTGTCACAACCCACCAGGTGGAAGACGTACAGGACATCCTCACCGACCTGATGTTCGTCAACCGCGGACGGATCGTGCTGTCATGCAGCATGGAAGAGTTCGAATCGCGTTACCAGGAAGTGATGGTGACGCCCGAGAAGGTCGCAGCCGCACGCGCGTTGAAACCGATCTCCGAGCGCGAAATCTTCGGACGCTCCATCCTGCTGTTCGATCACGCCGACCGCCAGCAACTGTCCGCTCTGGGCGAAGTGCGAACACCGAGTATTTCGGACCTGTTTGTCGCGGTGATCGGAAACCAGGCTTCACAATCTCCTTCACAATCCCAAGGAGCAGCTCGATGAACACTCCATCCAACGTAATGAGCGATCTTCCCATGGAATCGCGCGTGGCATCGCCTGTATCGATTCCGGTGGTCCAGCAACTGTACTGGTCCGTGCGGTGTGAACTGTGGGAGAACCGCTCGATTTACATTGCGCCTCTTGCCGTGGCTGCCTTGTTCATAGTCGGCTTCACGGTTGCCATGGTGCAATTGCGCCGCATCGTTGCCGACCCTTCCAGGCTGGAGTCGATGCACCCGCATCAAGTGATGCAGATGCCCTATAACTTCGCCGCGCTGGTATTGATGGGAACCACGTTTCTGGTTGCAATCTTCTATTGCCTGGACGCGTTGTATGGTGAGCGCCGCGACCGCAGCATCCTGTTCTGGAAGTCTCTTCCGATTTCCGATCTGACGACTGTGCTTTCGAAGTTCAGCATTCCCATGCTTGTGCTCCCGTTGGTCACTTTCGTCATCACGATAGCAACGCAGATTGTGATGATGCTGATTCAGAACGTCGTGCTGTTTGGCAGCACTCTGCCGGAGGACATCGTCGGGCACCGCGCGCCATTTTTCGTGACGTCCATCATGCTGCTCTATCACCTGGTGGCTCTTCATTCCCTGTGGTACGCGCCCATCTTCGCGTGGCTGATGCTGGTGTCGAGCTGGGCTCGCCGTGCGCCATTTCTATGGGCCGTGCTGCCTCCCTTCGCGATCGGTGTCCTGGAGAAAGTGGCATTCGGCACAACGTACTTTGCCGAATTGATGAGAAACCGCATCAGCGGCGGCCATGAGGGAAGCTCGTCTCCAGGTATGGGTATGGGCATGACGATGGATCTGTCGGCCCTGCATCCGATGCACTTCCTGGCCGACCCGGGTCTGTGGGGCGGGCTGGTCTTTGCCGCCATCTGCCTGGCCGCGTCGATCCAGATGCGCAGAACCCGCGGTCCGCTGTAGACCTGCAACGGCGAGCTCATGAACAGGTCTTCCTGAACCACTTCACTTTATCGAGGGTCATTCTGAACGCAGTGAAGAATCCCCGTATTTTGCCTGTGGTGGCAAGAACCTGAAGGGTTCGGTCACTAATGACACATCCCGCAATACGGGGGTCCTTCGCCCTTCGGCGTTGCTCAGGGTCAGGATGACCCTTCAAAAAATGGACAGGATCTTCCATGTATCCCGTACGCAACTCGCGCATAGCAAGTCAGTCTGCTCAGGATGACCCAGATCGGAAGGTTGAGGTGGGGAGGCAGGGACAGCAGACGGCGTTATCTCGAATCCTGCTGCCTGCGCCATTATCATTTCAGCATGAAGCGTAGAAAGTTCCTGCAATACTCTGCCGCGCTCGCGGCGGCCGCCTACACACCCAGCCTGACTCAATCGGTTCAAGCGGAATCCATCGCCGAACAATCCCCTGCCGTTGACGCGTTGAACCCCAGCGGTATCCGTGTCGCGGGCATTCGCATGGTTCCAGTGGTGGGTGGCAAGTACAAGGTGTGGACCAAGCGCATCGGGTCCGGTCCGGTGAAGGTTCTGATCCTGCATGGCGGACCAGGCTTTCCGCATGACTATCTCGAAGCCCTGGAATCCTTCCTTCCGCAGGCGGGGATCGAGATGTACTACTACGACCAGCTCGGTGTTGGAAACTCCGACGTTCCGGATGATCCCTCGCTGTGGACGCTCGCCCGCTATACGACCGAGGTGGAAGAAGTTCGCAAAGGCCTGGGCCTGGAGCACTTTGTGCTGTTCGGACACTCATGGGGCGGCATCCTGGCGATGGAGTACGCGCTGAACTATCAGCAGCACCTGCGTGGGCTGGTGATCTCCAACATGTGCGCCGGCACGCAGTCCTACCTGAAGCGGACGGCCCTGTTGAAGAACGAGTTGCTTTCGCCGGCAACGCGTGCGCGCTTTGACAAGCTGGAGGCAGCGAAGAAATATGACGATCCTGAGTACACGCGGATTCTTATGGAAGATCTTTATCCCAAGATGCTCTGCCGGATAAAGCCGTGGCCGGAACCGGTGACTCGCGCCTTTGGCAAAGCCAACGAGAAAATCTACAACCAGATGCAGGGCAAGAGCGAGTTTGAAGTTACGGGAAACCTCAAGGACTGGGAGCGCTGGGACCGGCTGCACGAAATCAAGGTAAAGGCGCTCACGATCGGCGCCGCGCATGACGAAATGGATCCCGCCGACATGCGCCGCATGGCCACGCTGATGCCCAACGCAACCAACGCCTACTGTCCCAACGGAAGCCACCTGGACATGTGGGACGACCAGGCGGTGTACTTCCAGCAACTGCTTGGATTTCTGCGCAGCGTCTAAGGTTGAGTTCTTCTCCGGGGTTCACGCCGCACCATTCGCTCAAGATGAGCGATTGGTGGGCGTGCGTGCAGACACCAGATCACCTGCGACGCAACCGGCCTATTGATCAAGAACCCATGCCTCTTAACCTCCTCGTAATCCCTTGCGTTGAAGCTGGAGCCATGTTCAAAGCCGCTGCCCTTTTGATCCTCATGAGTCTCCCGCTGCCGATGCGAACGGAACTCGATGCGCCGCACACCATTCTGGTTCATGCCCATCGCGGCGGACGAGCCTACCGGCCGGAAAATTCCATTCCGTCATTCCGGTATGCGATTTCCGTTGGGGCCGACGTTCTTGAACTCGACCTGGCAGTAACCAAGGACAATGTTCTGGTTGTTTCCCATTCCCCCTTTCTCACCCAGCCGGCGCCGGAAACCTTCTCCAACTCCAAAGACCCGAAAATGGCGGCTGTCATCACCGCGGCGCTCGCGAACGAGCGGCATTGCGACGGTCCTCCTTTGCCGCCGGGCACGTACATCCATTCGCTCACGCTGGCACAGCTCAAGCAATACGATTGCGGCTCGCATGCCCTGCCGGCCTTTCCAAACCAGGTGGCCGAGCCGCACACCACAATCCCAACGTTCGAGGAAGTCCTGGACCTCGCTCCGCAGGGTGAGTTTCAATTCAACGTCGAAACCAAGATCTTTCCCAACCGGGCGGAGATCACGCCCACGCCCGAAGCTTTCGTTTCCATGATCGACGAAGCGGTCAAGCGCCACCATCTGCAATCGCGCGTCATCCTGCAGAGTTTCGACTTCCGCACGCTGCAGGCGATGCGGGTGCTCGATCCTTCGATCCGTCTTTCGGCGCTCTTCGGCCAGGCGCAGTACGACCGCATGATGGGCATCACCGACGCCGACAAAACCTTTGCTCACGTCGCCCAGGCCGCGCAGTTGCGCCCAGGAGACTTCTTCAGCCCGGATGCCTCACTGGCCACACCGGCCGAGGTTAAGTGGGCGCATGAACATGGCTTTCAAGTGGCGCCCTACACGGTCAACGCCGCGGATGGCTGGCAGAAGCTGGCGGATGCACACGTTGACGCGATCATCACCGATGATCCCGCCGGCCTGCTCAAGTGGCTGCGCGCGCAGGATCCGGCGCTGCATCCTTGATTCGCTGATTTCAGACGCACAAGAAAGCCACTGAGATGAGAACGGAGGAACCCAGTTCAATCGGACACTTCAAGTGCGCAGCAATTGACAAAGCATCGCCTTGTTGCCGCGGCTGACCGGCAGCCTGGAGCCATTTTTGAGGATGATCTCCGTGCTGGCAGAGGCTAGAGGAGCCCGGATGGACGCCAATCACAAGATCGAAGGCTGAATGTCTCACCGTTCTGTTGCGCCCTGACGCGGTACAAATGCCATAGAAGAATCTGATATTCTCCGCCTCATGGCAAAGCTGAGCTTCGATGAAAGCGAACTGTTGCAACGCGTCCTTTCACTCAAAAACGGCTATGTGCTTGATTTTACGAACCGCGCTTTCTCTGATTTTGTAAAGGATGCAATTGGTACAGATCCGTACTCTGGAAAGTACGAAAAATACGGTACATCCAAGGCGAAGCTTCTTCGCTGCCTGATCGAGCACGAGGACGAGTCGATAGTTTCAACTCTTCTATTGGCGCTACTCGCTCGCGAAAAAAAGCTCCCAAATCTCGAAGTGTACCCACCGATCACCGAAAGGGAACGTGAAGACGCAGAAAACATTGCACTGCGACTGGGCGGTCAGCCGCGAACGGAGCTTCCCGACCTCACGCTCGCTGACGCACACGGCGTTTTCCGACGGATACGAATAGAGGTCGAAAGCTGTATTAGAACGAAGGCCTACGATACCGGTCTTGATCGACTGCACACGTTTCTCACGATGTACCTTAGGCTCCTGATCGTTAGTACCGGCGGACCAACGCAATCGCAGGATATTCCTCTGCATTCCTTGATGGGTATTTACTTAAAGTCCTTACCCCACAAAGAGAAGCAGGTTTCTGAAATGACATTGCGCATCCTGCGATCGACAATCTCAACGCTTGAAAGCTTTAATTCTGTTCGGAATAACCACAGCCTGGCACATCCGACTGATCAACTCATCCAGAAAGATGAGGCTGAGTTCATCTTCACGCACATAGTGGCGCTGGTTGGGCTGCTTGAAAAACTAAACTTGGCGGACGGTCAATGATTCCGAAAAATTCCATGGGCTTCCCTCTCGGAATGCTCTACACTCGTCGTTCAACAAAACTATCACTAACGCAGGTCGCCTGAGAGCATGTCAACCCAGGAAGAACTTTCTTCGCCAGAACAGAGCACGTCGATATTTCGTGAGGCGCTACCTCTCGATGTGAAGCTGGAACGAGCCAGAACGGAATTGCTTGACCTGTCTGCGCGCAACCGTTTGCTCAATACACCTAGATCAGCGAAGAGCGCCCGCAGCATCGAGGTGGTTGACGAGAAGTCCGGAGAGATTTATCGCCTCCTCGTCGAAGAAGGAAAAACCTTCACGTTCCTTCCCGGACGCGAAGCACATGCCGAAGATCAACCTGCAGGCTTGGCGGGCCGGGAGGAAGTCACCGAACTGGCACAGCCGGAAGATAGTTCCATGGATGAACGTGGAGTGCTTCTTCGGCACATCGATACGAAGCTGCAGACTCGTCTGACTTCCCAGGGCCTACAAAAAAGATTGCTTGAGCTGTACACGGATGCGATCACGCTGGAACAGGAGCAAGGCGTCAACATCCTTTACCTGGCGCTTGGAATGCTGAAGTGGATCGATCCCAAGGATGCTGAACTGGCCCGTTATGCTCCACTCATCCTGGTACCCGTGACACTGGAGCGTGGGACTGCGGCTGAGCGATTCAAGCTTAAGGCGCGAACGGAAGACGTCTCTTCGAATCTCTCTTTGGAAGCGTATCTGGATCGCGTCCACAAAATGCGACTACCGGAATTCGATCTAACGGAAGGATTTGATCCTGCGCTCTACATGTTGCAAGTCGCAGAAGCCGTAAAGAGTAAGGAGCAATGGCAGGTATGTGAGGATGACATCGTTCTGGGCTTCTTTTCATTTGCGAAGTTCCTTATGTATCGTGATCTCGATCCGGAGTGCTGGCCGGACGATGCGCAAATTTCACAGCAACCGCTGGTGCGCTCGCTACTTGCAGAAGGTTTTAGCCACCAAGATGATCTGCTGGATGAAGACGGGGATTTGGATTCATTATTGAAACCGTGCGACATGGTGCATATTGTGGATTGTGACAGTTCACAGGCACTCGCGGTCCATGAAGTGCGGCGAGGAAAGAACCTTGTCATTCAAGGCCCCCCGGGCACGGGTAAGTCGCAAACTATTGCAAATGTGATTGCCTCTGCGATAGCAGATGGCAAAACCGTCCTGTTCGTAGCGGAGAAGATGGCTGCGCTCGAGGTAGTCAAGAGGCGATTGGATCGGGCGGGGGTTGGTGACGCGTGCCTGGAACTCCACAGCAACAAGGCCAACAAGCGTTTGCTGTTGCAAGAGTTGAGCCGAACATGGGATCTCGGCAGCCCGCGCGGGGTGGAGGACAGCACACTCGATTCCTCCCTCCTGGCTGCTCGGGATGGGTTAAATGATTACGTCTCCCACTTACACGCGGTGCATCGGCTGACCGGACTTACACCCTTTCAAGTGATGGGCGAGTTGGCGCGTTTGCATGCAGAAGGTGTGCCCCCAACGGAGTATCCGCTAGGTGACGCCCCAACCTGGACTCCAGATCAGCGCAAGGAGCGGGAAGAATTATTGGATGAGATTCGCGAGCGCATCGTAACTATAGGTCCTCCTGCGGAACATCCCTGGCGTGGTATCGATCTTCCTCCCCTACTTCCCACTGACGTTGCGCGGCTGGCAAAGCGTATTGAGTCAGCATTGGATGCACTCCGCTCCTATCTGCGTCGTTTGCAGGCATTGGCTGAAACACTGCAATCAGAAGAGCCGAAATCATTGGACGAGGCCAAGCCGCTAGAGGCATTGGGGCACCGTGTCGCTGCGGCGCCGACATTGAGTTCCTCAGCATTCCTATCGGAAGCGTGGGAGAATCCTGACGAGATACAGAAGCTCATTGGGTTGGGCATCAGCCAAAAGAGTCTCGCAACAAACCTGAACGGTCGCGTCAACATCGAAGATGTCTTACGGGTAGATCGAACTGAATTGCGAACTGCGATTGGCGTCTTGGCAGGTTATCCGCAGAATGTATCAGAAGTTGAGTTGGCCATAATCCCCGCAATCCTGGGCGACATTCCCCAGATATGCGCCGCCACTGCTTCGCTGAGCCGCTTGGTCAAGTCTGCGGCAACGTTTGAGAATCTGTCCTCCGTTGAGGGGTTGCTAAAGATGGCAGCCCAGGTCGCGACCGCCCCCGCCTTATCTTCAGGCGCATTCTCCAGTGATCGATGGGAGACTGAGGTGGAGCGCGCTCACGACATTGCCGAAGAGCTCGTGAGCCTGGAAAACGCGAAGGAGTTGGTTGGGAATCAGGTCTCGGATAGTGGTTGGCAGGCAGATTTAAGTGAGACCCGACAAGTGTTGGCGCAGTACGGCACAAGTTTCATGAGATTCTTCAGCGGCCGCTGGCGGCAACAGAACCGCTTCGCGAACTCTTTTCTGGCAAATCCAAAGGCGCCTCTCAGCCATAAGCTGACGTTGCTGGACGCGCTTGAGCGTGGTAGAAAGGCATCCGCGGAAGTTGAACGCGAAAAGGAATTTGGCTCCGAGATTTTTGGGCCAGAGTGGCGTGGCGCACGCTCAGTCTCCTCTCACCTGCTTGCGCTAACGGATTGGATGCGCGGTCTGGGCCGCTTCCCTGTGCCATCAGAGCGAACGACGATTCGAGGCTTAGCTGCAGCGGGCTTGCCAAGCGACGCCTTACGGGCTGAGATCGCGAATGTCCAGGATCTCGTTCGCCGTCTCTGTGGGAACCTGACCACAATCACGCAAATAACCTCTTCCGATGCGAGATTCGGCGAACTGGTCCGCGACCTTGCGCCGGTTGCACAGGCTGATGCAATATTCCGTCGGTTAGTGCGCCAGGCGCCATCCGTGTTATCTGAGCGCGTTGCGGTATTGCGAGCAATCGACGAGTTTTTATCGAATCGGGATAGCTTGAGCGAAGCGCGTACCTTGGGAACAAGGGCCTTCGGGGATATATGGCAAGGAGAAGACTCCGACTGGGAGAAGGTGGCTAGCATCGCAGCTTGGATAACTGCCAATCAGGATATCCGATCGATTGCGGGCGGGGTGGAGGATCGCGCATCCCTTCCTTCGCGGGCTGCTGACTTAGAGGCATCGCGAGAAGAACACTCGCGTGATGTGCCTGTATTGGCGGACCTGCTGCACTGGGATATCGGGAGCATAGAGGGCGGATCTGCGGTGGGTTCACTTTCACTGCGCGCCTTAGAAGCCAGATTAAACCTGATGTTGGAGAAGCGCGAGCAGCTTTCACATTGGACCAGCTATCAGGAACGCTCCAAGCGTGCAGCGGCGATGGGATTGGGAGAGTTTGTCCGCGCACTCGAAACGGGTGTTATCGCCGGTGCGAACCTACTGAGATTTTTTCATTCCTCATGTTACGAAGGAATTCTGCAGGATCAACTGCGCGAATTTCCGGAGTTGGCCCGCTTTGATGGCGGATTACACGAGAGGAACATCGGAAATTTCCGCTCCATGGACCTTCAGCACATCAAGACCTCGGCCCTTACAGTTGCGCGAACCCATCATCGTCATATCCCACCATCGGGAGGTATAGGCCCGGTAGGGATTCTCCGCGGTGAGATCGCGAGGCAGCGTCGACACATGCCGATCCGGCAATTGATGTCCAAAGCCGCCCCGGTAGTCCAGGCTCTCAAGCCAGTGATCATGATGAGTCCTCTGTCAGTGGCCCAGTTTCTTTCACCTGGACAGATGAAGTTCGATCTGCTGGTGATGGACGAGGCCAGTCAAATCCAGCCAGTGGACGCACTCGGAGCGGTTGCTCGGTGCCGGCAGATTGTTGTGGTGGGCGATGAGCGACAACTGCCTCCGACAAAATTTTTCAGCAAAATGACGAGCGATGCCGTGGAAACCGACGATGAAGACGCGATAGGTGCGCAGGCGGGTGATGTAGAAAGCATACTTGGGCTCTGTCTGGCTCGTGGCATACCACAGCGCATGCTGCGTTGGCACTACAGAAGCCGCCACCAGTCGCTGATCGCCGTCTCCAATAGCCAATTTTATGAGAACAAACTGCACATCATTCCAAGCCCCTATACGCAGGAAGCTGGAACGGGGCTTAGATTCATTCATATTCCGAACGGTGTCTTTGAATCAGGTGGAACTGGGGCGAATCCGATTGAAGCGAAGGCAGTCGCAGAAGCTATCATCCGGCACGCACTGGATCATCCGGAACAATCGTTGGGAGTCGCAACGTTCTCCGTCCGTCAACGCAAGGTGATCCAGGATCATCTCGAGGCGATGCGTCGTATGAACCCGCTCTCCGAGCCCTTCTTTACCGCGCATCCGAGCGAACCCTTCTTCATAAAAAATCTTGAGAACGTTCAGGGTGATGAAAGGGACGTAATTTTCATATCGGTGGGATACGGTCGCAATGAGAATGGTTTTTTCGCAATGCGTTTCGGACCCCTAGGGTCAGAGGGGGGCGAGCGGCGGCTGAATGTTTTAATCAGCCGTGCAAAGCGACGCTGCGACGTATTCGCTTCCATCATGGATGACGATATTGATACAGATCGAGCGAAAGGCAAAGGTGTAGTGGCTTTCAAACTCTTTCTGCATTATGCGCGAACCGGTCGGCTCCAGATGGGCCACTTTGCTTCAGAAGAGATTGCACTAAGCACTCTCGGGGATCAGATTGCGCACGTAATCCAGAAACGCGGCTATCAGGTTCACCGCCAAGTCGGGCTCTCCGGACTGTTTATCGATATTGCGGTTGCTGATCCTGAGAAACCTGGACGTTACATCCTAGGCGTTGAGCTGGACGGACGTTCGTATGCGAATGCACGATCTGCTCGTGACCGTGATCGCTTGAGAAACACTGTGCTGCGTGATCACGGCTGGCAACTTCATCGCATTTGGGCCATGGATTGGTTGCAACGGCCGGAGGAGCAGGCGCAAAGGCTACTGGTCGCAATCGAAGGGGCTCGTGAGAGCTTGAAGAATGAAGGGCTTCGAGAAGCGAAGGTTGCTGTACCGGTAGAGATCGTAACGATAGAGCGCGGGGATGTCTCTGAAGTGAGCCTTGAGACAGTCTCTCAAAACGCTGCGCACTTCTACACGGAGGCGACGTTAGCGGCCGTCCCAACATTTCTCGACCTGCCTTCTACTTCCACTGCGTTATTGGCAAAATTTGTCAAGGATGTTGCGACCATTGAGGGGCCGGTACATCGAGATGAGGTAGTCGTTCGAATTCGTTCGGCGTGGAATCTACAGCGTTCAGGGGGCAGAATCCAGGCTGCATTAGATGCCGCCATCGAACAAGCCATCCAAGATGGCCTCATAGCGAATGGGGATTTTTTAGATGTTGCCGGGAAAGAGCCGCAACCACGAGACCGCTCACTCGTGATCTCGCCGGGATTGCGCAGGATTGAGATGTTGCCGCCAGCTGAAGTCGACTCCGCAATCTTGAAGGTGATTGGAGCGAGCATGGGAGCTACAACCGATCAAACTATTCAGGCGGTCTCTCGTCTATTTGGATTCAAATCGACGAGCACTCAGCTTCGCAATTTGATCGATGACCGAAGACAGTTCCTGGTCAACAACCGGAAGCTAACGGAGAAGGACGGAATGCTTAGCATCCTTTAGAGGCGAGAGCCACTCGACGCGTCCTTACGGCAGTGGCGGTGATGGCATTGCCCACCATGGTCCTGATGTGGACACAACCGAACGAGGTCAGTGAAATCCGCCTGGTGCACAGCGAGCGCGTGATGTAGCCCTGCCTTCCGTCGACAACGTTTTGCAGTCCAGTTTTTGTAGAGAATTTCAGGAGGCTTTCCTTGTATTCCCCGCGCCGTACGTTCTTCTTTGCCGCCTTCACTGTTTCTCTCTCCTTCCCTTCCGCCATGCTCGCGCGGCAGACACCGTACGTTGTCGGCAGCACGGTTTCGGGCCGTGTGTTGTGCGGCGACAACAATGCTCCCGCGCATTTTGCCAAGGTGCTGTTGAAGTCCACAGAATCCGATCATTCCGGCGAGGATTTCGTCAAGCAATTGCAGAAGAACCTGGCGGGACATGGCACGGGCGGCGCCGCGGGCAAGACACAAACGGAGGAACAGAAACAGGCCATGGCCCAGGCGGCCAAGGGCATGAACAAGATCACGGATATGTTGAACTCGTCCACCGTGGGTCTGGATGGTTCCTACAGTTTCTCCGGAGTGAAGGCCGGTACGTATTACGTTCATGCCATCTATGCGGGCTACATCGATCCCTACACCGAGTTCTCCGACGAGGACTTCGCCAGCACCGATCCCGCGGTGCGGGCGCGTATCGCGGCGAAGATGCCGGTCGTTACTGTAACCGGCACGGATTCGGCGCACGCCGACCTCCGCTTGGAACGCGGCGCAGCGGTGAGCGGCCGCGTGTTGTATGACGACGGGAGTCCCGCGGTTGGCTGGACGCTTTCTCTCAGCCAGGCAAAGTCCACGGAGGATCCCGGCGATGCGGCCTCAGTCATGATGGATCAGGCACTGGCGATGGGTGGAGTCGCTCAGGTATCGAAGACCGACGACCTGGGAAGGTATCGGATCGCCGGTCAGATAGCAGGCGACTACGTTGTCCGCGCCATGCTGATCGCGACATCGGTAGGCATCAGCGCCAACAGCATGGGCGATGGCGGCAGCGGCGTCTTTCTGAGCGTGTATTCGGGCAGCACCTTCAGCCGGGCGGATGCGAAACCGATTGCCCTGGTCGCCGGCAGCGAACATCCGGGAGTCGATCTCACCATTCCCTCCAACTCGCTGCACAACATCATCGGACATGTGTATTCGAAACCGATGGTCACGCACTGAGCATGGGCAGTGTCCGGCTCACCAGTAAAGCCAACTCCGCCCTGCATCTCACCGCCGCCATCCGTGACGACGGCAGCTTCCATTTCGAATATCTCCCTGCCGGAGCGAGCTATACGGTAACCGTGACCGATGCCGCGGATGGCAGGACCAACCAGTCCTCCAAAAAGTTCATGGGCATCGCGGTGCCGGACCAGGAGATCCTGCGCAAATACGGAACGGACAGCACCGATGTGATGCTCGGCAATGCGGATATTGACAGTGTTCGCCTTGCGGTTGCGCCAACAGACTGGACTCCACCCGCGAAGAAGGCGGGCAGCTCCGATCCCGCGGACGTGTTCAATGCCATCCTGGGTGGCAGCAACTCCGATACGGAAACGAAGCCGAAACAGTAGTGGGCTATGCCATTCTTTGTGTCGTAGAGATAGTCTCTGCCCCAGGCGCTTGAGGGGAGAGACACGACTGCGCGAACCGCCGGCAAATCCCCGGCGGGATTACGGCGCAGAAGGGTGCGCGTGAATGAATTGGATAAACCCGCTGCAGCGTTTTGAACACGCCAGCAGGCGTTTCCAGCCATCTCCGCTTCGGTTTCTTTTCATCGCCGAAGCTCCGCCTGCGTTCCGGGTCAATCGTCTCTTCTATTTCACCGGCCTGACGAATGGAGACACGCTCTTCCTGGGAATGATGAAAGTCCTTTACCCGGAGCAGACGGGCTTTACCGGCAACCGCTTTCAAGCGGGCCGTTCGGTGCAGGAAATACGACAGCAGAAGGAGACTTGGCTGCGCCGTTTCCAGAAGGACGGGTATTTTCTGATCGATGCCCAGAGGCAGCCGATGCCGGATGGCGCGTCCACGCAAACCAAAACCTCTATGATGACGGCCTCGCTCCCTGCTCTGCGAACCCGGCTGAGACGCCTGCTGGGAGATCGACCTGTGCCCATCGTTCTGATTGGCGGCGTCACATATGCGGTGTGCGCGGATTCCCTGCGCCAGGATGGCCGCCATGTGCTCAACGCTTCGATGATCGATCATCCCGCGCGAGGCGGTCAGGTTTTGTTCCGGCAAAAGCTGCGAGCGGTGCTGGGCATGCCGGACTAACCCCTTGGCCCCACGAGACAGGATTGGCAGGACAAAAGCGAAGCGATGGCCGCCCGTTTCCGCCCCATGCGTCCAAACCCGTCCCACTACAATCAAATAGCGGGACAATATGAGCCACGACATCCAGAACGACCTGCAACAACTTCGCGAGGGCGCTGCGATTGCGACGCTTCGTGACCGGGCTTTTCTTCGCATCAAGGGCTCCGACGCCACACGCTGGCTGAATGGCATGGTCACCAATTCCATCCAGGCGTTGAAGCCTGGTGAGGGCAACTACAGCTTTCTGCTCAATGCCCAGGGACGCATCCAGGGAGACTGCACGGTCTACCGCGAACTGCATGACGGTGATGCGGTGTTCTTGCTCGAAACCGATGCTACGCAGCTCGACACCATCGAAGCCCTGCTCGACAAATTCATCATCATGGACGACGTGGAGCTGGAGCGGCTCACGCTGTTCGGCTTTGCGATCATTGGCCCGCGTGCTTTCCATAAGCTGGCGCACCTGGTCCTCGGTGATGATGAGGAGGTGCTGGCCGCGGCCGCCGCATCACCCGCGGGCATTCTCCACTCCCAGCCCTTCGGCTCCGATGTGCGCGTGCTGCATGTGCCCCTGCCGGGGACACCGGCTTATGAACTCTGGTTCCCGGAAGAAGCTGCCGCCGATAGCCTGCGGGAAAAGCTGCACGCCCTTGGGGTCAGCGAGGTTTCTGCGGAAGCACTCGAAGCTTTTCGTATCCTTGAAGGCCGGCCGAGATTTGGGACCGATATCCGCGACCGCGATCTTCCCCAGGAAACCAACCAGACACACGCGCTGCACTTCGCCAAGGGTTGTTATCTCGGCCAGGAAATTGTGGAACGCATCCGCTCACGGGGCCAGGTCCACCGCCTGTTCACACCATTCCGTTTGATCGGCGAGTTCCCTGCACTGCCGGCTACGCTGGAAACCGTGATCGCGGGTCAGACCAAATCCGGCGGTGAATTGACCTCCGCGGTCCGCATTGGCGACGAGATCTACGCGCTTGGTTACGGCCGCCGCGAGGCCCTTGAAACCAACCAGACGCTGACCTATCCGGGAGGAACGGCCGAACCCGTTTCCTCCAGTTCGCATTCCTGACTCCGAACCTGCGAAAATCAGAGCCGGGTACATGCATCCAACTAAGAACGCAAGAACGACAGACAGTTTGTCGAGAAAAGACCATGGCAGAAAAAACACCCTTCGTCATCAACGATCGCCGCAAGTTCACCTCGGAGGGCGAGCTTCGCCCCGGCGTGGAACTCGCTCCTGAAAAGCCCGCAGCTGAGCCTGACGAGAGCAGCGCACGGCTGATCGATACGCCGTCTCCGGAAGCGAAAGCGGCCAACGAACCTATCGCCTTCCCTGCCGCTCCTGAGAGCGCCGCTTCCGCATCCGAGCCGGTGAAACACGCCGCGGCGGAACCCATCGCATTTCCTTCCACTCATGGCGCCGAGCCAGATACAGCCCACGCTGCCGACGAAGCTGAGGACGATCTCAGCGACGAGAACCTTCCGCCGGCGCCCTCGGCTGAGCAAAGCGAACAGGCAGCACGCGCATATGCCGCGACGGTTGACCGCCTGGATACAGCGATCCGCGCGGCAAATCCCGGCATGGAGCGCATCCCGGAGATGAGCTTCGACCGCTTCGTGCAGTCGCTCTACATGCAGGCCATTCTGCAGCTTGGCGGCGCAGCCGAACCGGGCACAACGCCGCAGGTGGACATCCTGGGTGCGCGGCAGACCATCGATATGCTGACCATCGTGGCGGACAAAGCCAAGGGAAATCTTTCGCCCAGCGAAGACAAGCTCCTGCAGTCCGCGCTGTTTGAAGCCCGCATGGGATTTCTTGAGGTGACACAGGCGCTGGCCCGTCAAAACGCCGCTCGTCAGCCGGGCTTTCCGGGTGGAATGGGCGGCCTTGGCGGTCCTGGTTTTCCGGGCGGCGGCCCGCGCGTCGTACGTTAAGAATGAATGCGACGCTCAGCTTTCTCGGGACCGGCACTTCCATGGGAGTGCCCACGCTGGGGTGCGGGTGCGAGGTATGCACTGCGGCGCATCAGCCGGGCTCGCCAGACCGCCGCACACGTCCGTCGATTCTCCTCACCTACGGAGAGCCCGCACACAACGTCCTGATCGATACCGGACCGGACTTCCATGCGCAGGCCATCCGTGAAAACGTCCGCTCGCTGGATGCCGTGCTTTATACCCACGGTCACGCCGATCATGTGCTGGGGATGGACGACCTCCGCCCGCTCAGCTTTGGCAAGCCCGACGGTCTGCCGCTGTATGCCGACGACCCGACCGCGGACATCTTGGAACGGGTTTTCGAATACACCTTCCGCAAGACCGACCGCTACCCCACCAGCGCGCGGGTCACAATGCATCGCATTTCTACAGAGCCTGGAACTGCTGTCGACCTGTTTGGAGTGCGTTTCCTGCGGATTCCTGTCACGCACGGGCGTCATACCATCACCGGCTATCGTTTCGGCTCCGCCGCCTACCTCACCGACATGAGCGACATTCCTGAGGAAAGCCTGCCGCTGCTCCGCGATCTGGACATCCTGATTCTGGATGCGCTACGCCGTGAGCCTCATCCCAGCCATTCGCACTTGTCCAATTCGATCGAGCTCGTTCGTAAGCTCGCGCCAAAACGCGCCTTCTTCACGCACATCAGTCACGACCTGGGCCACGAAGCCATCAACGCAGAGCTTCCTGCCAACATGAAGCTCGCCTACGACGGCCTCAAGTTGCACTTTGAGATTGCGCCGGAGGCGAAGGAATGAAGAGGTTTTTTCATCTCGCATCGCTACTGTCTATTGCTGCGTGCACTGCATGCGCGCAGCACGGCATATTCATGCTGCCGGAAACGAACAGCCGGGTCATCGTCAATCTTCGAATGCCTGCGCCCAATGACTGGGGTTTCAACGCCATCGATCTGTCGATGCAGGATCAGACCTTTCACATTGCGACCAAGAATCCGGTCGCCTGCATCCCCAAAGACAAAGGTGCCCGCCTCTCGACCGGTCTGATTGTCGAACAGATTCCGGGCATGACGCTGGATGCGTCACGCTGCTTTTTTCGCGGAAGCTATACCGCGAACACCGAAGTGCACACGCTGCTGCTGTTCGTGGGTCAGCCAGGCGCCAGCGATCCTGGCCCTGCTCTCATCCTCGGCTTCAATCAAGCGGGCAAGCCATTCAAAGTCCTGACGCGTGAGGAATTCGATGTCTATGGGCTCGAAACAACCGTAACCGGGGAGGCCCACATCATCGGGAAAGCGACAACATCCGAGCAGATAAGCTGCCTCGTCAAGAAGCGTACTGAACCGTACGCCGACACATACGATCCCTTCTCCGTCTATGTCGTCCATGATGGACTGCCCGCAACCTACTCGCTGACCGAATCGCGCGCTTACAACCTTAAGAACTATGTATGGGCCGGCCCTAATTCTCGGGAAGACTATGGCGTGATTTTCAACTTGCCCGGCCATACCCGCCCAGTTGGCGGGACGCCCGCGCGCATCGACGCTTTGATGAAGAAATTCCCGTGCCAATCATGAAGATTCTGTGTTCCCTCGACGAATTCGAGAGCTCTGCGAACGGCCGTCACCCCTCGGTCGTCACCATCGGCAACTTTGACGGCGTGCATTGCGGCCATCGCATGGTGATTGCGCGTGTTCTGGACCGCGCCCGGGAACTCGAAGCCCAATCCGTGGCTGTCACCTTCGACCCGCATCCCGCGCGGGTGCTGGGCAAATCGCCACGGCAGCCGCTCATCACGCCCCTGGAGCGGAAGCTGGAATTGCTGGCCGAAACCGGCATCGACCTGACCCTGGTGATTCCCTTCACGCATGAACTCAGCCTGTGGAGCGCGCGCGATTTCGCTGAGCGTGTGCTGCGCGATGCGCTGCATGCCGCCGAGGTCCACGAGGGGGAAACCTTCCGTTTCGGACACAATGCGGAGGCCGGTATCGAAGGTCTGGCGCATCTCGGCCAGGAACTGGGCTTCGCTGTCCGCACCTATCAACCGTTTGTGCAGCGCGGTGCCGCCGTTTCCTCCAGCCGCGTGCGCAGCCTGATCGCGGCAGGCGAAGTTCATCAGGGCCGCGCGCTGCTTGGGCGCCCATTCGCCGTGCGCAGCACGCCCGCATCCGGACGCGGTTATGGCACGCGTTATACGGTGCCCACCATCAACCTCGCGCCGTATGGCGAGTTGCTGCCTGCCCATGGCGTGTACATCACGACGCTGCGCATCGGAGACGGCTCGCAGGCGCGAACGTTTCGAGGCGTGACCAACAGCGGGAATCGCCCGACATTTGGGGCTGATTCGTTCGCCGTGGAGTCGCATTTGTTCGACTTCGAGCCGGTCAACCTGACCGAAACTACGCCGCTGGAGCTGACCTTCCTGCATCGGCTGCGCGGCGAGCAGCGCTTCGAATCTCCCGAGGCTCTGCGGGCGCAGATTGGCAAGGATGTTCGGCGGGCACAGCGGTATTTCGCGTTGGCGGATGCGCTAGGTTCCAGGTTCTAGGTTCTAGGTTCTAGGTTCTAGGTTCTAGGTTCTAGGTTCTAGGTTCTAGGTTCTAGAGCCTGTTATTGACTTGCATGCGTGAGTCTTACGATTTGCGCGAGCATGATCCATGCGAAGGCGAAGTAGTGGTATCCGGCGAGTGAGGTGGAGAGCCGTTCGTAGTCTCTGGCAAGTCGGCGGAAGCGAGCCGCCC
>DASYEV010000085.1:0-20305 GCA_036498835.1 Acidobacteriaceae bacterium | reverse complement strand
TTCCCGGACGTCACCGCGCTCAATCGGAATATCTGGGTCGGGTCAACGAATTGGCAGTCCACTCACGCGAAGTGAGACACCACGTAAAGAACAAAGGGACGCCAAGGTTGTCTTTTTGGCGAAGCACCCCGGCGTCACCGAGATCGACAGCACGAGGCTGACGAGTGTGGCCAGTATAGTTGGCGATTAATCCATCTTTAGAACAGCGAATAGACGGATTGCCGACCCGTGACACACCTCTCTTGAAACGAGGGGAAGCATTTTCACTGTGAAGCTGCAGACTTTCCTTTCGCGTCCAAAGGGAAATCGCTCGTCTTTTGGACCTGAAAATCAGTATTAGCATCAGGCGCTGCGGCCAATGTATACACAACGACTGTCTCCTGCTTGGAGGCCAGCTGGGCCGAACCAGTTGTAGTTTTTCCTTTAATCAGTGACGTCACCGTTATCTTCGGGGGGAGTTGAAGGAGCTTCGTACCCGTGAAAGTCAGTTTTTGGCCGGTTAGATCCGGTGTACTTGTGAGTGTCGGTGACGGATCGGCAACATTCCCTTTCAAAGAAACGCGAATGCCGCCGCTTGGATCAGATATCGTATACGCGGTCTGATTGGGGAACGTATCCGTCATGGTGTAGGTGGCATTCGAACCATCGATGCTGTTGAATGTCGCTGGGACAGTAGCGCCATTCGCCAGCACGTTTAGCGAAACTGGCAATTGCTCCGGGTGTGCAGCGGTTATCGTCAACGTCGTATACACAACACTCGATCCGGTTGGCTGAGCGCCGGCAGAAACTTCCTGAGACTGGACCGATTGATCTACAACAATACGCTGCATATATTGGACAGTGTCGCCAACCAGAACAAGGTCACCTAAAGCAGCCTTCAAGCCGGTACTCGTTTTTCCCTTTGTGCAACTGAGGAACTCCGAGGCTTCCGAAGGGTCCATTTCCGTTATGGCATCAGAGATTTGCTGTAGTGTCTGAGTTCCAAAAGGCGGGTTTGCTTTTGTAGCGTCGTAGCTCTTAAAGGCCTGCTTGCAGGCAGCAATAAAATCCGGCGCGATGCTTCCTTTGTCGAGAAATACAACTGTCGTCACCTGGGTGTTATTAGGAATCAGCTTCCCATCACGCAAGGATTGATCGTCAAGATTATTCGCTTTGCGTGCTGAATTGTCGGGCCATATTAGGCTGAAAGCAGCTTCGATTGGCCCACCAACGATTGATGTTCCAGTGCTGTAACGAGAAATGCTATTCTCGGCATGAAAAAATGGAGAAAAACCGGCCATTAGGAGCGCGGTCGCGTTGATTGAATTCAAGACATAGGCCCGCGCTGAAGATGAATCCCCGTCCTGCGCGACCGCCCGCGTCAAGGCGTAAGAGCTATTGGGAGTTCTATTGTCTGCATCGCCGGTGCCAGCCTTTCCTTTGAAACCGACGCCCGCTATCTGAAGTTGGTATCCGCTATTGTTTCCAATCTTTAGGGCAATACACCAAAAGGCCTTTGCGACCGGCCGACCGAATGCCTTCTTGCAAGTTTCGTACCCTATGGGTGCCCACATGACATCCACCTGTGGGGTGGTCGGTATCGGCTTAGCCAGTGGATCCGCGAAGTGAAGAAAAGCGGTACCGATAGTCGTCCCTGCCTGGCTAATCTTGACGGCAACCGCGCCGTGGTCGGTCGCAAGAGTTGCTAAATCAAACCATACTGAGCAATCATCGTGCGCTATACCAGACGGGACTGGCACTCCACCTGACAGAGCAAGCGTTACATCTTTGGATGAAATCTTTATCCCCGCGTCCCCGTCCGCACGACAACCCAGTTTGAATAGAACAATATGAGCAGCAGGATACTTCCCATCGTCACCGACCCGCATCAGACCAGGGATCGCAACAAAGTTCGCCGTTGTTTCGTCGACTTCTGGAAGTTGGGCACGCACGATTGCGCAAGACATTAACCAATAGAAGGCAAACAGGAATGCAACACGATATCTCATGGGCTCCGCTAATTCGGTAGGTATTCTCGGCTCTTGAAGCTATCAAAAAAAATAACATTTGGGAAAATAATTCTTTTCGATCGACCACATCTGAACTATTGTGCTTTTCGAATGTGCTTTGTAGGTTCCGCTGTGGTGGGGCAGAGGCAAAGCAAATCGACGGGAACCACAAGTATTCCCACAAGGAGTGTCACTACTCTGTCATCTCGACCGGAGCGAAGTGTAGTGGCGAGATGACAGAGTTGGGGTGAGAAGGAAAGAAGGTCACAACCTCAGCCCCTTACATGGTCGGGCAGCCGGAGCGCACCGCCAACGCTGTGCCTTCGGCCGAGATGGCAGGACGAAGGTAGATTCGTCACAAAGGCCTTCCCATAGAACTTCGAGTGGTGTAATCTCCTTCCAATAGAACTTCGAGGGGAAATCATGGGCAAAAAGAACGAAGCGCAGAGTGAAATGCTGAAGGGCACTCTGGACATGATGATCCTGCGGACGCTTGTCGGTGGTGACGCGCATGGACACACCATCGCTAAAGTCATTGAGCAGACCTCGGAAGACCTTCTCGAAGTGGAGCAGGGCTCCTTGTATCCCGCTCTGCATCGGCTGGAAGACCGCAAGTGGGTTTCTTCGCACTGGGGCGTGAGTGAGAACAACCGCAAGGCGAAGTTCTACCGGTTGACCGCGGAAGGCCGGAAACAACTGGTACGCGAGACCAGCCGCTGGCGGCAGATGACACGCGCCATCGACCTGGTGATGGGCGGTGATGGAGGTGCGCAATGAGCTGGCTGAGATTGTTTCGCCGCAAGCGCTCCGACGCCGAGTTGCAGGCTGAGATCGACGCGTTCCTTGCCGAAGAAACAGCGGATAACGAGGCACGCGGCATGTCACCCGATGAAGCGCGTCGTCAGGCGCGGGTCAAGCTGGGCAGTGCGCAGAAGGTCCGCGAATCGCTGTGGACGCAGAATTCGCTGCTGCCGTTGACGCATGCCGGTCACAACCTGAAATATGCGTTCCGCACGCTGCGCCGCTCGCCCGGATTCTCGGTCGTCGCGGTTGTGGTGATGGCTCTGTGCATTGGGGCCGCGACGTCTCTTTTCACCATCGTGCGCTCCGTCTTGCTGAAGCCGCTTCCCTTTCGCGATCCCAATCGGCTGGTGGTTCTGATGGAACGCAACCGCCTGGCCGGTGCGGGCTTGCCGGAATACGGCCACAGCGCTGTGGCGCCGGCGGACTTTTACGATTGGCGCGAGAAGTCCCACGGGTTCGAAGACATGGCCATGTTCAATTACGCCGGATACAACCTGACCGGTGAGCAGAACGAACTGCCGGAGATTGTCCGCGCGGCTGCGGGCTCGTGGAACTTGTTCCCGCTGCTGGGAGTGGAGCCGGCATTGGGCCGTGGATTCACTGAGGCCGAAGACCGGATCGGCAGCTCCGCTGCCATGCTGAGCTGGAGTATCTTCCAGCGGCGTTTCGGTGGAGACGCGAAGATCGTAGGCCGCCAGATTCACCTCGACGGCAGGCCCTTCACGGTAGTCGGCGTGCTGCCTTCGTGGTTTAGCTATCCGGATGCCGGCATTGCGTTGTGGGTTCCCTACAAGACGGATGCTACACCGGAGTTCCTGCGGCACCACGACTATCACCAGAGCCAGGCGATCGCGCGGCTGCGCCCTGACGTAAGTCTTGCGAGCGCCGTGGCGCAGGTGGGCGCCATCCAGCACCAGCTTCATCTGCAATATCCGAACGCTCCAGTGTCCGAAGATGTCGATTCACGCTCGTTGAATGAAGACCTCGCCGAAGGCGTGCAGAAGCCGCTGGAAGTGATGTTGTGCGCGGTGGGCTGCATGCTGCTGATCGGCTGCCTCAACATCTCCAACCTGCTGGTGGCACGAGGAGCGGCGCGGCAGAAGGAAGCGGCCATCCGCAGCGCCCTTGGAGCGCAACGCACCACCTTGATCTTCGAGCAGATGACCGAAAGCGTGTTGATCTGCGTGGCCGGCGGCCTGTGCGGCATTCTGCTGTCGGTGTTTGCAACGCAGTTGATCGCGCACGTGTGGAAAGACCTGCCTTCCGCGCAAGGCATCCAGATGGATGGCGTTGTGATTGCATTTGCGTGCGTGCTGATGTTCGCTGCAGCACTGCTTGCAGGCTTGCTGCCCGCGCTTTCGAGCACGGGCAAATCCATGTTGAAAGCTCTGCAGACGTCCACACGAACCGGGGCAAGCAGCGTTTCGCGCACGCTGCTTCGAAAGTCCCTTCTCACGATTGAGATTGGCATCACGGTGGTCCTGCTGGTTGCCGCGGGCCTTCTGGTCAAGAGCTTCATGCGGCTGCGCTCCGCCAATGTTGGCTGCACGACCGACAACATGCTCACGCTCCAGTACAGCCTGCCCAAACAGTCCTACGACACGGCGGCGAAGGTAAACGCGTTCCATGAAACCTTGCTGGAACGCGTACGAGCCATCCCCGGGGTTCGAGCGGCTGGGATGGGCAATACGGTTCCAGCAGCAGGATATTGGGGAGACTTCGTCTTCACGGTGGTGGAGCATCCCCCTCTCACGCCGGGAGAACATCTTCCCGACGCGCTGACACGCTCAGCCGATCCGGGCTATTTCAGCACGCTCGGCATTCCGCTTATCAGTGGACGATTCTTTACCGGCGACGACCGTGGCGCTCAGTCGTACCGGGTGATTGTGAATCGCGAACTCGTGCGGAAATACTTCCCCGGTGACGATCCCATTGGCAGGCATCTGCGGGTGCCGGCCCATGCCCATGCCGGCGATCCCAACAACTCTGACTATGAAGTTGTGGGTGTAGTCGGCGACACCTTGTATCAGGTGGGCAAGCAAGTGAAAGCGGCCATGTACTTCCCCGTCCTGGAAGGCACACGCGGCGTGACACTTGCCGTACACACGGCTTCGGAACCCTTGTCATTCTCGATTGCCGTACAAAAGCAGATCGCGTCACTCGATCCCGGCCTGCCGGTTTCGCATGTCCGCTCCATGGACCAGGTGATCGGCGAATCGTTGATCAATGCGAGCCTGAGCGCGACGTTAGTTCTCGCTTTTGCAATCTTGTCGCTGCTGCTTGCCTCGATAGGCTTGTATGGCGTGCTCTCGTACCTGGCGACGCAGCGCACTTCGGAGCTCGGCATCCGCATGGCGTTGGGTGCGCAACGCGATCAGCTTCTGCAGTTGATGTTGTTCGACGGCCTGCGCCCGGCACTGTTCGGGCTGGGGCTCGGCCTGGTGGCAAGCTATGCGGCAACACGCATCTTTCAGTCCATGCTTTTTGGGACCAAACCTCTCGATCCCATGGTTCTTTCAGGCGTGGTGGTGACGCTGCTGGCGGTCGCGGTTCTGGCCTGCCTCGCTCCGGCATGGCGTGCTTCGCGGTTGAATCCAATGCAGGCACTCCGTACCGAGTAGTACGAGGTACACGGCGATTGGCACGTATTCGCCGTGTACCGGTTGCACCCGAACCTATCCCGGGAAAGTAAACAGACCGCTGACATCGCCCAGCGGCATGGGTTCGCGCTGCACGAAAACTTCCAGCAGCGTTGTCGTGTAGGGATAGAACAACGATGCGCCGCCTTCGGTCAGCGCAGTGATATCCATCTTCACCGGCTTGTTGGTTGCCGGGTTGTGCGTGTCGATGGCCATGCGGAAGGGATCGTCCTCGCTGCCGGTATAGGCCTCGTACTCAATCAGCGTGGAGCCGCTGGACGCTACCAGCTCCAGCCACATCTTCTTGTTGTCAGCCTGGAGCGTCAGCATCTCCCTGGTCAGGTGGATGTAGAAACAGCGATAGCTGCTGTCACTGGAGTAAGTATCCGCGATCAGCTTCACAGAGGCCTTGGCTGGGTTGTCCGACTCTGACAGGTCGTCGCCGTAATAAAGCTGGATGTTGTAGTCGGTCACGCCATCGCCATGGTCATCGACCATGTGAATCCATAGCTGCTGCCACCCCGCGCCGGCGGCGAGATTGTCCGAGACATCCATCCTGGCCCGCGAAGGCGCGCCGAAAGCCTGCGCACGTTCTTCCCAGGCGTTGTATTCGACGTCGCTCCGAATCCCCAGGAAATCGTGAAGCAGCGGAATGACCTCCGCTTTGGGCTCCGCAATAATGGTGCCGTGGTTCTGGCCGTCGATCGCGATCAGCGGCGAAGCGAGCCGCTCGGCGGACCAGTCGGAGATTGTGACACGTTTGCTGGAATCCGAGGGATCGATCTGCGGATGGCGCCGGAAGTCCAGTGTGACCTTGCGCGTATCGAGGGCGCATCCCGCCCAGCGCACCGTGCCATCGGTCCCCGGCGAGTTCGCCACGGACGAGATTCCGCTGTAGGGCACGTTGCCGATGAAGATGGCCGCATAGGGTGTCCCGTCGCCTTTGCCGTAAAGGGGGTTGGGGCCCAGCATGTCCTTGTGCGCGAGGTCCCAGGTGAATTTGCTGGCCAGTTCCAGGCCATCGAGCACGCAGTCGCCCGCATTCAGAAAGTCCGGACCCAGCGAGTGGTTCCCTTTCACCAGCGCTCCCAGCCAGCTTCTGCCCTTCTTCGCCTGTGGTGAGCCAAAGGTCGCCGGCGCGAGGCCGATCAGATGCTTCAGGCGGCGAATGCGGCTCCGCGGGTCGGTGGGCGGATAGGGATCGCTGGTCAGCCACTGCCGCAACACCAGCATGCCGGTGGAATGAACAATGGCGTCGAAGGTCCAGGTGTGGTCCGGAAGTCCCGCACCGAAATTGCTGAGGCGCAGCGCGCGGTCGAACGCTTCTCCGAGATCCTTGATGCTGACCTCATTGTTCAGCGTCACGTAGTTGCCGACGCTGATGGTCTCCGTCGCAATGCCCGCCTTGGACAACGCTTCTTTCCATGGCACGAACGCCTTCCAGTCGGCCGAATAACCATGGATCAGCAAGACGCGTCCCTGCGCCGCGGGCGTGGTTGTCTGGGGAGCCGCAGCCGGATTGCCACTCTGTGCAGGCAGTCCAGCACTGCCACCGGCTGTCTCGTTGTTCTCGCGATGCAGCACGTATCTGAAGTTATGCAATGGGTTCATGGAGGAAGTATAGGGACAGGGGTCAGTTAACAGCGAACAGTTAACAAGTCGTGGAACGTGGGGTGCAGGAAGTAGCGAGTAGGAAGTAGGGAGGAGAGGACCGCACGTAGAGAGCAGAGATGAGAGATCAAGTTCCTGTTCTCTACTCTCTGATCTCTGTTCTCTGCTCTTCTACCGCGTCCAGAGACCACAATCTGTTTGAGTCGGGTCACGAAAGGATACGATTTCCCTCAAGGACTCCGATGCGACAATGCAGATGCGGACGTCAGGTCTGGAGCTTTCCCGTGTTTGGATGGATTGAGATTCACAACGGTCATACCTATGAGTTAGCGCCAGATCCCGAACGTCCTGGCTCATCTATCTCATCCCAGACCTTGAGTCCGGGTGACACATGCCGTTGGGTCAGGGCGACGGAATGCCGCCTTGCCGACGGCACGCAGGCGTTCCAGGATTCTATCGACCGGAGCGCCATACCACCGCCGCCAGAGTGGTTTTCGGCTCCCCCCGGCAGCACGCTCCATGATTCGATGGTCTGGGTGTGCTGGCCGGAAGCACGCAGCATGCAGGCTTCCTGCGAGGAGGTACTTGCGTTTTACGAAGAACTCGCCGTGGCCAATGGGCTCGTCGTTCAAGGCTCAATAGAAGTGGGGAGGCGGTCTTCCTGGGTAAGCCCGTCGCACACCGTGCTTCATATGGAAGCCTTGAGCGAGGACTTCCGGTTCGACCTCGTGGTCTATGGCTACAAAGGCACTGCGTTCTGGACAACTCAGTTCTTCCGACTCACCGGCATGGAGAATTTTGCCACGTCTCCCGGTTATCTGGTGGCCGCCGGTGAAGCAGGTGACCGCCTCCTCCTCCGCGATCAATGGACCGGGAAAGAATTCTGGGCGCCGCTCGCGGCATTGGTCGACACGCGGCCTCCTGAACCAGCCCCGAAAAGACCGCCCGAACCGGAGACGATCTTGTGGGACTCGCTACCTGAGTGGGTCCAATTCACGCTGGAACCGGGCAGCCAAGGTGAACTGCGAAGGCATGCCGACGTCGAGGACTTGAATAGCTGGGAGGCATCCATCACCGTGCGCCACGACGGATGTCACGTGTGCATCTTCGAGGCTTGCATCGAGACGTTGAACGCACGCGGATTCGCAACGGCAGCAGCGGAAGGCACATACGGGACCTACTATGTGTCCTCGTTCCAGGAGGGCGCCTCACTCAATCTCCATGTGCAATCGACAACGGGCGAACGATGCAGCGTTTGCTCTCTCAACACACTTGGAAATATGAGTCTGTCTCTGCGATACGCAAAGGCAGGCATCAGTTAACACTCGTAAGGATGGGTTTAGGGTTTAGAAGGCTTTTAGACACGCATCCATGAAATGGTTCAATAACGGCTGAGTTGTACTGTTAACTGTTCGCTGTTAACTGTGACCTGCCTCTGGAGCTCCAGTGATCGAAGAAGTTTCGGTTCAATCCATAGTTGACCTGGTGCTGGTCGATCACGTTTTCAAATCATTCGGGTCGAAGCATGCACTTCAGGACATTTCCTTTGCGGTCCCGGCCGGCCAGATCTGTGGCTTGCTCGGGCCGAACGGCGCCGGCAAGACAACGCTGTTTCGTCTGCTGATGGGCATTCTTAGAGCCACCCACGGACGGCTGCTGGTGGACGGCCGCGATGCGTTCGAGGAGCGCGTCGAGGTCAAGCGCCTGATCGGTTTTCTGCCCGACGAGCCCGTCTTCTACTCCTACCTGTCCGGACGCGAGGTACTGGAGCTGAGCGCCGCCATGCATGGCCTGAATGTTCGCGAGGCCATGGAGCGGCTGATGCCGGTGATTCGCCAATTGCGGCTCATCGATGACCTGGACAACTATGCCGAAGACTACTCACGCGGCATGAAGAAGAAGCTGGGCTTCCTGCTCGCCCTGGTTCACCAGCCGAAGCTGCTGGTGCTGGATGAACCCACCAACGGGCTCGATGTCGAGTCCACCCATCTCTTCTACGACATCATCCAGGGAATCGCGCAGCAAGGCACGACCGTGTTGTTCTCCACCCACCTGATGGACCACGTCGTCAGGCTGTGCTCGCACGCGGTGATCATGAACGAGGGCAGGATTGCCGCGAAGGGACCGCTTGCCGAACTTCGCGCTGCCTACGGCGATCGGAGTCTGGAAGACATCTTCCTGCAACTGACCGCGAGGCCTGCACAGAGATGAGCCCGCCAGGTTCACCTTCTCCAGGCTTTTGGAGAACCGTTCGTCTGCTGTTGCGCAATTCCAGGCGGCGGGCCGAGGGACAGAGAAAGCGCACCCAAGAGCTGCTCAATCAGCGCTCCGGCAAATCCGCCATGGATTGGGGAGCTTTCGTTATCGTTTTCGTATTTCTTTTTATGGCGTTCATCAACGGTGCGGGAGCCTATCTGCTCGACATGGCCGTGAAAAGCGGTCAGACGTACGAAGCCGAACAACACGGGAAGATCATCGTCGAGCAATCGTTCCTCTATACCGCGGAGCTTGACCAGGCCTCTAAGAACCTGTTGCGAAACAATATCCCAGGTCTGGAGTCGGACCAAGCCCGAGAGTTGGACGGTATCAAAGGTCGTTTCCAGCGAGAAGCCAAGGAGATTGCACGTCGTGAGGGTGGCTCGGAAACCGACATCGCGAACAAGCTTCTGGCGTCCTTCAATGCGCATGGCACACGAGATTTCATTTCGGAAGAAGATGCCACACCGGGACTGACGAATCTCTCAACGCATGGCCGTATGCCGGCCATGCTGGGTTCGCTGGTGCTGCTGTGGTGGCTGATCATGCTGATCTTTCAGGGCGAAGGCCTGGAGTTGGACCTGCAACGCAGACGTCATCCCATGTGGGAATGGCTGTTCTCCCACCCAGTACCTACGGGCGCGGTATTTCTCGCGGAGATGCTGGCGCCGCTCGCCGCCAATCCCATGTACTGGTCGGCGCCGTTGTTTCCTGGAATTCTCTTTGGCCTGGCGTACGGGACCCCAACCGGGATTCTCGCGGGCCTGTTGATTGGCGTGCCGGTTACCGTTGCAGCCGCCTGTGTGGGCAAGGCCCTGGAAATCGGCATCATGCTGCGCGTATCGCCTCGTTCGCGCGGCGTGCTCAGCGGACTGATGAACTGGCTTGGCTATGCCGCTATGATGGCCATGCTCCTCGGCAAGTTCCTTGTCGACAAAGTGCCGGGCGGTGTCCTGAAGCACCTCGCGATTCTGGATGGTCTTCCGTGGCCGTGGCTGCGCCTCTTTCTTGGCAACGCTTCCGATGGAGAACAGTCCGCCCTCATCGCCCTTGTGACGTGCTGGATTGCGGTGCTGATCGCATTCGCTGCGTCGGTAAGCTTCAGCGTGTGGGCCATGCAGCGCGGCTTGAGTGGAGCGTTTGGAGCTGAAGTAACTAAGCCCGCAGGTCCAGGCGGACGTGCCGCACAATTTGGACGCGAGCCGCTCTATCGCAAAGAGCTGTTGTGGTTCGTGCGAGACCGCAGCGCCATCGTGCAGTCGATCCTGATCCCCTTGACTGTGGCGGCGGTGCAGCTCTTCAACTTCCGCTTCATGCTGCAGCACGCACAACGGGAGTGGAATTACCTGTGCGGCGCGGCGATCATCTTCGGCACTTATTTTCTGTGGGTCCTGGGCCCCAAGTCGCTGGCTTCGGAGGGTGCGGCGCTGTGGATCTCACTCACATGGCCCCGTGGCCTGGAAAGCCTTCTGAAGGCCAAAGCCTGGCTGTGGGCGCTGATCTCTACGGGGATGGTCGCGATGGTGCTCGCCTATGCGGCGGTGCTGTTTCCCGCGAGCTGGTGGAAACTGCTTCTGGTCGGTCTCGGCTGGTTTATCTTCAGCCGCAGCATGGCGGAAAAATCGGTGACGCTGGTCACGGTGACCTCGGAGTCCGGCGAGGTTCAAACCGTACGCAAGGGCAGCCGGTTCGCCGCGCAGATGGGCATGTTCACGTTTGCGATTGGCGTGATCACGCAGCAGTGGAATCTCGCCATCGTCGGCATTGTGTATTCCTATATGACGGCGGCGGCGATGTGGCAAAACTTCCGCGCCCGGCTTCCCTATCTCTTTGACCCGTGGTCGGAAGAGCTGCCCAAGGCTCCCACGATGATGCACGCGATGGTTTCGATCAGCGTGCTGTTGGAAGTCGCCGCAGTTCTTACGGGCGCGCTGATCGGGCTCCTCGGAAAGGACAGCGCGGCCATTGCGCTGGCGGCGGCATACGCTCTCAGCGCAATCGGTGTGTCGATTGGCGTTTCCATCTTCCTCACGAACCGCAGTGTTCGTCCGGCGGAGATTTGGTATTGGGCTGGGCCCCGCGACACAGAAAGCGAGCCCCAAGGCACGCTCCTGCCGGGGTGGCTCGGCTCCGGTCCCATCGACCGAACCTTGCCTGGCGCCCTGCTGATGGGGGCCGCCGGCGGAGTTGTCCTGGGGCTGCTCGCCCATGGATACACAGCGATCCTGGAGCACATTCCCAAAATCGCTGAGATCATTCGCAAGGACCAGGAAGAGGCTTCGAAAATTCCAGGCTGGCACACCAGCTATGCCATCATGGCCATCGGCTTTGCGCCACTTGCGGAGGAGTATCTCTTTCGCGGACTACTTTTCCGCGCGCTCGACCGCGAGTGGGGAGGATGGCGCGCGGTCATAGGCAGCGCGGCATTCTTTGCGGCTTATCATCCGACGTTGGCGTGGCCGCCGGTGTTTCTGGTGGGTGTAGCCAATGCATTGTTGTTCAAGAAGACGAAGCGGCTGAACGCGGCGGTGGTGTTGCATATGGTCTATAACGCGGTGGTGTTGCTGCGGTAGGCGGGTCGCTGACAGAGCTGCGTGCAGGCCCACTCATCGCGATACTGCCGCGATGAATGGGGCACCCAAAGTGGTGGCCAGAACAGCAGATCCCCTACGGGGATGACAGAAAGAAAAGCAAAAGCCGCGACTGCACCACTGTCGCCTTCTCTCTAGAACCTAGCACCTAGAACCTAGAACCTGTTTCCATGCGTTCTCCGCTTGACATATTCCTATATAGGAATGTATTGTCTCGTTATGGCAAGAGCGAGCACCACCTCGGACGCTTTCAATGCAGTCGCTGAGCCCCGGCGGCGGGACATTTTGACCTATCTTGCCGGCAGCGAACGCCCTGTCGGAGACATCGTCGAAGCCCTCGGGCTGGGACAACCTTCCGTATCCAAACACCTGCGCGTACTGCATGATGTGGGCCTGGTTCGCATGCGGTGCCATGGCCGGCAAAAGCTTTACCGCACCAATGCGGAGGCGATACGCCCGCTCCACGAGTGGGCCGGAACCTTCGAACGCTACTGGCAGCACCAGTTGAACCGTGTGAAGGAACTCGCGGAAGCGACTGTCCGCAAGACCTCCCCCGATCTGCATCCCCAGGAACCTTCCCAGTCCCCTAAACCCAAAACCCAGGAGTAATCAATGATCGCCACCGAACCGACTCTCGATAATCTGACCATCACCATCAACCAGGAAATCCACGTCAAGGCGCCGATGGATGTCACCTTTGCCGCTTTGCTGGAACAGCTCGGGCCGGGCAACGAAACGCCCGACGGCAAGTCGCTCAATATGAAGATCGAAGCGTGGCCCGGCGGGCGCTGGTACCGCGATATGGGAAATGGGGACGGTCACTTCTGGGCCAACGTCAAGGCCATCGCACGGCCATCCTTGCTGGAATTCGTTGGTCCCCTGTTCGCCTCATTCCCTTTCGTTTCGAATGTGCAGTACCGTCTGACGGAAGTTGATGGCGGCACCTTGATCACGTTCCGTCATACGGCGCTGGGCATTGTTCCTGAAGAACTCAAAGGCAACATGAACAAAGGCTGGACCTCGATGCACGATCGTGTTCGCAAACACGCCGAGGCCGCTGCGTAAACGCAGCGGTTGCGGGCGAACTCGCCCAATCGCCCTACAAATTCCGCGAGGCCTACCCACTCCCAAACAATGTCCCAGGTGAGGAGAACGCCCCCTTATGTGTCCACTTTGTCTTTCAACCGCGGCGCTCATTGCCGGCAGCGTTATCTCCACAGGTGGCCTTGCGGCATTTGCCATCAGAAAGTTCGGCATCAAGCGTGCCGTCGACAACAACGTCACTCCAACCACTGCCAGGGAGGATCACCATGGCTAGCAGCACACTTGAAGCCGTAGAAGCCAATGTCGTTTCGCATGCGGAGTGGGTCGCCACTCGCAAGCAGTTTCTGAAGAAAGAGAAAGAGTTCACCCGCCTGCGCGATGAACTAAGCCGCGAGCGCCGCAGCCTGCCATGGGAAAGAGTCGAAAAGGAGTACACCTTCGATTCAACCCGCGGCAAGGTGCGGCTGGCCGATCTCTTCGACGGCCGCGGTCAGTTGATGATCTACCACTTCATGTTCGGCCCGGAGTGGGAGCAGGGCTGCGCAAGTTGTTCGCTTGTGGCCGACCACTTCGATGGAACGCTCGCTCATCTTGCCAACCGCGATACCACGCTGGTGGTGGTTTCACGGGCCCCGATCCAGAAGATCGAAGCCTTCAAGAAGCGCATGGGCTGGAAGTTCGAGTGGGTGTCGTCGTTCGGCAGCGACTTCAACTTCGACTATCACGTGTCCTTCACACCGGAAGAAAAGGCCGGCGGCAAGGTGTACTACAACTACAGCGTGGGAGAGTTTCCCCAGGATGAAGCGCCGGGAGCGAGCATCTTTACCAAGGGCGAGGACGGCGCAATCTTACACACCTACTCCGCCTATGCGCGCGGTTTGGATATTCTGATGGGCACCTACAACATCCTGGACCTGGTACCCAATGGTCGCGATGAAGAGGGCCTGGGCTTCACGATGTCATGGGTCCGTCATCATGACCGCTACCCGCAAGGGTATTTCGTGGATCGCTATCCCGAAGGCTTCGTGGTCGATCTTGCCGAGCGGCCGGGACACACCAAGAGCGCATGCTGCGGTGGCGGCATGAGCGACGCATAGTTCGCCCTTGCTCTCCACGACTCTGTCATCTCGACCGTAGCGGAGAGATGACAGGATTGTGGTGAAGAGGAAAAACCTCAGGAACGGACTCACCGTTCAACCCTGATGACCCAGGTTGGGGAATTGCGGCGAACCCGGGCGCAGGTGTCCGCTTCAGACGCTGACTTAAACGCAACGACCGGAGCTCGCTACGAACTCCGGTCGTTTTGTTTCTACTGCCCTTCTTTCTACTTGAAGTCGAACAGGCTGAAGAGATCGTCGATGGCCGGGCTGTTGACCGGCACATACGGGTTCTTCTCGGTGGCAATCGGGTTGGGGAAGTTGTCGCGGCTGCGGGCGGTCACGGTTTCGAGCCCCCAGTTACGCTCAATGAACTTCAGGATCGAAACGTGGTCGGAGTAGTCGTGTGAGATATGACCCGCCTTAGTGTAGGGCGAAACCACGATGAGCGGGATGCGGGTTCCGTCACCGAAGTAATCCAGAGGCTGCACGTAGCCCGAGTCATAGTAACCCCCGCCTTCGTCGAAGGTGACGAAGATTGCGGTATCTGCCCACAGTTTGGGGTTGGCCTTGACGGCGTCCACGATCTTCTTGGTGAAGCCTTCGAACAGATCGAGTTTGGAGGAGGCCGGGTGACCGTCGACCAGGCCGCTGGGCTTGACGATCGAAACGGCCGGCAGGGTGTTGTTCTCAATGTCCTCGTAGAGGTTGGTGGTGTCCTGCAGGTGCGCCGCACGCACAGCCGGTTTGCTCATGATGGACGTGTCGTACTGGAAAGGATTGCAGATCGTGCAGTACTCATCCGTATCCTTACCCATTGCGCTGTAGTTCAACTGGTAAGGATCGTTCACGTAGTTGTTCCACTGGTCGCCGTAATACTTCCACGAGATGTTCTTGGCGATCATCTCATCGCCGATGCTGCGCACCGAGGACGGCGGAATGGTGAATACGGTGTTGCTGGCGTTGGTATCCGTATAGGCATTGTTGCCGTTACCGAAATAGCCAGGATTGTAGTTGTTCAGCAGATAGTAGTGGTTAGCCTGGCAGCGGGTGGGGATGGAAGGCATCAGCGAGTGCAGATACTTCACGATCGGCTCAACGCCCGGCTGGGTGGTGTCGGAGCAGTTGCTGTAGGAGCCCCCACCGAAGGAAGCCGCACCGAACGAACCGCCGCCATAGCCGTCTTCCGTGTACCAGTTATTGGTGCCGGGAGCGGGGTTGGGGTTCTCGACCTCATCCACCACGCCGGCATTTTTACTGCCTTGGGCGACCAGCATGTTGTGCGGCGGAACGGCGGGGTTTCCCTTGCCGTCGCTGAAGTAGATCATGTCGCCATGGCCGAACATGATGTGGTTGGCGCCGGTGCCGCCATTGACCGACTGGTGGAAGTTATCACTCATCGAATACTGATCGGCGAGCTTCTTGAAGTACGGAACGTCGCCGGTCTGAACGTTGTAGAAGGCCATCGCGGTCGAACCTTCACCGGTGGTGATGGCGTTCGCCGAGTATTCCGTGCTGAAGTTTGCCGGCTGCGCGATGCCGTTGGCGCCCGCACCTTCGGTCGTTTCTACCCATGGAAACAGCTTCGCCTTGCAGCCGGAGGGATTCTCGCGCGTTGCAGTATCCGCGCTGCAATCCAGTTGCTGCCACATCTGGTAGAAGCGATGGACCGGGCTTTGCGCGTAGTCGTTGTAGGTAAACGTGTCGCCATTGGTGATCTGGAACGGTCCCGGAGGAAGCGACTTCACGTTCTTGATGCGCTTGTCCGGCGTGCCCGCGGTCTGGCCGCTACCACCCGTGACAAGATAGCCGTAGTAGTCGGCTGGCAGCCCGTTTTCCGACTGCTTCGCGAGCGTGAGACTGTCATTCTTCACGAACGAGTCCGTGGGTCCGCCGACCAGCGGCGCAGGCAGAACGTCACCCTTGAACGCCGACTTCTGCGGACTCAGGAGGAAGGCGTCAGGCTGCATGTCGAGCGCTGCCTTCTGTTCGGATTCCGAGAAGTTGGGGCCAGGCGTGCCGTCGGCCTTGACGATGCCCCTGGAAAGCAGATTCCAGACGGTTTCGCCTTTCTTGGGCACGTAGGTGGCGAAGACGTGATCGAAGCTGCGGTTTTCGCCGATGATGACGATGACATGCTTGATCGGGCTGCTGGTGTCCTTGTCCCGGGATGGTGGAGTGGCTGAAGCACCGGCAGCAGCGGCATTGCCAATCGCCACCTGGAACATGGCGACAACAGCAAGACCGTTACGCACGTTGCGCATGGCGATGGACGCGAACTTCTCTACATTCATACTTCCCTCCTGAAGGTCGAAACATGACGCCTCGACACCCAGAAGGTAAGCCGCGAATTCTTGCGGCGACATAGTTACAGTTTGAAGCCTCGATGAAAACCAACGCCTCCATAGAAGGTTGCCTGAGTAACAAAGCAAGTTGATATTTCCCTTATTGTTAGCGCCAAATCGATAGACTTACCCGTTGAGCTAAGTGAGTCGCCGGATGCGCTTCTCTTGCGATCGTCTTTGCAGCAAACTTGGCGCTCCCAGAGCTTCTCTCAAACACAACTATTTGTTTCCCGTAACCACAGAAGCGCTGCTCACAGGATTTCGCGGAAGAACTCGTATCGTCCCCATCATGCCCTTGTCCTCGTGCTCCAGCAGATGACAATGGTAAGGAAATACCCCAACAGTATTTGGGTCGCGAAAGTCCACGCGAATGCGGATGCTCGGGTAGGTCAGCGACCTCCCGTTGTAATAGGGAACGTTGATGGTGTCGCGAAGAAAGTTCTCTTCAACAGGCTTCTCCAGGTAGTGCAGCAGGAGGAAGTGGAGTTGATGGATGTGGAATGCGTGCAGCTCGCTGGAGCGGTTCTCGATGATCCAGTCCTCTACGGTTCCCTGCTGAGCAACGATGTTCGGCACATCGGAGTTCATGTCGAACATCCTGGGCGTCTGGCCTTCTACGGTGAGATAGAACTCAACAGCGCTGGCAGGATCGTTGGGGTCGGCAAGCTTCTCGGAAAAATACATCTTGCGCACGCGTACCGGAGCGACGTCTCCCAGCCAGGCCTGGGTAGGTGGCGGTAGAGGCTGGGGCGAGGCTTCCAGACGCGAGCGGGGCTCGGGTGCGGACGGCGATGTGACGATCTGCGCAAGAGCGCGATTGGGGTCATTTTCTCCGCCGGGTCCGGTGTCGACAGTGCGTGTGACCAGCAGGCCGCTGCCGCCTTCCGGAGGCGCCTGCACGACGAACTCAACACGAGCGCCGGGAGGCACCGCAAGATGCGTTTGGTCATTGATGGCGGCGGCTGAGTCCTGCAGGCCGATGGGCGCTCCGTCCATGGCGATCAGGCCCAACGGTCGCGGTGTGCGTCCGAACACGATTGCGAGATTGAGGTATGTGATCGCCGACGCGTTGAGCACGCGCCACAACTGACGTTCCCCAGGCTTCATCAGAATCGTGGCCGGTTCATAGTTGGGGTAGGGCACCGGGACATAGTTGATGGAAAGATCCTTGGCGGGCTTGCCGAAACCTGTGCCATTGTTGGCTGCGTCGCCATCGCGGTCGATCATGGATTTCGGCACAACCGGTTCGGACTTCGAAGGTGGAGCATCCGGGTGCAGCAAGTCCTGGTCGCGGATGATGAAGACCCGTTCCGGCAAGCCTGCCACCTCCTTCCGGGCCCGTTCTATGCCTTCCACGATCAATGCGCCGGAAGCTCCGCCCAGCACCTGTTCCTTGCTGAAGCCGTGAATGTGTGGGTGGTACCAGTAAAGGCCCGGCGGCTCGTCGTCCGGAATTCGGAAGCGATAGTCGAAGACCGGATCGCCGGGTTGAAGCGAGGTCTTCAGCACATCATCCTGATGGCAGGTGGGAGGGATGGTCAGTCCATGGAAATGCAGGTTGGTCGAAAGCGAAGTCATCGCGCCACCGCCGGCACACGCATCATGGATGGGATGAAGATGGGAGGCGTGTGCTTCTGCGATTCCATGGCCCGCGGGATGAAGCTCCTTCATGGCGTTCTTTAGATGGAGGACGACAAGATCGCCAGGCCTGACGCGAAGGTTAGGCGATTCATGCCCCGCCGCATCGACGTAGCAGTAGCGGACAGAGCCATCCGCTTCTGCCGCATTGACTGCAGTCAGTTCGGCTTCGAGCACACCGTCCCGGCTGCGGAGGTCTTCCGGCTCCTGCACCGTGCTGCCAACCTCAGGACGCGGACAGGCGGACTGCGCATGCAAGGCCGGCTGTCTGGCGAGAACGCCGATGACAACGGCGACCCACATGCAGATACAGAGGGAGTGGCGGATGCGGGAGAAGCTCGACTGCGTGCGAATCACCATTGCCTACAGGATTCGACGGCGAAGTTACGGGAGTGTGAACCAGGAGGCCTGCGCTCCATGTCTCACCTGCACAACGTTGTGGGGGAAGGCCTTACACGTTTGACCTGCTGCGCCGAGCTTCCAGAACTTCTCAGGCGTCTACTAGCGATCGTGCATGGCAAAGCCACTGGGAGGGAGCAGTGACCTTTAGGTCACTGCTCCCAATCGCACCTCGAATGTGGCTTTAGCCATGGGCCTTTTTCCATGCGGCGAAGTATGAGTGATGAGTGGCATTCAGGGCTGGGCTCGTTCTGCTTGGTCTTTTGCAGGGTAAGCACGTGTCGCGAAAGATGGTCCATCGTGGTTCTTACAGAGAACCCGCGGCTGAAGCCGACTCCTCGCTAGCAGGAAATCAGTGGCCTGAAGGCCACTGCTCCCTCCCAATGGCAACGGATGCACCGTTCGTGATTCTAAGAGGACCAAGATCGCGTATGACTGGATCCGGCCGCTTCGATGCGGCCGCCTGTGTAGAGCCGGCCGCTAGGCGCTGGTCTTCTTGCTGGGTTTGGGCTTCAGCGTCTGGATATAGCGCAGACTCACGTTGAAGTACTCCTGTAGCTGGACGGTGTTTTTCAACAGGCTCTCGGGAACAAGAACATATTCCTTCTGCACGATCCCATAGGACTCAAAAAGCGTGGTTCGGTACTTTTTCAGGAACTTCTCGCGTTCCTCCGGAGGCAGGCGCAGAGACAACTGCCCGGATGGATCGAGGCGGCTGAACATATGTCCGTTGAGAGACGTGTAGGGATTCGTTGCGCCCTTTCGCTCGACCCCGGGAATCCCCGCGATGACCTTCTCGTAGAGCGCCAGCTTGTCTTCATACGAACTCTTCGTCGCCGTCATTTGTAAATCCACCCAATCACGAGACAGGCAAGCGTCCACTCCACGAAATAAGCGACCGCCTGTTTCCAGGTAAGCGCCCAACCTATCTTCAGGTTGACGTGGTTATGCAGCACGAAGGCGCACACGACGAACAAGCCGATCAGTGCTCCGAACCGTGCCCCTGCGAGCACGCCGAAGCCGTCCCGATAGGACATCGCGTAGAGGAGAGCGAGGACGCACATCGAGACAAACATGGCCGCCATGCCAATGGGCATGAACTTGTTGATGTCGTCATGATCGCGGTAAACAGCCGGATGCTTCGCGTAATCGTCCCGCAACCGCGGTAACGAGACGAAGACGAGAGAACCAAATGCGAAGTAGGTGACAAAGCCGCCGGCCGCGGCCAACATGGCCCATCCGAGATGCACGCTGTTCATAGTGCCAAGGAGTGTATCTCAGCACCGCGGGATTTTCTCCCCCTGAACAGGTCCTCGCCGGCCATCCGGGAATTCGTCCGGGGAGTGCGGATGGGAACCGTTGCCAGGCGACTTCATTGTTCCCTGCAATACCATGGTTCCGATGATGAAAGAACCAGCCCGTTTTGGCATACGCACCGCGATCGGCGAGGATATCGAGTCCTTGAAGCGGCTCATCGAGCTCTCCGTGCGAGGCCTGCAGAAGAACGACTACACGCCCGCGCAGATGGCAGGCGCCCTTGGGCATGCGCTCGGACTGGATACCCAGTTGGTCGAAGACGGCACCTACTTCGTGGTCTTCCCTTGCGAGGATCCCACGCGAATCGCGGGCTGCGGCGGATGGAGTTATCGCCGCACACTTTTCGGAAGCGATCACGGGCCGGACCGGGAAAGCGCTCTTCTCGATCCTGCGACGGACGCGGCGAAAATACGGGCCATCTTTGTGCACCCCGACTGGTCGAGGCAAGGGATCGGGACTCTGGTGTTGGCACACTGTGAGGATGCAGCGGCAAAGGCGGGATTTCGCAGGTTTGAGATGGGCTCAACTCTGACGGGCGTTCCGCTGTACTCGCTGAAAGGTTACGTGGAGTGTGAG
>DASYEV010000084.1:0-2353 GCA_036498835.1 Acidobacteriaceae bacterium | reverse complement strand
CCGCCATATCGATCTCTTCGACTCCCCGGCCGATGTTGTGGACGATCACGGCCCCCGCCGGTGTCACAGAGCTCACGATGCCCACATGCGTAAGGCGTCCAAAGATCATCCAGGTCAGGCAGTCGCCCGCCCGCAGAGGTTTCGGGAACGCGTCGCCGGCAGTGCTGGCTCGCGCGGCCCATTGCTGGCATCCTGCTCTGCGCCAATAGGCTTCGAGAATCAGCACGCGGCGATGATCGATATTGCTGTCGGGATGTTTCATGCCGGCGATGCGCGGGTAAGCGCCGAAATTCTTCACTATGTCTTCGTGCACCAGTTTCTGCAAGTCGAGGCCCAGGGCATCGCGGCCGGCGCGAACAACCACGTCGGCGCAAACGCCGGTGGAACGCGGCACATCGCCGTTTGGGTAGGCGAGACTGGCATAGCTGCCGTCATAGTCGGTGGTGATTCCCATCTGGGCGCGAGCGGCGGCAACAAGACGGCTGCCCGCATCCAGCGTTGCAGTGGCGGGAAGGTGGGCGAGAAAACCGGTGGCGGCGAGTCCGTGAAGAAAGGTCCGGCGCAGCATGGGCGAGTGCGCGAAAGTGTGCGCACTCCCATAGACACCGCAGAGCTTGATTTCGCTCCCGAACCTAGCCAGGAATCATGCGCAGCACCTTGATCAGCGTGGTGCGCGGAATCGTTTGCTGCTCACCTGTGGCGAAGGTTTTGACTTTCACGGCGCCGCTGGCGACCTCATCTTCACCCAGCAGCATGATGTGGCGTGCGAGCTTGTCTGCCGTGTCGAACGCTTTGCGAAGCTTGAAGCTTCCATCGCCAACTTCGATGGTCAGACCCTCGCGGCGCAATTCGCGTGCCAAGGCCAGCGCTGCTGCATTCTGCTCCACTCCAATGGGTGCAATGTACGCATCGAGTTTGGCGGGCGCGGGAGCATTGCCCGAGGCTGCCGCGTCGGCTTCCGCCTGCGCCTGGAGCGTGAGGATCAGGCGGTCTTCGCCGATGGCAAACCCGATGCCCGGAGCCTTGGGGCCGCCGAGCATTTCGCTGAGACCGTCATAACGGCCTCCGCCGAGCAACGCATTCTGCGTGCCCAGCCCGGTGGTCACGGTGAACTCAAACGTGGTGCGGGTGTAGTAGTCGAGTCCGCGTACCAGTCGTGGATTGATGTTGTAAGCCACGCCGCAGGCATCGAGTGCGGCCAGCACCTGGGCAAAGTGGGTGCGGGACTCTTCGCCGAGATAGTCGGCGATCTTGGGCAAGCCGTTGATGATTTCCTGGTCCTGCTCGTCTTTGGAATCCAGCACGCGCAGCGGATTGGTTTCAGCGCGGCGCTGGTTGTCAGGGCACAGCTTGTCTTTGACCGGAGCGAGCGCTTCACGCAGCGCCATGTTGTAGCGCGCGCGGTCTTCGGCGTTGCCGACGGAGTTGAGGTCCAGCTTCCAGTCGCGTATACCCAGTTCGTCGAGCAGGCTAGCCAGCATTTCCAGGATTTCGGCGTCGCGCAAAGGCGATTCGGAGCCGGAGGTCTGTGGGCCGATGACTTCGGCGCCAATTTGCCAGAACTGGCGATAGCGGCCGCGCTGGGGACGTTCGCGGCGGAACTGCGGCCCGATGTAATAGAGCTTCTGGAGAGCCCCGGTTTCGCCGAGCTTGTGCTCAATATAGGCGCGCACCACACCGGCCGTGGATTCAGGGCGGAGGGTTAGAGACTGAGGCTTTTCGCTGGCGGCGCGTGCGCGGTCGTCCCAGGTAAACATTTCTTTCGAGACGATGTCGGTCTCTTCGCCGACCGACCGCGAGAAGAGGGAAGTCTCTTCAAAGACCGGCGTACGGATTTCTCCGAATCCATAGCGGGCGAAGACCGCGCGTGCCGTAGCTTCGACGTGGTTCCAAAGGGGGGTCTGATCGGGGAGGAGATCGCGGGTGCCGCGAACGGCCTTAATCGTGGGGCGCGGTTGTGTTTTGCCCGCGTCGTTGCTGCTGCTCATAGAGCTTTAAGTTTAGCGGATGGAGGCTGGACCTGCGCTGTCGCGGCCTTTGCCTTTCTTTTTGTTTGTCATCCCCGCAGGGGATCTGCTGTTGCTGGCCTCTCCACCACAACCCTTGTCATCTCGACCGGAGCGTGTGGCGGTTTCTCTCAAGGTGTTAGATGAAATGTGGGTGCGCAAGCCGTTTTCCTCCAAAGAAAACGGCCCTTACTGAACTCAAAAAGGCGAAGTATGAGAGGAACCGCCAGCGTAGTGGAGTGACTGTCTACGTTGTCAAGCCTTTAGTGCGTGGATTTTATGTCAAGTTCAAACGCACGTATTCCAGCAGGTAGAGGGATGGCTGTGGAGCGGCCATGGAAAAGATG
>DASYEV010000083.1:0-55943 GCA_036498835.1 Acidobacteriaceae bacterium | reverse complement strand
CATCTTTTCCATGGCCGCTCCACAGCCATCCCTCTACCTGCTGGAATACGTGCGTTTGAACTTGACATAAAATCCACGCACTAAAGGCTTGACAACGTAGACAGTCACTCCACTACGCTGGCGGTTCCTCTCATACTTCGCTTTTTCAAGATCAGTGGAGGCCGTTTTCGTTGGAGGAAAACGGCTTGATCACTCTCATTTCTCCTAACAGCTTGAGAGGAACCGCCACACGCTCCGGTCGAGATGACAGGGTATGAGTGGAAAGGCCGGGACAGCAGATCCCCTTCGGGGATGACAACCAGAAAAGCAACAGCAATAGAAAAGCGACAGTAAACAGAAACGTGGCTAGACACAGCTCTTGTAGAGATCGCTACGTGACCGGAGCCGGATTGAACAACGTCATATCGTTGTGTAGTCCCCACCGCTCGGCGCATGTCTGCCTGCGCCCGCTGGCTACATCCAGAATCATGTGGAAGAGCGCTTCGCCAACTTCCTGAATACTTGCCTCGCCGGTTGCGATGGTTCCAGCGTCGAGATCGATCAGGTCGCCCCAGCGTTTTGCCAGCGCGGTACGTGAAGCGACTTTGATCACCGGAGCCATTGCCAGGCCATACGGCGTCCCGCGTCCCGTGGTGAAGACGTGCATATTCATGGACGCGGCTAGTTGCAGCGTGCCGCACACGAAGTCGCTGGCCGGCGTTGCGGCGAAGACCAGGCCTTTGGAGCGAACACGCTCGCCCGGAGGAACCACTTCTCGAATGGGAGAGCTTCCCGATTTCGCAATCGATCCCATAGCTTTCTCCACGACATTGGTCAGCCCTCCGCGCTTGTTGCCGGGCGTGGGATTGGCGCTGCGATCGACGCCGCCGCGCGCCAGATACGTGTCATACCAGGCCATTTCACGCACCAACGCCTCCGCGACCTCCGGTGTCGCCGCGCGATCCACGAGCAGATGAATGGCGTCTCGAACCTCCGTCACTTCAGAAAACATGACCGTGGCCCCTGCGCGCACCAGAAGATCCGCCGCGTAGCCTACCGCCGGATTGGCGGTGACACCGGAGAAGGCATCACTCCCACCGCATTGCAGACCAACCACAAGATGTTCGGCGGAGCATGTCTGCCGGCGTCGTTGGTTGAGATGTTCCAGGCGCTGCTCGGCCATGTGCAGGATGGCTTCCACCATCTCGTCGAAGCTGGTGTGTTCTTCATCCTGCAACCTGACGACGTAAGGCTGGGACGAGAGAATGGGAAGCGTGCTTTCGGGGAGCATGCGTTCCGGCTGAAGCTTCTCGCAACCCAGACTCACGACCATGGGCGCTCCGCCAAGATTGGGATTCAGGCTAAGGTTGCGCAGCGTGCGGATCGGAATCTCCGCTCCCGGCGCGTCGATAGCCACACCGCAACCGTAACCGTGCGTGATGGCGATTACGTCATCCACGTTGGGGTACTTCGGCAGAAGCTTCGCCTTGATGCGCTCGACCGCGTAGTCGACTGTGGCCGAGACGCACTGCACGGTGGTGCTGATGCCGAGTATGTTGCGCGTGGCCACGCTGCCGTCCGCGTTGACATAACCCTCAAAGGTAAATCCTTCCAGGGGCTCCGCAGTTGGCGCATGGCCTGGCGCATGGTGGGCGGAAAACTGAAGAGACTCAAGCGCCGGCGGCTGAGGCAGGGAAAGCGTGTTCTCGTGGACCCAGCTTCCCGCAGGGATTTCCTGGCGGGCATAACCGATGGTCACACCGTAGCGGATGACAGGTGCGCCCTCCGGGATCGTAACCAGCGCCACCTTGTGAGCTGGAGGGATCGGTTCCCGGACCACCAACTCGGGGCCGAGTTGAGTCCCTGCGGGCAGGCCACTCTCGTTGACCACTACAGCGACGTTGTCCGCTTTGTGGACTCGAATGATTTGTGGCGCATGGCTCGTCATGGAAATCGATCTTTCTCGATGCGTTTCAGGCTGATCGTCACTTTTTGCCCGTCGTCTTGTTCTCTGCGGGGTAGCCGAGAACAACGTCGGCAATCGCTTTCATCAGGTTGACACGTTGGTCGCCCGGAATGTCTTCGAGATTGAACAGCGCCGCAACGCTGAACTTCTTTTCCGGAATAAACAGGATGATTCCTGAAACCTGCGGTGTACCCCCGCCATAGACTCCCGCCTTCAATCCGTGAAACTCATTGAGCGCCCACCCCATCCCGAAGCCGTCAATCGTTCCTGTCTTTACACGGTAGGGTGTCAGCATCAAGCTCAGGGTTTTCGGCGAAATCAGCCGCCCCGCCATGGAAGCATTCATAAATCGCACCAGATCGGGAGCTGTAGTGATCCATCCGCCCGCAGCCATCTTGCTACTCATATCGACCGCCCGGGAGTTCAGCAAAACGCCGTTCTCGCGAATATATCCGCGTGCCCGGTTGGGGATAATGGCGCGAGGGTCGTCATCTCGCGTGCTGGTCATTCCGGCGTGCGCAAAGATGGCGTGCGCCATAAAAGGGCGAAATTCTTCTCGGGTTGCGCCTTCGATGACGCAGCCCAACGTCACATAGCCCCAGGTGGAATACAAGTAGTCGGAGCCTGGGTCCTGTTGCAACGGGTCATCCTTGAAGATGTCGAGTGCATCCGAGACGTGATCGTAATGGTGCGTATTGAACAGTTCGGCCTGTTCGTTGGGGCCTCCGTAGTGGCGGATACCGCTTGTGTGCGAGATGAGGTCGCGAACAAGGATGGGCTTCGTCTTCACTGGAAAGCGGGGGCAGTATTTCTGGATCGGCGCATCCAAATCCAATTTTCCCTGCTCGGCAAGCGACATTGCCGCAGTAGCCGTGATGGACTTGCCGATCGAGGCTGTACGGTATGCCGTATTCGCACGCGCAGGTGTTCCGTTTTCGATGTCCGCGAGACCAAAACCCTGCGCCCAGACAACCTTGTCATCAAGTCCAACCGCGACGGTTCCGCCCGGCGCTCCAAACCGCTTCAGCGCGTCCTGAACAAGGACCCCAATCGCCTTGGTCTGCTGGGATGGCAGAGCCGCTGGACCGGGTTCGACTTCGCCCGCGACAATAAGGGGTAAACAAGCCAGCACAAGACAAACAGTCACTCGACTGATTCGCATTGCGTCTCACCTCACCGTATGAACGATGACAACCACGGCGGGAACTCGGGTTTGAAACCCCGTCGAGGACGCCAATATTGTTCCCCCTCATCCTACTTTGGGCTGCACGATGGAGGCTCATCGCCTGGATAGTGCCCCATGTCTCGTCGGGACTCGGGGATAGAACGAAATTCAGCGTACTGTCTTGCAGGGCAAAAGACTCTGGAAAGAATATCTTTGTATTCGCCTTGACGTTGACGCGAAGTCTTTCCGAGTAAGGGTTTCCTGGCGGACATAACCGATAGTCATGCCGTAGCGGATGACAGGTGCGCCCTCTGCAATCGTGACCAGCGCCACCTTGTGAGCTGGAGGGATCGCGTCCCGGACCACCAACTCGGGTCCGAGCTGGGTTCCTGCGCGCAGGCCATTCCCGTTGACCACCACAGCAACGTTGTCCGCTTCGTGGACTCGAATGATCTGTGGTTCATGGTGCGTCATATGGATATGGCATCCATGCTATCGCGCAAGCCATGCCATGCCATCCGCCTTTTGCCCTGTCTCGATGCGGTCGACGACCTGCCAGGTTGCAAGATCGACGACGGAGACGTAATTGCTTCCGAGGCATGACACATACGCTCGTTTGCCGTCCGGTCGAATAAGCACTGCCTGCGGGTGTGGACCTACATCGATCGTATGGACGATATGTTTGCCGGCAACATCGATGGCTACGACTTGGCCGGTTGCGGGCAGGGTAACCAGCAGCATGGTCCCGTCTTTGCTGAAGGCGGAACCGTATCCAAGCGTAGGAAGTGTGACCCAGTCATGAACGGAGCCCGTTGCCGTATCGATGAACGCGAGCCTGGGGCTGCTTTGGTCAGCGGTGACCAGGGTCTTATCGTCGGGTGAGATCGCGATGCGCTGGATCGTGGGCGCCACGGGAATCTTTCGCACCAAGGTGCGCTTTTGCAAGTCGAGAACCGATATCGTGCCGGAAGAAACGTTGGCTGTGTATCCGGTATGCCCGTCACGCGAGATGACGAGCATATGCGACTGTTCCGCGCCTGTCGGGACCGCTCCGACGATCGTCATCGTCTTCGTGTCGATGACCGTGACTGCTTTCTCCAGTTCTGTTGTCACGTAAAGCAGGCCGGTCGCGCGATCCAGGACGGGGAGATGAGGCCGTACACCGTGACCGAAGGACAGCTTGCGGCTGATCCTGGCGTTCGCAATATCCAAAACCAGAATCGTGTCACCATTGCTGCCGGGCTTGCCAAGCCCTACGTCGCTGTACAGAGGCACGTACGCGAAGCGTCCATCGCCGGACACAGCAACCTCGTGCCCGAACATGGAAGGCACACCTTCCTGGATGGTGGCTGTGGTCCGGTCGGATTGGGGATCAACCAGGCTGACAGTCGCGCTACCCTGATTGACGACCAGCAAGAGAGGTGCTCGCACAGCCCCCTTACCCTCACCGGCTGCTGAAGCAGACACGAAGGAGCCCACGGCCAATGCCGCAAGCGCCAGGTTCCTTCGCAGACGCGACGGAGGGCACGAAACCCGGTAGTGAAATGGCTGGAGCAAGACGTAGCTACGATAACAGGTCGAGACGTTACCCGTGTAGAGGATGGTGATGGTACGATTCTGGGCGCAGATAGTAACCGTCGGCACAGATTGCTGTCGAACTGATCGCAGGTTGATCGGAAAGCGATCTATACAAGACCGGTACAGGAGAAAGCATGTCGACAGGGAAGCACTATTTCATTGAGGAAAACCAGGAAGGGAAGTTTGCCGTGCGGGCAGAAGGCTCACAATATGCAAGTAGTCTTCATGACACGGAGGAGAAAGCCATCGCGGAGGTAGGGCGTCTCAATCCACAGGATCGCCCTGATATTGAGCGCGCGCGCCACCAGACAACGGGTAGCCGCGATTCACGTTATTCCGATTGCTAGAACAAACACGATGTGTACATTCCGCTGAACGAGAAACCATCGGAGCATGCGGATTCACGCTAATGCAACATTGAACCGATGATTGGAGAGTTCACCCATGAACCAGATGAGCCGCCGTCACTTTGTCCGGGGAGCAGCGTTTGCCGGCGCCGCGCTCTCGATACCGATCAAGGCCTTCGCCGCGACTTCCAACTTCAAGATTGGTGTGATTTCGGATGAAATCTCGCAGGACTTCGACCATGCCTGCCATGTGATCGCGAATGAGTACGGTCTGCATTTCGTCGAGTTGCGGGAGATCTGGGGCAAGAACCTGCAGGTGGCGTCGGATACGCAGCTTGCCGATGCACAGAAGGTTCTCGCCAAATATTCATTGACCGTGACCGACATCAGCAGCCCACTGTACAAGGTGGACTGGCCGGGTGCGCCGCCGTCGCCCTACGGGTCGAAGGCTGACTTGCATGGTGCTGCCGAGACCACGTTCAAGCAGCAGGACGATATCCTTCGCCGTTCGATTGAGCTGGCGAAGCGGTATAAAACGAACAAGGTACGGTGTTTCGACTTCTGGCGGCTGGACGATGTGAAACCCTATCGCGCCGCAATCAATGAGCAGTTGCGGAAAGCAGCCGGCGTAGCCGAAAAGCAAGGGATCATGTTGGTGCTGGAGAATGAATTTGCCTGCAATACGGCGACAGGCCGGGAGGCCGCGGCCACGCTTGCGGCAGTGCCGGTAAAGAATCTTGCCTTGAACTGGGATCCGGGAAATGCCGTGATGCGCGGCGAATTCGACGCGTTTCCAAATGGATGGGGAGCATTGCCGAAAGAGCGTATCCACCATTGTCATGTGAAGAACGCAGTGAAAAATGCTGAGGGAAAGGTTGTCTGGTCGCCGGTCGACGTTGGCATTATCGACTGGACCGCGCAATTCCGGGCGCTCAAGGGCATCGGATATTCGAACGCTGTGAATCTGGAAACACACTGGCGCGGCGCCGGCACTCCCGAGGCAAGTACGAATGCGAGCTGGGCCGGCATGAAGAAGGATTTGCAGGCTGCGGGCTGCATGTAGAACGATTTCCTCGCGCTTTGACGTGTTGCCGTTTGCCTGCTGAGCAGGCAAACGGTCAGTCAACTTCTGTCTTGGGGCAATAAGTGAAAACTCACAAACTGTCGTTTCGAAGGTCCACTGTCAGCCCATCTGTCCTGAGCATTCTCACCGCTTTCCTGACGTTGAACTGTTGTGTGTCTATGGCAGGGCAACAGCCAACTGCAACGACGGCGCAGGGAACAGTCACAGGAAAGCTGATCCTCCATGGTTCGCAGAAGGCGTTTCTGGGGCTTCCCTACGCGACGCCTCCGACCGGCGAATTGCGCTGGAGGCCTCCGCAGCCGCCGGCAGCCTGGAAAGGCGTGCGCGAAGCGACACAGTTCGGCGGGCGTTGCGAGCAGTACCACGTGTGGAACGATTACATCTTTCTCGACCCCGGCCCAACGGAAGATTGCCTTTACCTGAATGTGTATGTGCCGGCATCGTCCAAAGGGACGGGCAAGCTTCCGGTCATGGTCTGGATCCATGGAGGCGGATTTATCGCGGGCGCCGGGTCCGAGCCGCGTTACACCAACTCAGCCCTGGTGTCGAAAGGAGTGGTCCTGGTCACCATGAATTACCGGCTGGGAGTCTTCGGATTCCTTGCGAGCGACGGCCTGGCGAAAGAAGCCGGCGGCCATGCCGGCAACTATGGGCTGATGGACATGGCGGCCGCTCTGCGATGGGTGAAAGCGAACATCGCGGCTTTTGGCGGCGATCCCGGCAACGTAACTATTTTTGGTGAGAGCGCGGGATCGTTCGCAGTCAATGCTCTGACCGCCGCACCGGAAGCGCATGGGCTCTTTCAGAAATTCATTGGCGAGAGCGGAGCGTTTTTTGGAGCTACGATCCCCATGAATTCTCTGGCCGAACGGGAGCATCGCGATCAGGCGTGGATTGAGTCGCTGGGTGCGAAGAACATCGAAGAGCTGCGGAAGTTGCCTGCGGAGAAAGTGCTCGAGGGACAGAAGAAAGCGGGGGCAGGTTTTTTCCCTGTGGTGGACGGGCGATTTCTTACCGAGTCAGTACCGGAAACCTACGCAGCAGGACGACAAATGCACGTTCCCGGGATGATCGGATGGAACCGCGATGAGAGGGCGGGCACACTTTCCAAGGACATGACGGCAGCCAAGTGGAAAACGTATGCGGCCGAGCATTACGGAGACCACGCGAAGGAATTTCTAGCCGCGTTCCCCGCAGACAACGACGACCAGGCTGTGCGCTCTGCGGACGACCTCACCACTGCCGGCTTCATTGCTCTCGGTGCATGGAAGTGGGCTGAAGCAGACGCAAAAGATGGACGGGCGCCAGTGTATCGATACCGCTTCGATCGTCCCGCACCGCCGGAGGAGAATCATCCTCAAGGGAAGTATGCGTTCCATTCCGACGAGCTGGAATTCGTCTTTGGGACTTTGGACGTCAGGCGCGGCGCCGTCTGGCAGCCGGAAGATCGCAAGCTGAGCGGCGAGATGATTGCTTACTGGACCAACTTCGCGCGCACCGGCGATCCCAATGGAGAAGGGCTTCCGCACTGGGCGCGTTATGACAAGGACGGAGTCGTCCTTCACTTCAACGAGCCGATCACGGCAGGGCCCGACTCTTCGCGTCCGGAGTTTGAGTTTCTGGTCAACGGGCCGCAACCACACTAGAGAAGGTCTGGTCGAGTGTTCGGCGTACCCTCAGCGGCTCAAGCCGCATAGTTACTGCTGCGCTTACGGCGGGACTGAAGTCCCGCCCCTTCAAAGCGAAAACTGTGAAGACATTCCCTGGCCTAAATTCCCGCGCTCACGCGCAGGAGAGATCGTAGCGCTTCAGTTCCTGCGAGCGCTGTTCTGCTGTGCTCGGTCTGTTCTTCCTCTCTCGCATAACGAGACATGCTGCTCGTCCCACTCAAGGTAGATCGGAAGATGCCAAGTGCTCGGATGTGTTGAATAAAAGGGGTTGACAAGAGCGTTAGCGATAACCTAGATTTCCCGTCGCGGCGGGGTTTGGATACAGCCGCCCACCGGGGCCAAGCAGTCGATGGCCCCACCGTGGGCGGCTTTTCGCGTAGTACCGGAATGGTCACTTTTGTTCGTGGAACGACTGCTTCATCAGGGTGGGGTGGATGATTACGCGAAGGCATTTTCTCCAGACCGCTGCGGCCGCTGGAGCGCTCACAACCTGGACGGCGCGGAGCTATGCCTCCATAGCGGGCGCCAACGAGCGTGTGCAATTTGCCATCATTGGCCTCAATGGCCGTGGCTATGCGCATCTCTGGGCGCTCAAGGCCAATCGTGCTGACGCACGACTGACCCATGTTTGTGATGTGGATTCGACCATCCTCGACCGCTTTGCCGCGAAGGCAACGGGGGCGATGAGTGAGCGTTTCACCACAGACAAAGACTTCCGCCGCATTCTCGATTCCAAAGACGTAGATGCGATCACAATTGCAACACCGGACCACTGGCACTCTCCGATGGCGATTCTCGGCCTGCAGGCCGGTAAGCATGTGTACGTGGAAAAGCCCTGCTCCTACAATCCCAACGAAGGCATGATGCTGGTCGAAGCCGCGCGTAAGACTGGCAGGCAGTGCCAGATGGGCAGCCAGCAGCGATCGTCGCCGCACACGATAGACATCGTGAACAAGATCCACTCTGGCCTGATCGGCCGCGCATATTGGGCGGAGACCTGGTATGCCAACAGTCGCAAGCCGATTGGTACCGGCAAGGAAATTCCCGTTCCGCCAACACTCGACTGGGATCTGTGGCAGGGGCCGGCACCGCGCACGGCATATCGCAGCAACGTTCATCCCTACAACTGGCACTGGTTCCGCCGCTGGGGCACGGGCGAGACGCTTAACAACGGCACACACGAAGTGGATGTGGCGCTGTGGGCGCTTGGAGTCAAATGGCCGGACCGCGTTTCCGCAAACGGCGGCAGGTATGCGGCCAAGGATGACTGGGAGTTTTACGATACGCTCGACGTCGCCATCAACTACCCCGACAAGCTGCTGACATGGAAAGGCGATTGCTGCACGGGAAAGACCACCTACAACCGGGATCGCGGGGTAGCCATTCACGGTACGGAAGGTGTGGTGATTGTCGATCGCGCCGGCTATGAAGTCTTCGATTTGAAGAACAAGATGATCACGTCGTTCACGGATCCCGAATACGGTTCGGCCTCCACTTCCGATCTCGTGGGCTCGGATCGTATGACGGACCGGCACTTCGGCAACCTGATCGATGCAATCCGGACGGGAGCGGCTTTACGGCAGCCGGTTGCCCAGGGCAATGTCGCCGTAACACTCATGCAGCTTTCCAATATCGCGTACTTTGCCGGCCGCCAACTTCACCTCGATTCCGCCAGCGGGGCTATCAGGAACGATGCGGAGGCAGAGCGCATGACTCGAAGGAATTACGAAAAAGGCTGGGAACCAAAAGTCTGAGAAGTCCGTTTTCCGGGCCCGTACAAAAAAAGACAACACATAGATAACTTGCACTGCTAGGAGACCACCGCAATGTATTCGTATACCACTTTCATCCGAAGGATTCTGGTCGCTCTTTCATTCACGTTGTGTTTTCTGGCGGTTGAATCGCGCGCACTGGCGCAGGCCGTCACAGGCACGATCGTCGGAACCGTTACCGATTCGACGGGCGCCGTTGTTGGAAACGCCACCGTCACAGTCAATTTGACCGGTCAGAATACAAGCTTCACGACGAAGACCAACGAAAGCGGAAACTTCGTCGTGCCGGATCTCACTCCCGGCACGTACACGGTAGCGATCGTTGCGACCGGCTTCAAGAAGCAGGCCTATGCGAACGTCGTCCTCCAGACGAACACTACACAGCGTGTCGATGCATCGCTCGCTCCTGGCGCCGTGACCGACGAAGTTACGGTCACCACCGCTCCGCCCCAACTGCAGACAGACCGGGCCGACATTTCCAGCACGATTGACCAGAAGCAGATTGCCGAGCTGCCGCTGAGCAGTGGCAACAGTTTTCAGTCGCTGCTGAATACCGTGCCTGGTATGGCGCCGATTGTGTTCAACAACTCGCAGTTTTATAACGCGAACAACGATCTTTCGACGAACGCCAATGGACAGTCGTCGTATGTGAATCTCTACCAGATTGAAGGCATCGACGACGACCAGCGGACGGGCATCCACATCATTCTGGTTCCGCCAGCTGCCGCAATTGCAAACGTCGATATCACGACGAATAACTTCGAGGCAGAGTTCGGCCGCGCGGTGGGTACCGTCGTCAACGTAACTCTCAAGTCGGGCACAAATAAGCTTCATGGCTCCGTCTTCCAGAACATGGAGAACAATGGAGTGAACGCCCGCCCCTACTTCCAGACCGGCCCCAACGGACGTCTCGTCTACAACTACACGGGCGGAAGTATCGGCGGCCCAATCCTCAAGGACAAGCTGTTCATTTTCGGAGACGTTCTTCGCGTTTCCGACCACGAAGAAGCCAACACAACAACCACGGTTCCGTACTATAACGCGACCGGCAATACGCTGAGCCTCGCGGGGTACAAGGGCCAGGTGTACGACCCGAACACCGGTGATACTGTCGATTGCCAGGGTGGCGCTACCCCGACGAACTGCGGCACAGGGCGTGTTCCGTTTGCAGGCAACCTGATTCCGCTGACGAACGCGGGCATCAGTCCGGTTTCTCTCAAGGTATTCCAGGCCATCGATGCTTTGGCGCGCAGCCCGCAAACGAATCTCAACTCGGCCGCGTATCTGAGCGGCGCGACTGGAAACAATTTTTCGGCCAACCTGCCTTTCCACAAGGATGTGTGGAGCTACGACATCAAGTCGGACTACAACATCAGCGAAAAAGACCACCTGAGCGGCCGCTTCAGCTATCAGCACATCAACACCTTCCAGGCGCCGCTGTTTGGCGCTTTCCTCGGGGGGCCGGCCGGTGGCGGGTTTGAAGCCACTGGTATCGAAACTGCTTACAGCACGGGAGCGAATTACGAACACACCTTCACACCGCGGCTATTCACCGAAGGGCGATTGGGTGTCGCTCACCTGCGTAACTTCGCGACGCAGACCGACTACGGCGCGAATGATGCCCGCACGCTGGGCATTCCGGGCAATGGTCCCAACGGCACCAACAACACGCCGACGACCAGCGGCCAGATAGCCTTCCAGATATTCAACTTTGCAGGCAATGGCGGTGGCACGGGTAACCCGCTGATCGGCTATTCACCTTCCTTGCCCTGGTTGCGCGCTGAGTCCAACATCGACTTCGCCAACAACTGGACGAAGCTCATCGGCAACCACCAGATAAAGTTTGGAGCCGACATTCGCCGCATTCGTGACGATTTGTTGCAGGGCAACAACAACGCTGCCGCGGGAACGTTCTACTTCCAGGAAAACCAGACCTCAGCCCCGGGCGCAGCGTCGTTCAACGGCGGAGCCACCGGTCAGGCCAACGACTTCGCCAGCGTTCTCTTTGGCGTCCCGTACCAGGTTGGCCAGGATACCAACAGCACGTTCCCTGCCTACCGTCAGACGTGGTTGTTCTTCTTCGCCTCCGACAAGTGGCAGGCGACGAACAAACTTACGCTGGATATTGGACTTCGCTGGGAACTCTATCCCCCGGCGACGCCGCGCAAGCCGGGTGGCTTTGTGAACTACAACCCCGCGAACAATCAGCTCGTGGTCGCAGGGCTCGATGGCAACCCTTCGAACCTGGGCATGCAGAGCAATTACAAGAACTTCGCACCGCGTCTCGGTATGGCATATCGCGTCAATGAAAAGCTTGTAGTCCGCGCCGGCTTCGGTGTCAGCTACGTGCCGTTCATCGACAATACCTATGCCTACAACTACCCGATCAAGTCGAGCACCTTTTACAACAACAATGCGACCTTCGGGCAGGCGCTGAATCCCGCGGGCGGCGTGGTGAATTTCGTAACGGGCATTCCGGCCACTCCAACGGCGCCCTTCACTTCCAATGGAACGCTCACCGAAACGGCCGCAAACGGGACGATCGGGTTGGCGAATCTGTACATCCCGCTGAACTTCAAGAACCCCTATGTGAGTTCGTGGAACGCCGTCGTGCAACAAGCCTTGCCGCATGACTCTTCCATCCAGTTGGCGTATGTGGCCAACCACGGTACCCGCATCAGCATTGAGCAAAATATCAATATCCCGAGCATTTACGGTCAGGGAGGTTCCTACGATCCGCTCGCGGTCGCGTTTGGCAAGACCGCTGCCGTAACGCAATACATGATTGGGACCTCAACCAACTATCAGTCCATGCAACTGCAATACAACCGCCGTTTTCACAATGGTTTTGGATACACCGTGGCCTACACCTGGGGCAAAGCTTCCGGGTATGTTACGGGTGCTCAGACGGGAGGCCTGTTCTTCGGCTTTGCCGCTCCGAATCCCCATAGAAACTACTCCGTGCTGGACTTTGACCGTACCAACAACCTGTCGTCCACGATCACGTACGAACTCCCGGCGGGCCGTGGCCGTAAGTACTTCCACTCAGGCATTGGTGCTTACACACTGGGTGGATGGAAGGTTGCAACCGTGCTGCAGGGTGTGTCGGGTCTTCCGTTCTCCATCACCACATCCAGCTCCACGCCGGGCGTGACCCAAACCGCAAATCAGACCGGGGCCTACAGGGTCACGCACGGCCACACCGGTGTGATCGGGACCGGCTCACCGACCTGGTTCGACCCCACGGTCTTTGCATCCCCAAGCTGCACGCCGTATTCGAGCACGAATCCCAATGCCTGCGCGTTGGGCAACTCAAGCCGCAATCAGTTTCGCGGGCCTGGCTACTTTGTTGACAATATCTCGTTCTTCAAGACCTTTCCGATTCGCGAGACATGGAACCTCGACGCACGCTTCGATGCCTTCAACATGACCAACACGCCGGAGTTTGCCAACCCGACTTCCCAACTGACGTCAGGCAACTTCGGCAAGATCACATCTACACTTGGCAGCGGCGTCGGAAACGTGAACGGCGTTGGCGGAGGACGTGTGTTGCAGGCTTCGGTAAAGTTCACCTTCTGATCGGTAACATTCTGCGTACCTCTTCAGCTCCCGCATTTCAAAAGGAATGCGGGAGCTCTATTCTTTCGACTCGACGAACTCCAGCTTCGTCGAGTCATGGTGTACTACGAACTGAAGGTTGTTTCCAACGTCGCGATGAAACTGATCCTCTGCCTGCTTGCGTTGCTTTTTGTTCATAAGGCCTCGGCCCAGGAACGGTTCCGGGAAACGCACGCCGCCATGGGCACGATCTTTACGCTTGATGTCTACGCAAACGACGAATCTGCCGCCACACAACTCGCTGAAGATGCATTCGACGTCATCGACCGCGTCGATGATGAGTTGAGCAACTACAAGCCAGCCAGCGAACTGTCGCGCATCAGCCGCGATGCTGGATCTGCCGCAGTGACAACCGACCCGGAAACATTCGCGTTTCTCAAGAGGTCCGTCTACTGGAGCCGCGAATCGCATGGCGCGTTCGACATCACAGTCGGCCCGCTCCTGCGTGCGTGGGGCTTCTTCTTCCATAGTGGCCGCGTGCCTACTCAGACCGAGCTTCTCGCACTTCGCAAGGATCTAGGGTGGCAAAATATTGTGCTCGACGATGCCTCACGCATCGTTCGCTTCCGCAACGGGAAACCGATGGACCTTGATCCGGGCAGCATCGGCAAGGGGTTCGCGGTTGATCTCGCAGTGGAGCGCCTGCGCGCCGATGGTGCCACGGCGGCACTGCTTTCCGCGGGAGGCAGTACGGTGTACGCCATAGGCGCGCCGCCGGGCGAGGATGGATGGCCGGTGCTGGTGCCGGATCCGTTCCATCCCGGCGAGGTCGCCAGCCGGGTTCTGCTGAAAGACACATCGCTTTCGACCGGAGCCTGTACCGAAAAGTTCTTCATTCGCGATGGTCATCGTTACTGCCATATATTTGATCCGCAGAGGATGCGCCCCGTGGAGGGAATGCTGCAGACAACGGTGATCGACCCGAGTGCAACAGACAGCGACGCTTTGTCGACCGTGGCCTTCGTGCTTTCCCCGGATCAGTCGCGCGGCTTCTTTTCCAGGTTGCCGAAGACGCGTTTGGTGCTCTTTGCGCAGTCCTCGTCGGGCCCTCGTTGCCTGGCGGTTCACTGGCTCGATTCGCCTTGTGGCGGCACGCTGCCTGCATCACGCAAACAAGAAACAACCCATGGAGTCAACCACTGATGGACCGTCGCGATTTTCTACAAAAGCTTTCAGCCTCAGCTGCGACAATCGGCGCGTTGTCAGTTCTCTCCGCCGATGGACAGCAAGCCCGTCCCGTTGACGTGGAGACCGAGCGCCAGACGGCGATGACACAGGAGAAGACCCCGATGCGCCTCGGCATCATCGGGCCGGGCAGCCGCGGCAAGGAACTCGTTCGAAGCTTCCTCCGTGTGCCGGGCGTGCGGATTGCCGCCGCGGCGGATGTCTATCCCGTGCGCTTTGCGCAGTTGGATCAGGTCTGCGGCTACGACGTGGCCCGGCATGCCGACTACCGCGCTCTGCTCGACCGCAAAGATCTGGATGCGGTCATCGTTTCCACGCCGCTCGGCCTCCATGCAGAGCACGTCCTGGCTTCGCTGTCGGCGGGCCGGCACGTGTACGGTGAGAAGGCGGAGGCGTACACGGTGGATCAGTGCAAGCAGATCGTCGCCGCGGTAGCGGAGCACAAGCGCATTTTCCAGATTGGGCACCAGTACCGCTACTCTCCGTGGATCCGTGCAGCGATCGCCCGCGTGCAGCGCGGCGAAATCGGCGACGTCACATTGATCCAAGGCTACTGGCACCGTAACAACGATTGGCGCAGACCGGTTCCCGATCCGTCTCTAGAGAGACTCATCAACTGGCGGCTCTACAATCAGTGGTCGCGTGGGCTATTCGCGGAACTCGGCTCTCACCACATCGATCTTGCCAATTGGGTCTTCGATGCAGCGCCGGAAGCCGCATTGGGGTCTGGATCGATCGTCCGGTACCATGACGGACGCGAGACCGACGACAACGCACAGGCCATTCTGACCTATCCCGGCGGACGCCACTTCGCGTTTACCTCCACGACGGACAACGCGAAGATGGGCGACCAGATCTGGTTTTACGGTTCGAAGGGATCGTTGAACCTTACGCTTGAAGATGCCACGTTCTTCTATGAGCCGAAGAAGATTGAGCGTCCGGCCCCGAACGGCAAGGGCACTGTGACCTCAGCTTCCTACAACCCACGCAACGAGATGCCGTACCGCGGAGCCGGAACTGCCGTAACGGTGACTCCTGAAGATCCGACCACCGCCGCGACGCGAGCCTTTATCTATTGCGTCCGGCACAATGTGACTCCCATCGCGGATGTGCATGTCGGCTACCGCTCAGCATTGGGCGTCATCCAGGCGTGCGAGTCAAGGAAGACGCATACCCAGGTCACGATCCCGGCTTAGTGCGTGAACCTATGGAAAATACATCGCTGATCCTTACCCGCAGCATCGACACTGGAAGTGGAGTGGTCTTTGAGATCACCCTCAACCGGCCTGAGAAGGGCAACGCGCTCACCTCCGCGATGCTCGCAGAACTCCGCGACATCATCCGCGCTGTTTACTCGGATCGTGCGATCCGGGTCGTCGTGCTTCGTGGGGCGGGGAAGTTCTTTTGTACGGGCGGCGACATCAACGATTGGGGAGCCATGGCTCCTCATCAGATGGCCGCGGATTGGATTCTGCCGGGCATCGAGGTGTTCGCAGCGCTCTCCGCACTGCCGCAACCTGTGATTGCGGTGATGCAGGGACACACCTTCGGCGGTGGTCTGGAACTCGCCATGGCTTGCGATCTGCGGGTCGCCGCGCCAGGCATCAAGATCGGTATGCCTGAAGTGCGCCTGGGAATGGTTGCCGGTTGGGGCGGAGTCCGCCGGTTAGCCGAGATGATTGGTGTCTCTCTCGCGACCTCCATGACCCTGACGGGCGAAGCCATCGATTCCGAAACTGCGCATCATTGGGGTCTCCTGCATAGCGTATCTGCATCTGTGGAAGGACTCGAAGAAGAGGTTCAGAGGCTTGTCAACGTGATGCTGAAGAATGGGCCGATCGCAATGCGTGTGACGAAAGGGCTGCTGGCAACCATGCATCAGGACTTCCGATTCGCGCACGCCTCGGCGGTCGCCCAGGTCTCGTCGACAGAAGACTGCAGGGAAGGCACGGCAGCCTTTCGCGAGAAGCGGCCAGCCACATTTAAAAACAGCTAGGGGAGCAACGGATGCGCGAACGGAAACAAGTGACCGCTGCAGCGGCGGCCGCACTCGTCCAGGACGGCGACACCGTCGCGATCAGCGGGAATGGCGCGGGCATGTGCTCCGCGGAGGCTATCTTCGCGGCCATCGAAGCTCGCTTCCTGCAAACGGGACATCCCAACAATCTGACGCTCGTTCATTCTCTTGGCCTCGGCGATCGTGGCGAGATGGGAACCAACCGCTTCGCGCATGTTGGGATGACCCGTCGCGTGATTGCCGCCCACTTCACCTGGTCGGCCCGCATGCAGCAGATGATCAAAGATAATGAGGTGGAAGCCTACTGCTTTCCCGGCGGAGTCGTGCAACATCTTCTGCGCGAGATTGGAGCCGGGCGCCCCGGTCTGTTCACTCACTCCGGTCTTGGGACCTTCGTTGATCCGCGCAATGATGCCGGCAGGTGCAATGAGACCAGCCGGGACACGCTGGTCGAGGTTCTGCAAATCGACGGCAAAGATGTTCTGCGCTATAAACCATTTAAGGTAGACGTCGCCATTGTTCGCGGCACCTATGCGGACACACGCAACAACATATCGATGGAGGAAGAAGCCATCGATATGGATGTTCATACCGTGGCCTTGGCGGCACGAAACAGTGGCGGCATTGTGCTGGCGCAGGTGCGGCAGATCGTGGAGCCAGGCACCCTACAGCCTCGAAGCGTCCGCATCCCAGGCATCATGGTCGACGCTGTCGTCGAGGACTGTGGCCAACAGCAGTTCTACGGCCTGAACTACGACCCGACCATCGGAGGTGGAAAGCGAGCGCACCTGTCCGCATCCAGACCGGAAATACCGGCAAAGCTGGAACGGCGAATCATCGCCCGGCGGGCCGCAGCCGAACTTTCGCCCGGCGCTTCCACAAACTTTGGTTTCGGCATCCCCGGAGGAATCTTTGCCGTGATTGCGGAACAGGACAAGGCTGACGAAATCTGGATGAGTGTGGAGCAAGGCGTTCATAACGGCGCCATGCTGGATGACCGGCTCTTTGGCGCAGCCCGCAGTGCTGAAGCCATCATTCCCTCGATCGAGCAGTTTGACTACTACAGCGGCGGCGGCATTGACCTCACGTTCCTTGGCATGGGAGAGATGGACGGAGAGGGCAACGTCAATGTCTCGCACCTTGGCGGAAGTCTCGTCGGCCCGGGTGGGTTTATCGAGATTGCGCAGAACGCGAAGAAGGTCGTGTTCTGCGGCACATTCGATGCAAAAGGCAGCAAGCTGTGCTTCAGCGAGGGGCGACTCCACATTCAGCAGCAGGGCGAGATCCAGAAGCTTGTGAAGCACGTGGAACGCGTGACGTTCTCGGGGATCTACGCGCGGGAGCAGGGGCAACAGGTCCTCTATGTCACCGAGCGAGCTGTGTTTGAGCTCACGCAGCGCGGCGTCGCGTTAATGGAGATTGCACCCGGCATAGATATCGAACGAGATATCCTGCCATTCATGGGCTTCACGCCCATTGTCGAATCGCCTTCAGTGATGAAGGCGGAGTTCTTCGTCTAAGGTGCTGCCATGGTTCAGCCGATTCGGCTGAGCCTTCATCAGTCCACACGGTTGCCGTGGTCTTGACGATGGCCCGACAGAAACGATACCCATGGACGCTTGTGGGCTCTGTTTCATGACGCTGTGCATAAAGGCAACGTTCGGATGGCTTTCTGCGTGCTTGTTTACTTTGCAGTTCCGATCTATCCGGCCTCTTTCACCGGCGGCAGCACGGGTTCGCATACGGTGTCGACTTGAGTCCAGAAGCTGCCGCGCTACACTGGCTCATCACGGAAGCAAAAGACTGGGCACTTCACATACGGGTGATGGCGAAGGCACGTCAGTACACGCTGACGGCGCTGCTCGAAGTGCCGGGTTCCAAATAACAAAGATTCCGCGACCGCCGCTCGCTGTCGCAGATAGATTCACTATGATGGCACCATCGATGTTGTGTCCCGACCGCTGAGGCGATTCGAGCGATTTGCCGGCGCAGCGGGACCGTATGACCCTGTCGGGCGTTCCAGACGTGGGACCGTTCTGGCAGGTGGAGGTGGCTTGTGGAAGTGGAAGGGCTGGCCGAGGTGGCGTCGTCTTTGACTGCGGAAGAGTGCCTCAGGCAGGTGCAGCGAATCCTTCAGTCCGTATCCTTTCGCAATGCGGCAACGTTACAGCAGCTCCTGCAATTTCTTGCCACGCGCGCCCTCGACCCCTCCCAGAAGGAACCCTTAAAGGAGTACACGATTGGTGTTGAGGCGTTTGGCCGCTCGGGGGACTTCGATCCCAAGACGGACACTATCGTCCGTGTACAGATACACAGGCTCCGTCAGAAGCTGAAAGAGTATTACGATTCTGAGGGAAGCCGCGACCCTATCTTCATTGAGTTTCCGAAGGGCCACTACCATCCTCATTTCGAGGCATTGGCCGCTCCCGAAGCAGCACCGAGTGTATCTCAAGCACCCAGCGTAGCTAAGGATGCGGCGGGAATTTCCCTTGGAGACAACGGTTCCGGCGCCTCGAATGTTTCAGGGGCTTCCGGTGTCCAACACGAGCAGCGGGACTACCGCCGGTTCGTTCGTCTGGGCAGCATAGTCGCTGGCCTATCTGTTGCGTTGTTTGGCCTGGGGTTCTGGTTGGGAGGGCATCAGCAGAAGGGAAACCACGAGGCGCAGACGATCGAAGACTACCGTGCCGGGAACGATACGGTGAAGGCATTCTGGTCCAATGTCATTGGCGACGATGAATCGCCGGTCATTGCGTATCCTGACGCGGTGTTTCTGCTGGACAACTCGAACGACCTCTTCCGGTTTCGACAGGGAGCGAGTGACGATAGGGGCGCACTCGTGGATCCTCATCTCGCGCGCCAGTTTGCATCGAATCCAAAGCTGGTTTCCGAAGCGGGTGCACTTTACTACGAGAATGGCTACACGGGGGCTGGCGAACTGCAGGCGGTGGGCATGCTGGCGAGTCTATTCGGCCAGATGGGCGTGCAGCCCACCTTCAAGCCGAGCCGAGAAATTACGCCCGCCGATCTTCGCCAGCACAGCGTCATTCTGCTCGGATCCTCATTTCAGAATGTGGCAGTGGCCCAACTGATGACTGCCGGCGATCTCATCTTCAGCAATCCAGACTCGCGGTTGGAAGAATGGCGAGCTGAGATTCGGAACGCCCATCCCCAGATGGGAGAAGAGGCGACGTATCGCACGGAGAGGGATCCGGTGACCCACGCACTGAAGATGGACTACGGCGTGGTGTCGGTACAGTCAGGAGTCGTTCCGGGACGGCACATTGTCATGCTGGGCGGACTGGACACCACCGGGACCGAAGGTGCGACGATGTTCGCCACCTCGCAAGCCGGCGCGGAGACATTGCTGAAGGCTGCTGCTCTTACTCCTGCTCGTAGACCAGTCACCGAGATGCAAGCGTTCCAGGTTCTCGTCAAGGTTCCTTTGGAAAAAGGTTATGGAGTCCTGGGAGCGTCCTTGGCCGCAGTGCACAAGACGCTGCCGGCGGGGGGTTCCCAAAGCGCGACTGACAAAGGGACTCCGGGGTCGCACTAGACTAGAGCGAGATTCCTGATGCTGTGGTGTCGATAAGCCTCGTTCTCCGAACCGGGGCGCGCGGGTTTCCGAAGCTCCTCAGAACGTCCCTTCTTGATTTCCTTCCCGCTCCTTCGTTGATCCCAACCCAGCGCACCTGCGTCGGGCGGAGCGAGGATTTGTCATTTTGTCCTCCCTGGTCACGTGACATCCCATGTAACAAGTGTGAAACACCTCTGGAATCAGGCGCGTAACGGACGAGCCCCGTTTCCCGTAACCCCACCGTCACTTGTTTTCGTTTCGAGACTTCCTCTAGGTTGGACCGCGTCATTGCAAGCCCTCTGATGCCGCAAGCCAAATGCAGAGCAGGCAGACAGAGCCGCGAGGATGTCTTCTAACTCAGCCCCGAACAGCTGCTTGAGATCAGACGGCTGGAGGGCTGAACGCGGAACCGGGCCTGGCGAGAAGAACGACGTTCGATTAGGAGGCAATATGCGAAGTGAATTTTGTTCCTTCAGGGGGACGGCGGCAAGGAGTCTGTCTATGCTCCTGAGTTCCGTGCTGGCGGCATTCGTTCTACTGGTCGTCCCGGCGCTTGAGGGACAAGGCGTCACCGGCAGGATTCTGGGTACCGCGCAAGACAAGAGTGGGGCGGTCGTTGCGAATGTGAAGATCTCCGTGACCAGTCAGGAGACCAACATCAGCGTCACATCCAGAACGAACGCCGAGGGCCAGTTCCGTATCGAAAACCTTCAGCCCGGCAGCTACCGCGTGAAGTTTGACGCTCCTGGTTTTCGCCCGTACGTTTCCAATGGGAATACGGTTATCGTGGACAACTCGACCCGAGTGGATGCGGTCCTGGAGGTTGGTCCTCAGACTGAAACAATCGAAGTGACCGCGGCGACGCCCCTTGTCGATACCACCAGCAGTTCGCTGAGCCAGGTGGTCAGCCAGTCGCAGATCGAAAGCCTCCCACTCAATGGCAGGATTTACTCGCAACTGGTCCAGACAGTTCCCGGCTCAATCCCTGCCGGATTTGGAAGTGCCCCGGAGTCCGCCGCTGGAGCCGGAGCCACTACGGCAATCAGCGCCAGTGTCAACGGCCTTCCCTGGGCGGGCACGACGTACACGCTGGATGGCGTGAACAACATGGAATTGCTGAACGGCTTCATCAATGTGACGCCGCCGCTCGACTCGCTCCAGGAGATCAAGGCCTCTTCCAACAACGCGGATGCGACGGTAGGAACGTATGGAGGCGCACAGGTCAACGCGATCCTCAAGTCCGGAACCAACTCCTTGCATGGTTCAGCCTATGAGTACTATCGCAGCGATGCACTGAACGCCTATCAATGGAGGGCCACGACCAAAGCCCCTTACCGTGCGAACCAGTTTGGCGGATCATTCGGAGGGCCGATCCTCAAGAATCGAGCCTTCTATTTCGTCGACTATCAAGGACTTCTGCTCAACCACGGCATCAGCTACATCCTGACGGTGCCTACCGATCTGATGAAGCAGGGAACGTTTTTGAAGAGCCAGTTCCCGAACGGGATCTACGATCCGCAGACCAAGCAGCTCTTCCCGACGGTTACGACGACACAAGGCGATGCCTGGCAAATTCCCGTGGGCCGCTTCGACAAGGTGTCCGCCAAGGCTGCTTCAGGAACAACAATCTGGCCGGCCGCGACGAATCAATCCAGCATCAGCAATAACTTCCAGGCAAACACCGTCGAACCGGACAAAAACCATCAATTCGACGTCAAAGGCGACTATCAGTTCGCCAATGGGGACCATGTCTTTGTTCGTGAATCGTATGCTCGCCGGGATCTCTCGGCACCCTCCCCAGGCACACAGTTCATCCAGATCGGTGACGTCAATGCCAAGTCCCGCGATCACAATGCAGCTATTGGTTTCAACCACATATTTTCAGCGGTCGCCACGAACGAATTCAGGTTGGGTGTGAACCGGTTTAATACGTCCGACTTTGGCAATGACTTTGGGACGAACGAGAATACAGTGCTCGGAATTCCCAACGGCAACGATGCGGCATTTGGAGCTACCGGTGTGGCGAATTTCCAAATCGGAAATATCGTCAACACCGGCTCCCAGGGTTGGACCAACGCGCACCGCATCACGACGGTCTATGAACTAACAGACAACTTCATACGCAGCCTGGGGCGGCACACCTTGACGGCGGGCGCTAACTACCGCCTCATGCAAGCTTCGTTGACCAATTCCGACGCCAACAAGAACGGAGACGTTTCCTATTCGGCCAGCTATACGAGCAGCTGCACCCTGCAACCTGCATGCACGGGCAACGTCGGCGGTAATGAGTTCGCCAGCTTCCTGCTTGGACTGCCTTCCAATACTGACCGCGGTTACGTTGCAACACAGCCAGCCACACGCGCAACCCTGTTGGGCGTGTATGTCCAGGATCAGTTCCGGATGAGCGCGAGCCTGACGTTCAATCTTGCTCTTCGCTGGGACCTCATCACTCCCGCCATTGACAAGAACAACAAGCAGGGTAACTTCGACCTCGGTAGCGGCGTTATCAATTTTGCCACGCCATCCAATCGCGCTCCGAACGTGAACAACTATTACGGAGGATATTCCCCACGGGTTGGATTCGCATACACGCCCAACCGTGGATTCTCAACCGTAAGCGGTGCGTTTGGAATCACGCACTTCACACAAAACTACGGCGCAATCGGAGGCTTCCTCGAGCGGAGCGTGCCATTCTTCGAAACGTTCACCGCTCAGGCGCAATTGCTCAATACTCCTCTCTCATCGGTGAGTGTCGTTGGGCTGCCAAGCTATGTCAATACGTCGACAGGCGGAGCGCTCGTTCCTCCGCCCGGCGTCAACGTGGAGCATATGGGCCGCAGTTTCCAGCCTGATGTGGCGTACAGCTGGAACTTCGGCGTTCAACAGAAACTTACCAACTCCATGGCTCTGAGCGTGACGTACGTAGGCACCCGAGGCGTCCACCTCTTCCGCCGCTGGAACCTCAACACACCGCCTCCAGGAACCACAGCCTTCAACTCCCGGTTGCCCTATCAGTACTTCAATCCGCAAGGTCAGCAATACGCAACGTATATCGATAACGCTCAGTCAGACGGCACGTCGATCTACCACGCGATGCAATCGCAACTGAAGACACATATTCGGCGAAATCTGGAAGGGAACTTCTCGTTCACATGGTCGAAAGAGATCGACGACATGAATATGTGGTGGCCCCTTAACGATCGTTACAACCGTGCGGTTGGCAACAGCCAGGCGCCGGACGTTCCTCGCAATTTCATAGGCTCGTTCACCTATGAGCTTCCATTCGGCAAGGGGCAACGCTGGATCTCGTCGAACAAGGGTCTTCTTCCAGTTCTTATTGGCGGCTGGAAGATCAGCTCCATCACCCTGCTGCAATCCGGGCAGCCACTGCGCATCAAGACTGCAACCGATGTGCTCGGAAGCGGAGTCTCTAATAGCGCGGATGCAACCTGCTCCTCAGTGGCAACGTTCAATTCCGTTTCGAAGTGGTTCAATACGAGCTGCTTTGCCACTCCCAAAGCGTTGACCTTAGGCAATGCAAAGCAGGGAATCGTGCGTGGGCCAGGCTACTTCAACTCCGATGTGTCCATGTCGAAGGGGTTCGATCTGCCCGAAAGCATGCGAATCAGCTTCCAGGCGGATGTATTCAATCTCGCGAATACCCCCCACTATGCGAATCCTGACACCACGCTGGGACACTCGAACTTTGGGGTCGTTGGCGGCACAAATGGGGCACCGAGAGAAATTCAACTCGGGGCACACTTCACGTTCTAGTGACTAACCAGGTCGAGCTTCCGGCACTGAGCGAACTTTGCTCGGTGCCGGAAACCCTTTGGGCGTAAATGCTAGCGAGGGTGCCCAGGCAAATCGCAGCATGCGTCAACTTGTGAGCTGGTACATATCGTGAACGATGACGATTGAAGGCCGTTCGTGTTGGACGCAGCGGCTATGGAAAGGACAGAGCTTTACGATGAATCGCAGAAGGTTTCTCGGTGCGATGGCAGCCATTTCGCTGGCAGGCAGAGCGGCCTTTCCGCTTGCGAAGCCCGGTCACGCGTCACCGAGCGGACGTAACCTCATTCCAGACCGGCCCACGGCTGCGCCGAATTACTGGTGCACGTGGGCTGTACAGAACTATCAGTATGGACAAGGCAAGCAGACGATTGATGTTGTTCAGCTTGAAGGAAGTTCCGGAGCCGGTTTTGCCCACGACGCGATGAACGAAGAGATTCTATTGGGCGCGCGCGGCTGGGCCTCGCGATTTTATCCCCGGATACGCAAGGACCTGTATTTTCTGCTTGACGACGGATGGGAAAGCGGCGGAACGTCCAGCTTCCAACTGGATCCGGTTAAGTTCAGTTCGTTCAGGGGCTCGCCTGAGGAGCGCTTGCGTGCGCTGAGTAAGCGCATTGAAGATATGGGGTGGCGGGGCGCTGCGCTGTGGTGCAGGAACACTCCGGGCGGCGAAGCAGATCTCAACCTCGAGAGTCTGTGCAGAGATGCGGGCGTTCATTATTGGAAGGTGGACATAGGGGACCGGGACTTCAATCTGATTCGCCGTCGCGATGAAGCACGGATCCCGCTGACCTTAGAACACGTGCACGGGGAGCCGCCTCTCAATGGCGACTGGTCCAGCGACGGACGATTCGGTCCCCAGTCATGGGACTCGGCGCGAATGCGGATACTCCGCCACACCGATATCTACCGCACCTATGACGTTACCGCGATCCTTTCGCTGCCGACTACGCTGGACCGCGCATCGGAGTTACTGCATGCCGCCGCCGGACATCCCGAACTGCGCAGTTTGCTGAACGTCGAAGATGAGGTGTATGTCGCTGCGGTATTGGGTTGCACGATGGGCGTTATGCGTCATCCGCTACAGGGGCTCAGGCCCGCCGGCGATCCGGACCTGTTTTTCAACGGAGCACGTAACTGCAAATCGCGGATGGATGAAGTAGTCCGCGCCCTGCGATGGCAGCGCATCGCACAGCCCTATCCGGCCGGAGCCGGAACCTTCCAAAGCAGCATGGAGATTTTGCGGGACGGCTGGAAGTTCAGCGCGGGAGAGACCTGGAACCCCGACCTGGTTGGACACACGGTGTGGCAGCGTGCGCCCTCGGTCCTTGCGCGCAATATGGAGCTGCCAGTCGTTTCCGGTAACGGAGACAAGCCCTTCGTTTTTGCCGCAAGGTTTCCTAATGGCGCTGTCGCGGTAGGTTCGCAGGAGCGCACAAGACCCGATCGTGCCTGGTACATGCCGCACAGTTCCGTTGCCATCAACGTTCGTGACGCGCCCGGGCCGTTCGGAATTTTTGGCGAATATAAGAGCCTGACCTTGGAATTCTCACGCGCACCGCATAACAAGCGTGTCCTTGCGCAAGACCTGGCCGGGAGCGAGGCTCTCGATATTACGGCTATGACAAGTTTGGCGGGTAAGAAGATCACGATCGATGGTGAGTTGCTACACCGCATTGGACGTCTTAACGGTACGCCCGGCGATCTTTCTTCACCGGGTACTATTGTGGCGTTCGTTTAACCTGAGCAATTGAGGAGCGAGCATCATCGCGAGGTTCGTCATCCAACGGCGCCACAAGAAAAAGGACAGCCAGCCTCGACACCGAATGGCGTATGGATGCTGTGCCAGTGTCTGTTGAGCGGGCTCGGCAACAATCTCCAGAGTTTCATTCATCGAACTCATGGCTGAGCGCGGAGGCATCATGGGCAAATTCGTTTTGAAATGCATGCTCGTGTTCTGTCTTTCCCCGTTCTGTTGCGAGAAAGGCAGGGCGCAAGCAACTGTAGTCAATTCCGAACTGGAGTTTCGCTCGTCAGACTCTGCGTTGACTGCGGGTTTTGCATGGGCGAAGCAGCAGGCCCTTGATTACGCCCACCCCGGAAGCGACTCAATTGGAGCGTGGTATGAGGCGGCGCTGCCAGGGCGGGATGCCTTCTGCATGCGCGATGTGTCGCACCAAACGACGGGAGCTGCTGCGTTGGGACTCTACGAAGCGAATCGCAACATGCTGCGCCGTTTCGGCGCCTCTGTCTCCGTGGATCGTGACTGGGCAGGTTACTGGGAGATCGACAAGAAGGGCGGTCCGTCTCCGGTCGACTATATCAATGACAATGACTTCTGGTACAACTTACCCGCAAACTTTGACGTAATCGATGCCGCTTATCGCATGTGGCTATGGACTGGCGACGATGCCTATGTCCGAAGCGCCCCGATGCAAAGTCTGCTGCGGCATTCCGCCCGCGAATATCTCGACGCGTGGAGCCTTTCCCCTGAAAGGATCCTCTCTCGTCCACGGATCATGAATCGCCACCTGCAGCGCGGCAAATTCGTCGATGATCGCGGTATCCCCAGCTACAGTGAAGGAACAGACGACTTCGATGTTGGTTCCGATTTGATTGCGGTGGAGTATCGCGCGTTTCGAGATCTGCATGCCATCGCAGAGCGGCAAGGAAACGCTCTGGCGGCAAAACGGTATGATACGACGGCCGCGAAGCTCTCCTCCTTGCTGGAGAAGAATGGATGGAACCACGCAGACCATCATTTGGCAGGCTCGTTCTCCCGGGAGAACGGTTGGAAGGGGACTGGCGACGATCTGGCACTCTACTTCGGCGCGCTTGCCGATCCAACTCACATCCGTGAATCGCTGCAGTATGTCGAGTCCGAAGATCATTGGAAGAACCAGGGAATTGAGGCGGAGAGCTATGTCCCGCAGATCCTCTACCGGTACGGCGCAAAAGATTCAGCCTATAACGTGCTTCTGGACCTGTCGCATCCTGGCAAGCATCGGCGCGAATATCCTGAGGTTTCCTACGCCGTCGTTGCCGCAGTCGTTACCGGTACGATGGGGATCGAGCCGAAGTACGACTCCAAATTGCACCAAGTTGTTCTCGCCACGTTTCCGCAACTCTCGTCCGATGAGGAAACTGCGGAGCTGACTAACCTCCACATCTTTACAGGCACGGTGAATGTCAGCGAAGTTGGACGTCATGTTGTGACCATGACGAACGGGACCCCCAAAGCGTTTACCTGGAGAGCGGTTTTTTCAGGATCCCACCAGCGAATCCTGATCAACGGCAAGAGGCGTCGCGCGCACATGGCAACATTGCGCGATGGTGAATCGGGTTCCTGGGTCGATGTGAGGCTCGATCCCAGCGGCACCGCGGTCGCGCAATTGTATCGGGCTGCAGGGCGGGCAGATCACGGAGACCAGAGTCTGCCGAAATGACAAACCCTGCGCACGATTCCTGCAGCTTGTACTGAAGGATGTTTTCCAGCGGTCGGGGCGAAATGAACAGCGGCATCGCGACCCCGATCGAATAATCCCAATTTCAGCGCGTGCAGCGTAAGCATTCCTCTAAACTCGAAGAGCTTTCGGCTACGCCCACTCCCAGCAGCGATTCGACTGCTCATACTCAGGAGCCTTGGAACAGTGCATACTCGCAAGCTTCTTACTTTCTCCCGTCTGAGCCGGGCGGTAATTCCGTTGGCTTTGACTCTATCGCTTCCCATTGGCTTGCTTGCGCAGGCAGCGCCGCCGAGGATTCAGTTTGACCCGCTAACACAAGTCTTCCGCATTGATGCCGGAGATACGACCTATGCACTTGGCATCAACGAGGCACAGCAACTGCAAAGTCTGTACTGGGGCAAATCCCTGGCGCCAACGGACCATGTGACGCCGGCGCATAGCATCCCCGGACCTTCATCGTTTGATCTCTCGGTGAGTGTCACTCCGCAGGAGTTTGTGGGTTGGGGTGGTGGTGTCTTTACCGAGCCGGACCTGAAGATCAGTTTCCCGGATGGAAACCGCGACCTTGCCATGAAGTACGTCTCGTACAGCATTGCAGGGGATGATCTCTCCATTCTGATGAAGGACATCTCGCGGAGTGTCTACGTGACTCTCCGTTACGAAGCAGATGGCGAGACCGGCATTCTTCGCCGTTCCGCCACCATAGAGAACAGGACGGGAGAGCCGTTGACCGTGGAACAGGTCGCGGCAGGCACATGGAACCTGCCGCATGGCACAAACTACCGGCTCCGTTCTCTGAGTGGACGATGGGCAGGCGAGTGGAACGTGCAGGAGCAGCCCATCAATCCCGGAAAGACGGTGCTGGAGAGTCGTCGCGGGACGACGGGCTCCGAGCACAATCCCTGGTTCGCTGTGGATCGAGAGGATAGAAACGACCAGGACCAGGGAGACGTCTGGTTCGGTGCTCTGGGTTGGAGCGGTTCGTGGCGGATCACCGTCGAGCAGGATCCGTTGCAGCAGGTGCGTGTGACGGGAGGACCGAACACCTTCGACTTCGGCTATCTCTTGAAGCCTGGAGAGAAGCTGACAACGCCTGACTTCTACGGCGGTTATACCGGCCATGGCATCGGTGGAGCGTCGCAACTCCTTCATCGTTTTGAGATAGATTCCATCCTCCCGCATCACCCTATGCCGAAGTTGCGGCCGGTGCTCTACAACTCATGGGAGGCCACAGGCTTCGATGTGAACGAGGCCGCCCAGATCGCGCTGGCGGAAAAGGCCGCCAGTATTGGTGTGGAGCGTTTCGTGATGGACGATGGCTGGTTTGGAGAGCGGGCGAACGATCATGCCGGCCTGGGGGATTGGTATGTGAACCCGCAGAAGTTTCCGCATGGGTTGAAGCCGCTGGCCGATAAGGTGCACGCTCTCGGTATGGACTTCGGCCTCTGGGTAGAACCCGAGATGGTGAATCCGGACAGTGAACTGTATCGCAAGCATCCCGACTGGGTGCTGAACTTTCCCGGGCGTCCGCGTACCGAAGCCCGCAGCCAGCTTGTATTGAACCTGGCTCGGCCCGATGTGCGCGCCTACCTCTTTGGCACCCTGGATCGCCTGCTTACCGACAACGATATCGCCTTCCTCAAGTGGGACTATAACCGTAACTGGTCTGAGCCGGGTTGGCCCGCGGCCGGCCCGAACGCAGAGAAGAACATCTATATCGACTTCACTCGCAACTTCTATTCGTTGCTTGCAGAACTGCGGCTGAAGCACCCGAATGTGGAGATTGAGTCCTGCTCCGGAGGAGGCGGCCGCGTGGACCTGGGTGTCCTGGCCTATGCCGACGAGGTGTGGCCTTCGGACAACACAGACGCCTATGATCGGCTGCTCATCCAGAACGGTTTTACCTACGCCTACGCACCCGGCATCATGATGGCCTGGGTTACGGACTCGCCGAGTTGGGTCAACAACCGTTCCTTGTCGCTCGAATACCGGTTCCTCTCCAGCATGCAGGGTTCGCTTGGGATCGGCGCCAATCTGAACAAGTGGACGGCCGAAGACTTCGGCGAGGCAAAGAGGATGGTCGCTGCCTACAAATCCATCCGGGAGACGGTTCAACGAGGAACACTGTACAGACTCATCGCGCCCGAAAAGGGCACCGAGCAATCCGTAACAGAGACGGTCTCCCGAGATTGCAGGCAGGTTGTTACTTTCGCCTTTCTCCATTCGAGCCGTGAGCTTCATCCATTCCCGCGTATCTATCTGCGCGGACTCGACGAGGCTGCGGAGTATACCATCTCCACGCTGGCCGGAGATCTCGAGAAGGGCACCGCCGTTACGGCGTCTGGAGCATACTGGATGCATCGCGGAGTCGACGTCCAGCTCCGCGGAGATTTCCAGGGGGCCGCATTTCTCCTGACGCGGACGAAGTAGGCGCTTTTTTTGCGACAGACGGAAGTCAAGGCGCATCTGCATCGCAACGGATCCTGCGCTCGCTTTCTGCAAGCTGTAACGGAGTTGTTATAGAGCTTGTGGCACTTGCACTTTGCCGGAAGGTCGCAAATACTGAACGTAGAGTTTCGTTAATCGAGCGACTCGTCCGGTCATGGCACTCAAAACTCCGAAACAATCGCAACTCCCTCAGCCACCTGCCCAAAAACCGAAAGCACGCGGGCGGCATCGTAGTGTCCAGGCCGAGGCTGCCATCCTCAAAGCGGCTCTCTTCTTGATGGAACGCAGACCACTTCGTAAGGTCAGCGTAGATGCTATCGCCAAGCGCGCCGGCGTGAGCAAAGCGACGATCTACAAGTGGTGGCCCAACAAGACGATGGTGGCGTTGGATGCTTACCTCGCGGGCATGTCCGAACGCGTGATCCTGCCTGATACAGGCTCCGCCGAACAGGACTTCATCGAGCAGCTGCAGTCGGTTGTGGCTTTCTATGTCTCGCCTCTTGGCCGAATCTTCGGCCAGTTCCTTGCCGAGGGGCAGAGCGATCCGGGCTTCCTGGCGCTGTTCCGCGATCGCTTCCTCCATGCCCGAAGAGATCGCGTTCGGGTGATGTGGCGGCGCGGTGTCGAGCGCGGAGAAATCTGCCCGGACCTGGACTCGGATATGGTTCTCGACCTGATGTACGGGCCGATGATCTTTCGACTGCTCGCCGGGCACGGGTCGTTGAGCGATCAGCAAGCGAAGCTTGCGGTCCAGGCAGTCTTCAAGGGTTTGAGAGTGCCGGGATACAGAGCGCGTCAATGAACGGTGAATGAAGCCTCCACAGCGGTATTTTTGAGTCCTCGCGGGGGGATGGAGCGTCAATTAGTGAACTGGAAGTTTAGTTTGAAAGCTTCCGCAGGATCAGCTGCTTCACAACGTGCCGCTTAGCTGGGAGTTGACCAGGCCCTGCCTGTGTCCCCCCTTCCGCCGCTGCCGAGGAAAAGTTCGATGTGGATCGTTCGTCTCGCTCTTCGGAGACCTTACACGTTCGTCGTGTTGTCGTTATTGCTGTTTGTCATCGGTCCTGTGGCAATGTTGCGTACTCCGGTCGATATCTTCCCGAATATCGATATCCCGGTAGTTTCCGTGATCTGGAACTATTCCGGCCTTTCTCCGGAACAGTTGAGCTACCGCATCGTTCTGCCGTTTGAGCGGAATCTTACGACCACGGTTAATGATATTGAACATACGGAATCGCAGACGCTGAACGGGATTTCCGTCACCAAGATATTCTTCCGTCCGTCGGTGAACATCTCGCAGGCTGTCGCGCAGGTTACGGCGGTGGCCCAGACCGCGCTCAGGCAGTATCCGCAGGGCACCACGCCGCCGCTTATCATCCAGTACAGCGCTTCCAGTGTTCCCGTACTGCAGTTGGGATTGTCCGGCCCTGGCCTCACCGAGCAGGAGCTCAACGACTTTGGACAAAACTTTATTCGCACACAGTTGGCGACCGTCCAGGGAGCCGCCATTCCGTACCCCTATGGCGGCAAGCAGCGCCAGGTGCAGGTGGACCTCAATACGCAGAAGCTGCAGGCTTATGGGCTGTCTGCGTCCGATGTGGTCAATGCATTCGGGGCGCAAAGCATCATCCTGCCCGCGGGCGACGTCAAGATGGGCAACCTGGACTATCAGGTTGAAACCAACAGTTCACCGACATCGATTGCAGCCCTCAACGACCTTCCCATCAAGACCGTCAATGGCGCGACTGTCTATGTCCACGATATCGGCAACGTTCGCGACGGCTTTCCACCACAAACGAACATCGTTCGCGTAGACGGCCAGCGTGCGTCGCTGCTGACAATTCAGAAGACCGGCGACGCGTCTACGCTGGACATCATTTCCAATGTTCGCGCGCAACTGCCCATGATTGCGTCCCAGCTTCCGCCGGCGCTGAAGATTGCGCCGATCTCGGATCAATCTGTTTTCGTGCGCTCGGCGATCAGCGGTGTCGTTCGTGAAGCGATCATCGCCGCATGCCTCACGGCAGCCATGATCCTGATCTTCCTCGGAAGCTGGCGTTCTACGCTGATCATCGCCGTTTCCATCCCGCTGTCCGTCATGTGTTCTTTGCTGATGCTTTCCGCTCTGGGCGAAACCATCAACATCATGACGCTGGGTGGACTGGCGCTGGCTGTCGGCATCCTTGTGGATGACGCGACGGTTGAAATTGAAAACATCAATCGCAACCTGGAAGAAGGCAAGGAAGTTGAGCAGGCAATCCTTGACGGCGCCGCGCAAATTGCGGTGCCCGCCTTCGTTTCTACTATCGCCATCTGCATTGTGTTTGTACCCATGTTCTTCCTGGGCGGCGTGGCGAGATATCTCTTCGTGCCGCTGGCCGAAGCCGTTGTGTTCGCGATGCTCGCATCCTATTTCCTTTCGCGAACCATCGTGCCCACGATGGCGAAGTATCTGCTCAAAGGGCATGAGCATGACCGTGTCGATCAGGCGAAGCGCAGCAACAACCCATTCATTCGCTTCCAGGTTACGTTCGAACACTACTTCGAAAAGCTTCGCAACCTTTATTACAGCGTGCTCCACTTCTGCCTGCTGCACCGGGTCGTTTTCCTGCTCTTCATCGTGACGTTCTGGGTGGGATCGCTGGCCGTGTTGTATCCATGGCTGGGCCAGGACTTTTTTCCCTCGGTCGACGGCGGGCAATTCAAGCTGCATATCCGAGCCCATACGGGAACGCGTATCGAGGACACAGCCCGTCTCTGCGATCAGATTGAAGATGTCATCCGCGAAGAGATCCCGCCTTCGGAACTCGGTACCATCATTGATAATCTCGGCGTCCCGTATTCGGGCCTGAACCTTTCGTATTCCAACTCGGCCCCGGTTGGAACCGCCGACGGTGACATCCTTGTGTCCCTGAAGGAACACCACAAACCTACGGACGAATACACACATGCCCTGCGTGACAAACTGACGCAGAAGTTTCCCGGCACGGAGTTCTATTACCTTCCCACGGATATGGTCAGCCAGATTCTGAACTTCGGTCTGCCCGCACAACTCGATATTCAGGTGGTCGGTCAGTCGGTCGAAGAGAACCGCGTTCTGGCCGAACAGATGATGCAGCAGATCAGCCATGTGCCTGGCACCACCGATCTGCGCATCCAGCAGCCGTTCAATCTTCCTCGATGGACCATCAATGTCGATCGCACGCGTGCGCAGCAGGTGGGCTACAGCCAGCGCGATATCGCGCAGGATGTGCTGGTCGGACTGAGCGGAAGCTTCCAGACTTCGCCAACGTTCTTCCTCAACCCGCAGAACCACGTGAGCTACAACATCGCCGTGCAGACGCCGCAGTATGAGGTTAAGGACCTGCAGGAACTGCAGAACTTCCCGGTTGCGAATGGCAACCCTGCGCTGCAGCCACAGATTCTTGGCAACCTGGCCTCGATTGACCGTGGCGTCGAGCAGGGCACGGTAAGCCACTACAACGCGCGGCCCATCATCGATATTTATGGCTCGGTTGAAGGAACCGACCTGGCCGGCGTCGCGAAGAGAATCGACGCGATCGTTGCGGAGTACAACCATAAGCTTCCGCGCGGTTCGCAGATCATTGTCCGTGGGCAGATCGACACCATGCGTTCGTCGTTCAGGGGCCTGGTTTTCGGGCTACTGTTCTCCATCGTGCTGGTGTACGCGCTGATCGTCGTGAACTTTCAGAGCTGGCTTGATCCGTTCATCATCATCGCGGCACTTCCTGGAGCCCTCGCGGGGATCGTGTGGATTCTTTTCCTCACCGGAACGCACATCAGCGTTCCCGCACTCACGGGCGCCATTATGTGCGTGGGCGTGGCTACAGCGAATTCCATTCTTGTCGTCAGCTTCGCCAAGGAACAGATGGAAGCGGGCATGGACGCCATGCAGGCGGCGTTGACGGCCGGGTTTACACGCTTCCGTCCAGTCATCATGACCGCGCTTGCCATGATGATCGGCATGGTTCCCATGGCTCTTGGCCTTGGCGATGGCGGTGAGCAGAACGCGCCGCTGGGACGCGCGGTGATCGGCGGCCTGCTGCTTGCGACATTTGGCACGCTGACGTTTGTGCCTGTCTTCTTCGCCTTCATGCACCGCAACGACAAGCCGCATGTCCAGGCGGAGACGGTAGAGGCTAACGCATGACAGGCGTGACGACTTTCGCAGAACTGAAGAAATCTGGAACGCGGTGTGTTGACGGCCCGCGAGGAGAATGCAGATGAGTACGGAAAATCACAATACGCCGCTGCCAGGTCATACGGAACACGGCGTGCCGGTCCATCAGCCGGACGTGTTGACTCACGAGCCTCCGCCTGTCTCCCGCGGGGTCCTTGGGACTGTCGTTGTCGTCGGTTTGATGGTGGCTGCCGCGCTGGCCGTCTTCGGCATTCTGCGCCGCAAGCAGTCCGATGTTGTGCTCGCGAACTATACGGAAACCGTTGCGGCGCCTCCGGTTTCCCTACAGACTCCGGTGCTTCAGAAGAACGCCCGAGAAATCGTTCTGCCCGGAAACATACAAGCGTTCACGCAGGCTCCCATCTATGCGCGAACCAGCGGGTATGTGAAGGCCTGGTACCACGACATCGGAACGCACGTGACCAAGGGCGAGTTGCTTGCGGTCATCGAAACGCCGGAACTCGACCAGCAGTTGGCGCAGGCGAAAGCTGACCTCGCAACGGCCACGCACAACGCGGCGCTCGCAAAGATCACAGCAAGCCGTTACAGCGACCTTATCGCCAGCAACGCCGTTTCGCAGCAGGATACGGATAACGCAGCCAGCCAGTTGGAGGCCCGCAATTCGGAAGTAGCCTCCGCAACTGCGAATGTCCGCCGGCTCGAGGAGCTGCAATCGTTCGAGCGCATTGAAGCGCCGTTCGATGGCGTCATCACGGCGCGCAACGTTGACATCGGTCAACTCATCACCACGGCCGGAAGTACAACGACGCCGGGAGCGGGTATCGTCTCCAGCAGCAAAGAGATTTTCGATCTATCCGCCGTCGGCATGCTGCGCGTCTTCATCAATGTGCCGCAGGTTTACGCCCCTGACGCCAAGAACGGAGTTCTCGCCACGCTGACGCTGCCGCAATATCCGGGGCGCAGCTTCCAGGGCAAACTGGTGCGAACGTCGAACGCAGTTGACCCGGCGACCAGAACCTTGTTGGCTGAAGTCGACGTGAACAACAGGGCCGGCGAGCTGTTACCCGGCAGTTACACCGAAGTGCATTTGAACGTTTCCAATGCTGCGCCCGCTCTGATCGTGCCTGTGAGCGCTTTGATCCTGGAGCCGGACGGACTTCACGTTGCGACCGTCGATGGCAATCATCGTGCGCACATTGTGCGGGTTACACCCGGCCGCGACTTCGGAGCCACGATGGAGATCCTCACCGGTCTCTCGCAAGGGCAGCCCGTGATCGCGAACCCGCCTGATTCGCTTACGGATAGCGAAGAAGTGCGGGTGGTCTCCGGTAACGACAACAAGCCTCAACAAAAAGCCGGGTTCAAGCCATGACCATGTCTCGCGTTGCAATGACAGCTTCGATGCTTGGCGCGCTGGCATTGGCGGGGTGCAAGGTAGGGCCCAACTACCATGTCCCTGCTACGCCGGCGCCGCCTGCCTATAGCGACAACGGGCACAACGGGAACTGGACCGCCGCTGCGCCCGCGGATACTGCAGACCGCGGCGCCTGGTGGTCGGTCTACGACAGCCCGGACCTGAACACACTGGAGCAGCGATGCGCGGCTGCCAACCAGAGCATTGAAGCGGCTCTCCATGCCTATGAGCAAGCCCACCAGCAGGTGAAGGAGAACAGATCCTCGCTGTTTCCTACGGTTTCCGTCGGTGGCGCCGCCAACCGGGATCGTGTCTCGAACAACAAGCCGCTCCGCCCTGCGAACCAAGCGCAGTCTTACTGGGACTTCCTGATCCCGCTCACCATCTCCTGGGAGCCTGACTTCTGGGGAGGCATCCGCCGGCAGATTGAATCGTCCGCGGCCAACGCCCAGGCATCCGCTGCAGATCTGGCCAACGTCCGGCTAAGCCTGCAAGGCCAGCTTGCCGTCGACTACTTTCAGTTGCGCGGCATCGATCTGCAGGCCCAGCTTCTTCGCAGCACGCTGGACTCGTATACCGAAGCGTTGAAGCTGACGGAAAGCAGGCTGAAAGGCGGTCTGAGCACCCAAAGCGACGTGGAGCAGGCCAGGGCTCAACTTGAGCAGACTCGTGCTGAACTCATCGATCTCGGTGTGGAGCGCGCTCAGCTTGAGCACGCCATTGCCCTACTGGTGGGTGCGCCTGCTACCGGCTTCCACATTGCCGAGCAGCCACTTGCCGGCGATCCGCCCAGCATTCCCACGGGCATTCCTTCCGAGATCCTGCAGCGCAGGCCGGACATTTCGTCAGCGGAGCGCCGGGTTGCCGCGAACAATGCTCTGATTGGCGTGGCCAAGGCTGCGTACTACCCAAGCATCACACTGGGCGCTTCCGGCGGGGTCGAAAGTGATCTGATCAGCCAGGTCTTCAGTTCCGCCAGCACGGAATGGAGTGCAGGCCCCTCTGCCGGCGAGGTCATCTACGACGCTGGACGCCGCAAGGCGCAGGTCGCATCTGCCTTGGCGCAGCGTGAGCAGGCAACGGCGCTTTATCGCCAGCAGGTTCTTTCCGCGTTCCGTGATGTCGAAGACCAGCTATCTGCGTTGCGAACGCTTGAGGAGGAAGCCACGGTGCAAAGCCGCGCAGTGGACGCCGCAAAGAAGAGCACCGAGCTTTCCACACTGCGCTACAAACGCGGTCTCGCGCCTTACCTTGAAGTGTTGACCAATCAGACCATCGAACTCAGCAACGAGCGCACGGCAGCATCCCTTGTAGCACGGCGTATCGTGGCCAGCGCGCAGCTCCAGATGGCTCTTGGCGGCGGCTGGAACACGACGCAGCTTCCAAAGAATTGAGTCGCGTTCGGTGCTATGTACCTTCTTGAAGATTTATAGAACGGCGAAATCGCTCAAGCGAGTTTTCTCCCAAATCCGCGACCGTGGTTGCCGATCCTGACGGATGAAACGGGAACGACCGTTTCATCCGTCATCGGAGAGATTACGAACGCGCGTATGAGCAAGCCTCCAAGCGCCAACGGCGCGGCATATACCAGCATGGGGTGAAACCCCATGTAACGAGCCATTACGGATGCAGAGCGCTGAAGGCGCGACATATAAGCAACCACGGGAGCCCGGCCTATCGCCGCAACCTACATGCCGGACAGATCAGATGTTTTCGGTGACATTGGCGAGAGCATATGTCGCGCCTTCAGCGCTTCAATATCCTCATCCGCCTTACATGGGGCTTCACCTCCCCAGCGAGCTAAGAGCAAAAGCGCTCGCCGGGGCCCCCGTTACGCCCCATGCTGGTATATGGCAGTTTTGCTCATACTTCGTCCCAGAAGGATTTTGGAAGGCCGTTTTCATTGGGAGAAAACGGCTTCGGCATTTTCCGCTTGTTCTGCACGGTGAGCTAAAACTGCGGACCTCGCCGTTGGCGCTGTTCCGTTCAGCCACCAAGCGCGATGGCTACGCCTTAGCTCCAGATGCCGTGACTGTCGCTGACTACGAAAATGGCTTTCACGTTCACCACTGCCCATCGACTTCCAAGCATCAGCGGGTTTGATCTAGCTGAATGCAACCGGTTCGTCGGCGGAAGGCCCCCAACTGCTGGGAACCGCGACGTTCAGCAACCGTAGATACACGCTGAACTGACCTCGGTGCTGATACCAGTGGTTCAGCATGATGTCGCGTAGAAATGCGCCGCGTGGCATCTCGACCAGCACTTTACCATCCGCGACGATACGCCAAGGCTCCTGCAAGGCTGCATCGTCGAAAGCCGGCAGAACCTCGCGAACGGTCGCGATGCTCTCCTCGAAAGCTTCGAGAACCTGTTCTACGGAATCTGGTTGAGGATGGTTGAAGTTCGGGGGAGGCACTTCCTTGAGCTGCGCGCCACGGCAGACGGCCCCGGGAACCATCGCGAGATGATAGGCGAGTTGTCCGGCAGTCATGGATTTCCGATGTGGCTGCCACTGCAGTAGGTTTGGTGGAAGCCTCTCCAGAAATTTCCTTGTCACGGACGCCTGGGTTTCGAACTCGGCGAGCATCTCTTCTGCGGTTGACATTGTTGCCTCCTTGTGCGGCGCACGATCTGGTGATTTGTACAACGCCCGAAGCGTATCAGGTAGAAGTGGACAGTGTCCACTTTCCATTTTTTGGGAAAGATGGTGATCGTGAGACGCGCAGGTTTTTCTCATGATGCTGTGCCCTCGCGAAGCTGCGAGCAGCCGAGGAGTTGCCTGGAAGCTGGCGTAAAATGTCATCCTTTTACAAAAGAAATCTGATAATCCACCCCTGAACTCCAGGCCTCGGCAGATCAGGCGCATCTTAATGATCTTGCAGGTGGCCGTACCCGCTCGATCGGTCGGCAATGACGCAAGCATGGCTTGATCGGTTGAAAGTCTTCCAAACCGAGCGTCCCTGAAGCAGTAACGGGAGGTGTCTATGGCCAGTCCCAATGTCTCCGTCGTTTTTGTGGTGGATGATGAAGAAGTGATTGCGAAGTCGTTGGCGCTCATATTGAACAAGAACGGATTTCGAGCTTTATCGTTTCTAGATCCACTGGAAGCGTTGGAAGCCATGAAGGCCGATCCTCCGGACCTTCTGATCAGTGATGTGGCCATGCCTCAGATTTCTGGAGAAGAATTGGCAATGCGTGTAAGCGCGTCTTACCCCAAATGCAAAGTACTCCTTTTCTCTGGTCAGGCGGCCATGGCTGATCTGCTCCATGTGGCGAGGAAGCGGGGGCACAATTTCCCATTGGTGTCCAAACCGATTCACCCCGACGAGCTCCTCGACGAGATTAGAAAACTCTGAAAAAGAATCCATCCGGACGGTTGCAGTAGGCTTCAGGCGCGCCTGGATCGGTTGATGAGGAGTGGTTCTATGCTGTTCCGTGATCGAAGAGATGCCGGCAGGATATTGGCTCAAGCGATGACCGGACGGTCGCGCAGTTGGATGGATGCGATCGTGCTCGGGCTGCCACGCGGTGGTGTGCCGGTTGCGTTTGAAATCGCACGGGAACTGTCTTTGCCTCTAGATATCCTGATCGTCCGCAAACTCGGCGTGCCCGGACAGGAAGAGCTGGCGATGGGAGCGGTTGCGAGCGGAGGCGCGATCGTCATCAATCAGGCGGTTGTTCATGAGCTGGGAATTTCTCTTGGAACGATCGAGGCTGTGGCGAAACGAGAGAGGCTGGAGATCGATCGCAGGGAACAAGACTACCGTGGGGGACGCCGATTGCCTCGCGTCGAGGACCGCACGACTATCCTGGTCGATGACGGACTCGCGACCGGGTCGAGTATGCTGGCTGCGGTCCGGTCCCTGCGGCCGCGTGCGCAACAGATAGTGGTTGCGGTGCCGGTAGCGGCGAAGAGCACCTGTGAAGAGTTGCGCGGCGAGGTTGACGAGGTCATCTGCGCGGCCACGCCGCGGGAATTCTCTGCCGTGGGCGGTTTTTATCGCGATTTTGCGCAGACGACCGACAAGGAAGTTCGCGACTTGCTGGCGCAGGCATGCCACGATGAGCCAGACGAGCGTGAAGATGGAGCAGTTTGACGGTTACTGAAAATGACGATCCGAATCAAACGCGTGTATGAGCCGGCGGCCGATGCGGATGGAAGGCGGATACTGGTGGACCGCTTGTGGCCTCGTGGGCTGAGTAAGGCAAACGCCCATGTGGATGTCTGGCTCAAGGACGCCGGGCCCAGCCATGCGCTGCGCAAATGGTTCGGACACGATCCGGACCGTTGGGCAGAGTTCCAAAGGAAGTACCGTGCCGAACTGAAGGGCAGCGCGGCCTTGCAAGAGCTGAAAAAGGCCGCAAAAGGAAACGTCACGCTCCTCTATGGTGCGAAAGACGAAGAACACAATCAGGCGGTTGTCCTGCTAAGAATTCTGAAGCGGTAGCACCGGACGGGATGCTTAACGCATATGCCCGGTCAGCCGGCGCGATAACAGCCTGTTCCGTCGCCTGCTTCAAACCAGCCCGCCCACAGCGCCGCCTGACCTCTCGGTTTTGCGTTGCCGTGCAAATGGGGCTGGCCTTCAACTGAAGGCAGCCGGTTCGTCGGCAGAAGGACCCAACTGCTCGGAATGGGGATGTTCAGCGGCCTTCGTTGAATACTACGGATTCGGCTCCGTGAAGAGGCGTCCGTAATCGCGCCAATGGCGGTCCATCACTTCCACTTTGTGTTTGAGCTGTACCGGCACGCCGGGTCCCAGGCGCATGATGGTTTCCTGCTTTGCGTCTGGCGCCATGTCAAGAATGCGCGCTCCGGATCTATTCAGGATTCGTTGCAGATCGAGTGTGATGTCTCTCTCCCTGCGCGCCGTTTCCATCAGGTTGGTGCGATCCCATGAGGATTGCACGCCCAACACGGGATCAGCCTCAACGGGGTGTTTGAGGGTTTTCACGCGATCGAGTTGCGCCTGGTACGCGACCATGTTGTCAGCAGATTGCAACAGGTCCGCCACGGCGTGTACGCGAAGGGACATCAGCTCCAGGTCATGACGAACAGTCACATCGGGCGTCGCTGCAAGGAGTTTGGATAGCAGGTCCTGCGCGTGGCCGACGCGTGACAAGGTCAACTCAATCGTGTGTTCGAACAGCAGATGCGCGCCCCAGCCCTCGTACATCCGCATCGCCTGAATGTCAGCCAGGTCTGCGGCTTGCTCTTCACCTTTCGCCTGAAATAAGTAGGCGCGGTAGTCCTTCCGCTCGTCGTCCGTCAGCTCCTCTGGAAACGGAACCAGCGGCCTTAGTAGCCAGCGGTTAAGAACGTGCCCCATGCGAAGCATGTCCCCGAAGTTCAGCGTCTGCAGATAGAGCATCGCGTCGTTCAACGACTGCCAGACATCGACCAAGTCATCCGCTCGCGCTTCTCCGACCTGTTGCGCTGCACAGACGTGTAGCGCTTTTGCACGGTCAACGGCCCCTTGCGGAGTCGACGAGCGGATGCACTTGATGATGCGAGCTGTGCTTTCCGTGGAAGCCGGGTCACCAAAGTCGATCATCCAACCGTTCTTCGCAGGTGCGGACCACAACGCACTATCCGAATTTGTGGGTGGAATCGTTAGACCAACGACGGGATAGAAGGCGCTACCGGCCAGGCGGATTGTAGTGACGCCGGCAAACTTTCGCCCATCCGGCCCTTCGCGGCCTTCGACCGCAATTCCAGCGGGGAGTTTGCGAATGATCTCCGCGAGTACGTCAGGGGAAAACGTGGGGATCATCCACGAGCGTGGCTCGATGGGGCGCAGACTGATACGGATTGGATGGCCCGATGCGGCTGCCGCCTGCTGCAGGTTGATCAGGAAACCGGCAACACGATCGGACAAAGGTTTGCTCTTGTAGCGTGTATTCCCATTCAGCCCTGGATAGAGGGAAGGGGCCCAATCGAAACCGGAACCAGCATCGGTGGTGACCCAATTGAACTGCTCGGCTTCAGGGCAGACAGCGAGCAGCGACAGCATGGCATCGCGGTACATCCGCAGCGTTTGAGGATCGTCTACGTTGGGGGCGAAGTACACTTTGCGCGATCGATTGGGTTGATCGATGCGGGGGCCGCGAAGCTCCGGATACGCTGCGAAAAATGTCTCAGGGAGAACCGCGGGCTCATTGGCGCTCCAGACACCTTTCAAGCCGTGTTTGCGAAGAATGGCGCACCGCTTTTGAACGATGCTGCTAACGCCCGTTGCGTATTCCTTATCGACATAGCCCGCAACATCTTTGGGTGGAAAGATCGTCAGCAAGCCGGCGTGGTGGGCAAACCACATTGGATACGGGTCGTTTGCATCCATCATCCATGTTGCCAATGGCAAGCCTTCCGTCAGCAATACATGCGTGGCGCCAAGGTCCTGAGCGATTGCCGCGCGATGCTCGAACTCCGCAAGGTCGATCGACCCCGCACCTTGCGCAAGCAGAGGAGATGCCAGGCAGGACAATGCCAGCACGAAGGCAAGTGTTGTGCTGGCAAGGGTCATTCGGATCAGTCGGATTATTCGGAAGCGCATGGATCGGAGAGTCATTTGGACCTCATGGATTTGAGCGCGGCGCTGGGGCATCCACAGGGAGGGCGTCCGCACAGAATTCGAGCACTGCGATGGCGTTCAGGCTTCCCTGGGAAGCGCCATTGGTGTCTGTGCCATCCTCCATCGGGGCGAGACCATTGGGTGGATCGACACGGCCCTCATGCACGTTCCGGCTGCTGCTCAAGCTCGCGATGGCCTTCTTCGCAAGCTCGGGATCTTTGGTCTGGGAGTACGCATACGCTTCCAGTTTGCCGGCGCTGATGGTCGTACCTGAATCCGCGCAGAATGCAACCCAGGTCTTCTTCCATGCCTCATCGTCGATGCTGAGCATGAGTTCGAACATCAACTCGGCACCGCCCATGATCGTCGACAGGTTGTAGGCTCCCCGGGTGGCATCGCGCGCGGTCAGCTTGCCTGTTGCCGCATCGAACCCCGCGACCAGATTGCGGCCGGTTCGAAAACCATAGGGCATGGCCTCGATCGACTTCATACCGGTGAGGATCTTGTCGCGCCAGCGGGTGTCGCCGGTGCGCTCCCACTCCGTCATCCAGTTGCCGGCAAGGGCCAGCCAGTCAGGACCCAGACGGATACGGACAGGGAAGGCGGGGTCTCCAGGCCGGGGCGGATCGGCAAGACGCATGGGGTCATAACGTGCGACGGACTCTTCGGCCTGCAGCGCGTCATGCATGATGTCGCCGCAACGCTCATCCGTTGTGAGGTAGTAGTAATAGCGGCGGAAGGCCGCCTGACCTATGCGGGCTTCCTTCGCGCCGTCGCCCCAGTGGGAAACTCCGTGCCTGGTACCAAGACCTACCATGGGGCCGAAGTGATAGCTGTCGACCTCGCCTGTATGGCGCGTCATGGCTTCCGCCATCCGAAAGATGTCCGCGCGTCCGGAACGGAAGAACGAGTACCAAAGCCAGGTGTCGGTGCCGAGCTCAGAATTGTCCCAGGCCATGCCGCCGAGGTCGTAGCGCCACATGTGCCGATCGCGATCAAAGGAATGGACAACATCCCCGTAGTTCCAGAACCCGTACCAATGCCGCTCATCGACCTGTTTCAGATAGAACGCCAGCGTGGCGTCCAGGTTCGCTTCGATGGCTGCCCTGAATGGAGTCGATGTGTCTTTCAAACTCCACATTCCGCCGGCGCGGACACTGTGGAGATACTGCGGTGACGCCACGAGTAGCGGCAGCGTGGCGCCGAGTTTTGCCATATCGCTGCAGGCGGCTTGTGTAGGCACATCGGCGCTTGGCCACAACATGAGCTCACTGGTTCGGCCTATGCCGAAGGGTGTGCTGTTGCCCGGCTGCACGTCTTCATAGGATTCTTCGAGTCCATGCGCCCGTGTGTCGTAGTGACGCAGGTCCATGGGTTCGGCTTCCGGCGACCACATCCACGCGGTGAGTTGAGCGGATGCTCCCGCGGCGTGTTGCACGCTGAGTTCGGCGGGATGGGATTGCCAGAAATTACGCAGGCTGATGCCCAGGCCGCCACTCACGTCGCCAACAAAGGCAAAGCCGGAAGAACGGTTTCCGGCCGCGGAAAACAGCCAACTGCTTTCCGCGTTGGTGCGCTTCTTCACACTGAATCCGGAGTGGTCAAGCTGGGTCAGTTTGAAGTCGTCCCAGATAGCCCAGTGATCCAGCAAGTCGATCGCCCGGGAATCGAGCTCCTTGCGATTTGGAACCCGTTGACCTGCCAATTGAGCAGGGTAGACATCGTGCGGGGTCTGACCGGCAGTGATCCGCCTGCCTCCGCGTCCAACCAGCGGCTGGACTGGTTCAGACCATAACCCGTTGCCGTCGCCGGAGAAGCGCACATGGCGGTTTTGAATTTCCTCGCGCATGGGAACAGCGAAGGTAACGCCGATTCCCTGGATGAAGTCCTCCTTCTGGTCGCCATCGAACATCATGGTGTGCACCACGCGAATGGCGGCTTCTCCCGCATAGAAGTACAAACGCACGCGGAAGGGAAGCCAAGCGCGGCCGGAAGAGGTGCCCTTGTGCCGGCCTTCAAACTTCACCACCGCGCGAACGGGGCCGGTCTGCTCCACCGTGACCTTGTCGACAAGGCTGGTGAATGTTTCTCTCGGCTGTATACGGTCGGGTTCGAGCTCGGGGCCCTGCTGGAGAATGCAGGTCAGTTGCCCGTTGCTTGCAACAACGCGGCCCTCCATCGTGAGGGTATCCACAAGGTTTGGAGCGGGAGTGGTCGGGATGGAACATTGCAGCACACCGGTATCAATCACCACCGACCCATGATTCTGCCGAACGGTCACAGCGGGTCTGGCGCCGGATGCCCGTTGATCGCCGGTGGAGAGTGTGGCGTCACCCGAGAAGTTTTGTGGAAGGACGGAAGCGAATCCCGTCCATTTGACGGAGCCGTCCGGCCAGAAAGCCAGGGGCCATGACTGCAAGGGAAGATCGTTGCCGCTCGAAGTTAAACGGAAGGGCGATTCACGGCGAATCTTTCCTTTGGGCCAGGGAACACCGAAACTTACGCCGGACCTGAGTGCGAGAGGTTCGGCGTCGAGCAAGTGAAGTTGGACGCCGGGCAAGCCGGCAGCCGCGGCGCCTGTTTCGGGGCGAAGTGTGGCTGCCGCCGTCGTGAGGGCGGAAGTCTTCAGAAAGTCTCTTCGATTCATCAACATGGTTGCACCATCCCTCGCGCCGTCAGCATGTGCACAACTCACCGCCCGGCAGAGGCTTCGAGAATTTCGATCAGAGCGTTGCAGGAGCGCTTCATTTCAATCCGGGAATAATTTCAAAAGCACACTACCACGCGGGTGCTTGCACGGGCAAGAAACCTTTTGCTGCGAAGTTCCGGAAAGCGTTCGAGCTGGCCTATGGGATGGGCTGCACTTTCAGCGGGATGGAAGGGCGATTAGCAAATGGGGAATTTACCGCTCTCGAAATTCTGTTTTGAAATAATTTTCTTATTGACACTTGACTCTCTGCGCGCCAATAATCCTCGCCACGTTCGAGTCCCTGGATTTTTCGATTCTGAATTGAAGTGATTGAGGAGACCACTGTGGATACACGGAACCGTAAGAACGCCTGCCCATGCTTCCGATTCGTGCTCATGCTCTTCACGCTCATCACGGCGCTGCTGCCATGTCTGGCCACCTATGCGCAAACAAGCGGTACAGGGTCGATTCACGGCACTGTGACTGACCCGACAGGCGCTGTTGTTCCCGGCGCCAGGATCACCGTGACCAACGTAAACACGGGTGTGATCACAGAGGTGATGACCACCAGCGCCGGCGATTACACGGTCCCTCTCGTCAAGCCGGGATCGTACACCGTGACGATCGCCGCTACCGGCTTTGCCACTGCCGTTCAAAACGGCGTCGTCGTCGATGCGCTGGCTACAGTGGCCATCAACGCAAAGCTTTCGACAACGACAGTGACCGAAGCCATCACGGTTACCGGCGAATTGGCCGCGCTCCAGACTGAAGACGTTCGTTTGGGATCGAACATCGACAACGAGACCTTCGATTCTTTGCCCCTCGCGCAGAACAAATCGGCGCGCGATCCTTCCTCCTTCATCGGGCTTGCGGTTGGAGTGAACAGCTTCAGCACACAGGCCGCGGGACCTTCGACGGCGTCGTTCAATGGCGGCCAGACCTATCAGAACGAGACGTATGTAGAAGGTCTTCCGATGACCAGCGCGGGCACGGAGAGCGATACGCGTAACCTCGCCTTTGGAATCTCGGTTGAGGCGGTGGAGCAGTTTCAGGTCGCAGTCACAGGCTCGGAAGCGACGTATGAGGGACAGGGAGTTTCCAACTTCATTGTGAAATCCGGTTCCAACAAGTGGCACGGAAACGCGTTCGAGATTTTCCGCAATACGGTTCTCGATGCCAAGCCCTTCTTCACGGCAAATTTCAAGCGCTTGCCGGAGCATCAGAACAGTTTCGGTGGAACGATCAGCGGCCCTGTGCTGAAAGACAAGCTCTTTTTCTTTGCGAACTACGAGGGCTACCGCTACTCCTCCGCGACACTTCCAGTGCTTCAGAACATTCCCACAGTGGCGGAAAGGACCGGCGACTTCAGCGCCGCCGGCCTGCAGCCCATTTACGACCCGACAACCTGTCTGGCGACCAACGCCGCGGGCGCCTGCATCCAACGGCAGCAGTTCTCCGGAAACGTAATCCCGGGAAATCGAATTTCGGCTGCGGCAAAGTCTTTCCAGTCCTATCTACCCGCACCGATCAATGGGAACATCTCGGCGAATTACAGCGCATCGTTGCCTGACAAGGTGAACAACGACAGTGGCACTGCGAAGGTCGACTACGTCCTCAACTCGAAACATCGCCTGTCCGCGATATTTTCGCGCGGTAAGTACATCAATCCGCTTACGGGCAGCCTTGCCGCCGGCACGTTGACGACGCAGGCGGCTCTGGCGCCTCCGTACACTGCGGCTCGAGATGTTGTGGAGTATTCCACGCTCTCCCAACTGCATGAGGCGTGGACCATTCGGCCGAATATGGTCAATGATTTCGGGTTTGGATTCAACCGGCTCTTTATCCCGCTCGGCAGCCTCAGCGCCAGCGGAAACTACCCCTCCAAGGCCGGTCTTACGGGCCTGCCCCCTGGCATTGCAAGCACCGCATTTCCTGACATCACGTTCAGTGGCAATAACATTCCCGTAGCGTGGGGCGGAACGAACGCCCATATCAATACCGAGGCGCAAACCAGCTACACAGTACAGGACAACCTGCTGTTCACCAAGGGACGCCACCAGGTGACGGTCGGTGTGCAGTATCAGGCGCTCGAGGATAACTTCAACAACCCGACGACAGGATCGCTTGCCGCGTTCACCTTCGCGCCCGACCAGACCGGCAACTTCAATGGCGGGACAGGCTCCAATAGCGCCGCTCTCAACACGACAACTGGAAATGCCTATGCGAGCTACCTGCTTGGCGGCGTTTCCAGCAGTTCGGTCACCTACAACTCTGTCGCGGAGACCGGTGGACGCTACAAGACCTACGCCGGGTACGTCCAGGACAACATCAAGGTGAATCCGAACCTCACGGTTAACTTCGGTCTTCGCTACGATGTCTGGGGACCATTCAAGGAAGTGCTTAACCGCCAGAGCTTCTTCGATCCGAACGTCGTCAATCCCGTAGCCGGAGGACATTTAGGCGGTCTCAGCTTTTCGGGATACGGCAATTCCTACAACTGCAACTGCGACACCCCGGTCGATGTTCACTATCGCAACTTTGGACCGCGCATTGGCTTCGCCCAGAAACTCGGCGACAAGTTTGTGCTGCGTGGCGCTTACGGTATCCTCTACGCCCACGCTGGATCTGTTGGCGGACGTGTGAATGGGCGTCAGGGCCTGAGCCAGCTTGGGTTCAACAATGCCGGCGCGGCCAGCAGCACAGTCACTGGACAGCCTGCGTACTACTGGGATGCCGGGGTTCCCGGCAACACGCTCTCCCCTCCGTTCTTCAATCCCAGCTACGGCATCGGCTACATTTCCGCAACGGCTCCTGGGGCTGCGGCAATCGGCGCGGGTCCTGGCACAGCGACGTCTCCCTCGTACACTGACCGGCGCCGCGATGGCCAGCCACCGCAATATCAGAATTTTTTCCTGAACGTCCAGTACGGTTTTACGCAGAACACTACCATGAGCGTGGCATACAGTGGCAGCGTTGGCCGTTATCTTCCCGGCGCAGGCCTGGCGGATCAATTCACCAATCAGATCCCACTGCAGTATCTGGCGCTGGGTGGTCTGCTCACGCAAACCCTGAATGCGACAACGCAAGCCCAGGCGGCAGCGGCGGGATTCACGGTGCCGACTCCGTTCACGAACTACTCGGGCACCATCGCCCAGGCTCTCCGCCCTTACCCTCAATACAACAGCATCACGAATCCGTGGCGGGACGTCGGAAAGAGCTCCTACAACTCCCTGCAGGTGACCTTCAATCGGCACTCGAGCAAAGACGTCACCTTCATGGTGAACTACACCTTCAGCAAAGAAATGGATGATCTCGCCGGCCTTCGCCGGCCGGGGGCTCTTTATCTGGAATACACCCTCGGCGCCTTGTATCGCCGCCACGTCGTGCAGTCGACAGTTGGCTATTACCTGCCCTTCGGGACAGGGAAGCATTGGAACCCCTCGAATCCCATCCTGCGTGCGGCTGTGGGTGAGTTCAAGGTCAACGCGATCGTAACCGGGGCGTCGGGTGCGCCGGTTTCGGTAGCGGGAACCTGCACCGGCGGAGGGATCATCGATGCCTCCTGCTATCCCAATCTCACTCCTGGCTTCGCGGGGCCGGTAACCGTGAACACAATTCCAACCACGGTTGCACAGGCTGCGGCAACCCCCGTTATCAAGTCAGGGGCCTTTACGAATCCGGCGGCGTACACCTATGGCAATGCCGCGCGCAACGCCCCTTACGGCCTCTTCGCACCTCACATCGCGAACATTGACGCCAATATCCAGAAGCGATTCAACTTGTTCGAAGGCGTGAAGTTCCTCTTTGAGGCGGATGTATTCAACCTTCCCAACCGCGTGTATTTCGGCGCGCCCAATTCGACGCTCAGTTCAGCTAGCTTCGGAACTTTTACAAGCCAGGCGAATTCACCTCGCAAGTTTCAGTTCCTGGGCCGATTTGAATTCTAGATTCTGCTACGCAAGGGAAAGGCTTCCGTTCAGCGCAGCTTGAGACGGTCACGGCCGGCAAATCTCTTGTGATGTTTCTGCTAAAGGAGACCGCCGAGCACGGACTCAGAACTCAAGGTCGAGATCTGCGCTGACAGTTCCACGCTGAGAAAGTAGCCACTCCCCGTATTCGTCCGCGACAACCATGCTGACGGGGGCAGTTTCAACGAGTTTCGAATCGGCCTGGATGCAGGCCCTCTTTTCCCCTTCAGGAAGCCGGGGAGCAGGAACGGAAGCTGATCTGGCCATGCAGACACCTCAAAGTCAATCTAACTCGTTGAAGGTCAAATTGCGCTCCTAGGTTGTTGATCTAAAACCTGTCAGGAGAAATATCCACGCCGTCGGTTCACCGAAGAAGAGCCGAGGCGGCCCAGAGAACCGGCGCCTGTCCGTGAAAATCTCCGGTTCGGCGGCGGCGGGCGAGATAGTAGTTCAGGTCATTGAACTTGCCGGTTCCTTCGCAGACGTTGGTTACATCCTGGTTCTGATCGATGTATCCCACGACGGCCAGCCAAGCGCGCCGCGCAGCGGGGCCGTAGGTGGGGGCATCGAGCCAGCCGTTCTTTACACCCGTGATCATGGCAAAGGTGAACATCGCCGAACCGGAAGTTTCAGGCCATGCCTCGTCGTGGTCGAGGAGCTGCCGCCACATGCCGTCCTTGCCCTGGTCTTTGAGCAGCGACGCCATCATTTTGCGATAGGACGCCAGAATGCGGGCGCGCTGCGGGTGGTTCTGCGGGAGAGTCAGCAGCATTTCCGCCATGCCGGCGGCGACCCAACCATCGCCACGGCCCCAATAGAAGGGCACATCTTCGGCATGGAAGAACAGGCCATTCGGCTGCTGCAGGCGATCGAGATAGGCGACCATTTCTTCGGCGTCACGGTCGAGGTATTTGTGATCGCCGGTTGCACGGTAAGCCTCCAGCTGCAGCATCGTCAGCATGTACATGTCGTCGATCCAGAACCGCGTTTCACTTGAGAACCCATTGGGCAACGGTTTCTCCCATTGCCGGTCCGCCCACTTCCTGCCTTCCTCGACGTAGCCGGCATTGTGAGTTTGAATGCCGATCTGCAAGGGAACGACTCCGAAGATGGAGTCGTCGACATGATGACGCACGGGAATGCGCGCGGCATCCGACCCACCAGGTCTCATCGGCTCAAACTTCTTGATCAACTTGTCCTGCAAAGCATCATCGTGAGTGAGTTGAGCGAATGTCAGCGCGCCGTACCAGGTTGCAACCTCCGCATAGTGAAGGGTCGGCGTGTATTGATGAGGGCTGGTGACGAAATGTTCGGAGAGGGCTTTCCCAACTTCCTGCGGCGATGTGCCCTTGGGCCAGTGATCGAAATAGTCGCCCTGGGCGAAAGCGGTCGATGCGCAGAATGCCAGGGTAAGCATTCCAACCAGAACACGTGCAGTCTTGTTGGGTATCATCGGATCTCCATTCCTGAATCGAAAGTCTTGCGCTGCCGTGTGCAGGGCTCAGAGTACAAAGTATCTCTTGAGCGACAAATCTGTGGGCGTCACGACGCTTTTAGCGCCCGTGTGTGGCCTTATGTTGCGGAGCGAGCGTCGAGTCTACTGAAACGGTATCGGAAAAGTTCTTTCCCGAAATCGTCAGATCGTGATGGTCACCGTCCTCTTTCACCGTGAGATCGGTCAGGGGTGACAGGATCGCGGTGAATCTCACATCGGTTCCTTGTTTACGCACCAGAACAAAGGGAACCGGCTTCTTTAGATCATGGCCCGGGGCGACGCCGGTCATGAGTTCCCGGTCGCCGTCCGCCGGGATGAGCAATTCGATCGCTGCCCGCGATGAAGCTGCCGTCTGTCCCGCAGCTTTCGCATCGGCGACGGAGCGCATGGTCGGCGCAGGGCTGTTGGGATTGGAGTCATCCTCCGCATGGTCCGCCGACGCGTCAACAAAGCGGGCCTTCAACTCTCCGTCTCCAACCGCCTTCTTCACATCTTTGAGAAGGCCGTATCCGTTCTTATCGGGGAGATTGTGCACCTGCTCGCTGAAGTCGGGGTGCGCGATCTCCAGATGTCCCGGATCGTGGTACATCCAGTCGACAACATGACTCACAGGCGACTGGACGTGATCCTCGACCAGACAGTATCGCGGTGTGAGCAGGATGCTTCGCTCAAAGGAAACACCGTTGTAAATTGCGCCGGCATCCATGGTGACCGAGACAAACCCAGGACCTGTTTTCCAGGAGACCAGTTTGCCGGTAGCCGCGGATTGACGCTTCTCATCCACGGAGATAGTGTTGTGCGCAATGGTCATAGAATCCCACTGCTGATGGAGGGGAAGTCCATAAAGCTGCGTGCCGGGATCGAGCCCCATGACTCGTCCCTGGGAGTAGAGAACGAAGCTGAGCTTGTCGTAGTGCCCGTGAGCGCCGCCATGCTGTCCGAATTTGGCGATGACCGTAAGGTCGTTCGTATCGTTGCGCAGAGCGGCGTATCCGGCATCCGCGAAAACCTCGCTCTTCAGGGCGAGTGGCTGAGGCTTGGGAATATCCGCAACACCGAACAGCAGGGCCTCGCGATTGGTGCGTCCATCCTTTGTCATGACGGGCAGGTAGCGAGGATTTCTCGAAGCGGCGTAAGCCAGTTCGTAGAGGTAATCCTGCGCGTAGAGATCGACCTGGTTGCTGTCATTGAAAGCAGGCAGACCGCCGTTCGGTAACCCGACGCCCATGGGGCCGTCGAAAAGAGACAGGAGAGCCGGCTCCTGCGACCACAGATCGATGCCGGCCCGCTTCGCCATCTGAGCCGTGGCCGCCAGAGCCCGCAGAGCGTAGAAGTGATAGCCGAAGGAGCCTTCAATCCAGAACCCCTGGATGACGAAGCGGTGCATCTGGTAGCGGAAGCCGATGGGCCCGTCGATAGCTTCATGAATCAGCGTGGCGTCATGCAACGTGAATCCGACGGCCGCGATGGCGGCGTTGATCCAGGACTGAATGTTGTCCGTCGGCTCTTTGTGTGCCTTGCTGACCGTCTCATAGCTCGCCCGGAGCAGATCGTTTTCGATATGCGATTTCGCTCTCTGATCCAGCAGTCCCGAACCACGCACGAGATCGTAGGTCCAGGCAATGTCGATCAGCCAGATCGACTCATCGAGTGTCTGCGAGTAGGCTTTGCCGCCGTTGGCTGTGGGCTTTCCATGATTGTCATGCAGCGGCCAGTCTTTGTAATGGTCCGCATAGGCTGTCAGGATCTGGATGGCTTCCCGGGCATAGCGCTGGTTGTTGGTGAACCGGTACGACAGTGCCAGGGCCAACGCAGTGCGGCGTAGAGCATCGTTGCGAAGTTGATACACGACCTGATCGATAGGAAAGCCGGAATATTCTTTGCCTGTGTCCGGGCAGACGTTGTGGTTGGGCGGGCGGAAGCTCAGCGCGGTGCCCGTCTCGGGACACACATACCAATGCAGCCACTGGCCACCTTCAGGCGGAAGCTCGACGGATTGCAGGCCGAACCTCTTTTCGTAGGATTGGGGAAACGCATCCGCCTCATGGAGCATCTGGTCCAGGCTTGCTTTGGCCCATGGTTCGCGCTTCACAATCTCCGCGCGCTGGTGGAAGTCCTGCAGGGTCAGGAACAGCGAAGGGGACTGCGGCAGCGCTGACAAGCCGGAAAAGAGAAGCAGGGACATCGTGAGCATGCGAAGCAGAGACACCTGCGCGAGGGCGAAACCGCTGGACCGCTTCCTGCTTCTTTGCTGCGAACAGTCGGAACTCATGCTGACCTCAAAACCATGGTTGAGAAACTCGGAAACTGCCTGAACGGAGTTATGGGATGTTCTGCGGCGCCTTCGCAACGCCCACAAAGGAATCGGCGGAGCCGTAATAGAGCAGCCATTGACCATGGAAGAGCACAAGCCCTTCTCCGAAGGTCGTGCCGGCTTTGTACTGACCGCTTTTCTCCCAGGCGAGGGCTGGTTGCAGCACGGGAGTGTCGGTGCGGGCGATCAGCTGGGATGGGTCGGTTGCGGAGAAGAGAGCTTCCTGCACGGTATAGGCGCCGGCGCCCACGCTGCTGTCCGCCGTATCGTTGGCAGCGTTTTTGGCGTTGTAGAGCAGAACGATGCCACGCGGTGTTGCCAGGGCAGGTGGGCCTGTCTCAGGGAATCCGCTATCGCTTTTCCCGGGCCGTTTCCGGAGCAGGACCTGCAGCGCTCCGTCCTTGTCTTCCAGGGGATGCCAGTGAATCAGATCGCTCGAGGTGGCGAGATGGATTTCACCTTCACCCCAGTACATCCAGTATTTGCCATCGATCTTGGCGGCAATGGGGCGGCCGTTCTGCAAGCGTGTCACGATGCCCGCGCTCTTGTATTTCAGGTGAGCGTACTTGCCGTCGCTGCCGAAGGCCGGGCCGAACTTCGTCCAGTTCTGGAGATCAGGGGACGTCGCTACGCCAATGGTGAACACGTGCGTATTGCGCGACCATTGCGTGTAGGTCAGCACGTAGGAGCCGTCCGGAGCTTCTACCAGTCGTGGATCTTCCACACCTCCGGAAGCTTCGCGTTCCGTCTGGCCGTCCTTGGCAGGGAAGAATACCGGCTCCGGCATCCGCTTGAAGTGGACGCCATCCTCACTCACGGCCATTCCGAGGCGAGATGTGTGACCGCCAATCGCCATCTCTCCGGAGTCGTCTTCCGCGCGATACAGCACTACGACCTTGCCGTCCTTGATGATCGCGGCGGGATTGAATGTGTGCAGCGCCTCCCAGTGAACGGGTTGGTTGCTAACTGGATCGACAAAGGTGCTTTTGGGTTCCGGGCGGATGACAGGAACCTCGCTGGCGCGGGTCCACGGTCCCAGGACCCAGTGGTCTTGAGGGCTACGGTCTTGTGGATCTTGCGCAGGCATCCGTGGAACGAGTGTGGCGATCAGGACGCCTGCCGTGCCGGCCACCGCGAAAGCAAAGATCTTCTGTTTCAAGTACTCATTCCCCAGGGACAAAAATCGAAACACAGAAATCGAAACACAGATGGACCGGACACTCGTTGCGGGAGCGTGTTCATGCAAATGGAAAGACAGGGTAAGAGTCTCGAAAAGAAGGCGGTCTGCCAAGGGACTAGCACGAATTATCATGCTAAAAACGTTGTGAATCGTCTTGAAATCAATGGATTGCGTGTTGCCCGCAGATGGTTGGCGCAGTTGATTGTCAGCCCATTCACCGTTCGTGTAGAGTTGCGTTGACGCACGCAACAGTTGCTCCGGCCACCGTACATCGTGATGGTGGTTCAGGAAGGGGACAATGGGTTCGGCCACCTTGCAGGGGGATGAGAAGGCATCGGAGGATCTTGAAAGAGAATCGTCCGCGCTGGCTCTCGACCCAAGATGGCAGCTCATTGAACGCATTGTTCAGACCGAGCCCTTCCAGAAGTCGACCCGTTTGCCTGGGCTGCTTCTCTATCTGGCGCGCCACACCATCCATGGCGATCGCCACAAGCTGACCGAGCAGGCGATTGGTCAAGCCGTCTTTGGAAAGCGTCACCACTACAACCCAGCCGAAGACAGCGCAGTCCGTGTGTATGTGCGGCAACTCCGCCTGAAGCTGCATGAGTACTACCACTCGCCGCAGGTGCACGAGGAACTGACGGTCTCCATACCCAAAGGCGGGTACGCTCTCGACTTCACCCCAGCGTCACCGGCAGAGCCGCTCCATGCAACACCCGCGATGGAACCCGCTGCCCTTCCTGTCTCCGGACGAAGAGCGAATCTGCAGGTCCTGCTGGCCGGTTCGTCGATTCTGTTTCTGGCGCTATCTATATTCCTGGGGCTGGGCTGGTATCGGGCGGCTGCAACCCGTCAGGCCGCAGTGCCCTGGCCATTGAGTGGTGTTTTCCATAAAGGGTCGACGACCACGGTCGTGATGGCAGATGCCGGGTTCGCACTGCGCATGCTGGGCGATCAGGAAGTCCCTCTCGACAGCTACATCGACCACAGCTATCTGCAGCCGATTCTGCCCAAACACATGACGGAAAACGAGTCGATCGTCCTGCACTACTTCGACTCGACGCGACTCACTTCAGACGCCGATGCCCATGCGGCAGCCGCGCTTTCGTCTCTCGCAGGGCCGGACGCCGACAGCCTCCTCATCCGTTCCGCGAGGGATGTGAACGCCAACGACCTCACTCACGGCGACTTCATCTTCCTGGGCTCCAAGACTTCGAATCCATGGGTCGAACTGCTCGACGCACGGATGAATTTCCAGATCATTGAGAATGGGCCGCATGGCTCCCGCTATGTGCTGAATCGCGATCCACAGGCTGGCGAACAGCGGATGTATCAGAGCGATTCGATGGGTACGCTCTCTTCCGGAGAAGACTATGCGGTGATTGCGCTTTTGCCCCCGAAGGCCGGTGGAGGCAGCTCCCTGGTTCTGGAAGGTGTCCGCATGGAAGGGACCAAGGCTACCATCGCCCTGCTGCAAAGTCCGGCAGGCCGTACAAAGCTACAAAACAAACTGGCCTCTTTAAATGGTGGCCGGACGCCTCAGTATTTTGAAGCTGTCCTGCACGCACAGTCGGTCGCGGGCGCCACCATGTCGGTAGACGTGATCGCCGCAAGAGTCTTGCAGTAGTTCCAGAGACGCATCGGACATTTCCCCGCATCACGGACCGCAGGCAGCCTGCGTCGCAGGGCACTTATGATGCCCTCGCCTCACCCGAATCAATCCCAAATGCTGACCTCGGCCGCTCTCCTGGCCGAATATCCCCGTTTGTTTGCGCGCGAAGATCGCGGAAATCCGGTGGTCCAAAAATGCGCCTTCCCAGAGCAGGCATAGCCCGTAACATGCACGTTCTAAAGGCTAAACATTGTTATTAGCGCTTTATCTTTTGTATCTACCTTGTCAGCCATCGGCTCGATTGACGAACCTCTTTCAGACTTTCCAAGGCACCCGACTGGCGTTCCTTCGATTCCCGAGCGCGTGGGAACCTCGACCGGATCGGGAAGCCAAACGAACAGACCGGCACATAGCCCGGACCTTATGGAGGTAGTGCGTTGAAGAAGCATTTGTTATCAGGCGGGAGCTGGATGCTCTCCCATCCCGGTTGCCTCGGACCCATGGCTGCTGTAACTCGTCTTGGCGCTCTGTTGCTGCTGGTCGCGCTCCTCTCCGGCGGAGCTCTTCAGGCGCAGAGTGGCGCCGGCGCGATTCAGGGCACAATCACCGACGCGACTGGCGCAAAGATCAAGGGTGCTGCCGTTCATATCGTGAATGCCGCCACCGGGGTGACCCACGACACGGTCACCAACGGAGTGGGCTTCTATTCCGTGGAAGCCTTGTTCGCGGGCGACTACAACGTGACCGTCTCCGCGAGCGGTTTTAAGCAAAACGAGCATCATGCGACCCTGCAGGCGGCTCAGACTCTGGTGCTCAGCCCCTCGCTGGTTGTGGGCGCGATCACGGAAAGGGTCGAGGTCACGACGAAC
>DASYEV010000082.1:0-1684 GCA_036498835.1 Acidobacteriaceae bacterium | reverse complement strand
CTCTCCCATGGGCCCGGGTGCTGCCCTGGTCGTCCCCGGCATCACTCCGCAGGGCCTTTCATTCCGGATCGGAAGCATCGCACCGGACAGCGGCGTCTTCTACGGGCGCTTCCACCATCTCTTTGCCGCCACAGGAAAACGCAGTTTCTGTCATTGGATGACGCAATCGAAAATACTCGCCGAAACGCAGGGAGTACTGCTCGCCGATATAGCCGTTAGAGGTGCGTATGACCGCAACACTGCGCTTCGCCCTCGTATCGGGAACAGAATACTCGATCCTTTATCAGCAGAGTCGACGGGCATCGTCGTCCGTTTCGAAGGCGAGTGCCGCGCGGTGCTGCGCGATCACGACGGCCGGCGTGTCTTCCCAGTCCTGCATTCAGCCGTGGAAACCTCCAGCGCGGATCCCTGGAGCCAGTGGCTTGCCGCCGTAGAAGCCAACGCTGGAAGGCCGAGCCTGCGGGTTCCGCAGCCGCCGCTCGCGCGGGAACTGGACACGTGGAAACACTGTCCGCGCCTGACCCTCGGTCCGACGACAGTCATCGCGCCCGAACGATGGGGATGCCCGGTGGAAACGATGGAATTGCTGTGCCGCACGAATGGGTTCGACCGTTTCGTTGTGTGGCGGAAATGGGTTCGACAGGCAGGCATACCGGACCGCACGTATGCGCAGTACGGGACAACGGGAACCGAGACGCTGCTGCTTTCCGACAGCCTCCTGGCTGTTGAAGTCCTGGGCCGCGGATTATCCCAAACCGATTCCCCGCTTCGTCTGCAGGAGATGTTCTTTGGAGAAAAAGGGCTGTGGCTGCGCGACGACCAGGGCCGAAAATACATGGCCGAGATAGCACTGGCATGGCTGGCGGATAAAGATTTCTGGAGGTGCTGATGCGCAAAGCGGCTCTCAACTTATGCAAGCTTCGCAAGACATACCGCAATACGATCGCGGTGAACGATCTCGATCTGACCGTCTGGCAGGGGGAATGCTTCGGGCTGCTTGGCCCGAACGGGGCCGGAAAAACCACGACCATCGAAATCTGCGAAGGATTGACGGCTGCAGATTCCGGCACCGTCGAAGTGCTGGGCATGAGCTGGAATGGGCGCAACCGGCAATTGCGTGAGCGGCTGGGCATCCAGCTTCAGGAGACCTGCCTTTCCGAGAAACTCACAGTGATTGAAACTCTGCGGATGTTCTCCAGTTTCTACCGGAGACCGCTGGATGTGACGGACGTTATCGCATTGCTTCAACTCGGCGATAAGAAGAACGCCCGCGTCGGCATACTCTCCGGCGGACAGAAACAGCGGCTGGCGCTTGGGTGCGCACTGGTTGGTGATCCCGACCTTCTCTTTCTCGATGAGCCGACCACTGGCCTCGACCCCCAGGCGCGCCATCAGCTTTGGGCACTCGTCGAACGCCTCAAACAGGGAGGCCGCACCATTGTCCTCACGACCCACCACATGGAAGAAGCCGAACGGTTGTGCGATCGCGTCGCCATCATTGACCACGGCAGGATAATCGCTCTGGGATCACCCGCGGAACTCATCAACTCCACGGGCGCGGAACATGTGATCGAATATTCGTTCAGCGGCTCGCTCGCAGCCGTGCGCATGCAGACCCGCGAATTGCATCTGGCGCTTCCAGCAATTCTGAATCAGGTAAGCAGCCAGGGATTTCGCCTGACAG
>DASYEV010000081.1:0-26689 GCA_036498835.1 Acidobacteriaceae bacterium | reverse complement strand
CGCCATCATTGGCGGCGAACCACACCGCTTCCGTGCTCTCGTCGATCTCTACCGTCAGACCTGGAAGCGTGCCGGTCATGCGGGAGAACCCGACGTTGCGGTGCATGGTCTCGGTTTTGTCGCTGATACCAACGAACAGGCCGCCGACACCTGGTGGCCGGTCTATCAGCACACGTTCAGCCGCATCGGCAAAGAACGCGACTGGGGACCCATCACCCGCGCCGGTTTTGAAGCGCAGTGCACGCCGCAGGGCGCATATATGGTGGGCGACGCAGCGAAGGTCGCGGAAAAGATGCTGTACATCGATCGCGTGCTGGGCGGTGTGAGCAATGTGTCCATCAACCTGAGCGGCGGTGTCCCGCACGACGCGCAACTATGTGCGATCGAATTGTTGGGCACACAGGTCAAGCCGCTGGTGTTGGCGGGTGCGGCAGAAGCTGTTGCGGCTGTCTAGGACAAAGTAGCCAACGCGGCGGCAAGGTCTGCGATCAAGTCGGCTGGTTGTTCCAGACCGATGTTGAGGCGCACGATTCTGCCGCCGTAGTTCTTTCCCGGCCGATGCAGTGTCGGGTAGGCCGTTGCGAGGCTGGTGACGCCGCCCCAACTCCAGCCAATCTTGAACAGCTTCAGCGCGTCGACAAAGCCGTTCACTTGTTCCGGAGTGAAGCGGCTGTCAAACACGATTGAAAACAGACTCGCGGAGCCGAGGAAGTCGCGCTTCCAGTTTTCATGCCCAGGGCAGTCCGGAAACGCCGGATGAAGCACCGTTTCGATTTCGGGACGGTCCGCAAGCCAGGAGGCGATTTCAACTGTCGACTCCTCCATCGCATCAAGCCGCACCGCCAGGGTCTGCAATCCGCGCAGAGCGAGGCTGCAGTCGTCAGGCGAGGCCGCCATGCCGAGAGCCCGCCATGTAGGCCCCAGTCTTTCGTAGGCGTCTTCAGTTCCCGCGGAGACCGAACCCAACAGCAGATCGCTGTGGCCACCAACGTATTTGGTCAGCGCCTGCATGCTCACATCCACGCCATGGGCGAACGCGTCAAACAGCACGCCCGCGGCATAGGTGTTGTCGAGCGCCACTGGAATTCCTTTGGCATGGGCCGCAGCCACGATCGCCGGAACATCCTGCACTTCCATGCTGACGGAACCCGGACTCTCGCACCATACCAGCGCGGTGTTGGGGCGCAGCAGGCTCGCGATCTCACCGCCGATCATTGGGTCATACAGCTCGACGTCAATGTTGCAGCGGCGCAGCAGCCCTTCCGCGATTTCCTTGTTTGGACCGTAGGCGTTCCAGGGCAACAACGCATGGCTGCCGGCGCCGCAAAACGAAAGCCAGATCAGCGCGATGGCCGCTTGCCCGCTGGGCACAAGAAAGGTGTGCCGCGCTTCCTCGAGTTCCGCAATGCGCGCCCCAAGTTCGAGCGCCGTAGGCGTGCCGTACAAGCCGTAGGTATAGCCACGCTCAGTCTGCCGCCAGCCTTCCTTGATCTCTCCCTGAGAAGCAAAGACGACGGTTGAACCGCGGTATGTAGGCGTTGCCAACGAGCGAAAACCTTCGGGCGCTTTCCCTTCCGGGTGAATCAGTTTGGATCGCCAGTGCATAGATGCAATCTGAACACATCAACGTCCGCCATTTCGCCCGATCGCCGGCCTGGTGAGGCGTGACGCAGGCATTCGTCACGAAAACCTCAGCCTTCGGCAACAGCCATTCCAATCCGGAGCGCGACGCTGTACGCTTGTTGGCAATTGCTCCACGGAGGAACGTTCGATGCGGAAGTTTGTTCTGGCAACAGCGATATTAGGTTGTGCAACCATCACCGGCGCGGCACTCGCACAAGGGGGCCCGCCCCCAGGTCCCAGTGGGCCCGCGGCGGAAGCCAAGCGCAACTATGAAGGCGTGAAGGCGAACATTCTCAAGTCCGCCGAAAAAATGCCGGAAGACGGCTACAGCTTCAAACCCAAGCCCGATATCCGCGTCTACGCACGCATTCTGAATCACGTTACGGAAGCTCAGTTCCGGAGCTGCGCCGTCGCCAATGGCGCGAAGGAATTCCAGAAGCCACCCGCCGATACCGCCGACAAGGCGACCATCATCGCGGCGCTCAAAGCTTCGTTTGAAGAGTGCGATAAAGCCTACGCTGCGCTTACCGACGCCAACATCGGCGACATGTTGACCGCGGGCCAAGCCAAGCGCTCACGTATCGGTCTGCTGTGGGGAACCAACTCGCACGACAATGAGCAGTATTCCCAGCTTGCCTTGTACCTGCGGCTCAAGGACATTGCTCCACCCAGCGCGGAAAAGTAGAAACTGATCAACCGGCAGCAACCGGCGGCGTCAACGCAAGTTCGTTGACCCGCCGTTTTCCTGTTGGGCATAGGGTGAGCAGCGGGCAGCCCTCGCACTTGGGGTCGTTGAAGGTGCACAGCGTTTGCGCGTGCAGCTTGACCAGTGCGTGGTGTTCATCGAGCATGGCCGCGTCCCAGGTTTCAGGCACCAGGCGCATCAGGCGCTCTTCGGTGGTGACAGCGTCCGCGCGCGGAACCAGACACAGACGCTGCGCGACCCGCAGATGGTGCGAGTCCACACACAACGCACGGCGGCGCAGCGTGGAGAAGTTGGCCACAGCAGCGCTGGTTTTCGGGCCTACTCCGGGGAACTGTTCCAGCCAGATGCGGATCTTGTCCGTGCGATACTTCGCCAGAAAATCCAGTGTGAGTGAGCCATAGCGGGCGGTGATCTGCTGCAGCGTTGTTTTGAGCTGGGGAGCTTTCTGCTCCGGAAAGGTCACGATCGCGATGGCGCGTTCGATGTCGGCCACGGAGGCATCGCGCACCGGTTCCCAGTTGCCGGGCCCGGCGTTGAAGGCGCGTTCGAGGTCGCGCATCACCTGGTGGGACACTGGCGTTTTGGTACGGGAGGACAACAACGAATAGATAAGCTGCGTGAGCGGGTCCCAGGGATCGCGATCGGCTGGCTTGCCGTAGTAGCCAAGCAGCAAACGATGGACGTGCGGCAGCTTGTCGGCTTCCTCGGGTGTGAGCGGCCGGCGTGTCTGCTGGAGGTCGTCTGGGTCGGTGAAAAGGTCCGCGGTCATCTATAGCTTCCTGCAAGGATACGGTAGGGTCGATGCCAGAGCATCCATCTGTCCTACGTAAAAAGCGTGAATACCTTTGTCAGGATTTCTTCGAGTATTTCGCGAGGGACGGACTCGACCTTGCGAGCCCCTCGAGAAATCAGGTCCAGGACCCGTGGCTGATCGCGACGAACAACGCCTGTGGTTCTCGTACCTGCCCCTGTAAGCGAGATGGACATTCCCATTGCGCGCGCGAAATTGCCACCCGAAGTGATCGGGACAATGACAGGAAGTCTAGATGCGATGTTGAATGCAGTCGACGAAATGACGAGAACTGGCCGAAATCCTTTTTGCTCATGACTCGATGCCGGATCGAGCGAGACCACATAGATGTCGCCCTGTTTCAAATCAATTCCCTACCTACACGAGGCGCATCAATCCATTCTCGTTCTTCGTCGTCCCTAGGAATGGAATAGTCGCATTGCGCGAGTAGTTCTTCCAGAGAAGAACCGGGCCGCCGAATCTTGAGACTATGCGCGACTTCCTGTATCTCGACTTGGGCGCCTTCCTTCAGGTCCAACTCCCGCTCAAGTTCCGGCGAAAGTTCTAAAACCATCGAATCCCCGATCTTTCTTGCGGTCGCAAAGGCCATGGCAGCTTCCTCTCACACAATCATACGGCTCTGTTCAATCATTCCTCGTAATGCCCCACTGCAGTCCGGCTTCCGTCGCCAAGCCCCACGCCATGCGGGGAGTATTGTGCGCCAGCCCCACTTCACCATCGGGACCGAGCAGGATGATGCCGCCGTGGCCGCCCAGGCGCCGGTAGAGATATGCAATGGCTTCGGTTGCGGCTTGCTGAGGGGTATCGCCGGCAGCCACACGGTCCACAGCCCATTTGCCCAACACCAGCTTCATGATGGGTTCACCCCATCCGGTCAGAGAAACCGCCGCGCTGCCGTTGTCCGCATAGCAGCCGCAGCCGATGAGTGAACTGTCGCCGACGCGTCCCGGAGCCTTGCTGAGAGTGCCTCCGGTCGATGTGCCCGCGGCGATGCAGCCGTTGACATCCAGCGCCACGGCTCCAACGGTGTCGTGCGAGTGCAGGGTTGGGTCGTCGAGACGCAGCACGTCAGGTAGAGTGCGCTGCGTTTCTTCATCGAGTGCGGCTTGCTCCAATGCCGGATCGGCTGAAGTGGTTTCGGGTGAAGTGGGCGGAGTCGCGGTGAACTCGGAGTTGCCGCTGAACGTGGTGTCCTTGCCGCCGGCAGCTTCGGCCTGCTGAAATCGCATCAGCCGCTCCCGTTCACGCGGCACAATGAGCTCGGTGTTATCGACCAGGCGCATGCCGTGCTGGGTCGCAAAACGTTCCGCTCCGCTGCCGACGAAGTACACATGCGGCGAGCGCTCCAGGACGAGCCGCGCAGCCTGGATGGGATTGCGCAGTCTCTCCACACACGCCACACCGCCTGTCCGTAGATCCGCACCGTTCATCAGGAGGGCATCGAGCTGGACACGGCCGTCGCGGGTGAGAAACGATCCCCGGCCGGCGTCGAAGGTGTCGTCATCCTCCATCACGGTGACGGCGGCTTCGACGGCATCGACAGCCGAGCCACCACGGGAGAGCGCATCCCAGCCTGCGGCCAGGGCGTTACGAACTCCGTTTTCGTGCGCAGCCACTGCATCGTCGGGCATGGCCCACGCGCCGCCGTGAATCAGAAGTACGGGAGAAGTCGAACTCATAGCCGTCGTGATTGTAATGTGCGGCGGCTCGCTTATGCGTTATCACCCTGTATTGCCGCAATCATCCCAGCGAGCATCGCTGTCCGCTCGACCAGATGCGTCTTCACCACGTGCTCGTGTGCGGCATGAGCTCCGCCACCCACGGCACCCATGCCGTCCAGCGTTGGCACGCCAACCGCAGCCGTGAAGTTGCCGTCGGAGCCGCCGCCGGTTGAAGCCTCCTCGAGGGCAAAGCCCAGCTCGGCAGCCTGACCACGCGCCTTCTCGAAGAGTGCGACCGTTCCCGCGCCGCGCTCCATCGGAGGGCGGTTGATGCCGCCGGTTACCGTCAGCCTGCAGGCTGGGTCGGAAGTGCGCAGTGCCTGGAACTTCGCTTCGATTTCCGCGGCGTCCGACATCGAGACCACGCGCACGTCGACCTCCGCACGGCACTCAGCCGCGATGACGTTGGAGCGCGTGCCACCAGCGATGACGCCCGCATTGACCGTCAAACCCCGCGACAGATCCGTCCAGGTGGAAACCTCCTGCACCAGGCGCGCCATTTCCAACACGGCGGAGTGACCTTTCTCGAAATCAACGCCCGCATGCGCTCCCACACCTTCGATATGCAGGTCGAAATGGCCGACACCTTTGCGAGCGGTCTTATAGGCGAGACCCTGAGCCGGTTCCAGCACGAACACCGCATCATGTTTGCGGGCAAGCGCTTCGGTGATGCTCCGCGAAACAGGGCTGCCCACTTCCTCTTCGCTGTTCAGAAGCAACGTCACCCGTGGAGACCTGCCAGATTCCCGAACAGCGGCGATGGCCTCCAGCGCCATTACCACCCCCGCCTTCATATCAACAACGCCCGGTCCGAAAATCTTTCCGTCGTCTTCGCGCCAGGGCATTCCCGCCAGCGTCCCCAGCGGCCATACCGTGTCGAGATGGCCCAGCAGCAAGACGCCTTTGGATTGGCTTGCGAAGCCGTCGAGCTCGCCGAAGCGCAGTTCGATCACATCGCCGTATCCGGTTTGGGCATGGCGCACGGTATTCGCGCCCATCGCCTCCGCCCAATCAATCACCAGGGCATTGGCGCGATCGACTGCCGCCTTGTTGTCACTGGGTGACTCCACTTCCACCAGCTCCCGCAGCCGCGCGAGTAGCCGCCCCTCGGATGCCTCAACCTTTTGGAACAGGTTTGCCATGTCACTCATCGTCCTATTGTCGTTCGATTTCTCGTTTCCGGACGATACGCAGCGCATAAGTCGTGTCTTCTGCGGCGGAAGTTTACATGCCAACTGTGGCAAAATTGCCACAGTGCGAGCAGGCAACGGCCTTGTATTCTTCTCCCTGTCTTACCAGTTCGCGAGCCACCTTCTGGGTACGGAAGCACAAATCGAATGCACGATCGAGGCCGCGCTGGAGTTCAGCGGCGTTGGCCTGCATTCCGGCGCTCCGGTCACCATGCGGCTTATTCCCGCGCCCGCCGGCTCGGGTGTCGTGTTCCGGCGTACCGACCTGGACAACTTCGAAATTCCAGCCAATGGCCGCAACGTCGCCAGGGTCAGCTATGCCACCAGCCTGATGCGCCAGGGCGTTCTGATCTCGACAACTGAGCATCTGCTTTCGGCTCTTGTCGGTCTGGGTGTCGATAACGTCATCATCGAAATCGATAACCTGGAAGTGCCCATTCTCGATGGCAGCGCGCGCCCCTACGTCGAAGCCATGCTGGGTGCTGGGTTGAAGCGCCAGCGCCGCAAGCGCGAGTACCTCAAGATCCTGAAGCCGGTGGAAGTCCACGAAGGACCTGAGGATGGCGGAAAGTTCATCGGCGTCTACCCTGGCGAAGGCTATGCCATCGACTACACCATCGACTTTCCAGATCCCATCGGTCATGAAACCTTCATCGGCGATCTCGAAGCCGGCGCCTACGCGGATCTCATTGCTCCTGCTCGCACCTTCGGCTTCCGCGAAGATGAAGCCATGCTGCGCAACATGGGGCTGATTCGTGGTGCGACGGACGAATGCGCCATCATCATCGCCAAGGGCAAAGTGCAGAATGGCCCGCTGCGTTTTCAAGATGAGTTCGTACGGCACAAGGTGCTCGATCTGATCGGAGATCTGGCGTTGGCGGGCCGGCGCATCTGGGGCAAAGTTGTCGCCGAGCGTGCCGGACACGCCATGCACACCGCACTGGTTCAGAAGTTGTTGCGCGACCGTTCCGCGTGGGAACTCGCCACCAGGCCGGTGACTGCTGATGCGGGCGCACTTGCAGTTTCCAAGGCTTCACAGCTTGCCGCCGCGACGCTTGGCGGTTTGCGGCCTTCGCACGCATAGAGCATCTCTCATGATGCTGAGCACTCGCTAAGCCAGCCGAAGGGTCGTTTTCTTTTTGGGAAAACATCTTCGCCCTGGGTGCAACCTTCACGAGAAATGCTTAACACCTTTTCGCCGGGTCATCCCCCGTTTCGGCCTTGCAGCGAAGCCGCGCGGGAGGTTAACTGGTGGCGTAACTGAAGGGGTAGTCCAACGCCGAAGATCTTGAAGTCGCGTTCCCGCGGAAGAAAGCGGTTTCAAAAGCTTCGCGTTCCTCTACACTTTCAGGAATTTGCAATGCAGCAAATTCGCTGGAGCATTTCTCATGATGCTTTGCCCTCGCCAGAGCGGTTTCGATTAGGGTGTTTACAGAAAAGAGAGTGCACAAGCCGTTTTCCCCCAATGAAAACGGCCTTTTCCGAGGTTAGCGAGGTCACAACATAATCGAAACCGCTCTAAGTAGCCGCCAGGGTTATTTTCTTTGTGAGAAGACGACTTCAACATCTTCGGCCCTGGGCACACCTGCTTGCGTGATGCCTTAACCTCACATCCTCAACCCTTGAACGTATGACTGCCGCGATAGCCCTTGGTTCGAATTTGTCGTCACGCTTCGGAGATCCCAGCGATAACCTCCGCGAGGCTTTGCGCCGTCTTGAAACCTACGGCCGCGTGACAGCGGTTTCCAGCTTTCACGTCACGGATCCCGTCGGCTACACCCATCAACCCAGGTTCGTGAATGCGGCCGCGCTGCTCGACACAGCGCATACCCCCCTGGCACTGCTCGCTGGTCTGCTGACGATTGAACAAAGGATGGGCCGCGACCGCGGCGCCTCCGTGCCATCGAAAGGTCCGCGCATCATTGATCTTGATCTCCTGTTGATGGAAGACGACAACCACTCGATGGTGCTGTATAACGACGAACTTAAACTTCCTCATCCAGCAATGCATCAGCGTGCCTTCGTCCTCGCGCCACTCGCCGAAATCGCGCCGAAAATGCAGCATCCCGTGTTCGCGCAGAGTGTGCGGCAGATGCTTGCCGCGCTCCCCACGGTCTGAAAATTTCCTTCAAATTCAAAATTTATCTCGACTCTTCGAGTCCGCGTGTAGGATGGTGCCGATTCGATACAGTGCCATTTCACATACAGGAACTCGACACATGTCTGAGATTCTTTCGCCTGCGCCTGCCGTTATGAAGGTCGCGAACCCAGGACCTCTCGGTCTGTTCGGTTTCGGTCTCACCACCTGTGTACTGTCCGCGATCAATGCCGGCCTGCTACCGCACGAAGCCGTCGCGGTGGTTGTGCCTTTGGCGTTCGCCTACGGAGGCGTCGCGCAGATCATTGCCGGCGTGCTCGAGTTTCGTAACGGCAACACCTTCGGGATGGTGGCGTTCACCTCCTATGGCCTGTTCTGGTGGTGGTTTGCGTTGCTGCAATGGTCGCTGGGAGCGGGCTGGCTGAAAGCCCCACCCGCAAGTGGAGTCGCAACCGTGCTGCTGCTGTGGGGTGTGTTTACCCTGTTCCTCTGGCTCGTATCGTTCCGTTTGAGCAAAGCCGTGTGGAGCATCTTTCTCCTGCTCACAGTCACGTTCTTTTTGCTGGCTCTGGGAGACTTCGGATACGGAACAGGCAAGCTTGGCGGCTACCTCGGTCTGATGACCGGTATCGATGCTCTGCTGGTGGCATTCATCGAGGTGCTGAACGCAACGGCGAACCGAACGGTTGTTCCGCTCGGCTCGCCACTGCTGAAGTGATGCTTTGAGCTCGCCTCTCGCGCTCTTTCTAGAGTATTTCCCATGATGCTGTGCCCTCCCGAAGCGGCTGAAAAGGTCGTTTTCTTTGGGGAAAACGACTTCAACATCTTTGCCCCTGGGGTACACCTTCATGGGAAATGCTTTAGCAGCGCGATTCCAGAGCCTCACCCCGTAGTACCGCGCCGATGCGAGACACAGTCTTGCTGGCCCATCCCTGCCCCATTGCATGCAGGGCAAAGTCGCCGGCCTCAAACCCTTCATGCAGAAGGTGCATGTGCGTCCCTCCTTGCGGATTCGAGCTAAGGGTGAACGTCAACAAAGTATCCATGTTGTATTCGCCTGTTACCGGATCCTTTTTGCTGCGCCAGGCATATTGCAGTTTCTCTTCGGGCACCACCTCCGTCACCTCGCAATAGGCAATGCCATCCCAGTCGCCTATGGGCTTGTTCCGGTACGTGAAGTGATGGCCGACAACGGGCTTGATGTCATTGGGCATCAGCCACGCTTCCAGAAGTGCGGGCTCCGTGAGTGCGCGCCATATATCGGCGGCATTCTCCGGCAAGTCAAAATGCAGGTCAATCGATTCCGTACCCTTCATGTCGTCTCCTTGTGTGTCTTCAAAACTGCACGCAGTTTTTCAATGCGTTCCGGCCAGAAGGTGCGATAGTGCTCCAGCCAGTTCTGTAAAGGTTCCAGGCCCTCGGGCCGGGCGCGATAGATCATGCTTCGGCCCTCGCGCCGATGCGAGACCAACCCACAGCGCCGCAGCGCTCCCAGATGCTGCGAAACGGCAGGCTGAGATACGGCAAAGCTTTGCGTCAACGCGGTGACCGACGCTTCGCCACGCGAAAGCCGTTCAAAGATCGCCAACCGGGTTGGATCGGCGAGCGCTTGGAAGACAGCGGTCTGTCGTTGCAACGCCATGGCAATATATAAGTACAAACTTATATATTAAGCAAACGATATTTTCCGGAAAATGCAGAGATTGGTTCAAAGGCTCTTGCGGAAGTGAACGCAGCGGTCGACGATTTCGAAACCCAGTGCCTGATGTGCCTGCTGCGAAGGAAGATGATCCATCCAGGTATCCGATGCCAGCTCGCGGCAGCCGTGTTCGCGAGCCCAGTTCTCCGCCGTGTGCATCAGGATGGCGCCGAGGCCCTGGCCTCGAACTTCGGGCTTCACGAACCAGCCTTCAATGAAACCCACGGGCTGCTCCGGGTCGCAGCCATCGGCATGGGAGCGCATGCTGACGTGCAGAAAGCCGGTGACTGTTCCGGCGCCGTCCTGTGCGAGCAGAAAAACCGCCGGCAAGGTTCCATACCTGCCGGTCTCGATGTACTGGCGAACCTCGCCGGCGTGTTCCTCTTCTGAGCCTTCCGGCCACAGCGCGGCGCACATGCCGGCGATCTCGAGCACATCGTCCGGGCCAGCTTGTCGTACTCGAACGTCGTTCATCGGTTCATTGCGCCCGTTCTGCTAAAACAACTCGACGTCGGTTTCGCGTTTGCCATCGCGAAACTGAACCAGCTTGCTGTTCATCAGTTCGACGGAAATTCCGCCGGGCATCGGCAGCAGTGTGGGAACGTCGGCATCCATCAAACATGCAACGTAGTGGATGCAGTGCAGTTTCTGGGGTACACCGGTGTGATTGTCATGCGCAATGACTTCCACGTACATGGGAGGACGATCGTTTTCAATCAACACGTCGCTGTCGAAATTGATGTAGACCTGGGCGCCGGCCTCGGAAACCTGGTTGCGCACCACGTTTCCCAGCGGATCGCGCACAAACAGCCGGTGACGGTTCCATGCCACGAACCCGACGAACACAATCAGCAGCAGCACAATGATCCTGCGCACGGTTTCTCCCTTGTCCTACTGTTTGGCAGACTTCTCTTCGTGGTACTCCTGCTCGGTGTTAATGCTCCATAACGCGGCCTTATTAACTCCACCGGCGGCGATCCCGTCGACAACGGCCATCGCAGTCAGCATGGAGTGATCCTGGTTGTTGTACTTATGCATACCGTTGCGGCCGACCAGGAACAGATTGTCGAATCCGTCCATCCATGTGCGCAGTTCGTCGAAGCGATCATACGTGCCAAAGTAAGCTGGATAGGTTTTAGGTACGCGCACCACGTGGGCGTCGAGCACTTCGGGAACTCGAAGGATGCCAATCTTTTCGAGCTCAGTGGCGGCGAACGTCTTCAACTCGTCATCCGGCATGTGCCATAGCGGATCAGTGTCATAGCAGAAGTATTCGAGGCCGATCCACACCTTGTCCGGATCCGACACCATGGCCGGCGACCAGTTGTTAAAGATCTGCAGGCGTCCTAACAGAACATCGGGTTCCTGAATGTAAATCCACGTGTCCTTGATCAGGCCGCCGTCCGGCTCGGTGACGTCGAGCTTGTTGGCCAGCACGCCCACGGTAATGAAATCCCGGTACTGCAAGCCATCGCTCACTTCGCGGACATTGCCGGGCACCTCGGCGCCGCCGGCTTCGAGCGCGACGGTCAGTTCGCGCATCGGCATCGTGGAAAGAAAGAAGTCTCCGGCAAAGGTCTGCCGCTCACCCGCATCATTCACCGCTTCGACCGCCAGGACGTGGCCGTTCTGGGAAATAACCTTATCCACCTTCCAGCCCATGTGAATTTCGCCGCCCAGTGAAACCACCTGATTGGCGACATGCTCCCACAATTGGCCGGGGCCGAACTTCGGATAGAGAAAGCGCTCGATCAGCGAGGTGTCGGTGCCTTTCTGCGCGACGTCGCTTCCGCCGCTGGGCTTGCGCTTGAGCGTCTTCTTCACGAAGTGCTTGACGGCAGTCGTCAGGCTCAGACCCTTGATGCGTTGCGCGCCCCACTCCGCGGAGATCTGATCGCACGGTGTTCCCCAGACCTTTTCCGTGTAGCTCTTGAAGAAGGTCAGGTAGAGTTCACGCCCGAAGCGATTGATCAGGAAATCCTCAAGGCTCTTTTCTTCAGCGATGGGGCGCACGCGGCTCATCAGGTAGCTGTAGCCGATCTTCACCATGCGCACCGGCCCGAGATTCGAGATGGTGCTTCCGGTCAGCTTAATGGGGTAATCGAAAAATTTGCGCAGGTAGTAGATGCGGCTCTTACGCGGCCGCACCAGCATCACCAGGTCGTCGTCCGACGCAACGTTGGCGGCGACGACGGTCTCGGTGTGTCCATGTTCGGAAACGATTTCGTGATCGAGAGGGTCGGTCTCTTCCGTTTCGGTCTCAATCACTGCCAGGGGTCCCATTCCTCGCAGCGGGGGTTCCTGTTCCAGCTTTGCCGGAACCGCAACCTGCCGCTGCTTGCCCTGATAGGAGATGGCGACGCCGGTCGGCGCTTCTTCGCTGATGTCCGGGGGCATCAGCTCCATCCACCACTGCATGACGCGGTCGCTCTTGGAAAAGAAGCGGTGCCCGCCAATGTCCATGCGGTTGCCGTTGTAACGGATGGTGCGAGAGATGCCGCCGATCTCGTCAGACGCCTCCAGCACGATCGGCTGGACGTCGGTGCGGCGCAGGAATTCCAGCGCCGCAGTCAGTCCGGCGGGCCCCGCTCCAATGATGATTGCGCGTCTGCTCATGCTGCGGAGTGCCTCTTCCACGCGTCGGGGCGCGCAGGCATCAGGTTATCGCAGGTGATCCGTTTGGTGGCGTTGCAACCCGGTCTCAGGCGATCCCGAGCAATCTCCACGCCGCAGCCGCTTTTGCCGCCACGCCCTTCATGTCGGGAGCAGGGTCATGGGCAATTTCGAGAACCCCCGCGGGAGCTTCCTTCAAAGCTGCAATGCCGTTGCGGACGATTTTCCAATCCAGCCCACCGTGGGGTGAATCTCCCGGCCAGCAGTGCTCATCACGCATACCGCCGTTATCGTGCAGGTGCAACTCGTTGAGGTTGTCGCCGAAAACTTCGAAAGCTTCCGCCAGGCCGTCCGGCGGTGTGTTTTCTCCGGCCTCGTCACGCATGCGCGACGCGTGTTTGGTAAGCCATTCATCGGAGGGTGCCGCGATGTGCGCGTGGCCGGTGTCGAGACAAAAGCCTACGCCGCTGAAATGGCCTACGTGCACGATTTCGACAAGGTGCGCCGGTGTGGCGACACTGTTGGAAAGATTTTCCAGCAGAAGCTTCACGCCCAGGGGGCCTGCGAACGCCTTGAGATGTTCAATGGCGGTAAGAGAATCGTCCAGGGTGCGTGTCGACCACTTGTCGTCTTTTTGCCCAAGGTGGATCACGCAGGCGCGGAACGGGACCTGCTCGGCCGCTTCCAGTGCGCGCTTCACCTCGTCCATGGTGGCAATGCGCTCGCTCTTGTTGGAGTCGATCAGGTTGAGCGTGGCCGGGGTGTGGCGGCTCCATTGCTGCTCTTCGTCCGCGCTGAAGAGCGGCATGTGCAGTGAAGCCGTGACGTTATTGGAGCGGAACCAGTTGGCGATCTCACGCACAGCCGCCCGGTCCGCGTAGTCGAAGTGGTGACGAGCCGCAAACACCTCGATCCCCCGCGCGCCGGCGCCGTGGAGCGTGTCCAGCAAAGCGGGCGTTAACCGTTGCTGCAAAAACAGGTGCGTGGAGATTGCAGGGTGCATTCCTTACCAAGGTAGCTCAGAACCGGGCGATTGAATGTAAAGAAGCTTTGCACAGTATGTGGGATTACTTAGGTCGCGGAGTTTGCCTGAACTCCTGGGCTGTGGAGGTCGCCTTTGGACCGATACGCCGACAGATCCGGAGCGTGGACTGAAGTGTAGCGGAAAACTTGTGAAAATCGGGGACGGACCAACTCACGCCAGGGTCGGCGCCGGCCGATCCTCGTACTTGGACCCGGCATGCGCCTACAATCGTTCGCGAGGTGCTTTTTGACTATGCTGCTGCGACGCCGTTCTTTGTTCGCTCTCGTTCTGCTGGGTGCGGGCAGCTGTCTTCTTGTGGCGCAAAACCCCACCCCGTCTCAAGCACCAGCGGCTTCGCAGACGCCTCAAGCGGCCAAGCCGCTGCCACCAACCGATCCTTCCAACCGCAGCAAAGATCCCGATCGCTGGGCGCAGTTGGACAGGTTCCGCGATGCGAATGCCAAGCTTCCCGCGGATGCTCCGGGACGTGTTGTGTTCTACGGCGATTCCATCACGGAAGGCTGGCCGAAGAGGAGTGGATTTTTCCCAGGGAAGGCCTATGTAAACCGCGGTATCAGCGGGCAAACGACCTCGCAGATGGTGATGCGTTTGCAGCAGGATGTGATCGATCTGCACCCCGCAGCGGTGGTGATCCTCGCGGGCATCAATGACATCGCGCAGAATCAGGGACCGATCAGCATGGAAGACATTGAGGCGAATCTGAGCTCCATGATTCTCCGTTCACAAGCTGCCGGGATTCACGTCATCATGACTTCGGTTCTGCCGGCTGCCGACTTCCCGTGGCGCAAAGGCCTGCAGCCTGCGCCGAAGGTTCAACAGTTGAACGCCTGGCTGTCTGCATTCTGCGCGCAACATCACGTCACCTACGTCGACTACTATTCCGCAATGGCGGACGCCGACGGCGGCATGAAACCGGGGTTAAGCAGCGATGGCGTGCACCCGACCGCGCAGGGCTACGCGATCATGGAGCCGCTGGCCGAGGCGGCGATCGAAAGTACGTTAGCAGCGAAGTAGAAGCAGCGAAAACTTCTGCCTTGGCGGATTTCGTCCGCTGGGTGACGCACGCGCATTTCTCTGTATTCAGAACGACAACCTGCGCCGGCTTCCGGCAAAAAGCTGCCGTACGAAGCTCTTGCCAAACCAACTACATTTTGTAGTAGTATCTTCCGGTGGATGTAGTAGGAAGCTATGAGTCAACCCAAATTATCCAAGCTCGAACTTCGCATCATGGAAACACTGTGGGACCGTGGCGCGTGCTCGATACGTGAAATTCAGGAAGCCTTTCCTGAGTTGAAGAGACCCGCGTATACCACAGTGCAAACCATTGTCTATCGCCTGCTGGAGGGGAAAAAGGCGGTCAAAATCGTCAGGCGTATCGGCAATGCGAACGTCTTCGATGCGGCTATCTCTCGCGACGATGCAGGACGGCGATTGATGGACGATGCTCTGGCACTCTTTGGCGGCCGGACGAAACCTGTCATGGCCCATCTCGTCGAATCCGGGAAGCTGACGCTCGAGGACCTGCAGGAAGCCGAGGAAGCGATTCGCCGGCTCGCGAAGCCGAAATCAATACGAAAGTGAGGTTGCGAATGATGAGTGCAGTAGCAAATCACCTTTGGCAATCGACGCTGTTTGCTTGCGCGATGGGGTTGTTGACCGTGCTGTCTCGCAACAATCGCGCGGCGGTAAGGCATGGGTTGTGGCTCGCGGCCTCGGTTAAATTTCTCCTGCCGTTTTCGTTGCTGGTCAGTGTCGGCAGTCAAATGCAATGGCGGAAGGCCTCCGTAGTGAATACGCCGCGGGTGGAAGTCAGGGAGCAGGTCAACAAGCCGCTCGCTGTCCTGGTATCGCCGGCGCAGTCCTTGCCACAGAGGTCTCCCAGGCTAATTCCAGGTGTTGTCTTCAGTGTGTGGTTGGTCGGGTTCGCGGCCTACGGCCTGATCTATGCGCGGCGTTGGTGGCAGGTGCGCGCGACTTTGCAAGCCGCGTCAACGCTTCCTTTGGATCTGCCGATACTGGCGTTCTCCAGTTCCGCGCGCCTGGAACCGGGCGTCTTCGGTATTTTTCGCCCCGTCCTCCTGTTGCCTGATGGTCTCAGGCAACAACTATCCCAAACCCAGTTTGAAGCGGTCATTGCCCATGAGTTGTGCCATGTGCGCAGACACGACAATTTGACGTTTGCCATTCACATGGTCGTTGAGGCGTTGTTCTGGTTTTACCCGCCAGTGCGATGGATTGGGGCGCGGCTGATCGCAGAGCGCGAACGTGCGTGCGACGAAGCGGTGCTGCAGATGGGGAACGATCCCGAGGATTATGCAACAGGGATCGTCGCGGTGTGCAGGCTCTACCTCAAGTCACCCCTGAGTTGCGTATCTGGGGTGACTGGCTCGGATCTGAGACGGCGGGTGGAGACGATCATGCTGAACCGCATTGCCGAGAGCATGGACACAGGGAAGAAGCTGGTGTTGCTCGTGGCGGCAGCGGCGACCGTGACGGTACCCCTGATGGTTGGCATCCTCGACCCTCCTCTGTCACAGGCTCAGCAGCCACCCAAGTCCGTGCCGCAGCTGATCGCAACGTCTGCGCTGCCCGAGTTTGAAGTAGCCTCAATCAGGCCAAGCGGCCCAGACAGCAACCTGAAGGTCAATTTTGCGCCAGGCGGGAAGCTGTTCATTACGAATGCCACGCTCCGTTTCCTGATCAAAATCGCGTATGACATAGGCGACGATCAACTGGCAGGCGGTCCAGGGTGGATCGCTTCGAAGAGATTTGATGTAGCAGCAATCCCTGACGTACCTGTGGGCGGCGACTCAGCGAATATGGCGCCCGACCAGGTCATCTTGTTTCACAAGCCGACCAGGCTGCGGCTGCAGCGCCTGTTGGCGGATCGCTTTCAACTGGAGCTTCGGAAAGAGTCGACGCCGATGCCGATCTTTGCTCTTGTGATTGCGAAGGGAGGGCCAAAGCAACTGGCGGTAACGAAGAGTAGCGGAGACCTGCAGCTCAACTCGAAGGCGTCCAACGGGGACCTGAACGCTACCGCTATGAACATGGATTCTTTGGCGAAGTTCCTCTCCGAAGGTCAGGTTGGCAGACCCGTCGTGGACATGACCGGGTTGAAGGATAAGTACGACTTCCATCTGGAGTGGTCACCCGACACGAATCAACCTGCTCCGCCAACTCCCGGTGGCGCTGCGAACCTGCCGCCAGCCGATGCGGGAGGTCTTTCGATCTTTTCGGCACTCCAGCAGCAATTGGGTTTGAAGCTCGTACCGCGTACGACCGCCGCGGATCGTTTGGTTGCAGTCCGTGCAGAGCTGCCGTCTGCGAATTGAAAACTGAGAGATGCCGGCGGCCGTAAGAGTGGACCTCCGCAAATTTAGTAACCAGCGGCCTTGCCGTAATGATGGCGTTGATCCTGTCCTCCGGTTAGTTCACCGGTCTTCGGATCGCGGGCGATGAGCTCGCTGTCTCCCCAGGTTCCGGGGCTGTGTTCGTCCTTGGCTCCCGCCCGCTCGGTTGTATAGCCGGTGGCCTTCATGGCGTCCACGGCCTCCGCTGGAAATGCCTTTTCGAACTGGAGAACATCGGGCAGGTACTGGTGGTGGAAGCGTGGCGCATCCGCAGCTTGCTGGATGTCGAGACCGTTGTCGATCACGCTGATCAGGTCATTCGCGACCGTGGTGATAATGGTCGATCCGCCGGGTGACCCGAGTACCAGGCGCAGTTTGCCGGGCTGGGCCGCCACACTTTTCTTTTTGGGCAGATCGAGAGTAGTCGCGCTGCTGATGCGAACGGAATGCGTTGCGCCCTGTGGATGCGCGGGTGTGGGTAGCTCGCTGACAATGGTGGGCGTCATGCAGGAAAGCGGGCGCTTTCCGGGACCGATAGCATTGGCCGGGCCCTGGATCAGGCCGAAGCCATTGGGCACGCCCATCTTGCTGGCGAAGTCGTCCATCTCATCGTTCAGCAGGAAGCCAAGCCCTTCCACCGTCATGCCGTTCCCGAAGCCGAAGTTCAGGGTGTAGGTGCTGGAGACCGCGTTGCCTTCCGCATCGACCACGGAGAAGTGCGTGGTCTGTGTCGACTCGTGACCATCGGTCTTGATCTTGGGAGGCTCCGGCATGAAACCCGCCGGACGTACCAGGGTGGCGGAAGGCGATGGCTTTTCGGGATCGATCGTTTTGCGCCATGCCGCGGCGTAAGCCGGGTTGGCCATCTGTTTCAGAGGCATGGTGTTGAAGTCGGGATCGCCGAGGTAGTCGCCACGATCCATGTAGGCGCGGCGGAAGGCTTCGGTGATGATGTGGATCTGCGCGGGTGAGCGATCGCCACCCAGTTTGGTGAGATCGTAGCCGCTCAGAATGTTCAGAGTCTCCAGCAACACAATGCCGCCCGAGCTGGGCGGGGGCGATGTAAGCACTTCGTAGTTGCGGTAATGCCCGACCAGCGGCGTACGTTCCTTCACCTGGTAGGCGGCAAGGTCGGCTGCCGTGATCAGGCCGCCCACCTTGCTTTCATAGGCGGCGATTTCCGCGGCCATCTTGCCTTTGTAGAAATCGCTGGGGTTGGCCGCGATGCGCCCCAGCGTGTGCGCCAGTTCGGGCTGCTGGAAACGCTCGCCTGCGGTGTAATATTTGCCGTCGCGCTGGAAGATGCGGTGCGACTCCGGGAATCGTGTGAGCAAGGCGGAGTGGAGTGTCCGTGCCTCTTCTTCCGTAAGCACAAACCCTTCGCGGGCCAGCCGTATCGCGGGCTGCATGACGCGTGCGAGGCCGAGGCGGCCATAGGTGCGTTCCGCGTAGGTCAGTCCGGCAACAGAGCCGGGCACACCTGAAGCTTTGGGCCCTACGGTCGACATCTTTGGAATCACATTGCCGCTGGCATCGAGATACATGTTGGCGCTGGCGGCTGCCGGCGCCTTTTCGCGGTAATCCAGGAAGTGCGGTTGTCCATGCGCGAGCGCATTGGTGCCGGGGCGGATCAGCATGAAGCCGCCACCGCCGATATTGCCCGCGGCGGGATGCACAACCGCCAGCGCGAATCCCACGGCCACCGCAGCATCGACGGCGTTTCCACCGGCGCGAAGAATCTCCACTCCGGCATCGGTGGCGTCGTGATGGATGCTGACCACCATGGCGTGCTGCGTGCGTACCGGCGCCGGCTGTCCAAAGGCAGTTGTTGCAGCCAACGAAAAGGCAAGCGATGTGCCGAGATGTTTCAAAGCCGGACGCGAAATGGTGAGCATGGCAATCCTCACGGGAAAATGAAAACGGGTGCGATCAGAATAACCGCACCCGTTTGGGTTGAAGGAAATTGCTCGATTGTCAGAACTCGAACCTGCCGGAGAGCTGCATGCGCCGTGGCTTCACGTATCCACCTCCATACACGCCAACGTTCTGTGCGCCGTACTCGTTGCCAACATTGTGGGCGTCGAAGCTGTTGCTGTTGGTTACGTTGAACACCTCCCATGCGAGATGGAAGAATGCGCGGTCATTGATATGGATCATCTTGTGGAGGCCGGAGTCGATGTCGAAGTAGCCATCGCCACGGAACTTGTTACGTTCACCAGCTTCACCCGGATACGGCTCACGCATGGCGGCGAGGGCAGCGTTTGGATCGTCGAACGCGGTCGGCGCATAGGCGTTGGCCGTATCGAGATGCCGGCGCATTTTGATCGGGGCCACCTGCACCATGGCGCTCTCCCACTCCCAGTTGGTACCCCACCCGAATCCGTCATACACGCCGAATGAAAGGCCGCTGGAAACACGTGCGATGCCGGAAATATTCCAACCGCCGATCAGGGCGTCCAGCAGGCGTCCACTGCCAGCGGCAAAGTGATGACCGCGTCCCACGGGAAGATTCAGGACCCAGTCTCCGGTTAGCAAATGGGTGGTGTCGAAGTCTGAGAGGGCATAACTCTTCCGAGGGTTGAACGCGTCGATAATGAAACCGTACTGGTTATTGGTGTTGATGGCATTGGACTCAGAGTCAGAACCCATGTCGATCGATCGTGAGTAGGTGTAGCTGAGGTCGAATTGCACGTCGTGCGACATGGGGTGACGCAGAATGAACTGACCGGCGTTGTAGCTGCTGACACCCATGGACGATGTCACATACAGCGAAGAGTATTGCGTATCCCAGTAGCGCCCGGTCGAAGGGCAGCCCAGCGAACATCCAAGATCCAGATCGACCAGGGCCTGTGTTTCGTTCCCACGCTCGGGTCGAAATTCGTTGCTGTAGATTCTTTGTGTCGCCGTGCGCGTGCTGCTTTTTGCCTGCGGGAACATGTTTTCCCAGTAAGCGATTGGCTGTACAGTGGCGGCGCCTTGATCTGCAGCCATAGCCAGCAGTGTGGCTGCCTGGTAGTAGTCCATGCCGCTCTTGGGATCAACCAGATCCAGCGGCTGCGCAAGGTCTCGCGATTGCAGCAGGTGGCGGCCAAGCCGCCCGACGTAATCCGCTTCAAAGGTGAACCCGCCCTTGATTTGACGCTGTAGCGAGAAGTTGAAGACATGCGAGTACGGCGTTTGGATAACGTCGTCCAGGCCGTTGGTGATGGCGAAACCCGTTGTGTTGGGATCGTTCGAGGGCATCTGCGGGTAGGTGATGGTCGAGGTTGCCGGCGGAATAAGGCCCGGCAACGTGTGAATGCCCGCGAATCGCGGCGTAGTGTCGGGCGTAAGAACGGCGGCGGGATTGGAAAGCTGGCTGCTCAAACTGAAGGAGCCGCGCCGGCTATAGTTCGCGACCAGGCCCTGGCCGAAGTGATCGTAGTACATGCCGTAACCGACACGAATGGAGCTATGACCGGCGCCGCCGAGAATCTTGTTCAGGACACTTCCTTCTTCAGGTGCAGGTGAGAAGGCGAGTGCGAAACGGGGCGCAAAATTGCCCCACTGCATGGGATAGAAGGGCTTGCCGTTACGGAACTGTCCCGCCGGGGCGAAGCTGATGGAGGGCTGCACGGTGTTGCCAATTGCGGCCTGCGCGCCGCGTGTATTGAACCAGTCATGCAGATTGATCGTGGGCTGCACTTGTTGGCCGTTGGTTTCCCAAGGAGTCTGTTGGATGGTATGGCGCACACCCAGCGTGACCGTGAGGTTTGGGACGGGCTTGTACGTGTCTTGGACGTAGTATTCAAACTCGTTGCTACGGAAGCTGCGGTTGACCGAGACACCGGGCCCCAGCAGCGTAGCTGATTTGCCGTCAGCGGCAAGTTGATAGTTGTAGTTGTTGGTCTGCTCGTCGGTTAGGCCCGCGAGCGTGGTGACCGCGTAGTCATAGCTCTGTGCGAAGTTCGGATCGACGTCCGGGAATCCGAAAGCGACGGGATCCAGGCTTCCTCCGGTATCCGCAATGCTGGCGCTATCCAGCCAGCTGACGTTAGCGGTCGCCGAGTTGAACGAGTTGGCGTTGGTGGAGTTCTGGAACGTGTAATGGCGCCAGTTCGCACCGAATTGCCACGTATGTTTGCCTTTGATAAAAGTGAAATCGTCGATGACATTGTGCAGCGGAACAACGGTTGAGCTGCTGCGCGACGAGCTGGTCGGCAGATCCAGGCCACGGAAAGTCACATAGCTTCCGTTCCCTGACCCATTGGTTGCGTAACTCTGGCGAACGAAGCCATAGCGAAGGCTGTTGATCTTATACGGGGATAAAGCCCAGGTGTAACTTCCCGAAATACCTTTGGAGTCGTCTGAGGAAACCGAGCTTGGCGGCTGGTTGGGGAGATAGAGTGCCGAGGCCGATTTATCATTTTGGAAACTGCCGCGGACGTAAAAGCGATGTTTGTCCGAAGGATTGAAATCCAAGCGGCTGGTATAGAGACCCAGCGTTTCAGGAATGGGCGAGCTGAAGGTGTAGGAAGCGGTATTTAAGCCGTCGCCGGCAATAATGCCGTTCGGAAGCGGATATTGCTGGAAGACGGCTATAGCCGCCGAGTTGCCGCCGGGGCCCAAAGGACACGTGCCATTGGCGGTGCAGTTGGGGTCCATGCTCGTGACATTGGCAGGCGTCAGGGTGACGATGTTCTGGTTGGCGTCATAGTACTTGAGCTGGCCGGCCCGCAAGGAAGCCGTCGGGACGGTGCGGGTAACGGCTTCTGGCTGACCCTCCCGGTCCCCCTCATAGGCGCCGAACAGGAACAGCTTGTCCCTCATGAGAGGCCCGCCTAACCGGATGCCGTAGACGTTGTACTTCAAGTTGCCAGGACGATTGGGCTCACCCGAGGACGCTTCCGCCTGCTTAACGAAGAGGTCATTGGCAGTTCCGATGCTGGAACGGTTGTAGTCATAGACCGCGCCGTGGAGTTTGTTGGTGCCGGACCGGGTGACGAGGTTCACCTGCCCGCCGGAGGAACGGCCGGTGTCGGCATTGGCATCCGAGGTTGTGACGCGGAACTCTTCCGTGGAATCGGGGCTGATGCGCAACGCTCCCGTAAATGCGGACGGAAAAATCTGGTCGTTATTGTCCAGGCCGTCGAGCGTGATGTTGGTCTGATCGGCTCGCGCACCACTGACAGCGCCACTGCGGCTGTCGTTCACATTGCCGTCGCCGATATACAGCACACCCGGCTGCAGCGCCAGCAGCGTGGCGGGATTGCGGCCTTCGCTGGGCAACTGCATGATTTCGTTATTGTCGATGGCATTGCCGATTGTAGCGTCGGTAGCGTTCAGCAGGTTCGCTGTCGAGTTCACTTCGATCGTGGTGTTGGCTGACTGTACGCTAAGCACGGCGTTGGCAGTTGCCGGCTGGGCGACCAGCAGAGTGGCGCGCAGCCTGGTCTGGCCGAACCCGGTAGCGCTGACCGTAATGGCGTAATTACCCGGAGGAAGTTGCTGGAACAGATATTCGCCGTGCTCGTTGGCGATGGTCGCGGCATGAAATCCGTTCGTTGGATTGGCGACTTCCACAGTAGCCTTCGGGATCGCCGCACCGGTGGAGTCCGTGACGACGCCACGCACGGAACTGGTCGCGCTCTGGCCAAACGCTGCCGCTGAGGATGCAATTAAAAAGACGAGAATGCCTGACAGCCAAGTACGCATAGTGCCTCCGGAAGAAGTGAACCTGCAGCTTGGAAATGTGGCCTGATGCGCCTGAAACAGGCACCGCATGACAGGCCTTAATTGGTTACAGATATGTGAACTATTGCAAAGGTTCGCAGAACGAGCAAGCCCTAAACCAGGCTCTCCACACCTTCAGGACAGCAATTCATCATCGTGCGACGATATTTCGTCCCTCTTGAACCTGTTTCACTCGTTGGAAACAAGGCGGTCCAGACGGCGGAGTTATAGTGGAATCTCCCGCTTGCGTTGACCCCAACTTGTTTTGCGAGGAACTTCGCCGTGCATTCTGTCCGTGATTCGATGCGATCCCTGATGTTTCCTGGTGCGGTGCGTGTATTCCCGGCCGCTTTCCTGCTGGCATGCGCTTTTACGGCAGCCGGCGCGCAATTTTCGCCGCCTTCCGTGCCTGCCCCCACCACGCCCCAGGTCCCGACGGCGCCGACCAGCGTGTCCGATGCGCAGACAGACATCAACAACGCCAAAAAGGCGGCCGACGAACTCAAGAAGTCCAAAAAAGACAAGGACAAAGACCAGGACAAGGAAGAGCCGAAGTCGAACGAGCCCGCCAAGCCCGGGACCGTCGGCGCCACGCTGAATGACCTGATGGCCCAGGTCAATGCCGCAGCGGTTAAAGCGGCAGCCGCAGGGAATTCAGCCGGCATGGAAGCCAGCCGGGACCTGGCAGTTGCGATCAGCAGTACCCAGAACGTTTATGAAGACGAGCTTGGCCGCCAGACGGATGGCAAGGTTACCGCGGCGCTGAAGTCCGCGATCGACCAGCTGGTCGACGCCATCCTGCAGTTGAACACCATGACCAGCGTCTCTCTCCAGGTGGCGTCCACCGATGCGGAACAGGTCACCAACTCTCTTCCCTATCGTCAAGGTGAACCCAAAATTGTGCGTATGACACCGCGCTTCCTGGTGCCTTCCTCGAAAGACAGCTACGTGGTGAAGGTGCATTTCACGGGCAAGTTCGACATGGGCACCAAGCCGGATTACTTTGCCTCGCTGTTGATTCACGACCATACGTACAAACCGGTCGCCAGTTCGGCAACCGACGTGGAATTCGGCGTGCCGATCACGGACCTGTTCCCGCCGCGCACCCGCTACGGACAAATGCAGGTCATGACCGCGATGTTGAAGGTGCCGTGGCAATACAACTCGCTGATGGGCAAAAAGCACACCAAGAAGGAAGACGAATTCAAAATCCTGGCGCTGGCGCTGCCGTCCAGTCCGGGCACCCTGAAGTTCATGTCCAAGTCCACGCGCATGCAGCAAGGCGCTCCGCAACTGCACACCGGCATCCAGAACTATCAGTGCTCCGGCCGCACCTGCGGAAAGCCGGACGACATCAACCACATGTGGACGGAACCGCCTGACCCCAACTGTGCGGTTGTGCCGGGCTCGTCGACGCTCGAGGTCTCTAAATCCACGGGCGACTTCACCAAGGAATTCCTGGGCGACGCCGGCGAAGGGGTGAGCTACACCGTCACCACCGAACGGAAGGGCACAGGCACTTCGAGCGTGAATTTCACCATCAACTTCCAGGAGACCTGCGCGAAAGAGGTGCCCAATACCGTCGGCGACACCATCGACCTGACCTGGGGCGATACCAAGACCGTCAAGCTTCCGGGCGGTAGTCAGTGGAAGGTCTCTCTGGACGCATTCGACGGAACGCATGCCGACTTCACCAAGACAGATAGTTCCAATCCCTTTGTGAAGGTCATTGCGGCGCCGGACGCGGTGACGGTCACGACACCACCTCCGGGTACGGTGGTCTGGCCACAGGCACCAGCACAGTAAACAAAAGACTTGCGGATGTGCGCGAAGGGGGAACCTACGCGCTTGTCCTGCCGTATCTGCCTCAGGAGACCAAAGTCTCCTGAGGCATTGTCATGACTTCGCTTTACCGTCGCATCGCGTTATGTGGATTCGTCCTTCTGATGGGACCAACCGGATGTCCCAGCCACGCGCATGGGCAGTCGAACACTCTGAACGCGACCTCCGCACATGTGTTTCAGGCCTATATCGGTCAAATATCCGCTGGCGCAACTCGAGCAAATCTCCTGAAGGTGTAGCTAAAGGCGAAAGTGCTCAAGTCGTTTTCTCCTAAGGAAAACGACCTCCTCCATTGCGTATCGGAACCACAACATCAGGGATTTGCTCCAGGTAGGTCTGCGCTACCCGACCCACAGCAACGGCTGACGCACCGGGAAGTTCCGAATGATCTCGGGATCCGCGGGATCGGGATCCAGTGTCTTCCATAGAGCAATGTATTCCGGTTTGGAGCAGGCGAGACCGCAGAACAGGAGGCCGGGCTCACGCACCGGCCAGCTTTCCCAGTGCTGGACATCCTGCTTGTAAGGCCATGCGGACTTGTCCTTGAGGTAGGGATACAGAAAACTCGCAGCCTTGCACATGCCACGGCCGTCGGGCAGTGTGTACCGGATCAGCTTGCCCAGTTCGTTGTCTGCTGCAATCTCCTCACGGCGCGAAACGGTGGGCCGGCGGCCATGGCCTTTCAGGGGAATGCCGCTGGACATATTGCCTGTGCCATCAGTTGTTTTGGAAGTGAGTGGAGAGGAACTCAAAGACCAGCACAGTGCCGAAGCGACGTCGAAATTGAAGATGGAATAGCCGTAGGGCTTGGTGCGTGCCAACTCGCGCGGGAAACCTCCGTCCGCGGCCATCTGCATCGGAAGCTGCACGGTGAGGAAGCGCTCGCGTATTTCGTTGCGTGTCGCTTCGTCTTCTGCAAGCCGCGCGAATTCGGCCGCCTGCAGAGCCCAGGCGATGGAGTGGTTGTTGGTTGCGTCCCGTTCGGTGATTCCCTTCTTACTGGTCTTCATCCAGCCCAGATACTCACGGAACCAACCCTGTAGAGCGGCGTACTCGGCCGGCGTCATGGCGTCGCGTAGAAAGGGCGCGGCTCTCGCGACCTCAACCAGATGGAGCGTATCGATGATGCCGTACGAACGGCCTGTAGCGCCGCCGTTGCGCACGCCCTGCGAGTATTCGAGGTTGGGATTCATCCGCGTCGCGGGTGTGACGAACCATGCAAGGAGGTGCGAAGCGGCCGCTCGCGCGTAGTCCTTCCTGCCCGTCAGCAGGAAGGCGGCCGTAAGCGCCGGAACAGCCTGACTCAACCGGATCATGACTCGGCGGTGTTCGAGGAAATTGTCCGGATTGCTTTTGCCGTCGATCTCTTTGTACGGTCCGCTGGGGTTGGCGGGATTGGGCCAGAAGTAGTCGGCCTCGGAAAAGAAGTCGTGAAGCCCTCCCGGCGTTCGCGGCGAAGGATGTGCGGTGATCGTGTCCGGTTGTGCAGGAAGCCATTGGGCTGCGAGCCGGAGGATGCGCTTGCGGTCAGTGTGTGCCACAAGCTCGTAGGCAGTTTCACTGGCCTCCGCGTGAGCCCGGTTCGGTGCGGCAACAAGTGTGGCGGCGGAGAGAAGGCAAAACTCGCGGCGGGAAAACGTCATAGCTGGAGAGGCAGATTGCAGCGGCATACTCGCGTGAAGTTTACACGGCTTCTCCGGGGCCACCGGCCGAATCGACGAATCGAGTAACTGCACTCAAGTCGCCGAAAACCATCACCGGCGGCCCCAAGGAAGGTCCGATCAAGTGTGCAGCATCCCCTCGGCGGCTAAAGCCGCGTTGGTACGGTTGCACTTACGGCGGGACTTAAGTCCCGCCCCTTCAAAGCTGGCCTTGTGCAGAGATTCCCTAAGACGGTTTGAGCGGCGTGGCCGTTTGCTGCAGCAGGTGAATCAGCTTGCGAGCGTCGGCCTTCATGGGCTTTTCGTCGGAGGCGAAGCTGCCCTCGGAAAGATCGTCCGAGACGGCGTGGCAAGCCGAACAGCGCACCTTCATCGTCACCGCGAACTGCTTCATGATCGCCAACAGATCGGGTTTGGCGATATTGGCAGGCAGGACCGTGAGGTTGGTGAACGTGTCCGGAATATTCGGGCGTTTAGCCCGCATTTCTCACCGGGGTAGAGGCTGTTGGATGTTGGGGTAAAAAAAGTACTGGAAAAGGCCGCTCATTTCAGGCATAACAGCGTTGTCGAGACGAAGTTATGGATCTTGAAGAGGAGCGGCCTTGATGACAGAGT
>DASYEV010000080.1:0-9403 GCA_036498835.1 Acidobacteriaceae bacterium | reverse complement strand
TCTTGCTGTCATCCCCGCAGGGATCTGCTTCTCGCTTTCCAGCAATCACCACAACAAACGGGTGCCCCATTCATCGCGGCTTTATCGCGATGAGTGGGAACCACGGATGCTGGGTAACCGGGCTTTGCGGTTGATTGTCTTAGCCGTCATCCCTCGGATCTGTTGTTTTGCCCTCGACGACAACCCTGTCATCTCGGCCGAAGCGTAGCGGAGAGAACTGCTTCTGCCCCAGCCTGTGGAACTTGACAGAACAGGCAGGGGCAGAAGCAGCGTTCACGACTGCCTTAGATCTGCGCCGTACCGCCATCGACAAACAGCTCCACGCCGTTGACGAAACTGGAATCGCTGGAAGCAAGAAACAGTGCGACCGTGGCGATCTCTTCGGGCCGCCCCATTTCCCCACGCGGGATCAGGGTTTTGAAACCTTCCTTGGCAGCTTCCCCCAGGGGATCGAGAGCCGGCGTGTCGATAGTGCCGGGGCTCAGGACGTTCACGCGGATGCGGCGGTCTTTCAACTCCAATAACCAAGTGCGTGCAAAGGACCGGACCGCGGCTTTGCTGGCGCTGTAGACGCCAAAGGAAGGGAAGCCTTTGATGCTGGCAATCGATCCGTTCAGGAAAATGGATCCGTTGTCATTGAACAGCGGCAACGCCTTCTGAACCGTGAACAGCGTGCCACGCACGTTGACATCAAAGGTCTTGTCGAAGTGCTCTTCCGTGACCTGCTCCAGCGTGGCGAACTCGCCAAAGCCGGCGCTGGCGAACAGGATATCGATCTTGCCTTTTTCACGCTTGACCGTCTCGTACAAACGGTCGAGATCGGCGAGACTACTCGTATCGCCCTGCACCGCGGTGACATTCTTGCCGATGAGCTTCACTGCCTCATCCAGCTTGTCCTGGCGGCGTCCGGTAATGAAGACATAGGCGCCTTCTTCGACGAAGAGCTTGGCGGTGGCTAGCGCCATACCCGACGACGCGGCCGTGATGACGGCAACTTTCCCTGTGAGTTTTCCCATATCTGTATTCCTCTTCTCCTGCGGTGCAGGTTCAAGTTCCTGATTCGGAGGCCTGGAGGCAGCCCGGCGCCGCCTCGACGATTGCTGGGAAATAGATGGATATAAGTTTGTGAAAGATTCAAGAGTTCAGAAAAACTGAACAATAGGATTCTTGAACCCTGCCTGCCTATTGTTTAGTCTGATGGACATGCGGCCCCTGGTTCATCCATCCGTCGAGGACGTCACTGTGGAAGGGATTCTCTACGCCCTTTCCGACCCGGTGCGAGTGGCGATCTATGCCGACATTGTGGGGCAGGAGTGCTCGCAGAACTGCTCGTCGTTCCTGACCGTGAGCGACAAAGCCATTCCCAAGTCTACGCTCTCGCAGCACTTCAAGATCCTGCGCGAAGCCGGCCTGATCCGCAGTGAACGGCATGGCGTGGAAATGCATAATCTCTCAAGGTGTGCGGAGGTGGAAGGCCGCTTTCCTGGACTGCTTCGAGGCATCGTCACCGCACACGAGATCCAATTGAAAGATCAGGCACGCGCGAAACGGGCAGCCGCGAAGGGAAAGAGGTAGGAAGCCGCCTCGACCGCGATGCTTTCCGTCTTTCGCTCCGTTCGCTGTCATCCCACTCTATGTGCGCAAAAGCCCGTTGAGAACCGCGCCGCGGGATCCTTTGTCCCCCATCGCCTGGTGGGCTCACGCCCCGCGGTTGCGCCACAGCAACCCGGATCACATGATTGGGAGCTCAGAATTTGAAGAGGTCATGACCACGAAGGAAGTCGTCGTCTCCCGTTTGCGAAGGTCAATGTCTTCCAGGCTTCCGTACCACCGGGTAATTTCCCCGGAGGCATTAAAACGTGGCAGTCCGCGGGACCGCATCCACTTCCATCTGCCGCCAATGCTCTTCACGCGGTATTCAATATCGATGGGCTTTCCCGTGTGGAGTGCCTGTCTCATCAACTGCATCGTAGGCACAATATCGTCGGCGTGCAGAGCTTCCAGCCAGCCCAGGTTGCGAACTTTCTGTTTGCTCAAGTTCGAACCCGGCACCCACCGCGAGCTGACCTGGATGCTGTTGCCGCTGGCATCCATGATCCAGGGGATTTTGTGAGTTTGTTCCATGACGTGGCGTTCGCGGTTATTGCTTTCACACAATGCTTCCTCCATGCGCTTGTGTTCCGTAATATCCACGACGGCGATGGAGACACCGATGACCTCATCCCCCTCATCCCAGGCGGGTTGGTAGGAAAGAAGCAACGTCAACTCGCTTCCCCCGGGCCTGGTGACAGGCCTGACAAGTTCGACGTCCTTCATCGCTTCGCCTTGAAGTGCGCGAAGAAGGTACGGCTCCACGATGGGAAAGAACTTGGGAAGCACTTGCTGTACGGTTTTTCCGAGATGGGCTGCAACCGAACATCCGTCCATGATGGCAAGTTTTTTGTTCAGACTCACGTAGCGCTGGCTCGTATCCAGGAAACACAATCCAACTGGCGCACCGTCATAGAGGGCCTGGAGCTGGGCAAGACGTTGCGCGGGAAGTGCTTCCAGGCTTGACACGGCCCACCCGTCTCCGGGTGTCGTCAATGCCGCGGCGATCGGTCGAGCCTCAGCCGCGACCAACGCCTCCAAACCGTCGGCTGATACAGGCTTTGAGTAGAGAAATCCCTGTCCCAACTCGCAGCCGAGCCACAACAGCATGGCTGCCTGCTCTTCCGTTTCCACGCCTTCGCCCACTGTCGTAAGTCCGAGGCTGTGTCCCAGTCCGATCATTGCCGCAACAATCTTGCGGCTTTCCCGCGTATTCGTCATGTTCTTGACGAAGCTGCGATCGACCTTCAATTCATCGAAGGGCAGTGCCTGAAGGTGCGCGAGACTCGAATATCCGGTGCCAAAGTCGTCCAGCGACAGCTTGCAGCCCATGGCCTTCAGCTCAGCGGCAATGGTCTGGGCGACAGCCAGGTCCTGGAGCAAGGCGCTCTCCGTTACTTCGACCGTAAGCCGGTTCAGCGGGAAACCAGTTTCTTCTGAAGCTCTACGAATCTGTGCCGGCAGCGATGCGTCGTGCATTTGATTGGGCGAGATATTGATCGCCAGACTAAGCGGAGCAGGAATCACCACCGCTGCCGCAAAGGCTTTAAGCACCACCTGCTGCATCAACTCGTTGAGCATGCCCTTCTGCTCGGCAAGCGGAATGAAGTCGTTGGGGGGAACCAGGCCTTGTTCTGGATGCTGCCATCGCGCCAGCACTTCGAATCCGATCAAACGTCCCGTGTGAAGCTCTACCAGCGGTTGAAAGTGCGGTACAAATTGATTCAGCTCAATGGCTCTAAGGATTTGAACGCTTGTAGGACGCATACCATGGACCCTAGACTCAATTCAAGTCCCGGTATGTACAACTTTGGCGCGGAAACGCTTTGTTGCCGGCTTCCACTGAAGCCTGCAGCTGCCAGCCATTGGTGTCATCAAGAGACTTATGGCCTGTTTCCTATCGACGTCGAGATTAAAAGATAGAAGTATGTCGTTGAACGATTTCGCAAAATTGGTCTTATTCAGAAAGCGGCGTTCTGCTGTGTTTGCGAAATTCCAGTGTGAGATCCGTTAGCTTGAAGAGATAGCGCCCGATCGAATATGGAACGATATTTCACCGAATTGGCTGTTGCATTTGTAAGGGGTCGCCTTGGCCGCTCTGACGCCACGCTCGAAGAAGGCTTTGACGCTGGATTGCGGCTTCACAAGTTCAAGCAAAATACAGAACTCCCCAGAGTGAAACGAGTCCTGGGGATGCTCCACGGTCTTGCGCCGGAAAGCCTGCTGGATATCGGCAGCGGACGCGGGACATTTCTGTGGCCCTTGCTGGCGAGCTTTCCCGATCTTCCGGTAACGGCAATCGACTGGAGCGAACGCCGTGTTTCAGATCTGGTCGCCGTACGCACCGGCGGCGTCGAACGCCTAAGCGTGGAACGAATGGATGTGGAGCATTTGTCGTTTCCACCCGCCGCGTTCGACGTAGTCACCATGCTTGAAGTCCTGGAGCACTTATCGAATCCGGTCGAAGGATTACGTCGCGTTGTGCAGACGGCCCGCCGTGCCGTCATCGTCAGTGTTCCATCGGTCCCTGACGAAAATCCGGAGCATCTGCATCTGTTTCGAGTGGAACAGTTGCGCGACATGGCAGCGGAAGCAGGCTGCAGCCGGGTAACCTTGGAACACGTCCTGAATCACCGCATCATGCTGTGCCAGAAACCATGAGAACGATTGTCAAATTTCCGCGGACACCTCACCTGGAAGGATCGCGCACCCAGCCTGGCGATGAAGATGTCCCCATCGTTTCGCCACGCGATCTCCGTGGACGCTTCCTGGTGGTTGAAGAGAAGGTGGATGGCGCCAACAGCGGCATCAGCTTCGATACGAACGGTACCCTGATCCTGCAATGCCGTGGCCATGTGCTTTCGGGCGGCCCGCGCGAACGTCAGTTCGATCTCTTCAAGCGCTGGGCCAATCATCATCGGGCGGCGTTGTGGCAGGTTCTGGGAACGCGCTATGTCATGTATGGCGAATGGCTGTATGCAAGGCACACCATTCGTTACGACCAGCTTCCGCACTACTTCCTGGAATTCGATCTCCTGGATACCGAGACCGAAGAGTTCCTCGGCACGGACCGGCGGCGCAACGTGCTGGGCGGTGCTCCTATTGTTTCCGCACCCGTTCTGGGGAGCGGCAACTTCGACCGGCTGGAACACCTTCTCGGGCCTTCACAATGTGCATCGACCGAGCGGATGGAAGGCCTATATATCAAGTGGGAAGAACATGGAACAGTGCGGGGAAGATACAAGTTCGTGCGCAGCAGCTTCCTGCAAGCCGTGGAAGACCAGGGAGAGCATTGGATGGATCGGCCCATTGAACCCAATACCTTGCGAGATGGGGTCGACCTTTTTGCTGTCTAGGTGCGGCATCTCCCTACAAGCGTTCTATGCAGAGCAAGCCCGGGTAATAGAGTAAGAAGCCTATGGGCCTTTTGCCATTTCCGTGCCCGAAACCGCCCACATGGCGGGTGCATTGGAAAGCTCTCGATGCGGAATACTCATGGATTCGCACGATGCGCAGCTGCCCTCAGGACCCGGTGTTTCACGCCGAGGGCGATGTGTGGACCCACGTCCGCATGGTGTGCGAAGCGCTGGCTGGTCTCCCGGAATGGCGGTTGTTGCCGGTACAGGAGCGTGAAATTCTCTTCGCCGCGGCACTCCTGCACGATCAGGCCAAGCCCTCCTGCACCCGGGAAGAGGCGGGACGCATCACCAGTCGCGGACACTCGGCTCGCGGCGCCATCGATGCACGCAGGATTCTGTGGGAGATGGACACGGACTTCACCGCGCGTGAACAGGTTTGTGCACTGATTCGTTTCCACCAGTCACCGTTCCACCTGCTCAACCGTGAGGACTCCCAACGCCAGGCCTTCCTGATCAGCCAGACGGCTCGTTGCGATCTACTGGGCATTCTTGCCCGGGCGGATATTCTGGGCCGTGTTTGTGACGACAAGCAACAACTCCTCGATCGCGTTGCGTTGTTTGAGGAATATTGCCGGGAACAGGACTGCTTCGACAAACCACGGCAATTTCCATCCGCCCACAGCCGTTTTGAGTATTTCCGCACCGCCGGCCGTGATCCGAACTATCTGGCGCATGAGGAGCCTCGTTGTGAAGCCGTGATCATGTCAGGTCTGCCTGGATCGGGGAAAGACACCTGGATCGAAAATTGGTTACCGGACCGGCCCGTCGTTTCGCTCGACGCGGTACGCAGGGAACTGGGGGAATCGTCCACCGGCAATCAGGGGCGGGTTGTGCAACTGGCCCGCGAGCGCGCACGTGAGTTCCTTCGCCAGAAGCAGGACTTTGTCTGGAATGCCACCAACCTCAGCCGCGAGATTCGCGGGCAGCTTGTCGATCTCTTCACGGATTACAACGCGCGTGTCCGTGTCGTCTACCTGGATGTCCCTGTCACTACGCTGCACCGGCAGAATCAAAATCGCTCCGATGTCGTACCGGGTAAGGCAATCGCCGCCATGATGGATCGTTGGGAGGTTCCGGCGCCATTTGAAGCGGATCAGGTGGAATGGTGGGTCGATGGACAGCTTTTGCCTTAACATGTGCCAACTGCACGTTGAGCAAAATTGCGATAGCCTGCAACAGACATAACATGAGTCACTTCGGAGAGATTCCTGCAGGGAACTCAATCCTATTGAAGGCATCGGTGAAAGCAATGGCCTTGAAGAACGCGCTCCGCAGCTTCGCAATCCTGACCGCGTGTTTGGGAGCCGCTTGTCCTGTGTTTGGTCAGCAACCGCTGCAGACCATCCTTGTCGGCCTCGATCATCGGAGCGTGACCAGCCTCAATGGCGATTGGCATTATCTGGTGGATCAGTCTCCCGCGCGTGCTTTGTATAACGCGAATGGTTCGATCAACGATCGTTCCTATGCGATGAACGACCACCCCAACATCGTGGGCAAGCATAACGAGGAATACGATTTCTCTACTGCGCCCACCATGAAGGTCCCAGGGGACTGGAACACGCAGGTTCCCCAACTCTTCAACTACGAAGGCGTTGTCTGGTATCAGCGCGACTTCCATGTCGAGGCACTCAAACCCGGCACACGCACATTCCTGCACGTTGGCGCAGCCAACTATCGCTCACACGTCTGGGTGAATACCAAACGGGTCTGCGATCACGAAGGTGGTTACACACCTTTCGACTGCGAAGTCACCGCGGTTCTTCATCCGGGCGCAAACTTCGTCGTGATCGCGGTCGATGCAACCCGGCTCGTCGATGGCATCCCTTCGGTGGGTATCGATTGGATGAACTACGGAGGCCTGACCCGCGACGTCTCACTCGTGAGTGTCCCAGCCGCTTTTATGGACGACTACGACATCCATCTGACTCATGGTCCGAGCTTCGTCCCCGGCAACACAGAGCTCTCCGGCTACGTACATGTGCTGGGCGCGGCCAGCGGGGCAGCAGTCACCATTGAGGTTCCGGAAGCCGGCGCCCGAACGACGGTTCACACCGACGCGGAAGGCAATGCGCCCTTCACAGTCAAAGCCGCAAAGCTCACACTTTGGTCCCCGGAAACGCCCAAGCTCTACAAGGTGACTCTCACTAGCGGCGAAGACAAGCTGACCGATGACATCGGTTTCCGTGACATCCGCGTGGACGGCACCCGCATTCTGCTCAACGGGAAAGCCATCTTCCTTCAAGGGGCCAACGTCCACGCCGAAGCTCCGGTTCGCGGTGGCCGGGCCAATACCGATGCGGATGTAGTCACGATCTTCGGCTATCTGAAGGAGATGAACGCCAACTTCGCCCGGCTCGCGCACTACCCGCATGACGAGCGCATGGAGCGTGCCGCCGACCGCGAGGGCATCATGCTCTGGTCGGAAATTCCCAACTGGCAGCGCATCTCGTTCGACAAGCCCGAGGTCTATGCCAAAGACGTCGCAATGCTGCACGAGATGATTCGCCGCGACCGCAACAAGGCGTCCGTGATCCTATGGTCGGTCTCCAACGAGACACCCAACAACCCAACCCGCACTGCCTTTCTCACGAACCTCGCCAATGAAGCGCGCAAGCTCGATCCCACGCGCCTGATCACATCCGCACTGAACTCAGCGCACATCGAAGGCAATGCCGCCGTCCTGAACGATCCTTTTGCGGATGCTCTCGATGTGGTCGGAATCAACCAATACGTGGGCTGGTACACAGGCAAGCCGGAGGACGCGGACACCATCCGTTGGACGCTGCCGCAGAAGCCCGTCATCATGAGCGAGTTTGGCGCGGAAGCGAAGTTTGGCAACCACGGCCGCACCGATCAGCGCTGGACAGAAGAGCAGCAGACCTACGTACTGCAGCACCAGTTCGTCATGCTGCGCAACATTCCGCAACTGCGCGGAACCACGCCCTGGATCCTGATGGACTTCCGCTCACCCACGCGCAACATCCCGAAGCTTCAGGATGGCTACAACCGCAAGGGCTTGATCTCGGAAGGCGGCGAGAAGAAGCAGGCGTTCGAACTCTTCCAGGAAGCCTATAAACAGCACTCGTTGGGGAAAGCGGAGTAGTAGCGAGCGGGTCAACAGCCACAACTCTCTCATCTCGACCGAAGCAGCATAGCTGCGCAGTGGAGAGACCTGCTTCTGGCTCCTGCCCATTTTTCGGGTTCCCCGCAACCCTCCAAGGAGGGTCATCCTGAGCAATCTGACTCGCTTTCAGCGAGTTACGGATGAAATGACCGGGCACCTGAGTAGCCCGGTCATGCGGAGGCGCACCCGAAGGATCCCAGTATTTCGGGATGCTGGATGGAGCGGAAGAAGCAGAGACAAACCGCGATCTCATCAGCCTTCAGCACAGCCACAGCGGAATACGGGGGATGGGGGCCTGGACGCGCAGCCAGGCAACGACACCGGGACGATTACGGTGAGCATCAACGGTTCGCCGTTGAGTGCGGTGAACTGGGACCAGAACAGTAACTCTACATCGCTCGCATCGGCGCTCGCGTCCGTCATTCAAACAGCCCAGCCTTCGTGGAGTGTGGTTCCCAGCGGTGGAAGCATCACCCTGCAGTCGAGTGCTGGAAGCAACATTCCAGTTTCGGTCAGCGTCAGCGACACGGCGGGAATGACGGCCTCGTTCAGCGCCAGCGCCTCGGGCCTCAGCGGCGGCAACGGTCCCACGGGCTCGACCAACGTGGTCTACAGCTACGCGATTCCGTCGGGAGGTTATGCGGCCAACGGCAACATTCTCAGCTACAACGACTCGGTGAATGGAAGCTGGACCTTTGGCTACGACACGCTGAACCGTCTGTTGAGCGGCAGCGCCAGCTTCAGCGCTGCGCCGTCGCAGGCTTTCTGCTGGAGCTATGATTCGTTTGGCAACCGCCTTGCGCAGGGTGTTGCGGCCAGCAATCCCAACCAGCCCTGCGCGTCAACGAGCGGTGGTTGGACCAACATGATGACCGTGACCTACGACGCCAACAATCGCATCACCAAATCCGGATTCATACCGGCGCCAACGTCCAATCCCCAAGACGCAGCCGGCAACCTCACAATGGATATGGTCCCATCTCCACAGGGGACATCGAACAACTACATCTACGACGCGGAAGACCGTATCTGCGCCTCTATCGCGGGCAGTGTGCGGACCCAGTACATTTATGACGCGGAAGGGCACCGGGTTGCGAAGGGCAGCATCGGCACAGCCAGTTGCGACACTACGTCCAACAGCTTCTCGGAGACAAGCGCGTATGTGATCGGGCATTCCGGGGAGCAGATGACGGAAATCTCCTCAGGGCAGTGGAAGCACACCAACCTGGGCGCCGGGGACGCTCTGCTTGCCACCTACGATGGCAATGGG
>DASYEV010000079.1:0-51682 GCA_036498835.1 Acidobacteriaceae bacterium | reverse complement strand
TGACCTGGAAGACACCTACCTTCCAGCGTTTCGCGCCTCGATCACGGAGGCTCACGCGGCTTCCATTATGTGTGCGTATAACGCGATCGATGGAAAGCCGGCTTGTGCGAGCGAGATGCTGCTTCAGAAGCATCTTCGCGAGGATTGGAAGTTTGATGGGTATGTCGTCTCAGACTGCGACTCGGTCGCGGATGTAAACCGGGGTCATCATTTCGCCGCCGATAACGCTCACGCGTCCGCTGTGTCGCTGCTGGCGGGAACCGACCTGGACTGCGGATCGACCTATCGTGCTCTCGTGGATGTGGTGAAGGCTGGCCTGGTTCCCAAGGCGGATCTGGACCGGGCGGTGGAGAGATTGTTTGTTGCCAGATTTCGCTTGGGCATGTTCGACCCTCCGGGCAGCAATCCGTACGACAAGATGGATGCGTCTTCCGTCGACGCCGATTCAGCACGAAAGCTTGCCCTGCAGGCGGCGCGGGAATCCATCGTGTTGTTGAAGAACGATGGTGTGCTGCCGCTTAAGAGCGGCGCCCGCACCATCGCGGTTGTAGGTCCGACCGCCGACCTTCTGGAATCGATTGAAGGCAACTACAACGGGTCAGGAGCATCTCCCGTCACTCCCTTGAGGGGGCTTCGCACACAGTTTGGCGCCGGTCATGTGCTCTATGCGCCTGGGGCCATTCTTGCGGAGGGAACGCCCGCGCCCATCCCATCGGAATATCTACATCCTGGCGCCGGTAGTTCAGAGAACGGGCTCAGGGCCGAGTTCTTTACGGATAACACCTTCTCGGGTACGCCGCTGGCTTCACGCATCGACCCCAGGGTGAACTTTGACTGGAACCGCGTTACGCCGGCTCCCGGAGTACCGGCCGCAAACTTCGCCGTCCGCTGGACAGGCGAGTTCACTCCACCCGCGCCCGGCGACTACATACTGAGTTTCCGCTGCATGAGACGCTCCACCACATACGATCCGGCGGCAGGCAGGCCTGGTTCGCCATGGCGTTATCGCCTCTACCTGGATGGCAAGCTCGTTCTCGACGATCACGCGCGTGAACAGGATCTCAAGGTGAATTTCACCGACGTTACCCCACACGCGATTCGCATCGAGTATCAACATCTAAGCGAGGACCGGTTCGTGGATTTTGAATGGCAGCCGCCGGCGAAGCCAATGCTCGACGAAGCCGTTGCGGCGGCCCGCAAAGCGGACGTGGTGGTTGCGTTCGTAGGTCTCTCACCCAACCTTGAAGGCGAAGAGATGCCTGTCTATGCCACCGGATTTGCGGGTGGAGATCGCACAGACATCGGACTGCCAGCGGTCCAGGAGCGTCTGCTGCAAGCGCTGGTGAGCACAGGAAAACCTGTCATCGTTGTTCTCACCTCGGGCAGTGAGGTGGCGATGCCATGGGCTCAGGATCACGCCAATGCGATTCTTGCCGCGTGGTATCCAGGTCAGAGCGGAGGGACCGCGATCGCACAGACGCTTACCGGCGAGAACAATCCGGCTGGGCGATTGCCGGTGACGTTCTATCGCGACACCAAAGATTTGCCGGGCTTTTCGGACTATGCGATGGCGAATAGAACGTATCGCTACTTCAAGGGGCCGGTGCTTTATCCATTTGGTTTCGGACTGAGCTATTCCCGGTTCGCCTATGGAAAGCCCACGATCCAAACAACCAAGGTGAAGGCGGGCGAGCGGGTGACGGTAAAAGTGACGGTGGAAAATGTGAGTAGGCGTGAGGGAGATGAAGTGGCGCAACTCTACGTCACTCCACCCCACACCGCGGTGTCGCCACGATGGTCACTACAGGGTTTCCAGCGGGTTCATCTATCCGCCGGGGAGAAGCGAGAGCTAAGTTTCGATCTTGGTCCGCGCGAGTTGAGCGAAGTGGACGAAGCTGGAAACCGGAAAGAAGCCGCCGGGGACTACAGCATCTTCGTCGAAGGCGCGCAGCCGCGACTCGATAGCCAAAGCGTGGTTCATCTATACGTGAATGGTGAACAATCTCTCCCACAGTGAACAAGAGTTCCATTGGAAGGATTCGATTTTAACGGATGCCGAATGCGTGCAGCACGCGTCTCGCATCAACGGCGGACTTCTTTAAAAACATCGCGCCGCGTCGCAAGCTGCCGTAAAGCTTCAGCTCTGCATCACATGGCCATTCCCCGCTTCGCCGGGAGGGCCAGCATGCACATCCGTCACATCCTTCTTTGCGCAACACTCACGCTCTCTGCTTCGGGACAGACCCGCACCATTCACCGGCCCGCGCCTGCGGCTTCGCAGAATAGCGCCATCCATAACGTCTTCTGGCAGCCCAATCAACTGCACCAGGGATCCCCGGTCTTCCTTACCGTCGAACTGGAACGTCCCGCGACCCGTGTTACCGGCAGCTTCGTCAATAAGACCCTCACGTTCTTTTCCGATTCGACTGACAGGAAGACCTGGCACGCACTCGCTGGGCTCGATCTTGAAGTCACGCCGGGCGACTACGGCCTCGACGTCACGGCAACACTTGCCGGCGGCCGCCTAGCGCACTCCACGCAGCAGGTCACGATCGCCGCGGGCGATTTCAAGACGGGCGATATCCAGGTCCCGGAGAACTACGTGAATCCCAGCGAAACCGAACAGAAGAAGATCGCGCAGGATGAACTGCTGAAGAAGCGCGCCTACGCCCATGCGTCCCCGCATCCGCTCTGGTCAGGCGATTTCATCAAACCCGTGAGCGTCGCGCCCACGCCCACCTTCGGCGAATCCCGCATTCTCAACGAGGAAAAGAGCAGCCTGCACACCGGCACCGACTTTCCGGTTCCCGAAGGCACGCCCGTCTTTCTCTCCAACTCCGGAACAGTCGTCCTGGTACGCGACCTCTTCTACGAAGGCAACACAGTCATCGTGGACCACGGCCTCGGTCTCTTCACTGTCTACCTGCACATGTCACGCATCGATGTTCACGAAGGCGACAAGCTCGACAAACATGCAAAGCTCGGCCTGTCCGGAGCATCCGGACGCGTCACCGGGCCGCACGTCCACATGGGCGTTCGCTGGAACGGCGTCTGGGTGGACCCGGTGCAGCTTCTCAGCCTGACGCTCCCCAAGACCAGCCAGGCGTCGCAATCTCACACTACGGCGCGACATAGATAAATTGCCGCCGAACAGCGATTTCCTTGGGAGAAAACGCTCGACACACTCTCTTCGCTGGATACCTTGAGGAACACCGTTATACCCGCACGATATGATGGTTCCTGATGGGAATCACAAAGACAGCCACTCTTGAACCGCAGTCAACCCTGGGTCTGAGCTGATGCTTCCGCGCTCCTCCTTGGGGTACGCACGCAGTTCGCCCCGGACTTCACCTCGCTATTTGGCATGGCTGCGGCAATTGGCAGTTTCCGCCCTGGCTTTGCTCGTCGCTTTGCCGGCGTTGTCCAGGGAAGCTTCCGCTCAATCTCAAGACGGCTCCCTTGTTCCAAGCCATGTCGATGTCGCGGAAGCGGCTCGCGGCACTGTTGGATCCCCATACATTCCTTTAGATAGCTGGATGTATCCAGCGGCAATCCGGCTCTATGAACTCGGTTACCTGCCAACCGCGTTTCTCGGTCTTAGGCCCTGGACCCGGGTTTCGCTGGCCCACATGCTCGTCCTTTCCAAGCCGGCGGTGCTGCACGATGGCGCTTCGGAAGAAGCCGTGGCGACCTTTGACCGCCTGTACCGCGAGCTGCGACCGGAAATAGACGGCACGGCGCCCCCACTGGCTCAGGTCGAAAGCATCTACACCCGAACCCGCGGCATTGAAGGCAGCATTCCGAATGACAGCTACCACTTGGGTCAGGGCGTCATCAATGACTACGGACGCCCCTATCAACCGGGAGTCAATGCACTCGAAGGGTATAGCGTTCGCGCCACAGCAGGCCGATTCGATCTCTATGTTCGTGGCGAGTATCAGCATGCGCCCGGTGGCCTGGGTTACAGCACCGCCGTAGCCAACTCCCTGGCAACGAACGACCAAACACCGCTGGTTCCGCAATTCACGATCCCGCAAGGAACGCTCCCCGCGCAAAACAATGCCCGGCTTCTGGAAGCCAACCTCTCCGCGCACCTCCTTGGTCATCAGCTTTCGTTTGGCAAGAGCGACGCGTGGTTGAGCCCGGCCCAGGGTGCGAGCATGGCGTGGTCCAACAATGCGGAAAATATCTACAGTTTCCGCATCAACCGGATCGAGCCGATGTACATTCCCCTGCTCTCCAGGTTGATTGGCCTTGTCCGCTATGACTTTTTCGTCGGCAGCCTGAAAGGTCACAACTTTCCCAACGATCCCTGGGTGCACGTGGAAAAAGCCAGCTTCAAACCGCTTCCCGACCTCGAATTCGGCTTTGAGCGAACGGTGATCTGGGGTGGAGAAGGACACGCACCGGTCACCGTGCGAACGTTTCTACGCAGCTTTTTCAGTCCCGCCGGCGTGTCACCTGCAGTGAAGATGTCACGTGAGGATCCAGGCGCGCGATTCAGCACCTTCGACTTCAGTTGGCGCATTCCCTGGAAAGATCATCTCGTCACCGTCTATACGGACTCACTGGTACACGACAACGTATTCTCAATCAGCAATCCTGGACGGGCAGGTTTCCGTCCTGGGCTTTATCTCGCAAGGCTTCCGCTGACTCCGAAGACGGATCTACGCATTGAGGCCTCCTATACCGATCCCGCAGACCCCGGTAGTCACAACGGGAATTTTCTCTACGAAGAGTTCATCCAGAAACAGGGCTATACCAACAAAGGTCAAATCCTGGGAGATTGGGTTGGCCGCGAAGGCAAAGGGGGGCAGGCGTGGCTGACCTATCATCGACGTCCGGACGAATCCTTTCAACTTGAGTACCGCAACGCCAAGGCGGCAACGGACTTTATTCCAGGCGGCACAACGCAGCACAGCCTTGCTGGAAACGTGATGCTCCGCCTTCGCTCGGATATTGAACTCCGCGTCAGCGCGGAAGGCCAACTCTGGCGCGCGCCGCTGGTCGCGACAGGAACGCAGAAAACCTTTCTCGGGACGGTGCAGCTTCAGTACTTCCCCAAGCTGCATGTGGGGCATTGAATTTCGCGCATGACCAAACACACCAAGCTGCGTGTAGGCATCGATTGCCGAATGCCCGACGTACATCAGGGAATCGGTACAGCGGTGATTGCGCTGGCGCACGCACTTTCCCAGCTTCGTGGTGCTGATCAGGAATACACCTTCGTGGTCCGGGAGGATCAGCGCGAGTGGTTGCGGCTCCATGTAAGCGGAGATTGCCATCTCGTGGTTCGCCGGGACAAAGCAATCGCAAAGATTCGACGGCAGCTCGGACGAATCGGGACTATTCGCAAACTTTATAACCGGACGCAAACTCGCCCGCCGGCGATACCAGTGTCTGATGGCTATGTCGAGGCAGCAGGATTTGATGTTGTACACTTTCCGACGCAGGTCGCGTACCTGACGGGCGTCCCTTCGATTTATCAGCCATGGGATCTGCAGCACCTGCACTATCCCCAGTTTTTTAGCAGCGAAGATTATGCAATTCGCGAGATGCGGTATCGGGCCTTTTGTAAACAAGCTCGCTTTGTCTGCATGCAGACCGAGTGGTCAAGAAACGATGTAATTCAGCAGTATGGCCTGCCGCCTGAAAAAGTCGTTGTCGTGCGGTGGGGCTCAGTACTGGGTGCATACTCCAATCCAACACCTGAAGTACATTCGCAGGTCGCTTCGCGTTTCGGGCTGCCTTCCGAATTCTTCTTCTATCCAGCCGCGACTTGGCCACACAAGAATCACGAAGTTATCCTGCGGGCGTTGGAGATTCTAAAGAAGCAGCATGGGCGAGCGGTAGCTGTCTTCTTCACGGGCGCTTCCACGGAGTACCGTAGCGAGCTCGAACGCATTGCGGCAGAGTGTGGCGTAACGCAACAGGTTCGGTATCTGGGCTTTGTCACGACGGATGAACTCCAGGTGCTCTTCGAAAGCGCAACCGCATTGATCTTTGCCAGCCGATTTGAGGGCTTTGGGCTGCCTGTCCTCGAGGCATTTCAGGCGAGCCTTCCGGTGCTTTGCGCAAGAGCTTCCGTCGTGCCGGAGGTCGCCAAGGATGGTGCGCTCTATTTCGATCCTGACGCCCCTGAAGAACTTGCCCGCCTCATGCTCGCGATGCTGGAGCACCCTGAGGAGCGCCAGTATTTGATCGAGCGGGGGGCGGCGGTTCTGGCGCGCTCAACCATGGAGGAGACTGCGGAAGGGCTCAGGGCCCTCTACGCAAGGGCGGCCAGGAGCTGAGAAGACTCTAGATTCGATCCCTCACAACACGTCTGCCACGAGCGCTTTGAGATGTGCCCAAACGAACTGCAAACGTCCTAGTGCCTGCTTACCTGGAGAAAGCCGCTTGCTCACATTGCTCCCATGACGCCGATAACGCAGGAGCGGTTGCCGCAAGTATGTAGTCCCGCCGCCACGAATCGTGTTTCGGGTTCCTATCCAGGCATCGTGCAGAAAGTGCTTTCTCTTTGGAAAAGGCAGTACATAACGCATGATCTCGGCCCGAAAAGCCATCGTCGAACCTTGGTAGCGATTTCGCAGCAGGTTGGGAAGCAGTTTTGAAGAGAATGACGCCAGGCCTGCGCCTTGCGCTTCGATCGCTTCCCCGCGCTCGTTCATAAACTCCAATCCCGTCGCCACAACCCGGCAGCGAGGATCAGCCATAAAGGCTACCATTGTTTGACGAACCTTCCCGGGCATCCACACGTCATCCATGTCACTAAGAAAGAGGATGTCTCCGGTGGCGCTTCGAATTGCCCGTTCAAACGTTGCGATAACGCCGCAATTTTCAGCCTGCGGAATGAGGTGGATCCGATCGTCCGCGAAGGAACGGATGACGTCACGGGTGCGATCGTGTGAAGCGTCGTCGATGACGATCAATTCATCCTCGGCTCCAAGTTGAGACAGGATGGACGCAAGCTGCTCCTCAATAAAACGCTCCCCGTTATACGTCGCCATGCAAACAGAGATTTTTGAATGCCGTTCCGGCAACCGGACATCGCTGCTTCCTGCGTCGCCGCTTCGCAGGCTCATCAACTTGTCGAAATGACGAAGACGAGCCCTCGGTGTACGCAACATACGAGATGCAAGCACGCTTGCCGTAACCGCGCTCATTCTGAATTGCCCTGACGCCAGAAGCCGAACGGTCCGCACCAGCAATCTCCACGCACGTTCCATTCCGGCGAAGAAGCCCATCTCCTGGTCATAGAAAGCGGACTCCGCCAGCAGCAAATTGCGGTAGCGGGCTTCCGACACCCGCGCGCCGCTCTCTTTCATCGCAAAGCTGTGTTCCAGAACGAGATCGTTCACGATATACGCGCGCTTTCCAAACTGCCCGAGACGATGGAACATCAATGTGTCACTGAAGTCCAACCAGAAACGCGGATCGTAGCCCCCTACCTGTTGCAATGCGGTTACTCGCAACAGGGCACCGGAATTGAAGGCATAGGCGACCCCGGGAAAGATGCCTGCTGTTTCGCGTGACATCGCCTTTACAAACGTCTTTCCCCGATAGAAATGAGGGGAGAGCAACGTCTGCCGATTCGCGGGACCTCCCATCAGAAATGGGAGCACAACCCCAACTTCACTCAAGGGATCTACACTACGCAGCACTTCCAACGCGCGAATGAAGTAGTTTTCGGGAAGCCGCGTGTCCTGATCCAACGTCAGAATCCAGGATAACTGTTCCCTCGCTGCAAGCTCAATTGCTTCGTTGTAGGCTTGCGCGAGACCGGCATTTCTCCCAGTCCGGCGCATGGTCCAGCCATCACCCAACGAAATGGACGAAGGAGATCCAGGGGTGTTGTCCCACAGCATGACCCGGATACATAAGGCAGACTGAAGCCCCTGCGCTGCAAGATGGGCTAGGCTCGCACGCAGGCTCTGCACCGTAACAGATTGTTCGGGGGTCTGCTGATAGAGGACGACAACCACGAAGATCGACGCGGTGCACTGCGGGAATCCATCGCCACCCTCGAACGAGTCATCATTCACCGGAGCGAGGCGGAGATCAGTGCCGAACACGGCCACCCTGTCGAAAAACCTTTGCAAAGCGCCACAGCGGCGCCATCATGAATCGCGCTGCCGCCGGCAGCAGGTAGAGTGGGCCAAACGTCTCGCGAATACTGCGATAAATCTCTCGACGGGCATTCTTTTGCATGGAAAGGCCGTCGTTACGATGCTCCGCAATGAGAATGCTACTGTGCTCCACACTGCAACCAGCTTTCAACAGCCTTTGATTCCAGTTGAAATCACCACAAATGCGATACGACGGATCGTATCCGGTATGCGTCTTTCGCAGATAGAACGTACCTTGGTGATGCCACGTGTTATCGATGCGGGATAGAAACCCGGTCCGCGGCAGAAACGTTGCTGAGCTATCCATATGCACTCGCCCGCTGACGACATCAACCCCGGCCAAGGATGCTGATCGAAGCTGCTCCCATGGAATCGCCAACAGTCGATCGCCGGCATTCACATGCAACACATAGGTACCTCGAGCAGCGCGAATACCTTTGTTCATCGCGTCGTACACACCAGCATCTCTTTCAGACAGCCAATAGTCCACCTGATCGCCCATGTTCCCGAGAAGCTCAACTGAGCCATCTTCGGAACCGCCATCGATCACAAGTAATTCCAGATCTGGTCCGCGGAAGGGGAGGATGCTATCAACAACCGCCTCCAGTTCGACGCGGTCACGGAAGACCACCACAATCACGGAGACTAATGGGCGAAGCGGGCGATCGATAGCATTGTGCTCTCTCGTCATTGAACTCATCGCTTCGAATCCCGAACGGGAAAACAATCCATCGGCCCCAATCTCAAGTATACAGGCCAGCTACAGGATTGCAGCGCTCGTACACCTCGCGCGAATTGAGATGGAAACTGCGCGTTGCCTCTCTCGTTCGCTTCGAAGCAAGGAACTGACTGCGTTACACTAACGGTCCACTGGTACTTCGTATCGGCGCGAAAATCGGACCCGATCAAGCTTGCAACCTTCATGTCAGAAGTAAAGAAGCTCTCTCACAGCCTGCGCGCCACACTCGCGAACATCGGTTGGCTTTCGGCCGACAAGATAGTGCGCATGGGCGGTTCTCTTCTTGTCGGGACCCTGGTCGCGCGCTATCTGGAACCAACGGCATTCGGCCTCTTAAATCTCGCCGTTGCTATCTACACACTCTTCAACACTGCGTCAAACCTTGGACTCGACTACCTTGTCGTACGTGACGTCGTGTTGTTCCCCGAGGCCACTCATGAGGTGCTCGGCACGGCCTTTTGGCTGAAGGCCGCTGCGAGTGTTGTCACAACGATCTTTGCGGTTGTCTTTACCGCGTCCACACACCCCGTCGACCATTCCCTGATCGCCATGGTCGCCATCCTTTCCGTGGCCGCCATCTCACAGGCTTTCGATGTCATCGATTTCTATTTCCAGGCGCGCACCCTCTCTCGCCTGACGGTCATACCTAAGCTGGTCACATTCATTGCGATTAATATCTGGCGCGTCATCGCGGTCTTCCACCATGACGGCGTGATGACCTTCGCAGTCATAGCCGCCGCGGAGATCCTTCTGGGTGAGCTGTCGCTTTTTCTGAGTTATCGTCTCTTTCCGCATCGCCTTCCGCCCTGGAAGCTTCGGTTCTCTCGCAGCAAGAGTCTCTTGCGAGAAAGCTGGCCTCTGATTCTCGCCAGTCTTCTTGTCATGATCTATATGCGGACAGATCAAATACTGCTCGGATTCTTTGTTGGCCCCAAAGCGGTTGGCTATTACTCCGCCGCTGTCCGAATCTCCGAAATCTGGTATGCGATCCCTACGCTTGTATGCAGCAGTGTCATGCCCAGGCTCCTTAAGGTGTTCCGGGAAAACAAGGATCTCTACTATCAACGTATTCAGATCGTTTACAACTTGTTGTTTCTTGTCAGCCTCATACTCGCTATCGTCACCATCCCGTCCAGTCATTTCGCGATCACGCTCCTCTTTGGAAAACTCTATCTTCCGGCGGCAAGCGTTCTGAACATACACATCTGGACCGGTGTGTTCGTATTCTTAGGTGTGCTGGGTGGTCAGCAGCTAATTCATGAAGGTCTCACGATGCTCGAGTTGTGGCGGGCGCTTGGCGGAGCTGTGATGAACCTGGTGCTGAACCTTGTATTGATCCCCAAGTTCGGCATACAGGGCTCAGCCGTCGCCACACTGGCCGCTCAGATGACCGCATCCTACTTCGCCGATGCATTCAACCCGAAGACACGCCATATCTTTCGAATGAAGACTTCCGCCCTCAGTGGGCTATGGCTATTTCGCGGAGGGTACAAATTGAATCTCAAGTAAGCGCGCTTACCTGGCTTCGGGCGTCCGCAGTGTGCGCCGGATCTTCCCCCAAACCCGTTGCACCAGTGTGGGTAGCCGAAATTTACTTCGCTCTCCATCGAGTTTGTCCAAATCTCGCAACGGAATAATCGCCGGCGGATGTAAAAGGGGAAATTGAAGCGACGTTGTGCTCACGGTGGGCGCGTGGGCTACCTGCTTCGTGTGCGTGGCCTCCGGACCAAAGCCAATGTTCTCGATAAGATTCACCTTGGGAACGATCGATAGAGCGTTATTGATGAAGTTCGTGTAAACCCACTGGTAGTCCCACGTATTTGGCCCCGTGCCCGCGTGCATTTGATCGAAGATCCGCTCCCAGAACCGATATTGCTTCGGATCCTCGAAGAGGTTCCCCATTTCACCAGAGGCCTTGATTTTCGGCCAGTCTTTCAGTTGTTCGTCGTAACGCGCCCATGACCGCTGCCACGTTGCCCAGCCCCAGATGTGCGTCAGATGAGAGAAAAAATAGCTGGTGTCCTTGGGCGACCGGTCTTGGACGATATTGAACCCCGTGACCATAGAGACCCGCGCGTCACTACGAAAACGGTCCAGCATTTCTTCGCAAAACCTGAAAAAGGAAGGATCGGGGAAGATGTCGTCCTCCAGGACGACGGCCTCCTCTACTTCAGAAAACGCCCAGTTCAACCCGCTGATCACCCGGTCACGGCAACCCAGGTTGTATTCGGAAAAATTTGTACTCACTTCGCAAGGCCAGGAGATCTGGCGGACGACCTCGCGTGCGCTTTCGCAGAGGATAGCCTCGCCCGGCCTACTTGCACGCGGTCCATCGGCAATGATCAAAAGACGAGTCGGCCTCATCTCGGCGATCCGCCGGAATACCCGCTCGGTGTGCTGAGGCCGATTAAAAATGATCAGCACGATGGGGGTCTTAAACTGGGCGACTTCAGAGTTCATGGAGAACAACTATTCCCGCTTTATCGAACTGGCGTTTCTTCTGCTCGGCCGCTGGACGCGCGGAGGTTCACTCTACATGCCTGCCGGCCAAGGGCCTCCAGCATACTCTTAGGGATAAGTATACAAGGCGAAAGACCACCGCTAGAACATCTGGCGCTTTCGTGCGACCAAAAGACATACATCAATTTCCTCTCCTGCCAGCATCGTCATCCGCAGTCGGCTCCACACAAATCCAACAACGAGACTCATACAGACATCTCCTCCATGTTGCAGGAAACAACCCACCAAGCTTTCTCCAAGAGATAACCTCAGCCGGCGACAACACTTCAATAGAGTAAAATGCAATGGAAGTGAGGCTTGTTCTGATATGGGGTCCGATCATCCAAATACTCAATCTTCATAACCCTGGGAACCGCTTTCCTGCATCGCGCCGCGGAGACCTATTTGATGTATCACCGATGAAACCGTCGGGTCGCGTAGGTGCATCCGCACGTCGGGTTTGATCGCTGTTGCCACCATACCGGCATCCGCCACAGTTACCCAAAGAGTGAAATAGAAATCTCCGCGTATCTCTTCACTGCCTGAAGTCTGCATTCGGTACCTCTCCAGGACGGAATGGGTCGGCAACAAGGCTCGCGGGCTATAGGACCATGATGCAACCAATCCCCCTAGATCGCTCGGACCTGCCAGTTCGCCGAGAGCTTGGAACCTCCAGAACCTATCGCTGGCTGCTCGCCGGCGCAGTTGCTCTATGCTGGCTGGTCTGTACGATTGCGCAACTTGAGAAGTACCTCTCCGTAGAAAAAGCCGGGGCTGTCGCCCTTCTCGGGTGCCTGGGGATCGTAACCTGCATGGCCGGCCTATGGTGGCATTACAGAAGAGGACGCGACGTGAACCGCTGGGCGGTTGTTGCTGTCTTCGGTGTGCTGGTTCTTTCTTTTCTCGTGCTGTATCCAAAGTCGCAACGGCACGCAGCCAACAAGGGATCTGATCGTGAAGACGCCCTTCGCGTTGAACTTGTAGCCGTGAGTCATCACGAATATCCATATGACGCGAAAACTTTTCTGGGGCATCGACCGACACCGCTACCCGGAGCCATGCTGCTCGCATCACCGTTTTTCCTGACCGGTCACATCGCGTTTCAAAACCTTGCCTGGGCGGCGATCTTTCTGGCGATGCTGCTATCTTTTTTCGAACGGAGGGCAACAGGTGTCGTGTTCTTTTGTGTTTTCCTTCTGGCGGCCTTAGAGAATTTGAACGATTTCGATGTGGGCGGCGACTACGTGACGAACATCATGTATATCGCGGTCGCCATATTCCTCTTCGATCGCGCGATTCGCCGTCCGGGTTCCCGCTTGCTTGCCGTCGCCTCGATTGGGCTTTTGGGAATCGCACTTTCATCGAGAATCGTCTATATCGTCGCGCTTCCTCCGCTTCTTGGCCTCGCACTCCAAAAAACGACGCTGCGCCGAGCACTCTTATTCATAAGTCTGGCTGTCATGGTTGCGGCGCTTGTCACGATTCCAGTCTTCCTGCCCCATCCCATGGGCCGTATTCTGACGCAACTCGGGCAGAACGCCGATAAGTTCCAAAACCTTCCTCGCTGGATTCCTCCGAGTTCCCTACCCGTTGCAGCCTTGGCACTCGGATGCGTCGCGTTCTTCATACGGATGAACCTGGCACGGGTCTATCTACTGTTTGGTTCCTCGAGCTTGATCATGATCTTGCCGCCCATGGCCTCCGTCATCCACGCTGAAGGTGGACTCGGGCGTCCGCTACCAACAGATTTGGAATATCTAGCCATCAGCGCGATTTTTCTTTCGCTCTGGCTATTTTGGAGCTTCGAACGGAAAGGCATCCGGCATATCGAATGCCCGGAAAATGTTCTGCCCTCGAAGAGTGTCCGGTTGTTCCTAGTGCTGAAAGCACGATCTTCGCAACAGTGGTCGGAGCAGTCCCTCCAAGATCCCTGCGTCGTCTACCCTCAGGAAATCGCTGTAATATGAAGCTGTGGCGTCCGAGACAGATGTAGTGTTACCGAATTCCGGTCCGTCTACTCCTCAAGCTACGGTTGAGCCGCACCTGGGCATGCTAATCGGTTTATCGGCTCTGTGCCTGTTGACGGCCTCTCTGGTGATCGCTGCCGCAGCCTCTGGCCTGCCAAGGTTTAGTGCTGCAGCACAAAATGAGGCGCTTGTCGCTTTCCTCGCTGCCCTTACCGTCTCCAACTATTGGATCGGCGGCAGAAATGTGCTTTACCCGGGTTTTTTGTTCTCCGCGCTCTGGGCTTTTACCTTAGGCCTCTATGCGTGGAGTCCGGTCGATATCGATCAAATTGGCGTCCAGACTCAGATTTTTCTAGCGAGTTGCGTAGCGCTCTTCGCCGTTGGTTGTTTCCTCGGCTCGCGATTACCTCAGAGAGAAGGCAAGTCGGTTCAACCACCTCAAGCTCCCGAAGGATCCCTCGCAGACGGCGGTCGGATTTTCATGACCGTATGCGCGGTCGCCATTCTTCCTTTATTTTTCCGTGACATCGTCAATATCGCAGGGGGATTCGGCCCTGATTTGATCGCTCGAGCGAGGCTCTCCATGCTCGCTGCCGCGGTTACCGGAAACCAGGTCTACAGTAGCCCGATCGTACGCAGCGCTCCTAACCTCGCCGTACTCGGAGCTCTGCTGGTTTTTGTCGACGTAAAGCGCGGTCACCGGGCGAGCCGGTTCCTGGCACCCATCCTGATCGTTGTGGCGCTTATCTACGGCATTCTCACGACAGGCCGGCCTCAGCTTGTGCAACTGTCTACGGGTATCACCGCAATATGGATTTTCCGTCAGAAGCAGCATACTTTTCTGCAATCCGTACGGCGTGTTGCGGTTCCTCTTGGCTGCCTTGTGCTACTCCTTGCAGTCGTCCCACTGTTGACAAAAGCACAAGCATCCGATGCGGGTACAGGTTCTAATTTCGCTGGGAATTTATTTGTTCAATACATCATCGGAAATGTGGCGGCATTCGATGTGCTTTTTAAAAATCCGCCCGCCGTGGCTCATACTTATACTTACTTTCCGATTCAAGCGGGATGGAACCAATTCTGGGGCCTTAGCGGAAAAGGCCTGGAAGGATGGTTCGTATCCGTCCCCTTCCCCATGAATACTTACACTGTGTTTCGTGCGGTCTTCTTTGACTTTGGTTTTAAAGGACCTCTTCTTTTCGCCACCTTCCTTGGCTTCTGCCATGGCATTCTTTACAAGCGAGCCATTGCCGGAAGTGCCATCTTTGTTTTTTTATATGCGGCTTACCTCTCACCGATGGTGATGTCTATTTTTGATGATATGTATACGGGGGACGGCATTCTGCATCAATGCGAGATTCTGCTCGCGGCGGCAGTCTATTTCCTGGTTCTTAGAGATTTTTCATGGAAGAGACAGTGGAACATGGTCACCTCCTTTTTGAAAATCTGTGCGCGCGTCTAACTATTGACGTGGGCATGGACGCCGGTATTCACGAAGCGACAGATGGCCTTCTCACAATTCCCTTACGATAAGCACGAAAGAAAACCCAGATGATTCCGAGGCTAAATCCGAGCACTACAGACGCAAGCAAAATAGGTAAACGCTTTGGCCCGGCACGATAGTCCGGCAGCGTGGCTCGATCGACGACTTGAACCAGTGCCCCTTCTTTAGCTTCGTCCAACCTGGCCGCCTCATATTGGCGGGCCAGAATTTCAAAGAGAGTCTCCTGGTACTTTACCTCGCGAACATTGCGAACGTATTCGAGCCCCGCTTCGGTGAGCTGCCCCTTTTCGGGCACCAGACTGGAAGATCCGTTCGCTTGTCCGCTCAATTTTTGCAGCTCCCCGCGGAGACTGGAAAGCTCTTGCTCGGCCTGAATCAGGTTGGCATTGCCGCTGCCTGAATAAGTCCGCATCGACTGAACTTCGACTTCCTTCGCCGCGACTTGGGCTCGAAGAGCAGCGGCCGATTCAATGAGAGCCCTTGCTTGAGCGTCCACCTGGATCACTCCAGTTTTTTCCTCGGTCGCTTTGAGTGACTCTTCCGCGGCCGCCAGCTTATCTTTGGACTGCTCCAGTTGCTGCTCGAGGAAGAGCCTCCGTTGAGAGGCCTCACTGACTGCCAGACTCCCCGACATTTTCTGTAACTGCTCGAGATAACCGTTGGCCAATTCCGCGGCGCGTGCCGGTGATTTGTCGGTCACCGAAATTCGCACTATTCCGTCCTTGCTTTTGCCGTCGATCGCTGTGTGCTCTTCGAGTTGCCTACGGGCTTCGGAGAGGCGCTTAGCGTGATACCCCTCCATCAAGTCATAGCGCTTCACCATTGCATCTTCCACTGTTTGGGTCTGCAACAGGCCGATGTATAAATCTTCCGGACTCTTGAGTCCGCCTCCACCGGAGAGCCCCGCAAGCGCGCCAAGACCACCAAGTTGGGCGAGCATATTGGAGGACGAGGAACCGCTCTGCGGGGGGAGGAAGGAAGCCGTGGCGATAAAAAAAGGAGATAGAAACGCTGCGAGAAGAGCGCCCATGACGACAGCCGCCACGACAAAGGCACCGAGAGTGCGCTTGCTTCTCAAAACCAGGCGAACGATGTCCCGGGCCGATAGTGCCGTTTCAGCGGCTTGGACTTGATCCAAAGAAGAACTGCTCATATCCCTATAAATCAGAGTACTACCTTGGCCGCCCCATCACGATGGCCATGGCAGATGAAGAGACCGCCCTCCCCTAAAGCCGGCTTTTGACTGCTTCCAATTTCGGGGATGAGGTGTCTGCAGGCGCCAGCCGAAATGCCTGTGCCGCGAATGGAGTGGATGACAGGTGCCAGCCGGAGACTCGGCCAGCAGCAGCCAAGTCACGTGACCTCATGTCCATAGAGTAAAATTACCTTGATGCGCGCATTGTTTCCATGCACATTTCGGTCCTCAGACATCACAAATTTCGTTTACTCGAAAGCGGTTCTGCGTGCAGGCGACCGTACCTGGATCAAACTTGCACTGTTCGCCGCTCTAGCCTGGACCGACCTGTCCGGCGGTGTGCGGGCATGGGCTCAGTCCCCAGTGAACTGTTTGGACCCTCAATCGCAGCAGACACAGGCATGCCAACCGTCTATTGCGCAACAGCCCAATCCATACCTCCAAAACAATCAGCAATTGGGAGTCCAGAATACGCAGGGCGCGGCGCAGACGGGCGTCAGCAGTGGCCAGGTGTACTCGGATACTGGGGGTTTCTCTGCGAGTCGCGGCAACAATCAGCAAAACGCTTTCTGGCAGATCAACCCTCCGGAGCCGCTGACCGACTTTCAGAAACTGGCTCGCGAGGCGACGGGACAAACGCTCCCCTTGTTCGGCCATGACCTGTTCCGTATGGCGCCTTCGACGTTCGCGCCGGCAGACCAAATCCCCGTCACTCCTGAATATGTGATCGGACCCGGTGACGAGATTCTGGTCCGGATGTGGGGACATGACAACTTCAACGGCCGTTTGACGGTCGATCGTGCCGGCTCTATTTACATTCCTCAGGTAGGTTCGATCCACGTCGCCGGTGAGCACTTCGACGAAGTGCAGACACAGATTCAGCATGAGCTGAGCCGCACGTACCGGAACTTTCAATTGTCCGTGAATATGGGCCAGTTGCGGTCGATCCAGGTCTTCGTTCTGGGCGAGGCCCTCCATCCCGGCGCCTACACCGTGAGTTCGCTCTCCACGGCTTTCAATGCTCTGCTGGCTTCCGGAGGTCCAACGCGCGCCGGCTCCCTTCGCGCACTGGAGGTTCGACGTGCCGGCAAGACAGTCGCCACCATTGATCTTTACGACTTTCTGCTGCGTGGCGATAAGTCCAAGGACGTGATTCTCCAGTCTGGAGATGTTCTTTTTATTCCCGCAGTCGGACCGCAGGTAGCGCTGAGCGGAAGCGTCAAGCACCCCGCAATTTACGAGTTGAAAACCGGAACTTCCGTGAAAGATCTCTTCGATCTGGCGGGCGGCCTCACGTCCACCGCATCGGGAGAGAAAATCTCGATCGACCGCATTGAAGATCATCACGAACGGCAGGCGCTCACCGTCGGAATGAATTCCACGGGTTTTGAAACCCCACTGCATGACGGAGATGTTGTTCAGGTTGGTTCGGTTCTGGCCAGCTACAAACAATCGGTCACCATCCGAGGAAATCTTGCGAATGCCGGACGTTTCGCCTGGCATCCCGGCATGCATTTGAGCGAGGTAATCCCGGATCGCGAGTCCCTGCTGACGAATGATTATTGGTTGCGGCGCAATCGTCTGGGACGGCCCACACCGCTGTTTTCCCCTGTAAACCCGGCGGAGGGTCTGCCCGCAAACCGTAATGGCTTGCCGAACAACCGCTATCCCTACCCGCAATCCGGTGCAACGGGTACGCAACCTTCATTGGATGGAAGCGGGCTCAATTCCACCCTTCCGGTATCCACACCGGATTCTTCGCAAAACGGCTACCTTGAAGACTACGAACTAAATAATCAGTATCAAAGTGCTCAGAATCAAGGTGCAACAAACCATCCAACGCAACCGGGACGCAACAGAACTTCGAATGGCGTTCAAAGCGCATCGGAAGAGAGCACGTACGGCTCTCTCGCCCAGCAACAGCTTTCTGCTCGCGACAACCTCGCCGGTGGCCTAAGAAGGAATGAGGTCAAGGTTCCCTCTCCCGAAATCGACTGGTCGTACGCGGTGATTGAGCGGCTTGATCCCATCACACTGCACAGTTCATTGGTTCCCTTCAACCTCGGCAAGCTTGTGAACGAGCATGACGCGAGTCAGGACCTCCCGCTTCAGCCTGGCGACATCATCACCATCATGTCCCAGTTGGATATCCACACGGCGCAGAGCCAGCAGACCAAATACATCCGCCTGGAAGGCGAGTTCGCAAGTGCGGGGGTTTATAGCGTAGGACCAAACGAGACGTTGGCCGATGTCGTTCGGCGGGCGGGCGGCTTCACAGGTCAGGCGTACCTGTTCGGAGCGGCATTCACGCGTGAGAGCGCAAAGGTCATGCAGCAGCAGCGGCTGGATGAATATGTCACGTCATTGTCCATCCAATTGGAAAGGTCATCGGCCCAGCGCTCGGTTTCGAGCGTGACTTCGGTAGCTGCGGCTTCCGATCTGGCAGTCGAGAGAGATATGGTCGCTCAGTTGCGGGCAATGCGGGCTACGGGCCGGATCGTTCTGGAGTTTTCTCCGACAAGCTCCGGAGAACAGAGCGTTCCTGCGCTGCCGCTTGAGAACGGCGATACCTTCACCGTTCCATCACGCCCCGCTGTCGTCAGCGTCGTTGGATCTGTCCAGGGACAAAATGTCTTTCTCTACAGCCCCGACCGGAGAATAGGCGACTATCTCAAACTGGCAGGCAGAGCCACTCGTATAGGAGACCAAAGACACGAATTCGTGATTCGCGCAGACGGCTCGATCGTGAGCCGGGCAACCTCCGGCGGTCTTTGGAGCGACCACTTCGAATCCCTGGAGGTGAACCCCGGAGACACGATTGTCGTGCCAGAGAAGCCAATCAAGCCCTCGCTGATACGCAATGTCATCGACTGGTCTCAGGTCTTCTCGCAGTTTGCTATCGGAGCGGCAGCGATCCAGGTGATCAAATAGTTGAAGGACATGCCAGAAATCATGGCGATCGATTCCGAACACCGCCAATATGACATCGCCATCTCGGTGGTGACCTACAACAGCAGCCCTGAAGAATTGGCAGCCACGTTGCTCTCCCTGCAGAATTCAGGTCACCGCTTGCTGGTCACGGTCGTGGATAATTCGCCGGAACCGCGGCTTCGTCAGGTCGTCGAGAACAATGGCGCTGTTTATGTTTTTACAGGCGAAAATCGAGGGTTTGGCGCTGCTCATAACGTTGCAATACGTGCCTCGATTCATCTCGCTCCCTATCACGCCGTGATCAATCCGGATGTTGTGCTCGAGCCTTCCACACTGGATACGCTCTACTCCTTTATGGAAGATCATCCTTCTGTGGGACAGGCAATGCCCGCCGTCTTTTATCAGGATGGCCGCGAACAAAGGCTGACAAAGTTGCTACCAACGCCCGCAGATTTGTTTCTACGCCGATTCTTAGGGAAATTTGGCAAACTCTTTGTCAAGAAAAGGCAAGAACGTTATGAGATGACGGGCATCGATTTCACTGTTGCTCGCCAGGTGCCATCGCTTTCGGGCTGCTTTATGTTTTTACGCAGCACGGTTCTGCAGCGTGTTGGGCTGTTCGATGAACGCTACTTTCTTTACATGGAAGATGTGGATCTTTGCAGACGTATCGGTGAGCAGAGCATCACGGCGATTTGCCCTAAAGCACACATTCTGCATGGTTATCAGAAGGGCTCCTATAGCAATCCACGCTTGCTGTTCTACCATCTCCGCTCGGCGGTTCTATATTTCTCGAAATGGGGATGGATTCGCGATAGCAAACGAGATTCGCAGAACAGGCGCATTGAGCCACTCTGAGGGATGGCGAGAAGGACACGCCAAATTGCGAGCACCATCGCAATCCACTATACTGATGGCAGTAAGCGGTCCTGGATCGCGCTTTCAGGCGATCTACCTTTATTTTCGCCAGCTTGTAATAAAACCCGTCCACCGGGGATGAGATCACGTTGAGCTTCCTACTTCTCAGAAAATTTGGCGCTCCGCGTACAACCAAGTTCCATAATCGAAATTTTTTATGGATTTGATGATCCCTCCTCAACAGAGTTCCGCGTCTATCTATCCAAGTGGATGCGCGACTGCACGACTGTAACCTGTTATTCACCTCAACCTGCTCAAGCCATACGTGATTGTGTGCGATGGTATTGGGCCAATCATTGAGTGGTTTTTACCGACCCATCTTGGACCGGAGCCCCATTGAGCACCAGCTTTGTTTCTCCCGATTCAGTGTCACGTTCCTCACCTCGTGGTCTCAAACCGTCTTCGAGCCTTCGGGCTAGCGACAGAGCATTCAGTGGTGGCGGATCCCTTCAAGTCTGGGCTAACTCGTTTGCCAAGCGCGTGTTTGACATCAGTGTCGCGGCACCGGTTCTTGTCATCTCCTTCCCCTTTCTGCTCGTGATTGCGGCCTGCATCAAGGTCTCCTCGCGGGGCTCCGTCCTGTTTCGTCAGGAGAGGATGGGCAAGGATCAAAAGTCGTTCATGATCTATAAGTTCCGGACCATGTGTTCGGAAAAGGGCGACGGTCCTCTGGTAACGCGCCGTGGCGATCACCGGATGACCTGGTTCGGAAATATCCTGCGCAAGCTGAAGTTGGACGAACTGCCGCAGCTTTACAACGTACTGCGCGGGGACATGAGCCTGGTCGGTCCGCGGCCTAAGGTTGTTCAGCATGAGCAATTTGAACTGCCATGCAAGCCTGGTCTTACGGGTGCGGCGACCATCCTGTTTGCTCGAGAAGAAGACCTGCTCGCGCATGTTCCGCACGAGGACGTTGAAACTTTCACCGTCAATGTTCTTCACCCAATCAAGGCCGTTGTCGATCGCCAATATGCGAGCTCCAGTACGTTCTGGACGGACCTTCGACTTCTCGTGGACACGGCGCTCCGCTTGCGAAAGGATCGCGAAATCACCTGCCTGGACGATCTGCATGCCTGGCAGCTGTATCTGGCGAACGAAGCTGGCGATACCCGGATGGCTGCCTGAACTGCTCTCTTGATTGAAATAAGTTGAGATTCGGCGGCAAGCGTACGGCACGCGCAAAGCGGTCGCGCAGAGGTGTACGCCTTCAAAAGACCGGTATGCTCATGCCTGAGTCATGAATGTCTGCTCGATAATCGAATCGACTCCGCAGAACCTGGTTTTGATAAGGTATGCCCAGAAGTCGACTTTCGGCCGGGAAATCCTTCTCTCGTCGCAGCACAATTCAGATGAACCACGCAGTCTTATGATCGCCTCTTCCACTTTGGAGGGTCATGCTTCGGAGAGCGTACCCGGATAAACCACGCTCTGATAAGCGGTGATTTATCTTCCTGCAATAGCAATCGTGCGCCGGGGCTCCCCATTGCTGTTCAGTATCACCATGTCGAATGAGGCTCCGCCCAACGCCGGTTGGAGTTGATGCCCTACTGCGGTGAACGCCTGTACTACTTCCGGATTGTTCCAGGGTGCGGTTTTCTCCTCAGGAGAAGCCGAGCGGTCATCTGGAACCTCGTCCGCATCTGCGTCTCCTCCCAGAGGAACGGAAACTGTCGTTCGTCCGTTGTCTCTGGAGACAAGGACGAGCATGTCCTTTACCTTTCCGAGTTCAGTTCCGTCCAACGCGGACACGAGATTTTTCGCGTCGGCATCGGTTACACCGCCGGAATATACGAGCTTGCCGCCGTTTCCAAAGGGCAAGGACGGCGATGTGATCAATATGGCAAGCAGTCCGTTCGCGGCGCTGCGATTCCCAGGCCGCTGGGCGATCGCGCCGATCCCGGCCCCAAGAATTCCGGCGAGCACGACTGCAGTGGCCGCCACCGGTACCCGCCAAGGCCCATCGGCTCGTCTCCGAACCAGAAGCAGTCCCGCCAGAAATCCTCCGACCAGTCCCCCGATGTGGGCAGCCATATCCGTCTGGCCGTGGCCCGCACCATAGATAAAGTTGTAAAGGATGAAGATCCCAGCCGACTGTGCGATGCTCCTCGTGGCCCCGGGGGCAAGGGATCGCCGCTCCATCAGCAGGAAACCGAATACGGCGCCGTAGAGCCCGAAGATCGCGCCGGAAGCACCCGCGCTGGTTGTCAGCGGATGCACCCACAGGCTCACCAGACTGCCCGCCAGCCCGGCGAACAGGTAGATCATCAGATAGCGTGCGCGTCCGAACAGACTTTCGATGAACGGCCCAATCTGAAAGAGCACGAACATGTTGAAGCCGATGTGAATCACTCCAAAGTGCACGAAGCACGACGTCAACATGCGCCACCATTGACCGGCGCCAATGGTCAGCGGGCCGAAGTCCGCTCCCCAGGGAATGACATCGCGCACCGTAGGCTGCATGAACGACACGCCACGCGCCACCATGGCGACAAACACCAGCACGTTGATCGCAATCAGCACATAGGTCGTGGTGGACACGTCGCGCGGACGCTGAGGCGCTCTATCCACACCGGCAGCATCTTCCGCACCCCACGAAAATCTATTCGCCATTCCGTCTCCTTAGGTGGCTGTCATGGCGCAACGCTGGTGCGCTCCACACGCATTATCCCAAACGGCGCCCGATACCTTGCTTTGAAGGCGTTTTGCAGGCTCTCTGAGAGCGAGTCGCGAAGCGTTGACGGCTGTTCTCACAATACGTATTTGTACTGCCCGTGCTTGATGAGACAGCAACATCCATGAAACTACCTGATCATTGAGGGTGGCTTCCTTCGATCGCCTCCATGGCCGGATCTATATTGCCGGCATAGTCCGCAAAGGTCATCGCGGCTGCCAGGTCCGGGGCACGATAAGGGCGATCGTCTCGGGGATCTTCAAATTGCCACCACAGAGTCGATGCCTGGATGACGATGCCACTATTCGGCAACTTGAGATCAACCGGATCGCCCCACATATTCGGTGTCTCGCCCGTTGGCTCCCCGACGAACAAGGCGTTTGTATTCATTTCCAGATCGTCAACAAAGTTCATCGCGGCGGAGAACGTCTGGGGGCCGATGATGACCCACAGTCTCCCTTTTTGGTTGAGACGTTCATTCTTGATGATCGCGTGCCAGATGGGACGGTTCAGTTCATTGTTGCCGCCTCCGTTCAATCGCAAATCGAGAATGACGCGGTCGACATTCTTCTCCGCGGCTTCTTTGAATAGAGCCGGGAAATATCGCGAGATCGGCTCGCCGCCCGGCTCGTCCTGCACCTGGTTGTACTGGATGTAGAGCGTTCTTTGGTCAGCCAGAAATTGGTGCCAGTAGTTCCTGCCGGTGTGTTGCAGCCAGAGTGGCACGGGTTTTCCGGCGGAAGTCCGCGCGTTCACCCAGCCCTTGGGATCGGCGGGCCAGCCATGATTGTTTCTGGCTCGAAACGGGCCTGCCGGCAACGGGATGGTGATCTCGCGGTGATCCTTCTCCACGGTAAGTTCCACCGTCTCGGAGCTTTTCGTGGCGCCGATTGCCTGCAACACTTCCGGAGTCACCAGCAGGTCAGGCGCCAGGAGTTTCCGCCGGTATTCGTTGTCTTTGTCGACCTGCACCAGGGGACGCACGGAGGCGTAAGCGTCCTCCGCTGACATGGCGCCGATACGTTCTACCTTCCCGCCAACGATGTTGGCGTATGGATTGTCCGCGGCTTCAACGTAAAGTCCGTCCGCGAAGAAGTGAAGCCTGACCGGGAGCATGTGGTTTCCCAGCGTTTCCGGCCGCACCCGGGTGTGACCATCATGCACCATGGCGACCAGACGCATGATTTCGGCCTTGACCTGATTCGATGTCAGCTGAGGCAATTTCTTTTCCAGCGCGTCGATCGCGTCATGGAACTGCTCACGCGTCATGCTGTGAAACAGGTTGCCGTGAATCCTGGGCATCTGCTCGCGAAGGACAGCCAGATCCTCTTTCCACTTGGCCGCGTCCAATGCATTCGGATTTTGTGCCCCCGCCGTGCCCACGGCGGCCAACGGGGTAACCGCCAGAACTCCTGCAAGTATCACCAGCAAAGCTCTTTTCATTCGTGACCTCGATCGGGAGCTCCAGTTGTACAAACTGCTCCCCTTTCATACGCGGGAGTATCCAACGGATACCCTGATGAAAGTCTATTGGGAACGTGTTCAAGCTCATCTCCGCGCGACACCGGCTCAAGCTATTCCGAAAAACCTGGGAAGGAGATTTTGCAGCATGGCGAAACTTGTTTATGGATTGAACCAGTCTCTGGACGGCTATGTCGACCACACGAAATTTGCGCCCCGTCTCGAACTCTTCCGTCACTTTATCCGGCACATGCGTGGTCTGACGGGCATCGTCTACGGTCGAGGCATGTACGAAGTGATGCGTTATTGGGACGAAGACTTTCCTGATTGGGAAGCCCATGAGCATGAGTTTGCTGCGGCATGGCGAAGCCAGCCGAAGTGGGTCGTGTCGCGCTCGCTGAAGTCAGTTGGTCCCAACGCCACGCTTGTCCCTGACGGCCTCGAGGGGTTGATACGGAAGCTGAAAGCTGAGTTGGAGGGCGAGATCGAAGTTGCCGGACCCGAGTTGGCGCGAAGCCTGACCGATGCCGGTCTTATCGATGAGTATCGAATCTACCTGCATCCTGTCGTGGTTGGTCACGGGAAGCCATTCTTCGCCGGCCCCCCTCCGCGGCTCCGCCTCCTGGCCCACGACCTGATCGCCGAGGACGTGATTCGTTTGGCGTATGCTCCTGCTTGATTACGAGACTCGCAGGGGCGGACTGCACTGCGCCTGGACCCGTCCGAGCAAGCGCGGGGATTCCTGAAACCCTGATGAAAAAGCTCCTAAAGCTGTGCATATCCAGCGTTCGGCAAGGGATTTTGACTCCACGATGAAAGGCCACTATAGTGGGAAGTGCGGGGTGGAGCAGCCCGGTAGCTCGTTGGGCTCATAACCCAAAGGTCGTAGGTTCAAATCCTACCCCCGCAACCAAAACATCAATTCGAGATGCGTTCCATGAACTCCACGATCCCTGTGGGGTTTTGCTTTTGGTGGTGTGGCTAATTCACCGCAGTGATGCCCGGCGTAGGTTTGACGGGAACAAACCTCGGGACCCAACGCCGGAACAACCCTTTTGGACCGGAACTTTTCCTCCTATCTCGCGTCTGTGCTAGTGGCGGGATTTGGCATCGAAATATCGTGTGGCAGAGCCACACATCCCGTCGGGAGGGTTACGATCATGAGCTTTTTTTCAGGGTTTCGAAGTCTGGGCGGCGCCGTCCTGGCAGGCAGCCTGGCGCTGACCGCCGGCGCGCAGACCCAGACGCCGGCACCGTCCAAATCCGGCGTTCCGGACGCGCAGGTGGAAGCCAATGTGCTTCGCCAGTTGGCCACCGCGCCCGAGCTTTCCACCCAGAACATCCAGTCCACCACGGTTTACGGTACGGTCACGCTGTCGGGCGTCGTGCAGACCGAAGTCCTGCGCAGCAAGGCCGAAAACCTGGCCGCCCGCGCCGACGGCGTCAAGAAAGTGGTCGACGAACTGACCTTGGGCGAGCCCAGTACCGCCGCCGCAAACGACCCCAATGCAGGCGTTCCCGCGGACCAGCAGGCCTACGCGCAGCAGCAACAGCAGGGCGTTCTGCAGTCGGACGGCAGCTATGCTCCCGCCCAGCAGGGAGCTGACCCGGCCCAGGGCAACATGGCTCAAGCTCCCGGCCAGCAGCAGGGTTATCCGCAGCAGGGCAATCCCCAGCAGGCCCAAGGCTATCCACAAGGCAACTACCCGCAGCAGCCGGGCTATCCCCAGCAGAACTATCCCCAACAGGCCCAGGGCAACTATCCGCAGCAGCAAGGCGGCTACCCCCAAAGCGGTTATCCGCAAGGCAATCCCAATCAGCCGGGATACGGTGACCCGCAGCAGCAGGCGTCCAACCAGCCCTACAGCCCGTACGGTCCCCCTCCATCACGCCGCCCGCTCTATAGCAACAGCAACCCCAATTATCCACCGCAGCAGTATGGTCCCAACGGCCCGGGCGCCGGCCAGCAGGCTGGCCTCCCGGTGACGGTTCCCAGCGGATCGCTGGTGCAGGTACGCATCAACCGCGGGATTGACTCCAACCACATCCAGCCCGGCGCGCCGTTTACCGGCGTTGTGATGAACGACATCGTTGCAGGCGGCGCAGTTGCGATTCCGCGCGGCGCTACCGTGCAGGGTGTCGTGGTCGACTCCAAAAAGGCGGGCGCGCTGAAGGGACGGGGCGAACTTTCGCTCGCGCTCAACAGCGTGATCCTCGGCGGCCAGACCTACCCCGTTGTTTCCGTGCCGTGGGATCGCGAAGGCCGTGACAAGACCATCACCACGGTGAACAGCGCTATCGGCCTGGGCGCGTTGGGTGCGATTCTCGGCGGTGTGGCCGGCGGCGGTTCCGGCGCGGCCATCGGCGCGGCAGCCGGCGGAGCGGTAGGCGTTGCAGGCTCGGCTGCCTCCCCGGGCGGCAGGGTGATCGTTCCGCCGGAGTCCATCCTGACCTTCCATCTGGCGGAACCCGCCAACGTGACAACCGTTTCGCAACAAGAGATGGCGCGTCTTTCCTACGCCGCAGGCCCCGCGCCCCGGCCGGTGCCTCGCCGTTACTACGCTCCCGGCCCCTATTATGGCCCGGGCTACTATCGGCCCTACTAAACTTCGCTCAAACAGACCACACAGTTTCCTTTCGACCGCCGGAGCGCCTCCGGCGGTTTTCTTTTGAAGCAGGAAGTAGCGAATAGGCAGTAGGGGTAGGAACGGCGAGCCCGACAGCCGCGTTCCTGGGACTTGCGCTCCGGGTTCCCTTGATTTGTGCACGGCACGCGACCGCCGCTGATTTATACTTTTTGTTGAGCCCCTGCAAGCAGGCGTGTGCCGCGACCACGTCGCTACGCAAAGCCCCTGCGCAAAAATCCCGGGCACACGAGCGTTCCTCCCGGAAGCTCGTGCGAACTAAAGGTCGCTACGCCAGCATGATCCGTATTTTTCAGAGAGACAGCCGCTTCATCAAAGGTGTGTTCACCGTCGTCATCGGCGCCGCCATCATCACGATGGTCATTACCCTGGTTCCCGGCATTTTCGACAACGGCGCAAGCAATGACGCCACCGTGTTTGCCACAGTGCGCACGCCCGGCTTCTTCGGCCGCATCGCCGGCGATCGCTCGACGGTGCGTATGGCCGATGTGCAGCGCGAGGTCGACGCCCAGATGCAGCGTCAGCGCCTGCCCGAGTTCTATCGTCAATTTCTGGCTGGCCGGGTTGCGCAGCAGCAGGTAGAACGCCAGGTGCTTCTGCATGAAGCCAACCGCCTCGGCCTGGAGGTTTCCGATGCCGACCTCGCCCGTGAGCTTCGGACCGGAGCGCTGTCGCAGTACATTTTTCCCGACGGCAACTTCATCGGGCAGGATAAGTACATCAACTTCGTCCAGTCGAGTTTTCAGCTTTCGGTTCCCGACTTTGAAGCCATCGTCAAGACCGATCTTGAGCTGCAGCGCCTGCAGTCGCTGATCACCGGCGGCGTCACCGTCGCCGACAGCGCGGTGCGCGCGGACTACATGCAGTCCGGCACCAAGGTGAAGTTCGACTACGTCACCATCAACTCGGCTGACCTCAAGAAGACCATCAACCCCAGCGACTCGGACCTTCAGGCTTACTTCAAGCAGGCTGGCGCCCGCTACGCGACGGCGATTCCTGAGCAGCGCAAAATCACCTTTGCCGCGTTCGATGCCTCCGCCCTTCCCGGCGGAAAGCCGCAGATCAGCGACGCCGAAGTCAACGCCTACTACAGCAGCCACGCCGACAGCTACAAGGTGGAAGAGCAGGTTAAGACCCGCCACATCCTGATCACCGCCCCCAAGGGCGCGGATGCGGCCACCGACGCGGCCGCGAAGGCCAAAGCGGAAGACGTGCTGAAGCAGCTCAAAGCCGGCGGCAACTTTGCCGATCTCGCCAAGAAGTACTCCGACGACCCGGGGAGCAAAGCCCAGGGCGGCGAACTGCCCATGTACCCAACCAGCGGTCTGGATCCGGCATACTCCGCCGCTGCCATGAAGCTGGCTCCCGGTCAGACTTCAGATCTGGTTCGCTCGCAGTTCGGTTACCACATCATCCAGACGGAAGAGAAGCACGCCGCCGGCACCAAGCCTCTCTCCGAAGTGAAGGACTCCATCGTCCAGTTGCTGCAGCAGCAGAAGGTGGGCAGCGAGGAACAGAAGTTCGCCAACCAACTCGAAGCTGAAGCCAAGAAGGACGGCATCGAAAAGACCGCCGCGGCGCACAACCTCCACGTTGTGACCACCGACTATATCGGCCGCGACGCCACCATCCCCAGCCTGCCGGAGAGCACCGCTGTGCTGACTGCGGCGTTTGGCGCGGCCAAGGGTGCGGCGCCTTCCATCGCCACCACGGGTGAAGGCTTCGCTCTGTTCCAGGTTGTGGACGTCAAGCCCGCGCACGCGCCGGACTTTGCCGACTACAAATCGCACCTCCTCGATGACTATCGCGATGCGCACGCTCCTGAGCTTCTGCAGCAGCAACTCGCCAAGCTCGACACCCGCGCCAAGGCGCTCATCGATCTGAAGAAAGCCGCCGCGGAAATGAACCTGACCGTGAAGAGCAGCGATCTGGTTGGCCGTGATGGCCAGGTTCCGGACATTGGCGCGCTCAGCGGCCAGGCTGCCGAGGTATTCACCCTGCCCAAAGGCGGCGTGACCGGGCCGATCAATGAAGGTCCCACCGGGGTGGTGATGCAGGTAACCGACAAGCAGGAGCCCACCCCCGACGACGTTGCGAAGAACTTCTCGGCAACCAAGGACAAGCTGCTCGACGCGCAGCGCCAGGAAGTGTTCGGCGTCTTCATTGGTTCGCTGATGCAGAAGTACGAAAAGGCCGGCGCGATCATTTACAGCAAGAAGCAACAACAACCCTCACCGCTCGGCCGCTAACCTGCTAGAACGGAAAAGACTGAAGGCGCGGCCCAACGGTCGCGCCTTTCTTTGGCCTTATGCGACGGACGTAGCATCAGGACGCAACGGGTTCGCTGACTTTAAACGCATCCCTAAATACCAACCTTACGTCCTAGCCTCAAGGAGAACCGGATGGCCGCACACGAACGAATATCGGGTGTTTTGCTGCATGTGACTTCCCTGCCGTCGTATGGAGGCGTAGGCGACTTCGGGCCGGCGGCCTATGACTTCGTCGACTTCCTGGTGTCGGCCAAACAGCGAATGTGGCAGGTGCTTCCGCTGAATCCCACCGGGTATGGCAGTTCACCGTATTCGGCTCTCTCCGCCTTCGCGGGAAACCCGATTCTGATCTCGCTGGAGCTGCTGGTGAAAGCCGGCTGGCTGGCTGCGGAGCGCCTTGAAGGTCTTCCCGGCCGTGACGGCCCCTGCGACTTTGGGGCGGCGTTTGACCTGAAAATTCCCCTGATCGAGGAAGCCGCGCGAAACTTCCTGGACCACGCCGGCGAAGACGACCGCAAACGCTTCCAGAAGTTCTGCCAGGACAACCTGTCATGGCTGACCGACTATGCCATGTTTACCGTGCTGCGGCGCCGTTTCGGCTACGCAAGCTGGAACCAGTGGCCGGTCGAGTACGCCCTGCGCCACTCCGAAACTATGTCCGCCATGCTCAACGATGCCGGGCGCGAGCTCGCCACCGAGCAGGTGTTGCAGTTCTTCTTCACCGAGCAATGGGCTGCCCTGCGCGCCTACTGCACTGAACGCAAAGTAAAAATCCTGGGCGACATCGCCATCTTCGTAAGCTATGACTCCGCCGATGTCTGGACCCATCCCGATCTCTTCGAACTGGACGAGCAGCGCAAGCCCATTCGCGTTTCCGGCGTGCCGCCGGACTACTTCTCTTCGACAGGCCAGAAGTGGGGCAACCCTCTTTATAAGTGGGGGCTCATGCAGGAACGCGGCTTCGATTGGTGGATCGCGCGTGTGCGCCGTAACCTGGCGCTGTATGACGTCATCCGCCTGGATCACTTTCGCGGCTTTGAAGCCTACTGGTCGGTCGGCGTCGACGAGGAAACCGCGATCAACGGCCAGTGGGTCAAGGCGCCTGGGCATGCGCTCTTCAACCGCATCAAGGAAATCTTTGGCGACCTGCCTTTCGTCGCGGAAGATCTCGGCCTGATCACGCCGGAAGTCGACGAGCTGCGCGAGCTCTTCTGCCTGCCCGGCATGCGCATCCTGCAGTTCGGCTTCGCCGACCGCGGCGGTCATCTGTATCTGCCGCACCGTTTCGTGGCCAATGCCGTCGTGTACACAGGGACACACGACAACAACACCACCCTGGGCTGGTGGCTGGAAGATACCACCGAAGCCGAACGCGAAAAGATCCAAGTGTATCTCCACCCCATCCAGCATCCCGGCGAGATCGTGTGGGCCATGATCAAGGCGGCAGCCGGATCTGTCGCCAACACCTGCATCATTCCGCTGCAGGACATCCTCCACCTGGGCAGCGAAGCCCGCATGAACACGCCGGCGTTGCCCAGCGGCAACTGGACATGGCGCTACCCCCCAGACGGGCTGCATCCGGATTTCGCACGCAAGCTCGCCGACATCATGGAAATGACCGACCGCGACGGCTACGAAATTCCCAAGGAAGGCGAAACAGCCGGCAGCCCAACGAACCAGCTCCACATCATGCAGAGTGAGCTTGGAGATCAGGCTGTAGGTGTTGCCAAGGCTTAACGTTGGGGAACAGGCTGTTGATTTTCTTGTTTGTCATCCCCGAAGGGGATCTGCTGTCCCGGCCTTCCCACGAACACTGTCCTCTCGACCGAAGCGAAGCGACCGACAAAATACTGGGATCCTTCAGTCGCTGCGCTTCCATCAGGATGACCCTCATAAGAGGGTGCACGAGTGAACCGTCGGCGCAATCGCTGTCACACGCGCTACTCTACGCACAGCCATGTCTCGCCGGACACTCCTTCTTCTCGCAGCCACCCTCGTTCTAACTGGCTGCCACACCAAGCTCACCGTCGTCTCGTCCGTGCACGAGCTTCCAGCCGACGGCCGCGAACACAAAGTCGCCGTTCTGACCGGCGACGATCCCCGCGTCAGCGGCCTCCCGTCATCCAGCTTCCGCCTCGAACAGCTTCCTTCCGGTCAAACGACCGTCTATCTCCGCACGCCGGTCAATCCAGGTTCGGCAAAGCTTGCCGTCACCAGCGGCAAGAAGCGCCTCACACTTCCCGTCACCTTCACGCCGGACGCCGGAGACAGCTTCTCTGACGGCACACCCGACTTTCTTCGCCTTCACAGCGAAAGCGACCGCCTGGCCTTCCGCCGCTGGTTTGTTGCCCTCGCGGACCGCGCCGCCGACACGCCCGACGCCAGGCTGCCGCCGGAAATCATCGACTGCGCCTCGCTGCTCCGCTACAGCTACCGGGAAGCGCTGCACGCGCATGACGACAAGTGGTATGCCCAGTTCCCTGCCGAGGCCATGCCCGCGCTGGCCTCTGTCACGCAGTGGACCTATCCCAACACGCCGTTAGGCGTTGGACTATTCCGAACCCGACCCGGCTCATTCCAGTTCAGCGACCTCACAGACGGCACATTTGCCCAGTTTGCCGACGCAAAATCGCTTCACGCCCTGAACACCCACCTGCTGGGACGCAGCCTTCGCGTGGCGCGTCCAGGTGACATCATTTTTTATCGTTTGTTAGAGGCCGACTCACAGTATCATTCGATGATCGTCACGGGTGATCAAGGCGAATGGGTCGTTTACCACACTGGTCCGATCGATGGGCATCGCGGCGAAATGCGCCGCGTGCTGCTCAGCGACCTGCTGCACCATCCAGACCCGCGCTGGCGGCCGGAGCCCTCCAACCCCAACTTTCTGGGCGTATATCGCTGGAACATCCTGCGCGAACATTAGCGCGATTTGGCAGCGTATTCAGCATTTGCTCGATGCTGCTGGCGGCGTTCCTCGTCCTGACCTGCTGTGCGCAGGCTCGCGCGGAAGCTTCGCCCTACTTCACCCTGAGTACCGAAAAGACCTTCGCGCCCGGCGACAAGCCGAAGCTGCACCTGTACACACGCAATGTCCCTGATCTCGAGTTCCGCGTCTACCGTGTGCAGGATCAGGAGAAGTTCCTCGACAACCTCGCGGACCTGCACAGCTTTGGCGAGCCCACCAACATTCACGGGCCCACCGAAGACATTGACGAAAAAACCTGGCTGGAACGCTTTCATGACTGGAAAGCCGACATCCTGTACGACATCAAGACCTTCTTCCGCCGCCAGCTTTCCGTCGACACGCGCGATTCGCTGAAGGCCAGGCAGGCTACGCTTGCGCAGCGCAGCCGCATTGTCGGTGTGGCGCAGTTCGCACAGATTCCTTTGCTGAATGACAAACAGCTTGTCGCGCGCTGGCACCAGCAGGTGCCACCCACGTACGTTTCCGACAACCAGATTCTTCCTATCGATCCGCTGCCCTCGGGCATGTACCTGGTGGAGGCGACGGACGGCCATCTCAAGGCCTACACCGTGCTGATGGTCAGCAAGACTGCGCTCATCACCCGGACAGTGGCGGGACAAGTGCTGGCGTTCGTCGTTGACCGCAAGACCGGCTCTCCGGTTGCCGGAGCCAAGGTCACCCTTTCGCGGGCGAAGCAGCCGCTGGTGCACGCCATCACCGGCGCGGACGGTACTGCGATCTTCCCCGTGGCGCCCGCCGCGAAGCCTGCCAACGCTGACGCTGATCCGAACGCCGACGAAAACGGCGGCGGCGAGTCCAGCGGCCGGCTGTGGGTACTCGCCCGCAGCGGCGACGATCCTGCCGTCGTAACGCCGTGGTCGTCCTACATCCTGAACAACGACACCTCGACCTACACTGGCTACACCTACACAGATCGCCCCGTGTACCGGCCAGGGCATACGGTGCATTTCCGCTCGATCCTGCGCGATCACAATGGCGACGCTTTGATCCTGCCGAAGGTCAAAGAAGTCCAGGTCACCGTCACGGACGAAGCGAATAAGACGGTGTACGACAAGAGGTTGTCGATCTCCGCGATGGGCACCGTGCAAGGGTCGTTGGATCTGCCGGCAGACGCTGCGCTTGGCAGCTACAGCATCAACATCACGGTGGGCGACGGCGACGCGCACATCAACGAGTACTCCTCGTTCCGCGTGGAAGAGTATCGCAAGCCTGAGTACCAGGTGCGCGTCTCCGCGGCCAAACAGCGTGTGCTGCAAGGCCAGTCGAATCAGGCCACCATTGAGGCTCGCTACTTCTTCGGCGAACCGGTTGCCAGCGCCAAGGTCAAGTACAACATCTACCAAAGCCCACATTACTGGTGGGGCGATCCCAGCGACGATGACAGCAACTCCCCAGGCATGAGCGCCGGTGGTGAAGATGGCGAGACCGATACCGGCTATGCGGGCGACCAGAACTCACAAAGCGAAGGCCACCTGGACGCCGATGGCAAACTCGTCGTCACGGTACCGACCAGCTTCAATGAAAAGCAGCACCTTGACCAGGATTACGTTGTCGAAGGCTCAGTCACGGACGAAGCGGGGCGGGAGATCACCGGGCGCTATCGCTTCCTTGCAACCTACGGGAGCTTCCACATTCATGTCGAGCCGGTCAGCTATTCCATTGAGACAGGTCAGCAGGCCGGCTTCATGGTCTCTGCGACAGACTACGACGGCAAGCCGGTCCAGACCGCCATCCACCTGCATCTGGTGCAGCGCAAATATCGCGCGGGTGGTTCTGAAGACGAAACCAATGCCGGTGACGCGGATGTCACAACCGGCGCCGATGGACGCGGTTCGGTTCAGTTGCCCATCTCTCTCGCGGGCTCCATCTATGTGACCGCCTCGGCGCAAACGCCGGAGCGGCGCCAGGTTCAGGACACGACCTACCTGTGGGTCACGGGCAAAGATCAGGGCGATTTCTATGGCAGCGAAAATGGTCAGGCACAGATCATCGCGGATAAGAAGAGCTATGCGCCCGGCGATACCGCACATCTCACGCTGATTTCGCAGGTGGCCGGTTTCCATGCCCTGGTGACCGCCACCGGGTATACCGCAGAGTTCCGCAAGGTTCTCAGCACAGACGGTAAAACGCTGAGCTTCGATCTGCCGATCACGCATGACTCGCAGCCGAACCTCACCGTCGATGCCGTGTTCCTGAAGGACGAAACCGTCTACCAGGCCAACAAGTCCATCAAGGTGCCGCCCACGCAACAGCAGTTACAGGTCACGATCTCGCCCGCGGCAACCACGTTCCAGCCGGGTCAGGCCGCGCAGTATGACGTGAACCTGCGCGACGCATCGGGAGCGCCCGTTGCCGCTGAACTGAGTTTCGGTGTTGTGGATGAAGCCATCTATTCGCTCTATCCCGATGCAAGCGGCGATATTGTGAAGGCGCTGTACCCCATGCGCTATCCGTCGTCGGATATTGAAAATTCGCTGAGTTATTACTTCATGGGCGAGGCGGGTCTGCGCAATCCGCTGCTCGCAGAGCGCCACTCGCGTTATCGTCCGCAGCTCGCCCAGGTCAAGCCCGGCAATGACACGGTGCAGCCGAAGATTCGCAAGGCATTCCCCGACACCGCGTTCTGGCAGCCGGATGTGCGCACGGATGCCAATGGTCATGCGCGTGTGTCGCTGAACTTCCCTGATTCGCTGACAACATGGCGAGCCACAGTACGCGCGATCACTGCCGATTCCAAAGCCGGGTCCGCTGTGAATCGAGTGATCGTGCGCAAGAACATCATCGTGCGCATGGGTCAGCCGCGCTTCATGCGCAAAGGCGACCTGATCACCGTTCCGGTCATCGTGCACAACTACCTGACCGAGCCCAAGCAGGTACAGATTTCGCTTGAAGCGCAGGGCGTCGAAATCACCGGCGGCTCGCCCCAGGCCGTCACCATCGCGCCGCGCGCGGAAGCTACGGTCAACTATCATCTGCGCGCAACGGCTATCGGCACAGCCACACTCACCGCGAAAGCACTCTCCACGCAGGAAAGCGATGCGCTGCAGATTACGCTGCCCGTGCATCCTTCGGGTGTCGCGGAGACGCTTGCGTCGTCGGGCTCGATTGCCAACTCCGGCGAAGCCAACAGCGGCGCCAACTTCCCTGCCGGCACCGATCCTGCGGCGCACTCGCTCAAGGTTGAGGTATCGCCGAGCCTTGCGGGCTCCGTTTTCTCCGCGCTCGACTACCTGACCGGCTTCCCGTACGGCTGCACCGAGCAGACCATGTCAGGCTTCCTGCCCGACGTCATCGTTGCGCAGGCCATGCAGCAACTGCACGCGACACCGCACACCAAGCCCGCTACGCTGAATGCGGAGATTGAAGCCGGCATTACTCGCCTGCGTGACTACCACCACTCCGATGGCGGCTGGGGATGGTGGAAAGAAGACGACAGCCAGGTGTTCATGACGGCCTATGTGGTCAGCGGCCTGGCACAGGCCAACAAGGCCGGCTACACCCACGCGCACGAAGTGGCGGAAGACGGAATCGGCTATCTCAGCAAAGCCCTCATCGATCATCCAAGGATGAAGCCCGAGCTGCGCGCCTACGTGGTCTATGCACTCGCGGAAGCGAATGGTGTGGGCAAGGATCAGCTTGACACCCTGTACTCGCGCCGCAACGACCTCAGCCCCCAGGCGCTGGCCTACACCGGCCTGGCGATGCTGGATTCCAACGACAGCCGCGCTCAGGAGATTGCGCGTCTGCTCGAATCCAAAGCCAGGTCACAGGGCGAGTTCGCCAGCTGGCAGGAATCACGCAACGAGCTGTTGGATATCGACTACGACGCCAGCGTCGAAACCACGGCCTTCGTGCTCAAGTTCCTGGCCCACGCCGATCCCAACAATCCACTACTGGCCAAATCAGCCGTGTGGCTCGCGGCCAATCGCAGCGAGGGATACTACTGGTCATCCACCCAGCAGACCGCCTTTGCGATCTATGGCCTCACCGACTACCTCGCCATCTCGCACGAGCTCAGCCCCGATATCGACGCGGAAATCTTCGTCAACGGCACTTCCGTGGGCAAGCGCCACTTCACGCAGAGCGATGCGCTGAATGGCACGACGCTGGCTATTCAGGTGGACGCTTCGAAACTTCAGCCGCAAGGCAACAACATTCGAGTCGTCACGAAGGGAACGGGACGGGCGTACTGGTCGGTTGCCGGCAACTATTTCTCCACCGCGAAGAACAGTTACCAGCAAGGCTCGATGAACCTGAACATCGCACGCGACTACTCAATGCTGGTGCCCACGCAGAAAGATGGAAAGATCGTCTATCGCCTGCAGCCGCTTAGTGGTCCGGTGCAGCAGGGTGACGTGCTCGCGGTACACATTGGCGTGACCGGCTCGCCGCAGAAATACATCATGATCGAAGACCCGATCCCATCCGGTACGGAGTTCGTTTCACAGAACCTGATTGACGGTTACAATATCCTGAACCGCCCGACCGACTGGTCATGGTGGTACACACGCGAAGAGTTCCATGACGATCGCGCCACCATCTTCTCGGATTACTTCGAAGGCCGTCACGACTCGTTCTACCTGGTGAAGGTCGTCAACCCCGGCAGCTTCTCCATCAGCCCCGCGCGCGTGGCGCCGATGTACCAGCCCGGCGTGCAGGCCACCACGGATGAACTCCATCTCGACGTCAAGGAGGTCCAGCCATGAGCCTCCTTCGTATTTCACTACGCCGCGTGCCGGTTCTGATGATGATGCTGCAGCTCGTGGGCAATGCCCTGCTGGTTCTGCTTGGGTTTGCGTGGCTGCATATCCCCGACTCCCACATCTGGGAACTGATCGTCTCTGTGCTTCTGGGGGTGCTGATCGTCCTCGGCTTCCTGTGGATGCACGCCACGACGATCCGGCGCACGCGTGCTCCGCTACAGTTCTCCGCAAAATGGCTCAGCATCCTGCTGCTTGCCGCATGGCTGTTGGTGAACCATGTGCTGGGAGCGTTCGCTGAGCACATCAACAACAACGCGGACGGGCGCGCTGGCTACTGGAATTCCCAACTCAGCGCGCACATGCGAGTCTTCTTCACCTATAGCCGCCTCCTCGACTGGCAGAACGATGTCGTGGTTTTCTTGATCTATTTCCTGATCCCTGCACTGCTCTTCCCTTTCCTGGTGGAGACGGTCGCATGCGGAGTGAAAGGCGGCGCGTGGCTGAACGCGTTGCGCTGCCTCTTCCGCTTGAAGTACTGGGTGGTGACAGTGATCGCACTCGCCATCGTGCACTTCGCGGGTGGCTGGATTCTCGGCTGGCATCCGCTGCACACGGTTTCAGGCGAACTGATCAGCGTGGCTTTCCGTGTCGCGGTGGTGTATGTGATCTTCCTGCTGGCCTACTTCGCGGCATTGGGAACGGCGAGTGAGCTACTGGAGCGACCTCGTACCGTTTCAAGCGTTCGAAATTGAAGAAACTTACTTCCTCCGCGAAGCAACCTGACTATTTCACCCAACCGATTCCGATCGCCAAAAAGCGTGCAAGTCACGTCGTGAGGCAAGAACCGGAAGGGCCCAGTTTCAACTGGGCCGAAAGGGCCCCCAACAAACCTGCTCCCGCGCTGCCGCAGGCGGGAGCGTAGCCCGAAGGGCGCAGCGACTGAATTGCCTTCGGATGTACGAGGTTGCAACGCCACCGTGAGGAGCAGACTCCTTTCCTCTCGCTGGGATCTTACGAACTCTGGCACGCCAAGAATTGCAGTGATTCCAAACAAGTGGCCAACTTAGAACTCTCGCGTTATCTGACACCTGTGAAGGCAATTCAGTCGCTACGCCCTCCGGGCTTCACTCCGGCCTGCGGCAACAAGGTGAAAAGCAAGCTTCATGGGCCCGAACTGTCGGCCTGGTTGAAACCAGGCCCTTCCGGTTCCTGCCCTCGCTTACATCGTGCGGGATCCCGGCATGTAGGAGAATCCATTGCGATCAATTGCGGAATACGATACCCGTTCACGATAAAAACGGCCAGGCACTTCGATGCAGATCACATCGAGAAGTCGCTACTGGCTCGCAACGACGCCGGCCGGAACCCCGCTACGTAGCCAACTGCGCACCGCATCCATTCCATCTTTCGCAACCAGCCGCCGCACCAGCCCGCAGGCGGCGCGATGCGCCTGACTGGCCTGTTCCAGAGTCGACGCATGGACAAGCGCGGCATCGAGTTGGGCAGGTGTTTGTGAAGTTGGAATTCCCGGCTCACCCGCAAGCATCTCCACCACACCTTCGCGAAGCCATAACGGCGCGGTGACGCTTGCGTCGTGCTCAACCAGCGCATGTAGAAATTCGTGAAGCATCAGGTCTTCGAGCTTGCCATGCCGTTGGATCACCGCCGGCGGCTGCAATGTGATCGTATTGCCGCTTGCTGATGCTAGAGCCCATCCAGGCTCGCCGGTCATCTGCCGGAAGAGTTCCGTGTCCGGCGTCAATGTCACCATCGGTTGCGGCGATGCGCCGGGCCATGCTGCGCGTGCTCGGGCCCAGGCTGTATCGCCCGCAGCGAGAACTGTGGGGCTCGCGTCGACCGATCGCAGAGTCCAGCCACGGCCATCCGCCTGCTTCCAGCCCTCGTCAGCATCCGTCACCCGTACCTTCGCTCCTGGAAAGTAAAACGCCAAAATCTGGCGATAGCTCTTGCCCTGGCGAGCCATCTCGGCCGCACCCGCCTGGCAGAGTCCCACGCCGTGCCCATAACCCTTACCGTCGAAGACCACCATGTGCCCGTCCTCGCGCACCCGGTACCAGTCACTGCGGATCGTGTTCCAGCCCAGCGCGCGGTTGATCGCAAAACGCAGGTCGGCGGAATGAATCTCAAGCGCCCGGTCTTGCTGAGGAAAGGCGATACGAGCAACCCTGCCGCTTGAATCTGTCTTCGTGATCCTGACCGCGTTGACCGGATCAGCAAGATGCCAGCCCTCGTAAGCCAGCGCATCGCGCAACTGCTTCTCCTCGACCGAAGCGTGCCAGGCGGATGGCTGCCGCTGGCAATACGGATCTGCATGAGCCACAAGCCAAGGCTGCTTCGGCCCACCCCAGAGCTCAGCCGCATCCGCCGACTGACCGCCACAATTCTGCGTGAAGTATCCGGCCACCTGGCGGCCACCGGACCACAAGGTTTCCCCCGCCGTCGCACGTACCGCCTGCGCAATCGCGTCGGGCACAGCTCCCATGCGCATGGCCTGGCAGTGTGTGCTGTCGCACAGACCCTCGGCTTCGTGACGCTGCGGGTTGGTCAGCGCGAAACTCCGCGCGACGACAGCCAGAGCCTTCAGCGATTCGGGGCGATCGCCGGGGGCGGCTTCACTCATCAATACGGCAGCCACATAGCGCTCGCTGGGTATCGTGAGCAGCACGTGCAGTCCATCGGTGGCTGCGGTGATCATCCATCGACCGGAGCCGGTTTCGACTTTGCCGTCATCGGATGTCAGGCGGAGCTGCCCTTCGATCAGTGCCTCGTACACGGGTTTGCCATCCACCAGGAACTTGCTGTCGGATTTGGTTGTCGGACTCCATGCAACCTGCATCGGACCCGCGACGGTCGCGGGGCACGTGGCACACAACTTCACGGTAGCTCGCAAAGGAGCGACCTGAACCGTGCGCACAAGGTGCGTGGAGAATAAACGTACAGTAAGCTCCGAGGCATCGACTGGCTTCTGAGCATGCGCGCCTGCGACGCATACCAACAAAGCGCACACGCGGAGCCCTTCGCGGAACACAACCTTCATCGCACACCCCGCAGTTCGACGACCACCCGTTTCGCCAGCGCGGCCGCATCGTTCCCATTGCCATTGGGGACAAAGACCACGACCACGCGCTGTGCCTTCGCCCCGGCATCGAAGACAATCCCGGCGAACCATCCATGGCTGCGTCCGCCCGGATCGTCCACCGTGCCGGTCTTGCCGCCAAGCGCTGTGCCTTCCACGCGCGCCGCATGGGCCATGCCTGTCTGCACCGACTGCACCATGCCCTCTTCCACCACACGCGCCGCGTGATCGTCTGGAGCGTTCATCGCCAGCGCGAGCTTGCGGTATGCCTCTGCCAGAAGCACCGGTGAAACGCTGGTGCCCTGGAGTCCCAACGCCATCAGTACGCGATCATCGGCATCTCGCGGGGTATGTGTCGGCACCACGCCAAATCCCCGCAGGCCTTCGGCCAGCGTTTCGGCGGACATACGTCTCGCCATGGTTGCGAAGTAGGTATTGCAGGAGTTCGCCAGCGCCTCCCGTGCATCGAGCACCGTCACATCGCGCGGATGCGAGCAGGCCAGGTTGTGCCCCGCAACGGTTAATTTCCCATGGCATGCGACCGTATCGCGCTCGGTCATCACATGGGCTCGCAATGCCGTTGCCATAACGAGTGGCTTCAAGACAGACCCCGGTGCGGATCGCATGGTCAGGTCCCCGAGACTGGAAATTGTGCGACCACTTGCCACGTCGACGACAAGCACCGACGCACGCATCAAACGCGCATCGCGTGTGAGGTCAGGGACACTACTCTGAGCGACGGCGGTGGCGGCAACCGCAGCGCAAGCGGCTACGCACATCCCAACACGCCGCAATGAGAGCGCCTTCGACACGACTCCATCTTATGCGGAGGCGGCATAGAGCGGAGCTTGGTGCCATCGGTTAGGGGTGAAGGTGTAGAGCGCTGAAGGCGCGTTCTATACCAGCCTGGGGCGAAGCCCCAGGTATCGTCCACCCCAACGGACAGAGGGCTGAAGGCCCGATCTATCGTGGCGTCACATAGGTCGGGCCTTCAGCCCTCTGTCTTCATAACGGCTTGTTACCTGGGGCTTCGCCCCAGGCTGGTATAGGACGCACCTTTGGTGCTTAGATCTGCGTTGGCATTCGGAATTTTCCATCCACGGATATCCACAGTTCACAACACCTCACCGCGCCCGAGGATGCGTTTCTTCATACACCCTTTGCACCTGCCCCACCGCGAGTTGCGTGTAACGCTGCGTCGTCGAAAGCCGCTCGTGCCCGAGCATCTCCTGAATGGCACGCAGATCGGCGCCTTCTTCCAGCATGTGTGTGCCAAAGGCGTGGCGTAGCGTGTGCGGGTGCACATCGGCGGGCAGGCCGCGGCTCAACGCAATGGATTTCACAATGCGGCCAACGCTGCGTGTGGTCAGCCGGCACTCACCGCGGCAACGCACATTCAGCAGCAGCGGACCATCGTGGACCAGCTTTGCTTTTCCCGCGGCCTGGAGCTTGGTTTCACGCTGCGGAAGATAAGCTCGCAGAGCTTCCGCAGCGGCATCGCCCAGCGGCACCAGGCGCTCCTTTTTCCCTTTGCCGAAGACCCTGATCGCATCGTCGCGCCAATGGATGCTGACCATGTTCAGGCCAACCAGCTCCGAGTTGCGAATGCCACAGCCGTACAACAGCTCGAAGATCACGCGGTCGCGCTCCGGCCACACATCCGCCGGCCCTTCGTCGTTCGCGCGCGCGCCCCCAATCTTTTGCCCGGGTCCAAGCGAGTCCAGTACCCGGTTCACTTCCTCTACGCTGGGCACGCGGGGAAGATGCTTTGGAAGTTTCGGCGTGCTAACCAACACGGCAGGATTGCCCTCCACGAGCCCGCTCTTGGCCAACCACTTGAACCAGCTCCGCACGGCCGCCAGCGCGCGGGCCACGCTGGCCTTGGTCAGCCCCTTGTCGAAGAGAACCGCAAGGTAGGTGCGAATGTGGGTATGCTCCACCGTGCGTATGTCCGCGTCTTTGCCGAGCAGTTCGGCAAGATAGCCCGCGAACCCCGACACCTCACGACGATAGGCGCGCAATGTATGCTCGCTGGCGCCGCGCTCATCGCGCAGCATGGCCAGGAAGTGGCCGGCCAGCATGGACAGCGTGCCGGCTTCAGCAGAATCCCCAACTATTCGGTGGGTGGCCCATCCTTTCGCAGCAGTATCGCGAAAGGGTGGGGTGCCTTCTTTCCTGCGGCCGCGAGAATTCAAGCGCCCACCTCAGCGATCATCCGCTTCGCCCGAGGATGATGCATACGATGCACCGTCTTCAGCCGCTCAATGGCCAGATGCGTGTACACCTGCGTGGTCGCAATGTCCGCGTGCCCCAACAGCGTCTGCACGGTACGCAGGTCCGCTCCATGTTCCACCATGTGGGTTGCACAGCTATGACGAAGCTTGTGAGGGCTGGCCTGCGAATTGGTCGACTTCACCAGCGACCAAACCGTCACCGCCGTCAGGGGCTTTCCACGAACGCTAAGGAACAGCGCCCTCTGCATTCCCTGCCCCGCGCGCAGCAATTCCCCACGACCGCGCTGGACATACGTTTCGAGAGCCTCGACCGCCGCTCGCCCAATGGGCACGATGCGCTCCTTGTCTCCCTTGCCCCGCACCAGCACCGTATGGACGTCCAGACGCACGTCTTCCTGCCGCAAGCCCACGATCTCGCCCACGCGCAGTCCACCGGCATACAGCAACTCCAGGATCGCGTGATCGCGTAGCGCCAGCCCGTCCGCGTCGGCGGCTCTGGCAGCATGCTCCAGTTTCGCCAGCATCTCGCGCACATCGCCTTCGGCGAGGCTCTTGGGCAGCACTTTCCAGCTTGAGGGCGACTCGATGTTGACGGTGGGATCGTGCTTGACGCGCTTGTCTTTCAACAGCCAGCGATAGAACCCGCGCAGGCAGCTCAATTTGCGTGCTATCGACCGCGACTGCACACCGTGTTCGCGCAGATTCTGCATGAAGCCGCTCACCCCGCCCTGCTGCGCGGTCAGCAGGGTTCCGCCATCGGTTTCCAGGAATTCCGCAAACATCTCCAGGTCTTTCCGGTAGGACGCGATGCTCAGCGGGCGCAACCCGCGCTCCACGCGCAGATGCACCTCGTACTCACGCAACAGCGCAACGTCACTCGAACCGGACCCAGTTGAAGCCATCTCTCGATTCTCCCCGCGCCGCCCCTCGCCCGCCAGCCCCCGTATCCGCCTCGTCACCACTCCCGGCCGCATTCCGATAAACTTGAAGGTGACTATGTTTGAGAATCTTTCCGAAAAACTGCAACGCAGCTTCAAGACCCTCCGGGGCCAAGGCACCCTTACCGACGAGAACATCAACGACGCCCTGCGCGAAATCCGCGTCGCGCTGCTTGAATCCGACGTCAACCTCAATGTCGCCAAGGACCTGATCGAACACATCCGCGAGAAGGCGCTGGGCTCCCAGGTTGCCACCGCGCTTTCGCCCGCCGAACAGATCGTCAAGATCGTCCGCGATGAGCTGATCGCGACACTGGGCACGGATACCGCGCGCTTCAAGTTCGCCTCGCAGCCGCCAACCGTAATCCTGATGGCCGGGCTGCAGGGCTCGGGTAAAACCACCACTTCCGGCAAGCTGGCCCAGTGGCTGAAGAAGGGCCACCACCGCCCGATGCTGGTCTCGGTCGACGTCTACCGCCCGGCCGCGCGCGAGCAGCTCAAGGTGGTCGCCAACTCCATCGGCGCACAACTGTACGAAGGCAAGACCAACGACGAGGCAGCCGCTACTCCGCTCGTCCTTCGCCTTGCCAAAGAGGCCAAGCGCGAAGCCGCCAACTACGCCTGCGACATCCTGATCGTCGATACCGCCGGACGCCTGGGCATTGACGAAGCGCTGATGGATGAAATGGCGCAGCTCAAAGCGCTGCTGAATCCCAGCGAGATCCTGTTCGTGGCCGACGCCATGACCGGTCAGGACGCGGTGAACTCCGCCAAAGCCTTCAACGACAAGCTTCAGATCACCGGCACCGTCCTGACCAAGATGGACGGCGACTCCCGAGGCGGCGCCGCGCTTTCCATCCGCCAGATCACCGGCCAGCCGGTCAAGTTCATCGGTACCGGCGAAAAGCCGGACGCCTTTGAAGCCTTCCACCCCGACCGCATCGTCTCCCGCATTCTCGGGATGGGTGACATCGCCACCCTGCTGGAGCGCGCGGACGAAAAGCTCGACAAGACCAAGGCGGAAGCCTTCGCGAAGAAAGCTCTCTCCGGTGACGGCTTCTCACTGGAAGACTTCCGCGATCAGCTTCGCCAGATCAAGAAGCTGGGCTCCATGCAGTCCATCCTGAAGATGCTGCCTTCCGTCGGCCCATTTGCCGGCATGCAGCAGGCCGCGCAAAACGTGGACGAAAAGCAGTTCAACCGTGTGGAAGCCATCATCAACTCGATGACCGCGAAAGAACGTCAGAATTCCAACATCCTCAACGGCAGCCGCCGCAAGCGCATCGCGCTCGGTGCGGGCGTACAGGTTTCCGAGGTCAACAACCTCCTGAAGCAGCACGCGCAGATGTCGAAGATGTTCAAGACCATGGGCAGCGGTGGAAGCAAGATGCAGCAGAGGCTGATGAGTCAGTTGGGCGGCGGCCAGAAGTTTGGGAGATAAATTGAGTACGGGCGGGAGCGGTCGCGCTTCGCGCGATGCCCACCTTAGCGACGATGAAACCGTCGCGAAGATGGGGCACCCGAATTAGGGTGCCACTGACTCCACTTGGCACTGAAATAGATTTCCTTCGTCTCGTTCCTATCGATTACCTGCGGTTTATTTTCACACCTAACTGCAATTAGACTTTCGATCATGCCACTCGGTCTGAAACGATATCAGGGTCAAGGCCATGACCACTTCGTGACGTTTAGTTGTTACGATCGGCGGCAGTACTTCAGAACACCTGAGTCCCGTGACCTCTTCGAGAGGTCTCTTGAACAGACCCGACGCAAGTACGGTTTTGATGTCATGGCTTACGTCGTGATGCCCGAGCACGTACATCTTTTACTTTCTGAGCCAGCAGCCGAGCCACTTTCGAAGGCTATTCAGGCGCTGAAACTCTCAGTCAGTAAGCAGTCCAGGTTGAAGCCGTTCTGGCATGACCGTTATCACGATTTCAACGTTTTCACGAATGGCAAGCGCAACGAGAAGCGTACATATATTCACAACAACCCGGTCAATCGCGGTCTGGTTCTCGAACCCGAAGACTGGCTCCATTCCAGCGCACTCACTTATGCGACCGCTCAACAAAGAGCCGTTTTTATTCAACTGAATTAAGGCCAGCGACGCTCCGGGTGCCCCATCTTCGCCGCGGCCTTATCGCGGCTAAGGTGGGCATCGCGCGAAGCGCGACCGCTCCCTCCCATCGTTTGAGGGCTCCAATTCATGCTTATACCCCATGCGAGACGCGCGAGTTTCCATCATTGTTGCAAGCCAATTCTCACGTTATTTTTCTCTGTACGTGCGATTTCTCCTTTGCTAAGCTTGCCGCGCACCAAATCCCCCAGCAGTTTCGCGATCTTCCATTTCATTGGAAGACCGCGCGGTGAAGCACCCATCCATCCCAACAAGGAGAACGTATGAAAAGAAGCACTGTTGTTCTGAGCACCGTTGCCTGTTCCGCTCTTGCCGGCTGCGTCCTGTTGCTGGCCCAGGGTCCCGTCGTCAATATCGATCCCCATCGCCATGCCAACCTGGCGGCGGCACAAAGCTCCATCGTGCAGGCGTATCAAGCCATCGACCGCGCACAAGCCGACAACAATGAGCATCTCGGCGGTCATGCGGCGAAGGCCAAACAGCTTTTGATGGATGCTGACGCTGAGCTACGTGCAGCAGCCACCACTGCGAACCACAGATAAAGCAAGGCTGTGCCAGACAGCAATATCCGGCATACAGCACACAACTCATCGCCGGCGCCTTTCAAGGATGCCGGCGAGCGGTCTTAATTCGTAACTTGCCTTCTGCTTCGTCCAGACACGATCAGTCCAACGATCAAGAAGGGGGCGATGAGCACCAAGGGCCAGAAGATAGCGAAGCGTGCGCGATTTTCGCGATCGGCGAGGAACTCGTCCGTCCTGAGCAGCTTGCTCGAAAAGCCGGTTGCACGGCGCAGAGCGTCTTCGCTATCAAACGCCATCGCTTTGCCCGACTGCAGGTCCAGCGCGAAGAACTTATTCGGTGCGTTGAAGGCAAGGTCCTGGCTGCCTGCGGCAATCAGCGCCTGACCATGGTCCGCAGCAATTTCATTGACCCGATCGATAGCGGGAGTGACGCCATTGCCCTGTAGCGCCCACGGCGATGCTCGAAGAACCTGGGCGAGCGATGGGGTCTCATCAAAATAGGAGAGCTGGTAATCGTGGCTTAACTGCACCGTGCAGGAGCCGTCCCGGCATGCCGCCTCACCGTGCCTATAGGCCTGCACGTTCCGCAGATAGCCAGCGGTGAGGAGATAAGCGGTATAGACCGCCGGCCCCAGGAATCCTGCCGCAACCATCATGACCCGGGTCGCATGGCTCTTTTTCTCCGAAAAAACAATCGCCAGGATGCCCAGCGTCAGCCCGAGGACCGCGCAGGCAACCCCAACACGGAGTGCAAGGAGATTGAACCCATCCACGCCTCGTATCCTACGTCACGTGTGCATCTTCCTCACATCGAAAGGGGCTACGGCATACGCCGCACGCGAAATCGGGCTGAAAACATGCCTCGAAACACATCCACTGACAAAACCATGACACTCCGCATCGCCGGTCGGCCCAACCCGCGGACGTATAATGGAATCTGATTGTTTAACCCAATCTGGTCTTTTTTGCCTGTTCTGGCTCTTTTCTGACTTGCAAGCAACCCCACATTGCGTTCAGCGGTACATCGGCACTACAAGGAAAAGAAACATGGAAACAGGCACTGTGAAATGGTTTAACGACTCCAAAGGCTTTGGATTCATCAGCCGCGCAACCGGCGCGGATGTGTTTGTGCATCAGTCCGCCATCCAGGGCGAAGGCTTCCGCAGCTTGCAGGAAGGCCAGTCGGTGCAGTTCGAGGTCGTCAAGGGCCCCAAAGGCTTGCAGGCCGAACGCGTTCAGGCTATCTAACGCGTGTGACCGGACGCCGCTGGTCTTGAGCGGCGTCCAGCGCTTTACCGTACCTCCACGGAAATCCGGAACTTGCCGACGCCGCAAGGATTTTCTCTACTTTTCCGCATCTCCCAACTTTGCCCGGAGGACTCATGGCCGCCACACAACCCCACGACAAGTACTACCTGCGCTCACTTCACGAAGACATCGCTCTGCTCGACCGCAAACTCGCGCACATGGCGAAATACGAGACCTTTCCTACCGACAAAGAGCGTGACGCCGCCACCGGAAAATTGAATACCAAGCGCGCCCTGCTGGTCCGCAATGCGCTGAAGCTGGCGGAAGAAGGCGTGGAGTTTAAACCCACCGATCTCCCGCGCTCCCTGCGCTCCGACACGGCGGAACCCGCGGAAGTCTTAGAGGCCGCCGCCCAGGAAGCGACCGAAGCCGCCTCAGCGCATCCGCTCGAAACACCGGCCGTGGGCGCGTACGACGGATCCGTGCTCAACTTCCGGACCGGCATGAAGGAATACATGGAAAAGCGGCGCAAGACTTTGGCATCGGCTGAAGCATAGATCCAACACAAGCATCTAAAAACGCCCGGCATGGAGCCGGGCGTTTTACGTTTGGCCCGGGCGCTTGCACTCAGCTCTTGATTTTGAACGTCTTCGTCACCATGCTGCTGGTGCGATGGCCGTCTTCCACCGCGCTGACCCCGACTTTCGTCGTGCTGTTCACCGGGAACGATCCCGCGTAATCAGGTGAGCCAACTACGGCACGCCCTCAAATAACCTCAAATCCGCTTCGTTCGGTTCCGTCTCAAGCTAGTTCGGCATATCAAGCATCGTGGTGGACCGCACCGGCCTATGAAATGTGCCCGTGATATTCCTAGACAATGCCCGGCGCCGTTGAGTTTCGTTACCAGCCTTATGACATGGATATGAGCGATGTCACGATTCGGAGCAGTAACGGATTTTTCAGTGGAAGCGCCGAGCTGTATGTATCCCCTGGCGAGCCGGTGGAAGCAGCCAGCGCTCTTCGGGCCTTTCCTGCAAGCAACGCAGACCGGCGCGAACTGGTCTTCGGCGCCTTTGGTTCTGATTCTGCAGGTGGCGCCGTGCGATTGGAATTCTTCGTGAGAGACCTCGCCGGCCACGTCAGCGTCAAGATCACAATGGAAGACGCAGGCAACCGAGGTTACCTCCAGGAGGTCGTGCTCGGTGCGGATTTCGAGCCGTCCGCACTCGATGTGTTCGTTGCTGAACTCTCAATGCTGAATGGGAGTGCGGCCGGTATCGCCACGCTCGCACTTCTGTGAAACCTTTCGTTACAGCACACCATCCCACAAACGCAGTTCCGCTTCGTTCGGTTTCGTCTCAAACCGGCTCTGGGTATCGAAAACCATGGTTGGACGTGTATCGCTGCGATAGGCAGTCCATGCAGGCAAACCCGCAGCCGCCGGAGCATTGCCGCAGATGAAGGACACCCATGCAGCATGCATTTGTTTCGCCAGCTTCGCTTCATCGCCGGCGTTGTCGATAGCTGTGTTCGGCTTATCCCAGACCAGCCCCAGGTCTTCCGAGTGATAGGCCTCACCTTTGTACCGTCCGCTACTTGGCGCAAAATCCAGGCGATACATCCACGCGGCGCCGCCGCCCTTCACATGCGCGTCCACGACCCGCATGGAAGGTATCCAATACTCTTCCGCTGTCAGCGCGCGAATGCGGCGCTGCTCGTCGTTCATCTCCGGATAAAGCACCTGGTACTTTGCATACAGCTGGGCGAACCTCTCCACCGGAACATTGCCGAGATCGCCCGCCGTTGCATCATGGGCTGGATGCGGTCCAATGAACAGCGCACTCTCATCGCGATTGGTGCCGATCAAAAGCCGCTTGCCTCGCGATAAACCCGCCGCGATGCCTTCCACAGGCAGCCTGCCAACCAGAGAGCCGTCCAGTTCGCAGCGCAAAGGAAAATGCTGCGGCCAGGTGGCCGTAAAACTCTGTTGCAGCTTGATCAATTGGTCCGCGGGATCGGTCAGCAAACCTGCGGGCGTTTCGCCACGGACCCTGCTCCAGGCATCTCCGAAACCCTTTGCCACAACCGCAGCGTTCGAAGCCGGCCAGATGCGTTCGGCTCCTCCGCTTTCCGAAATCACCGAATGGAACAGATCCCGCGCTTCCGGAATGCCCAGCAGGATGTCGGATAACTTCGCACCCGCGGATTCGCCGCCTATCGTGACGCGCGCGGGATCACCGCCAAACGCGGAAACATTGTGTTTCACCCAGGTGAGTGCGGCGATCAGATCGCGCAGGGCATTGTTCGCGGAGCCAGCATACTGGGCACCAAGCAGGGGCTCCAGGTCGAGAAAACCGAAGACTCCCAGGCGATACGCAACCGTGATCAGCACAATGCCTTCAGCGGCGAACTCCGCGCCGTCAAAGATCGGCGCGAACGATTGCCCGCCGGTAAAGCCTCCCCCATGGATCCATACGAAGACCGGATAGGGACCCTTTCCTTCCGGAGCCCAAACGTTGAGATACAGGCAGTCTTCGCTCTGTGCGATCTTTGCCTCGCCCGGCTGCATGGCGGCAGCCGCGAAATGCGTGGCGTCGCGTTCGCTGGTCCACGGTTTCACGGGTACCGGTTTGCGGAAACGTAGCGGGCCAACCGGCGGTTGGGCAAAAGGCACGCCCCGGAACACGCGCACACCGTTTTCACTGCTGCCGCGCAACGATCCGCTGGGCGTCCGCACCGTGGTCGCATTCGAGGTCTGTGCATGTACAAAGCGGCCGCCATAGAGAGACATCGCCGCCAGCGATGTGTTCGTCAAAAAACTGCGCCGCGTCATTCCGGTTTCATTCACGGTTATTATTTTCCCCTTCATTTCTTCATGTTGCTGTTCGCGGTTATTGTACTGATCTGTATGGTTTTAAGGCCGGATCATATCGAGGGAGCTCGCATTCGGCGCTTGATTCGCACTATTCACCGTGGTAAAAACTCAACTACGCATGAGACATTTCTCTCCATCCAGCCGCCTGTCCCTCATGCCGATGCGCTGTTGTTGTAGCCGCCTGAGCTAGAACACACCCGCTCCCACTTTCCGTTTGCAATTTTTGCTACGCGAATCCAGCCCGTGGACTCTTTGTCCTCGTGCTCCTCATGCCTCAGCTTCCATCTTGATTTCCAAGGAGACCTCCATGCCGGCCACCTCGCGCCGCTCTTCCTTTGCCGCCCTCTCTCTCGATACCTGGGCTGTGCTGCTCGCACTCGCCCTCGCTCTCGTCATCCGCTTCGGTGTTCTGAAGTCCGTGCCCTGGTAGGGCGAAGGAGAACCCATGTCACAAGCAAACACTGTCGCATTTCCTTCGACCGCGCTCCCACAGGTCGACTCGCGGGGCAAACTCGCCGGCTTTCTCGGGCTGCTGCCGGGCATCGCGCTGCTCGGTGTGGTTGGCTACGCCGGCAAGTTCATCGAGCAATCCATCGCACGCTATGGCAAAGCACATCATCTTGTACTGCCGAACATCGAGTACGTTCTGTGGGCCATCCTGATCGGCGTCCTCATCGCCAACACGGTGGGGCTTTCCAAAGTCTTTCAGCGAGGCGTGGCCACCTACGAGTTCTGGCTGAAGGCCGGCATCGTGCTTCTGGGCGCGCGCTTCATCCTGGGCGACCTCGCAAGACTGGGCGGCATTTCGCTGGGCCTCGTATTCATCGAGTTGGCGCTCGCGCTCACCTTCATGACTTACCTGGGACGCGGCTTCAAGCTTTCACCCAAGCTTGTGACCCTGCTGGCGGTGGGCTCGTCCGTGTGCGGCGTCTCGGCCATCATTGCAACGCAAGGCGCCATCAATGCCGACGAAGAAGACTCCTCCTACGCCATCGCCGCAATCCTCGCGCTGGGCGCCCTTTCCCTGCTGGTGTTTCCGCTGGTAGGACATGCCCTGCACCTCAGCGACCACGCGTATGGCCTGTGGACGGGGCTGGCAGTCGACAACACGGCGGAAGCAACCGCCGCAGGCGCGATCTATTCGGACGCCGCCGGGAAAATCGCCGTCATCGCTAAAACGTGCCGTAATGCGCTGATCGGTTTTGTCGTGCTCGGTTATGCGCTGTACTGGGCATCCAAGGGCCAGGCTGGCGTGGTCACGAACAAGGCTGCGTTCCTATGGAAGAAGTTTCCGAAGTTCGTGCTCGGGTTTCTGCTGATCTCGCTGCTGGCCACGGTCGGCTTCTTCACAAAACCCGAACTGACATCTCTGGGCAATCTTTCGCGCTGGGCTTTCTTGCTGACGTTTGCAGGAGTGGGTCTGCGCACGAACTTCCGCGATCTCAGCAAGCAGGGTGTACGGCCATTTCTTGTGGGAGCCATCGGCGAAGTCGTCATCGCAGTACTGACTCTGGGTTTGGTCTGGGGAGCCGATCACGTGTTCCACCTGTGATCGACATTCCCTTCTTCTGAGCGAATAAAACAAAGAGGGAAGGCCAAAGGCCTTCCCTCTTTGTTTCGTGATCAGAAACTGCCCATAGATCGCGCCTGCGCCGTCGCGAGATCCGCCTTTGCTTTTGAGGAATAGAAGCAAGCTTTAGTTTGCTGATTGCACGCGATGAAAGGATCGCGCTTTAGCGCTGGGGTCTTTACCGCAATCCTTTGGAGAGCAGGCTCAGTGACCCGATGCAGCGCCAGTCGAGACGATATTGGCGGCGGATATCAGCCTTTCCAATGTGTGTGTGTACCGGAAGAAGACCGACAACCGTTTCTCCCGCGAAGCCCACAGTGCCTTCATGGCGGATACGAAAGAGCCCGGCACTAGAACGCAATTTTAATTGGAGGAGGTCAGCAAGCTAAAGCTTGCTTCTACTCCTCAGGTCTCTAAATAAACGCCAAAAGCAAGAGG
>DASYEV010000078.1:0-66653 GCA_036498835.1 Acidobacteriaceae bacterium | reverse complement strand
TCTTGAATGTAGCTTTGGAAGTTCGTAAGCGTGTTGGCGCCGCTGTAGTTGTAGATACCGCCGCCCTGAAAGAGGTTGATCATCACCTCGTGAACGATGTTGACGTCACCGCCAAACTTCATCGTGTGATGGCCCTTGGTGGTTGAAAAGACGTCGGTGAACTGGGTGCGATGCTCGTCAGGCTCAGCCACGCGAGGCAAGGCGTTGGGCATGCCGTAGGTCACTACGCCGGTAGCGACGCTCGGTCCGGCGGCATTGGCGCCGGCGGTTTCAAGATCGCGTCCGAACTGGAAGTGAACCTGATTGACGGAAGCCTTGCCAATTTGCGTGGTGAGGCCGGCCACCAGGAACCGCTCGTGATAGCTGGTTGGGGCATTGGTTGAAGGCGAGCTGTTGGTGAACGTATTCGCCGGGCTATAGCCATAGGTGCTGTCGAAGTTGACGAAGTTGTAGTCGACGAACAGATCGTTACGCTTGCTCAGGTGATAGTCGATGCGCGGGAAGAACAGGTTCTGCTTCTGGAAGCGCGACGGTGGCGCCTGGCCCGCATTGATGTTCGCCACGTTCAGAAGGAAGTTGATCCCGTTGAGGCACTGTGTTGAGGTGATGGTCGCCGGGCATTGCGTTGGCGTGACCGTGGTCGTCGAGTTGGTTACACCCGAAGGTGTCGTGGAAATGATGTTGTTGTCCGAGTAGAGGACGCGTCCCACCTTGCGGAAACCGTCATAGGTAAAGAAGTAGAACAGGCGGTCCTTAAGAATCGGTCCGCCGACGGAGCCGCCGAACTGATTCTGCTGGTGAATCGGCTGAGTCAGCAGGAATTGCGTCGCGCCATTGTGCAGAGCCTGGAACTTGCTGTATGGGTCCAGGGCATTCAGATCGGGATAGCGCAGGTAGTAGAACAGGTCGCCGTGAATGGCGTTTGTGCCGTTCTTGGTAATGGCGTTTACCTGGCCACCGGCAGCCTGGCCGAATTCGACCGAATAATTTGAGGTTTCAGCCTGGAACTCCTTGATGGAGTCGATGGAGTACACATAGGGCGCGCCGGATGCACGGCCACGGGCCTCAGAAAACAGCATCTGGTTGTTGTTCGAACCGTCGACGTAGTTCTGGTTGTACAGACCGCTGATGCCGTGGAAGGCGACCAGGCCGGAACCGCCATCCTGCACAACATTGGGCGTGTTGAGCACGAATGCGCTCCAGTTGCGCGAAGCAACAGGCAGGTTCGCCAGCAATACCGGATCGAATGTCTGGGAGACCTCGGTCTTCTGCGTATCCAGAATCGAGGTTTCCGCCGTGACTTCGACCGCGGTTGTGGCAGATTGCGCCGGGAGTGCCGCGTCAATCGTCAGCACCTGACCAACGGTCAGCAGAATGTCCTTGTGATCAACCTTGCCAAATGACGCGCCGCTCGCGATAACTTCGTAACGGCCCGGCACAAGAAAGTTGGCGGTATAAATGCCGGCGCCGTTGGTCGTCAGCGTGCGCGAGATTCCGGTGTCGGTATTGGTGACCACAACGGTCGCATTGGGGATAGCGGCGCCGGAAGCGTCCGTAACCGTTCCGGTAATGTTGCCATTACCGGAGGTCTGGGCGTTTGACGGCATCGCGAAACTCAGCGCGAGAAGCACGGCAGCCGAAGCTGCACAGAGGCGGTTCGCAAGAGTGGATTTCATGCGGTGGATTGCTCCTGGAAATACGGGTTCGGCAAGTGGGCTTGCCGTAGTTGGAGTTTGAATTGCGTTGCAAAGCCGGTGGACTTTGCACATGGCCTGGCCTAGCCTACAAATTCAACAAAACCTGGGATTTGTGATTCACTCCCAGAATCGCCGAGAATTTCGTGGCATGTCAAGGTTTTAACGCTACTTTGGTGATGTTTCATCACCGTGAATTTATGTGTTTTTTGGGCAAAAACCGCCCGCCGCTTGTCCGATTTTCGGAGAGAAGGGCTCCGATGTTCGCACGGCGTACCATTTCCGCGCGCTTTCGCCATTCGAGCAATGTTCTCAAGGTGTAGATGAAGGCGAAAGAGCTCAAATCGTTTTCTCCCCGGAAAAACGACCTCCCCACTGCCTATCGGAACCACGGCATCAGCAGATTTACGCTTGAGGACCGTAAGTGCTTTTAGTGCAAGGTTTCGGGAATCACCGCATGCTGCAGAAGCACGTCGAAGGGGACGATCTGCAGGGTAGCTTCATGAGTCGCTTCCAGAACGACCGGGCACGCCGCGCCTGCCTTTTGTACCTGGTACCACCGCGCCGCGCAGACACACCACCTGTCGCCCGGTTTTAAGCCCGGGAAGCCATACTGCGGCATCGGTGTGGAAAGGTCATTGCCGAGGCGCGCCGAGGCTTCCAGAAACTCGCTGGTGACCACACAGCACACCGTGTGCACACCCAGGTCGTCCGGTCCGGTGTTGCAGCAGCCGTCGCGGTAGAAGCCGGTCATCGGCTCGCAGCCGCACGTGGCCAGAGGTTGGCCAAGCACATTTTTTCCCGGCAACTGTTCGGGTTCCGTATAAGACATAGCCTCATTGTAGCGAGGGCAGCGACGACCAGCGGGGAGACCGCTCTACTCCGCCGGCTTGACCGGCAGTGTGATGCGAATGGTCGTGCCGTGCCGAGGCCCGGAGGTGCAGGTTCGCAACTGAAGGCTGCCGCCCTGTTCTTCCACGATGCCGCGTGTCACCCACAGGCCGAGGCCGGTCCCCCGCTCTCCCTTGGTCGTAAAGAATGGCTCGAAGATGGAGCGAAGATATTCCTTCTCGATGCCATGTCCGGTGTCGGAGACCATCACCACGGATTTGCCATCGACCAGGCGCGCCCGCACTCTCAATAAGCCGCCCTGGGTTTCCATCGCTTCCAGGGCATTGCCAACCAGGTTGGCGAAGACCTGCCGCAGAGCCGGGTCATAGACTGCGGCGCTTACTTCGTCGCGATATCGGGATTCGATCACGATCTGGTGCTGGTTCGCGCGAGACTGAAACAGCTGCACAACTTCCTGCAGGATGGTGCGCAGATCGATCGTGCGGCCGGGAACTTTGCGGTAGAAGCTCAGCGTCGACCGGGTGATGTGTCCCACGCGCTCGATTTCGCGCGAAGCGATTTCTACCAGTTCGCGTGACTGCGGTGGAAGCCCTTCGTGGGTTTGCAGCAGGTAAAAAATATTGGTGAGGGCTTCGAGCGGGTTATTGATCTCATGGGCCAGCGTGTTGGCCATGCGTCCCGCCGCCGCGAGCCTTTCCGAGTTGATGAGCCTTGACATCAGCTCCGTCGTTTCGCGTTCCGCCGACTTACGCGCCGTGATGTCTTCCACCACCCACAGCACCGTGGGGTGTGCTTCGCCGTCAGGCGTCAACCGCGAAACTGTGAGCTGCGCGGGAAACGTCGTGCCATCGTGGCGCATCAAGGTATGTTCCACGCGGTACCCGGTGTGTTCGCCCGTCAGCAAACCCGCATAGAGCGCCGCGTCCTGCTCCCGTTCGGAAGGCATCAGAAAATCCTGAAGCTGCAGCGACGTCAGCTTGTCGACGGGTGTACCGAGCATTTCGGCAAGCCGCTGGTTCACCAGCAGAAAACGGCCGCCGGTCGAGGTGTGAGCCATCCCCACGGCCGCCTGGTTGAATGTCGCGGAGAAGCGCTGCTGTGCGAGCCGCAACTCGGCTTCGGTGCGCAGACGTTCGCGGCGGCGTTCGGCGTCGGCGAGCTCACGTTCGATCGCCGGCAGCAGCCGTTCGAGGTGGCCTTTCAGAACGTAGTCGTGCGCTCCGGCGCGCATGGCACTGACTGCCGAAACCTCGTCGATCGTGCCCGAAACGATAATGAATGGGATGTCCGTCCCATTGTCCTGGATCAGCTTCAATGCTTCGCGCGCGCCAAAGCTGGGCAGCGTGTAGTCGGCGATCACCAAGTCCCATGGTTGCGGGTCACGGAGGGCATCCAGAAGCTCAGCTGCCGTCTGTACACGGGATGCGTGCACGGCGTACCCCGCGCGCGCCAGGTGGCGCTGCAGCAGCAATGCATCTTCTTCGTAGTCCTCAATGATGACTACGCGCAGCGGACGCGCTCCGGAATTTATTGAACCGGTGGGCATTGATTCAGCAGCAGCCAATACATGCCGAGCTGTCGTGTGGCCTCGGCAAAATCGGTAAAGTTCACCGGCTTGCGAATGTAACTGTTCACTCCCAGCCGGTAACTTGCTACGATGTCGCGCTCTTCGTCGGAGGATGTCAGCACCACCACCGGCAGCAGGGCAGTCTTGTCGGCTGCACGGATGGCGCGCAGGACATCGAGGCCCTCCACTTTCGGCAGTTTCAAATCGAGCAGCACCAGCTGCGGCATCTTCTTTTCGCCGCTGGCGATGCCGTTCATGTATTCGATCGCTTCGGCGCCGTCGCGGGCTACTTCGATTTCATTGGCTACGTTTGCCTTGCGCAGAGCGCGAATGGCAAGCGCTTCGTGGTCGGGATCGTCTTCAACTAGCAGAATCATCGCGTCGCTCATAGTCCCATCGTCGAGTTGCAGGCTGAACGTAACCGCTCATGCCTCCAGGGTGAAATAAAACGTTGCCCCTTTTTCCGGTTCGCCTTCCGCCCAGATTGTGCCGTGGTGGCGGCGAATGATGCGTGAAACCGTGGCCAGACCAATGCCTGACCCTTTAAAGTCACGGTCGCCATGCAGTCGCTGAAAGGCTGTAAAGAGCCGGTCGACGTATTGCATGTCGAATCCGGCTCCATTGTCTCGGATGAAGTATACGGCGCGGCCGTCCTTCAAGTCACTGCCGAACTCGATGCGCGCGTTCGGTTTGCGCGCGCTGTATTTCCATGCATTGCCGATCAGGTTCTCAAACGCAATGCGCATCAGCCGCTGATCGGCCAGTGCAAGCACGCCCGGTTGAGCGACGAACTCTATCTCCCGGGAGGGGTCCGCAGCCTGCAACTCGTCGAAAATCAGCCTGGCCAATTGCGACAGGTCAACACGTTCGCGCTGCACATCCGACCGGGTCACCCGTGAAAGCTGCAGAAGCGCGTCGATCAGCGCGCCCATGCGCTGCACGCCTCCGCGGACGCGGTTGATATAGTCCTGGCCTTCAGGTGTCAGCTTGTCGGAAAAATCTTCCTTCAGAGCCAGGGAAAATCCATCGATGGTCCGCAGCGGCGCCCGCAGATCGTGCGAGACGGAATAGCTGAAGGCCTCAAGCTCCTGGTTGCTGACCGCAAGCTCGCGCGTTCGCTGCTCCACGCGCTCTTCCAGTTCGGTGTTCAGGCTTTGGAGCTCGGTATTCAAACGTGCGATCTGTTCCGCGCTTTGTTCGATGCGCTCCCGGTTGCGTTGGGCGCGGACCAGCAACTCAAACGCGACGATCAGAAGTACGATGTCCAGGATGGAGGCGCCTGCACCCGTGATAGTGACGCTGCGGTGCGCCGCTTTGGACTCGTTCTCGCGGTCCTGCAACAGCCGCTGTTCCTCATTCTCCATTTGCTGAATGCAATACAGGACGCTGACCTTGCCGTCGGGATTTTCGCTGAGCGCCAGACCCATCACCTCGGGATCGATTCCTCCCGTCGGATGTCCGTGGCGGATCGCAACCGCCGCCTCCAGGGCGCCCAGCTTGGCGGCTACGCGCTGACGTGTGTAACCGATCCGATCCTGCTGGGAGCGGTTGTCGGCGGTAGCCTTCTGCAGCGTGTCAAGCTCCGCGTAAACGGTTTCGGCGCTTTCGTTGAAGCGCTGCTCGAAAATTGGATTCCCGGTCAGCAGGAAGCCGCGCGATGTACTGTCCGCGGTCCGAATCTGTAACGCCACGGTCTCGGTTTGGCTGAGCACCTGAAGCGTGTGCAGCAACTGGCTCTCCGCGCTGAACAAGGTTCGGATCGCGTGTACCGCGACCCATGTATTCAGCAGCACGACCGCGATCGTGCCGACCATGACGATGCGATAGATGTGGTTCTTTTTCATCATTCAGAACTTGTGGAACATGAAAAACGCTCCGGCAACCAGGCAGCCGAATGCGGCAAAGTGGTTCCAGTGCAGCTTATCGCCGAAGTAGAAGATGCTGAAGACTCCAAACACCGTGAGTGTGATGACTTCCTGAATAACTTTCAGTTGGTCAGGCGAAAACTTTTCTACCCCTAGACGATTGGCGGGCACTTGTAGGCAATATTCGAAAAAGGCGATCGACCAGCTGACAAGGATCACCTTCCAGATAGGTACATTTCGATACTTCAGGTGCCCGTACCATGCAAACGTCATGAAGACGTTCGACCCGATCAGCAACAGGATGGTCCACATACGATGCTTAGATGCGGCCCATTTGGTGCCTGTCTGTCCCACGCAAATGAAACGGCGAGCCCGGATGGGCTCGCCGCAAGTATTTCCAGGGCTTACTTCGCCGCCATAGCCAGTTGTTGCTGGTATTCCTCGTACGGTCCCTTGTGGTCGGTAATGTGGAAATCGTCAGGGCCGCCCTCGAAGTGCCAGATGCGGGTGCCGACCTCTTCCATCAAATCCTGATCGTGGGTCACCAGGAATACCGTGCCTTCGTATTTCTGCAGCGCCTGGTTCAGTGCGTTGATGCTTTCCAGGTCGAGGTGGTTCGTGGGCTCGTCGAGCACCAGGATATTCGGCTTCTGCAGCATCAGTTTGCAGAACAGCAGCCGGGCTGCCTCGCCACCGGAAAGGGCCTCGGTCTTCTTGTTGCCTTCTTCGCCCTTGAACAGCATTTGCCCCAGGAGCCCCCGGATGTCTTCCTTGGCCGCCTTCGGATCGAAGCTGTGCAGCCACTCCGCCGCGGTCGTGCCCTTGGGGATGGACGCGGTATGGTCCTGGGCGAAGTAGCCGACCTGGGCTTCGTGGCCCCATTTGACTTCGCCGGAATCGGGAAAGCCGGCCTCCGCCTCGTCGACGTTGGGTGCGTTGGCCAGCAATGCCTTCAGCATCGTGGTTTTGCCCTGCCCGTTGCGCCCCACCAGCACGATCTTGTCTCCGCGCAAGGCCGACACCGTGAAGTCCTGGATCACATGTTCGGTCGCGCCGGTCGGCTGGGTATAGCTCTTATTGAGCTTCTCAACTTCCAGAACGTGTTTGCCGCTCGGACGCTCCATCTTGAAGCTGATAAACGGACGCTGGATGTTGGAACGGGCCAGTTCCGTGGTCTGCAGGCGTTCCACTTCCTTCTTGCGGCTGTTCACCTGGGACGAACGCGTACCGGCCGAGAAGCGCGCGATGAACTCGTTGAGTTGAGCAATCTTTTTTTCGCGCTGTTCGTTCTGGCCCTCAATGCGGCTGCGCACCTGCGTCTTCTGCAGGACCATGTCGTCGTAGCCGCCGGTGTACGTGATGATCGTCTCGTAATCGATGTCCGCGATGTGTGTGCAGATCGAGTTCAGAAAGTGACGATCGTGCGAGATCGTGATCACGGTTCCGTCGTAGCGGTTGAGGAAGTTCTCCAGCCAGTGAATGGAGTCGAGATCCAGCGAGTTCGTCGGTTCGTCCAGGAACAGGGCCTGCGGATTGCCGAACAGCGCCTGCGCAAGCAGCACGCGCACCTTCTGGCCGCCCTGCAACTCGCTCATCTTGCGTTCATGCAGTTCATCGGGAATGTCGAGGCCCTGCAGCAGAATGGCCGCATTGGCTTCGGCTTCATAGCCGTCTTCTTCGCCGACAGTGCCTTCGAGTTCGCCCAGGCGGATGCCATCTGCGTCCGACATTTCGGGCTTGTTGTAAATAACTTCGCGCTCTTCCAGAGCCGCCCAAAGGCCCTTGTTGCCCATGATGACGGTGTCGATGACGCGGTAGGCGTCGAATTCGTACTGGTTCTGCTTAAGAACGCCGAATTTCTTGGGCCGCACGACGTTGCCCTTCTGGGCATCGAGTTCGCCGGTCAGCACCTTCATGAAGGTCGACTTACCCGCCCCGTTGGGACCGGTAAGGCCGTAACGGCGGCCGGAGGTGAACGTCACGCTGACGTCTTCAAAGAGTAGCTTCGCGCCGTAGCGCATGGTGACATTGGAAACAGAGATCATCACTATCTATTTTCGCATGCGAACGTCCATCGGAAAAATCGTGGCCGAGGCGCTCCAATGCCGATCTATTGGCAGGAATGACCGGGAATCCCATGAATTTTCGATTCACACGATTCCCGGATCATTGGAAAAGATCGCTGCTCCGGCCATTCGCCGCCCCCGGGTGACAGGGCCGTAGAACCGCGTAGGGGTCGCGAAGTAGTTGATGGCAGGCCGCAACCCGTCAGATGGGGACGCTGCAGATTGTGTGGAGTATTGGAGAACAAAGGACGTTGGTCATTCGTGGAAGGGGGATCGACACCGCAGCGACGAATGGCTCGTGTTATTTTTCTGTGACAAAGCTGGTCAGCCAGCTTGGGGGTTGCGGAAGACCGATGTCCCCGCAACTGCAATGGAGATTGGACCGATTACCTTGCGTTGGGCTTGGATAGCGCAACCGCGCGCAGTTGACGCGCGTCCGAGACTAGGTATCCGGCCATGACCAGTAGTGTGGGGATAAAGAAAAGAACGAGATCCATGGCGTACTCCTTCAGCGTTCGGAGCACACGTGGAGCGGGTGCTCAGGTTTGGGTTGTTGCCGCCCTCATACTCATTCTGTCTATGGGATGAGAGCGGCTTCCACGAGTTGCGGAAATTTTTAGCGGAGTCCGCCGCCTGCCTGCAGCAGCGCACCGGTTACCCAGCGGGCGTCGTCACTGGCGACAAATGCCACCACATCGCCAATGTCATCCGGGCGTCCGAGACGGCCGAGTGGGGTCTTCGCTACTTCGTTGGTTTCAAAGTCCGAGCCGATGATGCCGGCGGTTTGCACACCTTCTGTTGCGGTCAGACCGGGATTCACGGCATTCACACGAATGTTCTTCGGTCCCAGTTCCTTCGCCAGTACCCGCGTGATCGCGTCCACTGCGCCCTTGGTGCTGGAGTAGATCGAGCTGTTGGCCGGCGTGATCTCGCTGACCACCGAACCGATGTTGATGACGTTGCCGCCTTCCTTGGGGAAGAGGGAAACCGCGGCCTTGGTCGTGAGCAAAAGGCCCGTGACGTTGGTCGAGTAGATGCGGTTGATTTCCTCTTCGGTCACCGCTTCGAGTGGAGCGAAGGCATAGACACCCGCGTTGTTCACCAGGATGTCGACTTTGCCGAACTGCTTTTTGGTTTCGGCAAACAATGCGTCGATGTCCTTCTGTTTGGCCACGCTGCCCCCAATCGCAACGGCCTTGCCGCCGCTCTTGACGATTTCGGCCACGGTGCGTTCCGCACCGGCCTTGTCCGTCGCATAGTTCACTACGACGGTTGCGCCTTCACTGCCGAGCTTCTTGGCAATTCCAGCGCCGATGCCCTTGGAAGCGCCTGTTACCACTGCGATTTTTCCTGTGAGCTTACCCATGACACGTTCTCCTATAGACGGTTCAACCTGCGTTTTATTGTTCGAAATCATTGTTGAAAATCTTGGTACGCCGCACATGACTCATTCGGGCCGCCGTGCGCCGCTCCTTTGTGCGCGCTCGATGCGGCTTATAGCAAATCTCCTGATGCTGTGGTTCCGATAGGCACCGGAGGAGGTCGTTTTCCTTGGGAGAAAACGACTTGAGCACTTTCACCTTCCAGCTAAACCTTCAGGAGATTTGCCTTAGCGCACGCCGCCGCCGGCCTGCAACAGAGCGCCGGTTACCCACCGTGCATCGTCCGAGGCGATAAACGTCACCACGTCCGCAATATCTTCCGGCGTGCCCGCACGGCCCAGCGGGGTCAGCGCAACAAAACCGTTGGCAGCTTCCGAGCCGGCGATGCCCGCACTGTGGGTGCCTTCCGTAACGGTGTAGCCGGGGTTGACCGCATTGACGCGGATGTTTTTCGGCCCGAGTTCCTTGGCGAGCACACGGGTGATCACGTCCACAGCACCCTTGGTCCCGGTATAAATCGCCGAAGCCGCAGGCGTCATTTCACTCACTACCGAGCCGATATTGATGACGCTTCCGCCCTCTTTCGGGAAGAGGGCAACCGCCGCCTTCGTGGTCAGCAACAGGCCGGTAACGTTGGTTGAGTAAACCCGGTTGATCTCTTCTTCCGTGATCTCTTCCAGCGGGGTGAATTTGTAGACACCGGCATTGTTGACCAGGACATCGACCTTTCCGAACTGCTTCACGGTCTCCGCAAACAGCGCGTCAATATCCTTTTGTTTGGCCACACTGCCGCCAATCACAGCGGCCTTGCCGCCCGCTTTGGCGATCTCAGCCGCGACGCGCTCGGCGCCGGCCTTATCGCTGGCATAGTTGACAACGACGCTTGCGCCCGCAGCAGCCAGCGACTTCGCAATCCCGGCGCCAATACCCTTGGACGCCCCTGTGACCACTGCAACTTTTCCTGTCAGCTTACCCATCTCTTTCACCTCTTCGATATTCGTCGAATAGTTCGACGCTCATCGAATAGATGGAAGCAGGTTTAGGAAGGATTCAGGAAACTTCGATGACTATCTAAATGTTTGAGAGCTGGGAAAGATAGGAATCCCACACGCCGCGCTGGAATGTGAACTCGGCAGTTCGCCCTTCATGGTTCACGACCACAAGTCCGGCATCCGACAACTCTTTCATATGGTGCGAGATGGTTGCCGCGCTGATGGGTTGCTGTTCACGCACAGCGCCGCAAGGGCAGCATTCCTGGCTGGCAATCTGCTGCAGAATCGCAAAACGGCGAGGATCGGCAACGGCACGGGCTATCGCCTGCATCTGCTCATCGCTCAACTTGGGGCCCTTTTTAGCCATAACTTTAGTTTGATGATAGTCGAAACGAAAAGTCGCAATTCGAACGTCTCCCGTCTGATGTCCAGGATGGACTCCCGTACATGTCAACCCTTCTACTGCCCTCCGGGAGCTCCCGTTTACCTTAGAGCGTTTTCGACCAGGGTCTTTAAAAAGATGATGCACACGCCAGGCGACATGATTGAAATCGCTCTAGCTCAAGGCATCTCCACGTGTGGGAAATATCCAACACATGACAAAGGATTGACAAATCGTCGCGCTGAAGTGGAGTAGATTGCAATAGAGCGAACCGGTGCCGAACCTGTTTTCGCTCCAGGCCAGATAGCAGGGAAGCCTCTCTTTGCATCCCGTCGATGACATTCTGCCGCACGCAAGCGTGCCTTCCAAACCATAGCGGTTGACAGGCAAAAACTGCCTGAACGTGCATAACAACCATTAGGGCCCGTGAGCATTTTGCAAGTAGGTCCAGAAACATTTGCCGTTCCCTTCAATGAGGAGCTAGCCGGCCCTGCCTCAACCATTGAGCAAACGAAACTGTCCGATTGCATTTCCGGCATGGACGTTGTACGCGGCGTTGCCCCGCTGAGTTGCACAAGGTAACGGGAGAGACATGATGGCCCAACTCACATTCCAAATCCCCTACACAAGCCGCGAAGGACATTGTCCAGATGTCGGCGGTTGGACCTACCACCACATCCTGCCCGTCCGTTACTACTGGTGCGCTGCGTTCATTATGCTCAAGCTGATCCGGCTCCAGTACTGCCAGGGCCAGGGGATCGACAAAATCAAGACGTTTACCCAGGAATTCGGTAAGGAGGCGTCGGGATTCGACGGGGATATTGCGACGAAATCGGACATTATCGCCAGTATCATGAGCCTGCACCACGCTGGAGGAAATAATGTACGGCCGGGATTGGCTGCAGATCAATCCAATCCCGAGAATATGGCTGCCATCGCGCGCGAATGCACGGGGCCCAGGTATGGTGGCTTTGCCGGCATGAATGGTTCGTCGCAGAGAACGGACGATCCCGGCTCGCGAATCGAAAAGAAAAGGCCCCTCAGCTTCCCGGAGGAAAAATGGGCACTGGTGCAGGAAGTGGGTAATATCCTTACCCGCTGCGTCGCGAACATTACGACCGGAGAAAATGGACCTTACGCCTGCACGGTCAATGAGAAGAATGCCACGGGACTCCTGCATTGCCTTCGAACTCTTCGCACCGAATGGCCAGGTATCTGCCTGTTCAATTGCACCGATTGGAAAACAACAGCTGGGAAAAACGGCTGGCGATATCTGACGAATCCTGGCGTCGCCAACACTACCCCCAGACAGGGACAATGCGGCAATATCTTCTCGTTGGTCAGTGCTGCCCAGGAAGCCGGAGTTGGCGTTGCGGTGTCGCGTGACGATCTTGCCAACCTGCCGGCGTATAACCCTTTCCCTCAAGGGGTAGTCAAGATCACCCGCAGCGCGGCTGCGGATGACAAGCTTTGTTTCTTCTAAAAAGTCCCCTACGAGTGCATTGCCGATGCTTGGGATCAATGCGTGAATACGCCGCCGATGGGGCAGTTGGAGCGTTCCAGCGGCGCGCCGGGCTTTTCGACATGGATGCTGAACGCGCAGTTGATGTGGTTGTTGTTGATGGCGGAAGGGTAGACATACAGGGTGTGGTTGTCGCGGTTGTAGATGGTGAGACCACCTTCGATGCCCGCGCCGCCGAACTGAAAGGCAAGATTGTTGTCGGCTCCGCGCGCCGAATCCGAACTCGTTCCATTGGCGTGAACGACGGCATTGCCGCCATGAGCCCACCAGCCTAAAGCTCCGGCAAAGAAAAGAAGGGCCGCATCGCGGACCAGAGATTGTGCTTTCATGACTGTCGCCTCCCCGGCGTAATCCAGATGGTAAGACGGTTCGAAATCTTTTCCGCACCCATTCATCCCATCCGAAGTGCTCTCTGATATCCTTCCGTCAATCAGCCATGTACCCTTCACCTTCAGGCTTCGAGCGAGCCGAGATGTATACCGCTCCCCCTTCTGCCCCCTTTGATTCAGGCTTATTTCTCCAGTCAATTGGTTTTAGCCTGATCGGCGTCGTAGCCGGCGCAATCCTGAACTCCGGCTTCATTATCCTTACCGGCATCAACATCGGCTTCCTCGCGCTGGCTGTGGGCTGGCTGGTTGCGAAAACGATGATGATCGGCTCCAAAGGAAATGGTGGCAGGCCTTATCAAATTGCTGCGGTTATCTTGACGCTGATCTCGGTCGCTCTCAGCAACTCAGTGATCATGTATTGGTTGCTCCAGAAGGCGGAGCCGATTTCTCCGACGTTTGGCAGTATCGTGAGCCTGATCATTCTCGGATTTGAACGGCCGTTTCTTCGCCTCGTTAGTTCTCCCGTAAACGCGCTCATCGGCATATTCATCATCTTTGTTGGCGCGCGCGCCGCCTGGCGTATGACCTCAGGCGATCCGGCGACTGTACGCCACCCATTTGCCCGGTAGCGGCACGATGGCGGTTTCCGATCTCAACTTCGCACGGGCGGAGTATGGCGGTGCGCCCGAGCCGGCCGCTTGCGCAGTGTGTTCGCGCGGTTTGAATGGGGAATACTTTGATATTGAAGGAAGCCGCGTTTGCCGGCAATGCGCGGAACGTGCGCGGACGATTTCGCCTGGGCACTCCACGGCTGCATTCTGGCGTTCGGTGATCACCGGCGCCCTGGCCGCGGCGTTCGCCGGGACGATTTACTTCCTGCTTTTCCGGGCGACGCACGGTTCATGGATGGTGTTCGCCAGCATCGGCGTTGGCTATCTCATTGGCCATGCAATGCGGTTGGGTTCAGGCGGCGTGGGCGGCCGGCGCTACCAGGTCGTGGCCGCGTTGCTTACCTACGCGGCAGTCATGATCGGGGCGTCGGCGGCTATCTTTGCGGACATGATGCGCTTGACCGTGGGACGAGTCGCGACACTGATGTTCACGCCGGTTCTTCTGGTGAGCGTGGGGCAGTATCGCGAAGCACTCCTGATGTTGTTCTTCTGCATCTGGGGTATGGGTTGGGCCTGGAAGCAGATGGCGGGCGCGCCCTGGAAAATTACCGGCCCTCATCCCCTCTAAGTTCAGGCAGGTCGCAACGCAAAACAAAAGGGGAGGCGAAGTTTTGCCTCCCCCTTTTGTCATGTTGGCCCTGCTACTTGTGGTCGTCCTTCTTCTCCTCATGAGGATGATCGGTCCTGGCCGGGGCAGGGGGCCTTGGCTGCTGCGGTTGGACCTGGGGCCGGGGCTGTTGCTGAGGTTGCGGCGGAGGTGCGAGCGGATGAAACTGTGGCCGCTCCGGCGTGGGCTGCTGCGTTACCGGTTGGTGCTGTGGGAGTATCGGCTGCGGTTGGTGTACGGGTTCCGGCTGCCGCTGTGGCGGCGGCTGGAACTGACGCACCGGTTGCTCAGGGGGTGTGGTTTGGACCGGGCGCCCTGTATCACGCGGGGAGGGAATGTTCGGCTGTTGGGGCTGAACAGGTGGCTGCCTGATCTGCTGCGGAGGAGCCAGATTGTCAACGGGGCGGCCCGTCTCCCGGGGAGTGGGGAGATTTTGTGGCGTGGGCTGCTGACCTTGCGGGGTCTGCAGATTTCCGTGCGGCGGCCCTTGTCTTCCATCGGGTGGCGCATGCAGTGGAATCGTTGAGTTGGGTTGCCCTTGAATCCCCTGGGTCGGTTGCTGCGGGGGAGGCAAGGGGCGATTTCCCTGGCCAGGTTGATGGAAGCGATCATCTCCCGGGTTCGGGTTGACCGGCTGATTGGTCGTTGGCTGTCCGGGGCGCGGGTAGCCGCCGGGGCGGTTGTCGCCACCATTGTTAGGCTGTTGAGGCTGTTGGCCCTGGAAAGGAGGACGGCGATTGTCATTGCCGTTGTTCACAGGCTGGCCGGGGCCAGGCTGGTTGAATCCACCTGGACGGCCATTGCCATTCGGCTGTCCGTTGTTTCCGCCGCGATAGCCGCCAGGTCCTTGAGCACCACGGTTTTCCACCGGACGCCGCTCGATGTTGCGAGGCAGCGCACGGGGCGGTATCGGCACCATGATCGCCCGTGTCGGATTGACACCCGGATGCTGCAAAATGGGCGCGCGATCCAAACGATCCGGCGCAACACGCACGCCTGCATCCCGGACTGAACGTCCTGACGCAAATGCATCCTGACGGATAGCTACCGTTGCCAAAGGACGATTGATGTAGCCCCGGTTCGGATTGTTGATGTAGATGTTGGTGTTGCGCTGGTTGTACACATTGCGCACTTCCACCGCGTTGCGGTTGTAGATATTGGTTACGTTGACGCGGTTCACATACAACGTGCTGGTGCGATACCAGGGCACGAACGGCTCACGCGGTCCCAGGGGGAACCAGGCCGTGACACCCGAACCGCCGCCCACGAAAACAACCAGTGCAGGCGAATAGACCGGCCGCACAACGCGAGGGCCGGGGATCCATCCCCAACGCCCGGTCGGGAAACGCGCCCAGCGTCCATAGTGGAACGGAGCAAAACCCCAGGGTTCGTTCCCTACCCATGTCCATCCCCAGGGAGCCACATAGGCCCAGCGGCCATAGCTATAGGGCTGCCAGTCGGCGGCTACACCGCGCGGGTACCAAACTGGACCGTAGTCGCTGCTCGGCGCCCAGTCGCCATAGCTGCCGAGATCCGCCGCACCCACGGTGTCAGGGCTCACATAGTCCGCGTCTGCCGCAATCGCGGTCTGGTATTGACTGTCGCGGCTGCTGGAAAACCCGTCCAGAGAATCGGGCAGCTGACGGCGCGCCTCCTGCGCATACACCGGTCCATTGCCGGTCAGCATCAGCGACTCACCGGGCCGCAGCACCTGCTGAAAGCCCTGGCCATCGACGCGAGCCTGGCCATAGAGCAGGGTCACCTGCGTAGAGTTGCCATCCGGTGCGACGTCTACGCGCACATCTCCGGCATCCAGCACGGTGATCGCAACGTTAGGCGTGTCGAGTTCGATGGTTGAGTTGGGGTCAAACGAGTAGCTGCGCAGATGCACGCTGCCTTGGCCAAGGCCGAACTGCAACAGGTTGTCGGTCATTGCCGTCACGCTGAGATCGGTCTGGCCGCCCATGCGCACAGCCAGTTGCCCGGCCTCAAGTTCGGCCAGCGCACCGTTGTCGGTGTAGATACGGTCGCCGTTGGTCAATGGGTAGTTCACGCTCGCCGCGCTGAAATCCGGCACGCCCGCAGGTTGCAGGGAAACATTGCCCTGCAGCACACTCACGCGGACAACACTTGCCGGCGGATCGGGCTGGTTCGGATCACCCTGGTTCGGGTCGCCATATCCCGGTTGGGGAGCGCCCGGCGGCATCGTCTGTTGCTGCGGATAGCCTTGCGCGCGAAGGGCGCTAACCATGCAGGCAAGCGCGAAAAGAAGAACGGTCGCCTGCCAAAGCCTGATGCTGAATGTAGGGAAACGTTTTGCTGTAACCATATTCTGCCTCCGAGCAGCCTTGCTGAGTTAACCCCGCCACGAATGGTCCTGCGGTGGCTTCCCGCGCGCTCACAACATTTAACCCATCTTTTACGATTTGGTCTCACCGGGTCGTTGAGCGACACAACAGCGCGATACAACAAGCGGTCTGTAAACCCGCGGCCCGCCACATGAGAGACATCGCACTCAAGGCAGAACAGGAAGAAAAGTTCTGATGGATGAGAAAAAAATCAGACAAACATCCGGATGCCCGCTACGCCGGCAGCACCCACTTCCATGCATGCCGCCGCATGTTCCTGCGTGACTCCGCCCAGCGCCAGCACACGTACTGGCTTGGCGATCACACATGCTTCACGCAGACGTTTGAGCCCAACGCCTTCGTTCACAACTTCTTCGCCAATACGCTTTTCGAAGACCGGAGCGAACAGGATAAGGTCCACCCCATTCTCGCGGGCTTCTTCCACTTCGCGGAGCGTATGTGCCGAAACACTGATGAGTGGTGGCGCAACGTACGCGGAAGCAAACAACTGCCGCACCTGCTCGGGAGTCGTTTCCTCGGGCTGGGTCGTCAGGTGAACGCCGTCCGCCCGGGCGGCAATCGCAATGTCCGCCCGGCCGTTGATCAGAAGCTTGGGGATCTTGCCTTCCAGTGGAGTATGTGCGTGCAGGGTTTCACGGATTTGCCGGGCCAATGTGACAAGCTGGTAAGAATCCAGGGTCTTGTCGCGAAGTTGGACAAAGTCGACGCCATCCGCCGCCCAGCGTTCCCCATCGCCGGTCACGTAGTTGCCGTCCGTGATTGCATACCGCAGCATGCGCGTATCTCCGCGTTCCACCGTGTCCGTACAACGATACGGCAGAGCTTCCAGTCTGCTCAAACATTTCCAGTTTTCCGAGAACCATTTGTGAACTCTTCACGCTCTCCCACTTCCGTTGGCCTTTTCTTTCAGCAGAAAGACGTATGATGGACAACGGCATGACCGAAATCGACCCGGGCATGCGTCGTATCTGAACCGCGAGGAGACGAACGGAGTCCCATGGCAACTGTTTACGACCTTATCGTCATCGGCTCCGGCCCGGCTGGGCAGCGTGCGGCGATCTATGGCGCCAAGTTGGGCAAAAAAATAGCGGTGGTCGAAAGCCGCGAGGTTGTAGGAGGCGCCTGCATCAACACGGGCACCATTCCTTCGAAGACCATGCGGGAAGCCGTGCTGCACCTTTCCGGCTACAACTACAAGTCCATCTATGGAATGAACTACCGCGTGAAGGAACGCATCACGATGGCGGACCTCGCCTTCCGCGTCCAACACGTCATCAAAACCGAAATCGATGTGACCGAAGCGCAGCTTTCCCGCAATGGCGTGGAGATGCTGACTGGGACCGCCAGCTTTGAAGACCCCACCCACATCAAGGTCACCAACTCCCGCGGTGCGAACATTTACGAAGCGAAGAACGTACTGATCGCGACCGGCACCAAGCCGGCAACTTCGCCGCGTGTGCCCATTAACGGCACCACCATCGTCAACTCGGACCTCGTGCTCAATCTCCCCAATCTGCCAAAAACGATGATCATCGTCGGCGGCGGTGTCATCGGAGTGGAGTACTGTTGCATGTTCGCCGCGCTGGGCGTTCGGGTGACACTCATTGAACGCCGCCCGCGCCTGCTCGAGTTTGCCGACCAGGAAATTGTCGAGGCTTTGAGCTACCACCTCCGTGATGCGCGTGTGACCATGCGCCTGAACGAAGAAGTGGAGTCGGTGGAAGATATTGACGGCAACAGCGTGGTTGCCAACCTCGAATCGAAAAAGAAGCTTCAGGGCGACGCGCTGCTGTACGCCGTTGGCCGCCAGGGCAATGTCGAAGAACTAAACCTGGCAGCGGCCGGTATTGAAGCCGACTCGCGCGGGCGCATCCCGGTCGACAAGGATTTCCGCACCAAGATGCCGACGGTGTTTGCCGGCGGTGATGTCATCGGTTTTCCCTCACTGGCTTCGGTCAGCATGGAGCAGGGCCGCATTGCCGCGGCGCGCGCCTTCGGCGACACCGAAATCCTTTCGAACCCCAGCTTCTACCCTTACGGCATCTACACCATTCCGGAGATCAGCTTCATCGGCAAGACCGAAGAGCAGCTCACGGAAGAGGATGTGCCGTATGAAGTCGGCGTCGCGTACTATCGCGAAATCGCTCGCGGCCAGATCCGCGGGGATACGACCGGCCGCCTGAAACTCATCTTCCACCGGGAAAATCATTCGATTCTCGGCGTGCACATTATTGGGGAAGGCGCCAGTGAACTGCTGCACATCGGCCAGGCCGTCATGGCGCTGGGCGGCAAGCTCGAATACTTTGTGGATACCGTCTTCAACTACCCAACCTTGGCCGAATGCTACAAAGTAGCTGCCTTCAACGGGTTCAATCGCGTCTCCAAATTTGATTAAGTTCGAATAATTTTCCTACATAGCCAAAAGAGGGAGTTGACGGGCGAACATTCGTCCGGCTACTGTCTCAGAACCTCTGGCCCGCTGTCCGTAACGGCAGAGCAAAGGAAAGGCAGGCGCTTATGGCGAACTCCGCAGATACGACTACGCAAGCCGTTTCCTCACCCTCGGTCGGGGTGATTATGGCTGAGCGTCTCTACGCCGGCCTGATTGTTGACCACAAGATTGCCGGGCAGTTGATCTGCTGGCCGGAAACACCGCCGCCTACCGATTCCGAAGGCGACGACGCCCTGGTCGAATTGCCAACCGATGCACTGATTGACCAGATCTGCGACATCGTGATGGAGGCCGTAAAAGGCCATGAAGGTGAAATTGCGGCTGTCGGCCTCGCGATTCCCGGTCTCATTCGCAATGGTGTGGTGGAAGAAGCGCCCAATCTCCCACAGCTCAAAGGTTCCCACGTCGGAGAGTTGCTGATTGCGGCCCTCGCCAGCCGTGGAATTGGCGCCCCGGTCACCGTCGTCAACGACGCGGATGCCATGGCCGCGGGGCTGGCTTCGCACTACGACAAGCTCGACCATCTCATTCGTGTCTGGACACTGGGTACCGGCATCGGCTATGGCCAGTACCCCTTCAGCGAAGGCGTCTGGGAAGGCGGGCATTCGGTGGTAACGCTGGATGACAAGGAAAATTATTGCGGCTGCGGAGGCCGTGGCCATCTGGAAGGCATCATGGGGCACCGGGCGATGCGCCTGAGGTTCCTGGACATGGAGCCGGAAGAAGTCTTCGAATCGGCCAAAAAAGGGGATTCGCGTTGCGGCGATTTTCGCCATCTCTGGCACAAGGCGCTTGCCGCCGCGACTGCCACCTCGATTCACCAGGGCGGGGCGGGGAAGTTCTTCCTCACTGGCTACAACTCCCGCTTTCTTGACCTCAACCTACTCAAGGACTACCTGCACAAGATGGTGAAGATGAGCCCGCTGCAGGGCTATTCTCTGGAGATGGTGGATGACGATGAGTCCACGCGCGTGATCGGCGCTGCTGTAGCCGCCGAACAGGTCTCAGGCTGCTAACGCATATCCCATGAAGGTGTACCAGGGGCAAAGATGTTGAAGTCGTTTTCCCCAAAGAAAACGACCTCTTCAGCTGCTTCTGGAGGGCACAGCATCATGGGAATGCTCTAATGCGCTTCTTTCATGCCGGACGCCAGAAACCCGGCGCCTTTGTTTCTCTTGTTGTCATCCCCGTTAGGGGATCTGCTGTTTTTCGTGCATCCACGAATCTGTCGTCTCACGCCGCATACATTCACTTCTGGCAAACCGGGCAATACACGGTCGTGCGTCCGCCCACCACAATCTTCTTGAGGGGCGTCTCGCACACAGTGCAGTTTTCGCCGGCGCGGCCATAGACTTTATGTTCCTGCTGAAAGAACCCGCGCACGCCGTCGGCATCGACGTAGTCCGACACCGAAGATCCGCCCAGCTTGATGGCCTTCGCCAGAATCTGTTGCAGCGCCTTATGCAGCTTGCCCAACTCGGCGCGCGTCAGTTTGCCCGCCTGTTTGCGTGGGCGAATTCCCGCACGAAACAGGCTTTCGTCGGCATAAATGTTGCCAACGCCGTGCAGGATGGACTGGTTCAGCAGCGCCGCTTTGATCGCCAGCTTGCGGCCTTTGAACAAGGTTGCGAATTCGTCTTCGCCAATGGTCGTAGGCTCCGCGCCGGGACCGGTATAACCGCCCTTTTCCCTGACAACCGACAACCGGCCGAACCGGCGCGGATCGACAAACCGCACTTCACGTCCATCTGCCAGGGAAAGCACTGCATGTGTGTGAGCCGGTAGAGGAACATCCGCATGTGAGACCAGCAGCCTCCCCGTCATTCCCAGGTGCACAAGGAACTGAGCATGTTCTGAGCCACTGCTGTCGTTTTTGTCGTTGGCTTTGCTCTTGCTTATCTTTTTGCCGTTGCTTTTCTTGTTGTCATCCCCGAAGGGGATCTGCTTCTTCTTCCCACCGCCCCTGCTCAAATCCATCACCACGGTCTTTCCCACTCGCCGCACGCCATCAATCCGCGCGCCGGTCAGGGTTTCCGAAATCTCCGGCTCCGGTGACTTGAACGTCTGCGGTTTGCCGCTGGTCCACACGCTGGTAATGCGTTGGCCGGCCACGCGGGCATGCACGCCGTTCGCTACGGTTTCGACTTCAGGCAATTCGGGCATTGGAATTCGATGCACGGCAGAGCGCGCAGGGTTCCCGCTTAGGCGGTTATGACTGCGGCCCGGTTCCGGCGCACACGGTAGAAGCCATAGCCCAAGGCATTGATCACCAGCGTAGTGCCCACGGTTTTTACTGCAAACCAGCCAGGACTTGCCACGGCCACGAACGGGTACGCGTTCAGCAGCAGGATGAAGAGAATAGCCAACACACCGCCGCCGCAGACCACCGAGACCCACCACGGCAGCTTCCGCCGCAAGGCGCGCGCGCCAATCAGGGGAATCAGGAACATCGCGAGGTAGGCCAGCGAATACAGTTCGCTGGAGGTGTCATTCAGCACGGCGAACGCCTCGGCCGCATGGACTCCGGCGCTTCCGAGCAGCAACAAGGCGGCAACGGCCCCGGCCGTGACCCAGATCGAGTTCACTGGCGTGCGATGGCGCGGATGCAGCCGGGCAAACCATTCCGGCACAAGATGATCCCACCCTGCGGCCATGGGAAGACGAGTGACGCCGGTAAACAGAAAGCTCGCCGCACCCAGGATTCGAATCTGGAGCAGCAGGATTGCAAGCTTCGCGACGATCGCAGCCGCGCCGCTTCCACCGAAAGCCAGGCTCAGGGTCTGCGGAATCGGCGCGACAAAATTGATCGCCGTCCCGGCATGCAGCTGATGGAACGCCAGTACGGACGCGGTGCCCAGCACAAACATCAGGAAGATAATCGGCGTGGCAATCACCACCGAGCGTCCGATATCCCGGTTGGCGGCATGCGTCTCGCCCGCCATGATGGCGATGTATTCCAGTCCCGAAGCGGCAAATAGTACCTGCCCCATCAAGGAAAGGGAAATCGCATCCCGCGGCGGGAGGTGGAAGGTAATGGGGGCATAGTGAATAGGCGCGCCATGCAACCAGGCCCAGAGCGGGGAAAAAATCAGCAGGGCAAACGCGCCCAGCATCGCGGCGCCGCTGAAGTTGTGAATCCATTTGCCCAGGCCGAGACCACGGTATGCGGTCCACGCCAACAGGATCACCATGGCCGCCAGCATGGAGTAGACCAGCGGATGATTTTCAGGCAGCCCTGCTGCGCTCGGGCCCAGCATATAGGCCATCTCGCTGGGAATCTGGAACAGGATGGTAGCGATCGAGGTCAGGGCATACGCCCAGATATTCCAGGCGGTCATGAAGCCGGCCGCGTCGCCGAATGCGCGGCGCGCCCACACGTACAAGCCGCCCTCAAGCGGCATTTCGCGATTCAGGAAATACACGGCAACTGCCATGGGTGCGTAGAAAAACGCGAATGCCAGCAGCCAGACGACGAGTTGCGCTTGTCCCAATCCGGCGGCGATGCCCACCCACGAGCTGCCTACCACGGTCAGGATCTGAGCCAGCACCAGGTCGCGCAGCCGGAGCTGTCGCTTCAGGTGGTGCTCTTCGCGCTCGACGTTCGAGGTGCTCGAACCCGCGCTGCCCTTTGCCATGGCTCATCCTCGCACAAAAGGTCAGAGATCAAGAGCTGTTGGGAGGCTGTAACCCAGGAACGAGAGACGGATCGTCGCAAAGGAGGTTCTGCTAAGGAAAAGTTATGAATTCGCCTGCTGCTGTGCCGTAGAGTTGAAGCGGCTTCACGCCGGGGAATATTGAATGCGCGCGTTTTCTCTTGTTATCAAAGTGGTCATTCTGGCAGGCCTTTCGCTCTTGATTGTGGTTGCTCTCTTCTATGTCGATTCCGTCATTACGGAACGCCAGGGCTTCCGAAATCAGGCGGTCGAATCCATCTCGGCGAGCTACGCTTCGTCGCAGCGAATCCTCGGTCCGATGTTCGTGCAGCCTTATCGCGTGACAGAGCGGGTCGAATCCACCGACGCCAAAGGCGCAAAAACCGTTTCCACCAACGTCACGGACAATATCTATTCCTTCTTTCCTCGCGAATTGCAGGTGAAGGGCGAGCTGCAGCCTTCCGTCCGCCGGCACGGCCTGTATCCGGTAACGGTCTATGAGTTTGTGGGGACCGTCAGTGGCCACTTCGACGTCCCGGCCCTTCCGGTGAAGGGGAATGTGCAGTATGGAGATCCCTACCTGGCATTTGTCTTCAAAGACGTTCGCGGTCTTGTCGGCAGGCCTGCGCTTCGGGTGAACGGGACGGCTGTCGCTGTGCAGGGTGCGCTGAAAACCCAGGAAGAGCAGGACAGTACTGTGCAGGCCCCCGTCATGTCCGGTGCGAACCTGCGTGGTCTGCTGCCCGCGACAGATGGGAAAGCGTCCAAGCTTGATTTCTCGTTAGACCTCAACCTGGATGGGACTCAGGAATTCGAAATCGTTCCCCTGGCCGACACGAATCATTTCGAGCTTTCCTCAACATGGTCGCAGCCGCTTTTCTCGGGGCGTTTTCTTCCGCACAGCCGTGAGGTCGGTCCTGCAGGCTTCCATGCGGTATGGGAGATTTCGTCGCTGGCTGCCGCTACTCAACAGCAGCTTGCCAATCATGGCGACAATCTCGACGTCGTCAACACTGCACTGAACGAAACCGTGGATCCATACCGGATGGCGGACCGCGCCGTGAAGTACGGGATTCTTTTCGTCCTGCTCACCTTCGGTGGGTTCTTCATGTTCGAGCTGACCAAACGCATGCTGATCCACCCCATCCAATACCTTCTGGTGGGTTTTTGCCTTGCGATCTTCTTTCTTCTCCTGGTCAGCTTCAGCGAACACATGAGCTTCGCGCTCGCCTATCTCATTGCGACCGCTTCGTGCGTTGGCATCCTGACCTATTACATGATCTTCGTGCTTCGCAGCCGCGAGTACGGGCTGGCGTTTGGTTCTGGACTGGCGGCGCTCTATGGGTGCGTGTATGGACTGCTGGTTTCCGAGGACAATGCGTTGCTGCTTGGATCGCTTCTGCTCTTCGCTGTCATCGCGCTTATTATGATCCTGACGCGCAAGGTCGATTGGTACCAGCGCACCGCATCGCCGCCTTCGCCGCCACCCGGACCGCCGTTTCCCGCACCACCCTATCCCCATCAGCCTCCCTCCGCGGCTGTTGTCGATACGGGCTTCCCGAGAGCTTAACTTCACCAACCGAGGATCCATGTCCGAGCACACCATTGCCGCAACGTTTGTCACCTATGCCTCAAACCACATGCAGCATCTCGCCAAAGATATCGACGCGTGCTGTGACCGTCTCACCGAGGAGCAGATGTGGCATCGCTGTGGTGAGTATGAAAACTCCGTAGCTAACCTTTTGCTGCATCTCGAAGGCAACCTGCGGCAATGGATGATTCATGGAATCGCGGGTGAACCCGACGTCCGCCGCCGCGACGAGGAGTTCACGCTCGCTCCCAGCATGAGCGCCGCAGAGGCCCGGGCCCACTTTCGCAAGACGCTGGACGAAGCCAGCAGCATCATCGCCACGGTGCGGGAGGAGCGGTTACTGGAAATCATCGATCCGCAGCCAACCGGAACCTGGCGGCACACCACCATCCTTGAAGCGATCTTCAAGGTCACAGCGCATGTGGAATACCACACCGGACAGATCGTGGTGCTCACCAAGCAGTTGACGCACAGCGACCTCGACCTTTCCATGCCACGCAAACGATGAACCTACGACAGCCCAGATCGGTGAATGCCGTGGGTGCCCCATTCATCGCGGCTGTATCGCGATGAGTGGGCCAACCGGTGATGTTTGTGGCTGGCCCACTCATGAGCGATAAGGCTGCTCATGGATGGGGCACCCGCACCCGCTCATAGGCCGCTCGTTTAGCGCCGAAGTAGCTTCGTTTACGGTGCAACGGGAATCCAGAATTCCACGGCTCCGCTTGAAGTCTTGGCGTCAAAACGTGCGTCGTACATCTCGAACGAAGGCCGGCCATCCGGCTTGAGCTGCGCTTCCGGAATGAGCTGTTTCCAGATGCTGTCCATGGCCGCTCCGATCCCGGAAGCCGGACCGGTATAGGTGAAGACCGCATACTGCCCTTCGATCAGCACAACGGTGTCCCAATCGGCTGGCAGATCATCGGCGCTTTCCATGCCGCATAAATACTGGAACGATTGGCCGTCGAACCTATAGCTCACGCCAAAGGACGTTCGAGTCAGCAGAAGATTGTGCGCCTGCTCATGCAATTGATCCCAAAGCCGGGGAATTTCGCTCCGTGTGTCCATGGTGTACGCCTTGCTGAGGCCTGCAATCGTCTTCGCCGATTCGTGAACCAATTTCGGTTGAGGATCCAATCCATTCACTTCGCTTCCCATACTTTCCCTCCGCTCTCATTAGGCCACCTTCGCGGACCGTGTAAGACCCAATTTTTGGGCTTCCGGAATACCGGCCTGCAATCGTTATAAAATGAATCATGGACGCGGGCAGCCGCCACGCGTACTCCTACCGCAGGAAACACCTTCGTGAGCCAAGCCAGCAAGAAGCAGTCCGCCGTCATTCTGGGCGCCCAATGGGGCGATGAGGGCAAGGGCAAGATTGTCGACGTTCTCAGCGAAAAGTTCGACATCGTCGCCCGCTACGCCGGCGGCCACAATGCCGGTCATACCGTCATCATCCACGGCACCAAGTTCGTGCTGCAGCTTATCCCCTGTGGTGTATTGCGCCCGGGCTGCAAAGGCGTCATCGGCAACGGAGTCGTGCTCGACCCGGCTGCCTTTCTGAACGAGGTGAAGAAGCTTAAGGATGCGGGCCTGCCGGTCGATGGGCAGCTTTTTGTCTCGAACCGCGCCCAGGTCATTCTGCCCTACCACCGCATGATCGAGCTGGCGGCGGAAACCGCTCCCGGCCGCACCACCATTGGGACCACGCGCCGCGGCATCGGTCCGGCGTATGAAGACAAGATCCACCGCAATGGCCTCCGCGTGGTCGACCTGTTGAACAGCTCGCTGCTGCGCACGCACATCAATAACGCCTGCCACGAAAAGAACACCATCGCACACGCGCTGTTCGGCACCGAACCGCTCGATCCCAAGCAGATGTACGAGGACTACGCCCGGCTCGCCGAGCAGGTAGCGCCGTTTGTTGCCGACACCGCGTACCTGCTCAACAATGCGCTCGACCAGGGTCAGAACGTCATGTTCGAAGGCGCGCAGGGAGCGCTGCTCGATATCGACCACGGCACCTACCCGTTCGTGACCAGCTCCTCGGCAACTGCCGGCGGTGCCGTCACGGGTACGGGTGTCGGTCCCACGCGTATTGGGACGGTCATCGGTGTCACCAAGGCCTATGTCACGCGCGTCGGCGAAGGTCCATTCCCCACGGAAATCAACGACTCGTTCGGCGAACTGCTGCGTGCGCGCGGCAATGAATTCGGCGCTGTAACTGGCCGTCCCCGCCGTACAGGCTGGCTCGACCTGCCGCTGCTGCGCTATTCCAACATGATCAATTCCACGGAATGGCTGGTCGTTACCAAGATGGATGTCATGGACGAGTGCGACGAGATTCCCGTGTGCACCGGCTACAAGATTGACGGCAAGGTCAGCGACGTTGTCCCTGCGGATGTACGCGGCTTCAAGTCGATCGAGCCGATTTACACCACGCTCCCAGGCTGGAAGACCTCCACCGAAGGCATCACGGAATACGACAAACTGCCCAGGACCGCCCAGGATTACCTGAAGTTCATCGAGCGCGAAAGCGGCGCCCGTATTGGCATGATCTCCACCGGTCCGGACCGCGTGCAGACCATCACAACCCCGGAATTCGAAGAAGCATTGTCTTAAACCTGTTCGCTGTTAACTGTTCCCTGTCTTTCTATGCTCAGCTTCACGGTTCGAATGCGTTTCAACCCGGATGACCGCCAGGAAATCGAGGCGCTCCTGCTCCAACTGACGCCCGCGTCGCGGCAGGAGCCGGGTTGCGTTTCCTACGTGCCGCACTGGGTGGAAGGTGAGGCTGCCTGCCTGCTGATCTATGAGCAATATGCCGATGAGGCTGCACTCGAGGCCCATCGCGCCTCACCGCACTTTGCGATCTTTGCCGTCAATGGGCTGTATCAGAGAATGCTGGACCGCGAACTTGAGCATTTGACGGCAATCGCTTAGAGCATTTTCGCCAGGACACAACAGAACGTTCCATCACTGCCGGGCCGGCATTTTGTCTTCTGGCGGGATATTCATTCGCGAATCACGAGCGTCTATTACAAAGAAGGCGAAGAGCAACTCTCCAGACCATAGGCATTGGTCAGGGAAGGCCGGGGGTGGGGATTGCATCCAGTCATCTGGCCTTAAGCTTTGACTCTTCGCCACTTTCCGGACTACTATCCGGTACGCCCATGCCACGAACGTTTGCTTCCAGGCTTCTCGCGTTCCTGCTTCTTGCCGGTTTTGTGGCCGCGCTGCCGCTGCGCGCGATGCCTAAGCCTCACCGGCGGGGCGCCAACGCCCGCGACCAGATCAATCTGCTGGAAGAGCAGTGGCGCCAGGCCCAATTGTCTGACGATCTCTCGGTCATGGAAAAGCTGCTTTCCGAGAACTATGTCGGCATCACCATTTCCGGGCAGGTCGTCACCAAGGCTCAGCAGCTTGACCGCATTCGCCGCCGGACGATCGTCGTCACGCGATTTGAAACGTCCGACACCAAGATCAAGCTGATCGCTGACGGAAAGGTCGCCATCGTCAACGCTTTGGCTAAGGTAGAAGGCACAGCGGAAACCCATTCCCTGAACGGCAGTTTCCGCTACACGCGCGTGTATCAGAGAGTGCCGACTGGCGCGTGGAAAATCACCAGCTTTGAGGCGACGCGTATACCGAATGACGCTGGAGCCTCAACCCCTGCGCCCGTTCCACCCAAGCCGTAGCTGTCAAAGTCCAGAAGCAAAAGGAAAAGGCCCCGTGGGGCCTTTTGTCGGCGTCAGATTGGCTTACGCCACCTGGGTGCGATTGGTGCCTGGCGGCGTGAGTTTTGCCAGGGAGGTTTCTCTTGCCACCGGCTTCGGCTTTCCCGCAATGTTCAAGCCCAGCAAGCGCCGTCCAAGCGACCGGGTCATGCCCGTCAGGCCAGCGTCTTCCGGCTCATTCAGCTTCGCGAAGGATCCGCGCTGTCGCAACGATGTCATGGCGGAGATTTGCGTTTCAGTGTTGAGGGCGCCATCCTGCGGCTGCCAGAGTTCCTCAGCGGCGGGCCATGCGACCGAGCCGGGGCCCGTGTGCCGCGGCCCAAAAGCGACCGAACCTCCACGGTTTTCCGGTGCAAACCTGTTTGTCAGGTTTGTCAGATGCGGCTTCATGGCCTGCTCCCTTGATTGGAGAATGTCCCCAGAGCGTTACGACGGGATTACGAGAGGGTGAGTTGCCCGTTGAATTTCTGCGAATGCAGTTTCGAATCAATTTGAGCCGGGATGTCCCGAAAGAGGGTGAACCTATGGTTTCTCGCGGGAGAAACAGCACGCTTCTATGTTGCGACGGGGCTGGTTGGAGCGAAAGACTCGAAAGGACTATTTCAGAACCGCTTCGATTGGATCGGCAAGGAGCGCTTCGTGCAGGCGCGCATAGGTGTCGTTCAACATCTCCGCCAAGACGCGGGTTTCGCTCAGGACGGTCATGAAGTTGGTATCGCCTGACCATCGGGGAACCGCATGGAGATGCAGATGTTCGGCCACGCCCGCACCTGCGGCTTCGCCCAGATTCAGTCCAAGGTTCAGTCCGTGTGGTTTGTAGGTCTTGCGCAGGACGCGTTCGGTGCGGCGCGCCTGCAGCATCAGCTCGGCTGCGGTTTCGGCCGGTAATGCAGCCAATGCGGATTCGTGTTCGTAAGGCACCACCATGACGTGGCCCGCGTTGTAAGGAAAGGCGTTCAGCACCAGGAAGCAGGATGGTCCCCGGTCGAGGATGTAGACGGCTTTCAGGGCTTCTTCACGATCCATGCCGTTCCCGATGGCGTAGTCCACCGCCCCAAGCATGTTGCAAAAGACGCATCCCCGGTCGCCCGGCCAGGCGGACAACGATTCCGGCACCCCCGGCTTGTGCATGCTCTTGTCCTGCCCACTTACGTAGGAGTATCGCCACGGAGTCCAAAGCCTGTCCATGAAACGCAAGTATAGACATGCGTTGGACATTTTCCTGAAAGGGTGGGGAAGCTGAGAACGCCCTTGACCCCGTTTCGGTCAAAGCGGCCACGGAAGGAGTGGATATTGCCGAAGGCGATTGAAACTTTTTGCGTTCCAATACATCTATTAGCTATGCGCGGCTTCCCGATGTCCGATCATCGATAGACTTCGTTGACCCGTACTTCGCGCCGCTGCTACACTTTGAATTGACCCACTGCGTTCGGGATTCAGTCGCAGCGGTTTGGCAGTATGCACCACCTCACTCCATTCGACATCTTCGAGTAGGCACGAAACGGACGGCGCCAGCCGCCTCCGAAAACGCCCCTTCTTCCACGATTGCCGACTGCGTGAATCACTGGATCCCGGATCGAATCATCGCATGCCAGACTACGACACCAATCCCTTAAACGAGAGCACAGCCCTGAACACCACACTCGAACCAACCGCGCCCGAAACCACCGACGAGCTGAACAGCACGCCGGCCGACCTCACTTCCAACACCGAAACCCAGAACACGCCCGTTGCGGAGGCCTCAGCGCCCGCACCGCAGGCTGTTGCCCCGGAAGCAACCGACGATCACGAGCCCGAGTACTCTGACGAAGATTTCGCCAGGGCGCTGGAGAGCTTCGACCGCGAGCAAGCCGCTGAGAAGGACGCCGCACAGGCCATGACTGCTGAAGAAGCTGTCGTGACCGGTACTGTTGTCAAAATCACGGACAAGCACGTCGTTGTCGACATCGGTCTCAAGTCCGAGGGTCTTATCCCGCTGGATCAGGTTCTGGACCACACCGGCACACCGAAGTTCAATATCGGTGACGTGGTTGAGGTGGTTGTCGAGCGTGAAGAGTCGGAAGGCGGCTATCTCGTTTCCTACGAGAAGGCTCTCCGTCACAAGGTTTGGGACAAGCTCGAAGAAGCGGCCAACACCAAGGTTCCGGTAAAGGGCATGGTCCTTTCCCGCGTCAAGGGTGGTCTGACTGTCGATATCGGCATCAAGGCATTCCTGCCTGGCTCCCAGGTTGAGATCCGCCCGGTCCGTAACCTCGACGGTTACATCGGCCAGGAACTTGAAGTCCGCGTCATCAAGCTCAACAAGAAGCGCGGCAACGTCGTAATTTCCCGCAAGGAAATTCTCGAGGAAGAGCAGAACGCCAAGAAGTCGGTTACGCTCGAGCACCTCGAAGAGGGCGCCGTGTTCACCGGCGTCGTCAAGAACCTGACTGACTACGGCGCGTTCGTCGATATGGGCGGCCTGGACGGCCTGCTGCACATCACCGACATGAGCTGGGGCCGCCTTACGCATCCCCGCGACCTGGTCAACGTCGGCGACGAAATCCAGGTAAAGGTGCTGAAGTTCGACAAGGAAAAGCAGCGCGTTTCCCTCGGCTTCAAGCAGCTCACGCCTGATCCGTGGCTCGATGCCACCGAGCGTTACCCGGTAGGCGCACAGGTTCGCGGCCGCGTTCTTTCGGTCACTGACTACGGTGCGTTTGTCGAACTCGAGCAGGGCATTGAAGGCCTGGTCCATGTCAGCGAAATGACCTGGTCCAAGCGCATGAAGCACCCCTCGAAGATGGTTCACCCCGGCGACGAGGTCGACACCATTATCCTGAGCGTCAACCCGAACGATCGCCGTATCTCGCTCGGCATGAAGCAGCTCCAGGACAATCCGTGGGAAGCTCTCGAGAACAAGTACCCCACCGGTGCTGTGATCGAAGGCCGCGTGCGCAACCTGACCGACTTCGGCGCCTTCATCGAAATCGAAGACGGTATCGATGGCCTGGTTCACGTGTCGAACATGAGCTGGACCAAGCGCATCAAGCACCCGTCGGAAGTTCTGAAGAAGGGTGAGAAGGTCAAGGCTGTCGTTCTCGGCGTCGAGCCGGAGAACCGCCGCCTGTCGCTCGGCATCAAGCAGCTCCAGCCCGATGTGTGGGATACGTTCTTCGCCCAGCACCGCGTTGGCGACATCGTCAAGGGCAAGGTCCTGCGCACTGCGCAGTTCGGCGCCTTCGTCGAGATCGCAGAAGGTGTGGAAGGTCTCTGCCACATCTCGGAAGCGGTGGACGAGTTCGGCAAGCAGCTCACCTTGAACGTCGGCGACGAGCATGACTTCAAGATCGTCAAGATGAACCAGGACGAGAAGAAGGTCGGCCTGAGCATCAAGGCGGTCGGTGAAGAAGCCAGCCGCGCTGAAGTCGAGAGCTACAAGGAACACTCGAGCTCACGGGGCGGCAAGGACAACAAGTCCAGCTCCTCCAGCTCGTCATCCTCCACCACGCTCGGCGACCTCATCAACTGGAAGCGCGAAAACCAGTAAGCCTCGCGAGAATAAGCAAACTGAAAGGCCGCTCTTCGGAGCGGCCTTCGTTTTTGCTTTTACTGCCTTTGCCTTTGCTTTTGCCTTTCTTGTTGTCATCCCCGCAGGGGATCTGCTGTCCCGGCCTTTCCACCACAAACTGTCATCTCGACCGAAGCGTAGCGAAGTGGAGAGACCTGCCTCACGCTCCTGCCCGCGCGTCCGGCAGGAGCACCACTCCCCAGACGACCGCCTTCAACGTTCCAGCGTAAAGCTCTGGACGGACACCGCCGAGCCTTTCACCTCATGCAAGACGTCCGGCCTGATGCGGACAGTAATCTCGTCGAAGCGCTTCTGTTTCAACCGGTCAGGAATCTTGAAGTTCAGCGTTTCTGCGACAGGCGCTCGCTTGGCATCGATTGTGGGAGCAGTGCTTGACTGCAGCACCAGGACGCCGAGCGATGTCGGCCATCGCTCGGAGGGGTCCTTCAACAGAATTTCTACGGCAATCGTTCCACGCTCGGTTTCAGCATTGACCATCCGAACCTTCAGTACCGAGCTGTCTTGCAGCGCGATAGGCGTTGACAGCGTCTGGTGTGCTTCCATCAGCAGGCGAAGCCGGTCGGTGGAATGGATACGTGCCTTGGTCGGGTCGCCACGCACGACGTGGGCATCCGGCCGCGGACGGTCGTCCGGATCCTGGAAGTACCAGTACTGTCCATCGAAAGGAATCACATCAGGTTGTTTCGGAATTCCCGCGGAATGTATCAGGCTGGCTGGGATTTCGATGTGTGTCTGGTGTTTGGGTGCGGGTGGCAGCAGGATGATGCCTGAATAACCCGCGGCCGTCGAGCCCAGGCGCGGTCCCATTGCGGACCCATTGTGGTTGTGTGACGACAGAGCGAACCCGGCGTGCGTAACAAAGAATACCGGCAGCAGCGCAATCCAGGTACACAGCAGCACCATCCCTGAGGTGATGGCCGCAGTCCATGGCCGTGCCAGGTTGCGGGTGTGCGCCAAGGCGCGCCAGGCGGGCACAATGCAGCTCAGTGTCAGGAGCAGTCCCGCCAGCCACGTGGAGCCCGCGCCAGCAGCGGCAACGCCCGCGTGCAGGAAGAACGCGGTGGCCAAAGCGGGAGCCAGCATACTCAGCAGTGGCGTGGTGTCGAGCGGGGCAAACAGTTCAGCCGGTGTGTGATCGGCGTTCGAGTCTTCCACGGTGACGCGTTCCTGGGTCAGCAGAACGGTTGCCGCAAGGCCCAGCATCGGCATGACCGCCAGCACCCAGGCGGAGCTTTCGACGGTCAGGATTCCCAACAGTGGAAGCCACGCTACCGGTATCCAGATTGCCCATAGCAGCCGCGAGAGATTGACATGGATATGCTCGCGGAAGACTCCGCGCAAGGCGACGATGGCCAGCCCATGCACGACCGCCGCCATACTCACATAGATCAGTGTGATCGCGGCGGCTCCTACCCATGAATTGCTGCGCAGTGGTCCCTGGCATAGAAAGCAAACTGCCAGACCGGTAGCTACCAGACTTCCCGCGAACGACATCGGAAACGATGTCCGGTCATTCTGCAAACGAACAACGCTCTGCATCACCATCGACTCACCCCTGAACTAATTTGGACACCGATGTCCCGCATTCTGTTCCCGCCGATTCCCGAATTCGTATTGAACACACGGCGAATCGGCGTAGTCACCACTCTATTCCCGTCGGCGCCGCAGACTTGCTATCCTTCGTCCACCATGCGCCTTTTGATTGCCGCTGCTCTTCTCGCCGCCACCGCCGCTCACGCTCAACTAACCCCGGACACCAAAGCCAAGATCAATGCGATCGCAGAGAAAGTTGTCCATGAGACGGGTGTTCCGTCCGCATCGATCGGAATTGTTGTCGATGGCAAGATCGCTTACACGCGTGCGTTCGGGTTTGCGAGGCTGCAGCCATCTGTCCCTGCCACGGCGCAGATCGCCTATCCGATCGGCTCCATCTCCAAGCAGTTCACGGCCACTGCCGTATTGCTGCTGCAGCAGGAAGGCAAGCTGAAGCTGTCGGACCCCGTCAGCCGCTTCTTTCCCGAACTCACGCGTGCCAATGACGTCACGCTGCTCAATCTGTTGACGATGACTTCGGGCTACCAGGACTACGCCCCGCAGGACTACACCATTCCTGCGTGGAAGCTGCCCGGCGATCCACTCAAGACCGTGCGTCAGTTCGCCACCAAGCCACTCGACTTCGAGCCGGGTACGGAATGGCAATACTCCAACACCAACTTTGTCATCGCGGCTCTCATCGTGGAGAAGGTCAGCGGAATCCCGTTTGCGAAGTTTCTCCATGACCGCGTTCTAGCGCCTGCGGGCCTGCAGAATGTATTGAATCTCAACACCGATCAATCGAAGCTTCAACTCGCCGGCTACATGCGCAATGCGCTGGCGCCTCTTCGTCCCGCCGTGCTCGAAGCTCCTGGGTGGTACATGGGTGATGGGGATCTTGCCATGCCCGTGGGCTCGCTGCTGCAATGGGACCTGACCATCATCAACAAGACATTGCTCACACAGCAGAGCTACCGCGCGTTCGAGACTCCCTATCTGCTTCAGGATGGCCGCAACCCGCAGTATGGCCTGGGTATCAGCGTTCTGATGGATAAGGGCCACCGCATCCTCGAGCACTCCGGCGAAGTGGGTGGCTTCGTCGCGGAAAACATTGTTCTTCCGGATGAGCACATCGCCGTGGCTGTACTGACCAATCAGGAGGCTTCGGACGCCGCGGGTGACATCGCGCGAGAAATCCTTCCCGTCCTGTTCGCTCTGCCCAAGCCGCCCTCGGCTGCGCCCGAAGACACCTTCGGTCCCAGGCTGCAGACGATCCTTGCCGGTTTGCAGAAGGGGAAGATTGACCGCTCGCTCTTCACGCCGGACTGCAACGACTATTTCAGCGCCGATGCGCTTGCCGACTTTCAATCCAGCCTGGGTTCGCTTGGCGCTGTGTCTTCGGTCAAGGCCGTCCGCTCGCGTCTTCGCGGCGGCATGAAATTCACGCGTTACGAAACGGCCTTCACAGGCGGTACATCCGTCGTTGTCTCGGTGTATCTCATGCCCGACGGCAAGGTCGAGCAGCTCCTGATCGAAGGAAAAGTTTAGGTGTCAGGCTTTAGAGGTTCTAGGTTCTAGGTTCTAGGTTCTAGGTTCTAGGTCGCGGGACGCGTAGTCGTGTGGCATCGTTGTTTTTTTGGTCATCGCCCACCCCGGTGGACCGATGGGCGAGGGCTCTCCAAGCTGTAAAGGATGTCCTGATAACAAGGCGTAAAGGATGTCATGGAACTTGACACAAAGACCGCCTGACGGGGACCCCGCAGAGATCTGCTGTCCCGGCTTTTCCATCACGACTCTGTCATCTCGACCGAGGCGCTTTAGCGCCGCAGCGGAGAGAGCTGCTGTTGCTCCTGCCCATGTCACTGCAAGCCATCACCCGGTAGGTCCAGCCTTCAGGTTGGACATTGACACGGTCAAAAAGAAGCGCGCTTTAGCGCCTGAGGGACTGCTCCTGCCCACGCATGGCAAGGGGCATAGAAGCAGGTCTTTCCGCGCCGCCACTTTGCGGCATCGGTCGAGATGGACACAGCCGTGGGAAGGAAGATAGCTCGTAATACGTCTGAAATCAGTCACATTCCTGTCTTCTTAAAGTTGCAATCGGCTGACATTTGACTGACATCAACGGTATAACCGCTTGACTAGTCTCCTATTGTCCGGCGTTCTGCTTGGGCTTTCTTCCATCCCGCGAACCGGACAGAAAAGTGAGGCTCCATGCGTTTTCCTCTTCTTCCGAGACTTGCCGCAATCGGTCTGGCCTTCGTTGGCGCGTCGCTTCCTGCCGGGGCGCAGGCCTACAAGGTCAACAATCTGATCTCTGACGGTTCTGTCACCGCCGCAGTCACCGATCCGAACTTCATCAATCCGTGGGCCATTTCGTCCAGCCCCACGTGGTGGATGAGCACTGCGGGCAGCGGAATGAACTTTGTCGTTGCGGCAGCGGGAACCATCAGCTTCAGGGTGGTTATCCCTGCCGCTTCGGGCCTGCCTACGGCTACAGGTTTGCCCGCAGGCTCGGTAACGACAGCAGGCGCTTCGGGCATGCTGCTGACCAACGGCACCAAGGCGTCGTTCATCTTCTCGACTCTGGATGGAACCATCGCTGGTTGGAACAGCAAGCTCGGCACTGCCGGCGCGATTTGTACCACCATGATCAATAACAGTGCCGCGGGAGCATCGTACCCGGGACTGGCTATTTTGAACGCCAACGCGACCACCAGCTACATTCTGGCGGCCAACTTCGGCACGGGGAATGGCATTGAAGTGTATGACAGCACGTTCCAGAAGACGGCGCTTGCCGGTTCATTCAAAGACCCGAACCTGCCTTCCGGGTACGCCCCGTTCTCCGTTCACATTCTGGGCACGCAGATCTTCGTTGCCTATGCGCAGCGCACAGCCACGGCTCCCTTCCTGCCTGTGACGGGCACAAGCACTGGCGTGGTCGACATCTTTGACGTGAACGGCAACTTCGTTTCGCGGGCCGTTACAGGCGGAAACCTCAACGCTCCATGGGGAGTCGCCTATGCACCCGCAAACTTCGGCGTTTTCAGCAACGATCTGCTGATCGGCAACTTTGGCGATGGGAAAATCAATGCCTATGACCCGAAGACGTTTGCGTACCAGGGGCAACTGGTGGACTCAACCGGCAAATCGCTCACGTACTTGAGTCTGTGGGAATTGCTGACGGGTGGGACTGCCGTCGGAAATACCACCAGCGTCAGCGGAGGCGATACCAGCACGGTCTATTTCACGGCCGGCCTTGCGAGTGAGGCGCACGGACTGTTCGGAGGCATCACCAGCGGCACCGTCTCGGGCGCCGGGCCGACATACGGATTTACAGCCAGCACCGGTACTGCCAGCGTCAACGATGGAAGCTCTGTACAAGTGGGCTACAACATTGTTCCGGTGAACGGATTTAGCGGCTCGTTGAATCTTGCTTGCAATAACCTGCCCGCCGGGGCGAGCTGCAGCTTCACCTCCAACCCGGTCACTGTTTCCGCCACCGGCATAACCACGGGAACTGTCACCATTCAGACCACCAAGGCGTCGGCACGCCTTCTTCCACCGGCACTGGGAGGTCGCAAGGGTGAGATCGCCCTGGCCATCCTGTTCCCGGCAGCGGGTCTTCTGCTCTTCCGCCGCCGGGGTCTGACGGGGAAATTGGCGAAAGCTCGTCTATTCAGCGCCTGCCTGCTTCTGCTTACCGCGGGAAGCTTCCTTGCCGGGTGTGGCAACAACACAACGGCTGCGCCGGTCGTTCCTACACCCACGGGTACAACCACAGTAACGATCGCGGCCAGTGGAGCGGCTTCGCAGTCCACCAACGTTGCTTTGACAGTCAAATAGCTTCCTTCACCTGTCCCGTTCTCCCGCCAGGACAGGGAGCGGGGCGACAACGCAAACCGTTACGCTCACCCATCACGATCCAGTACCCTAAGCCAGGTAAAGAACGAGGCCTCTTTAATTCAAGGAGGCCTCGTTTGTTCCTTGAACTGGCAACGTCGATTTGTGGAGCTGGAAACTGAATGAGACTCTTGATCCCTGCACTTGTCCTCGCTTCCGCTACCGCGGTTTTCGCGCAGAAATCCGCGAGGCCTTTCCATTAAGCCTGTTTCCCTAGGGCATGATGCTGTGCTCTCGCTATGCGAACGGAGTACATCGGAGCTGGAAAATGACTGGGCCTGTTCGCAATCTTGAATCAACGTTGACTTGCCCGGAGTCTGGTCATGAAACAGCTGGGATCATGCATCTCGACTCTTGCGGTCTCTTCGATGAGATTGCCGCTCAATAGCCTCCGGAGTTTGTTGGCTCAAGGATCGTGATCGCTGGTGCCGGCATATCGGCAATGCAATTCAGGAATCTATAAAGCCGGATTGGAGATAGCCAAGCAAGGCTGCCGCAGCTTCGTCCAAAGCGGGAAGACGATTTGAGACGTTCAATTTGACACCGAACGCTTCCATCAAAGGAGTCAGGCCTGTCGCGAAGGCGTGGCTACGCACCTTGATCTCTTCCGGCAGCGTGCGGGTTGTTTTGACGGCTTTCAGGAAAGAGTTGGCGAGGGCCTCGGCGGGCGGGACGCTCACCATGACAAGGTCGGCTTGATAGACAAATCCTGTCTTCGCGTCGACAGCCAATGCAACGCACATGGATGCCTTACGTTCGTTGCTTTTCCCGGCACTGCTGCCCGTGTAGAGATAGTCCAGCTCCATGACACCGCGGATGGCAAGATCAAGATTTCGCAGAGGGCGAAGCATCTCGTCGTCAAGGTGAAGAGGGCGGGCCGGAGCACGCACAGCGGGCGCCGGTTGAACCCGTTCGATCGTGAAATGGTTTTCTTCGCCTTCCACAGGCGTGACGCAGGGATATTCTCCAGGACGGTCCCATAAATTTGGAAATGTCACATCGCCAAGGGCGATGCAAATCATCGTGACTGCCTCCAGGCATTCGATGAGAGTCTGGGCTTCCTCGGCATTGACGAACCATGGGAAATAGCCAGGACGGACGGAACGAAAGATGGGTGTATCCACGCTCTTGGTCTTCGGGTGGCCAAGCGCTGCCAGCAATTCACGGTCCTGTCGTTCGAGCTCACTTTTGGACACAGACTCGACATAAATGAACCGCGATGCAGCGAAGAGTTCCAGCGGGTGAGCGATCTCGTCAGTTTCGATTCTGCGGAACTGCTGAAAACCGTCTTCGCCAAGATAGACGTGCAGGGAATACACCTGACCGATGGCCCCCATTACCGAGCAATAGCGCAACTCGCCGCTTTCAGCGTTGCGCGTAACGATCAACTGACTTTCGTCAAGAAGCTCCCAGGGACTCAATGCAAAGAGCTTCATCGCACGCAGATAGAGCTTCACCATCGTGGCGACGGAAGGAGGCGTTTCCCCTTTTAGCTCTTTAGCGAAGAATCGATCGGGAGGTGCTGAAGTGGACTTGGTTCGTTTTTGGGGCATATTCGTTGGTGTCGTCCTGTGCTGTGCGGTACAGGCACAGCATAAGTCAGCAGGGTGTGGTTTTCTCCGGCATCGTCCACAACACTGCCCTGATCCGTGCCGGAGCTATGCTTTGTAGCCGCCGGTCAATGTGCAAAAAATCGATCACGTCCTCCATGGCCCCACTCGGACAAACCGGGCTTTCGTCCTGCTGCCTGATATGTGGAAGATCTTTGGGAGAAAACGGCTTCAGCACCCGGCTCTCCACCCCAGCCGAGCAAAGAGCGCTCGCTGGGAGCCCCGGGCTCTTCACCCCAGTCGAGCAAAGAGCGCTCGCTGGGGACCCCGGGCTCTCCACCCCAGTCGAGCAAAGAGCGCTCGCTGGGGGCCCCGGGCTCTTCGGTCTACACCATTACCGGAACTGCTTTAGCGCTTCTTTTTCTTTCCCTTGCCGGATTTCTTGTCGGCAGCCTTCGCCTTTTTGCTCTCGCTTTTCGCTGTGCGCACGGAAGCATGTCCGGCGCCTGTATTGGCCTGGGGCTCCGTGCCCGGGAGCAGAGCAAATTGCAATCGCCGTTGCTGACGATCGATGCGGTCCAGAATGACTTCCACGCGCTCACCGATGGTGAAGCAGTGCCCGGTTCTCGCGCCGCAGATCGTGCGGTCGGTGTCGCGGAAGCTGTAGTGGTCGCCGACCAGGGAAGCGATCGGCACCAGGCCTTCGATGAACATGTCATCGAGCTCTACAAAAAATCCATACTTGGTGACCGAGAGGATGATGCCGTGGAAGTCATCGCCGATCTTGTCGGCCATGAACTTCATCTTCTTCCACTCGATCAATTCGCGTTCCGCATCCGCTGCCCGTCGTTCGGCTTGCGAGCTTTCCACCGCGATATCGTTCAGTTCTTCCGCGGGCATCGGCTCGGAGCTATGCTCGCCAGCGTCCATGACGGGGCTGGAATGGACGTCAAGCGGAACGTGAACCTCCGGAGTTTCTGTGATTTCAGAAGATTCAGAAAACTCAGACGACCACCCGATCCTTCCAGCGCGAGCTGGCTTTGCCGGTTTCCTGTTCCCTGATTCCTTATGCCGGTTTCCTGTTTCTTCCTTCCAAGGCTGTGCATCCTCACTGTGGAGCGCTCCGCCGCGAGGATCTGCCCCACGCCGCAACATGGCGCGGACAAGCCGATGCACAATCAGGTCCGGATAGCGCCGGATTGGTGATGTGAAATGCGTGTACGACGGGGAAGCGAGCGCGAAGTGACCCTCATTCTTCTCCGCATAGCGCGCCTGCTTCAACGAGCGCAGCATCAGGTAGGCCAGGATGCGCTCTTCTGGTTTGCCCGCGATCTTGCGCACCAGACGCTGATACATCTGCGGGGTTACGGGGATACTTTGCGGGATTTCATGCTGCTGTGCACCGTGGGTATCGCGGCCTCGCGCACTTTGCCGCCGCGTTTCACGGCGGTCGGATTTCAGGGTCAGCTTGCGAACCGGCAGGGAGCCGATGCCAAGGCTCTGGCCAAAGGCCGCGGCGGTTTCCTCGAACTCCACGATGCGCTTCGGGTCGGGAACTTCATGGATGCGGTAGATCGAAGGAATTCCTTGCCGCTCCAGCCACGTTGCGACGCACTCATTTGCGCTCAACATGAACTCTTCAATGAGGCGGTGAGACCAGCCGCGCTCCGACCGCACGATCGCTTTCATGTTGCCGTCCGGGTCAAATTCCACCACCGGCTCGGGCAGGTCGAAATCGATGGATCCGCGCCGCACGCGTTTTGCGTTCAGGCGCAGTGCCAACTCCAGCATTGCGTCCATAGCTGCGGGCAGCTCGGGCTGTTCCAGAGCGATCCGTTCGCGTTCGGCAACGTCTTCCGCCTCGGGATCTGGAGTTACAGAGGCTGCTCCACGCCGATGCTTTTTGCCGGCGGGCTTGTCACCGTCCTCGCCGGCAACCTGCATCCCGTTCCAACGCTCTCGCGCGGGAGATGCATTCAGGCACTGCTGCACACTGGTGTAGGTCATTCTGCGGACGCTGCGAATGATCCCCTCAGCGACGCGGAAACCCGCGATCTCACCCTGCGGGTCGACTTCCATGATGCAACTGAGCACGAGGCGTTCTTCATTGGGACGCAGACTGCACATGCCGCTGGAAAGCGCATGCGGCAGCATGGGGACGGCACGGTCCGGGAAATAGACGCTGGTACCGCGCACCCGGGCTTCCGTGTCCAACGCCGACCCGGGACGCACGTACCAGGACACGTCCGCGATATGTACCTGCAGTTCCGTATTTCCATTGGGAAGCGGACGTACCAGCACGGCGTCGTCAAAGTCCCGGGCTGTTTCGCCGTCAATGGTCACAATCGGCAGGCCGCGAAAGTCCTCACGCAGCGCAAGGTCCTGTTCAGGAAGGGAATCGACCGTGACGGCGGCCTGTGTTGCTGCTTCAGTTAACACCCCTGTCGGGAAGGTGTGGGGAATGTGGTGCTTGCGGATGACGATTTCGACGTCGACCCCAAAGGCATCCGGCGGCCCCAGTACTTCGATCAGGCGGCCGCGGGCGTGACGCCCGGGCTGTGGGAAGCTTCTGATCTCCACATCGACGGCAAGACCCTCAAGCGGCCAACGCGCATCTCGTTCTTCCCATTGAGCTTTTTGTCCGCGCGCTTCCTCGCCCAGCATCCGGTGAGGGGATTCGGCGGGGGCTGCCAGAATGTCCGCACCCTCAGGAATCTCAATCGGCCCGCCGATACGCTCGTCGAGCGGTGTGACATAATTCCCGCGAGGACTGTCCAGACCAAACGCCGGGTCGCTTCTCTTCCGTCCTTGCCCGGCGTAGTGAAAGATCCCAACTACCGTGGGGTTACGCCGGGTCAGCACCCGGGCGATACGGCCGGATCGGCGTCCGTCACGGCCCGGAGGCGCCTCGTCCACCAGAACCAGGTCACCCTGCATGGCGCCGTTGATCTCATTGGGCGGGATAAAGATGTCTTCGCCGGGGCGTTCGCCGCCTGCTTCCGGCCGGACAAAACCAAAACCGTCGCGATGCAGATCGAGCCGTCCGCTCACCAAACGGTCACGGCCTGACCGCTGGCCCTCGATGGCATCCCAGGACCTGGGAGCTCCGGAGGCTCGGGACGCCCGGTCAGGTCCGGAGCCATGGCCCTCAACTTCTCGCTTCGGGATCGCCCAAAGCTCGTTTTCAAGCTTGACGAGTTCTCCCCGGCCTACCATCCGGGTAAGTTGCTCTACCAGAAGGCGCCTTTCGCGGCCGCCCCCCAGCCCCAATTCGCGGACGAGCTGCTTGTAGCCCGCTTTGCCGCCCGGCGAGCCGCCAATCCTCCGCAAAAGGTCTCGGTCGGAACGAGGGTAAGGTGTTTTTCCCATCCGATGAGGATACTTGGTCCGGCAATCGCCGGCATTACACGCGTAGAAACAACAAGTTAGCCTGTCAAGGTGAAAACCGGTGGTCTAAGATCGCCAACCGGCCGCTGCCGACTAAAGGTTAAGTAACTCGATTAAGAATGTTACTTTAGTCACCAAAACCATTACATACTTAGCTATGTAGCTGATACCAATAGCGTTGTACCTTGGCGTGTCTTAAGTTGTAACCATCTGCTACTTCGGTGTGAGGCACTGAGGTTCGCAGAAATTGTTTCTGGGTTCGCCCATACCTGCCAAGGAGTTGTTCCAATGAAAGCCACCCTCGTTCGCGTACTTGCTCTCTCCATCGTGTTTGCCGGCCTTGCTGCCACTTCCGCTGCCGCTCCTGCCACCAACGCCGTCATGGCGAAGGGTGTAGGCGGCCTGCCGATCCCCGCGTGCGGCCCCAACGATCCCACCCACTGCGGCATGGACTAATCGTTCAAACACCGGTGTTTTCAGCGCGGACCGTGTCGAGCTTTCTGGTCCACCGATGTTGCAGTAAAAATCGTCTTAGGCCCCTGAGGTACGCCCCATCGTTTGCATGGATAGCGTACCTCAGAGCCGTTTAAGCGGATGGTACCAAAGTATCTAATCCGGTACCAAGGTCCTACCACTTTCGCGGCACTTTTGTTGTTCATTCATCGGACAGGCAATATCATTGGCCCTGCGAGGGCACCGGATGACAACGAAGCTGATGCTCCGGGACGTCAACATCGTCGATCTGGTGATGGCGGTGGTTTTTGTCTGTGTGCTTTGGCGCAAGCGGAAAGTATCTGATTTCAGATTCTTTACTGCGTACCTCGCATCTTGGATCCCGGCGTCGTTAGTTTCGATCCCATTGCTTTTCTTCAGGAAATACACAGGTCTGGATCTAAATGCCGCCTGGAAGACCTACTGGGGGACCTATTATGCGTTCTTCATTGTTCAGGTAGCTCTCCAGACCCTGGCCACATACGAAATCTATCGCTTGGCAATGCGCCCTCTGCCTGGGCTGCAACGTATCGGACAGGTCATTTTTCGCTGGGTTGCAGGTGTTTCGTTCGGCCTCTCCGTTCTGTTTGCGATCAGCCCACACGGTTCCGACGACTACTGGGGAATCCTGATTGAGCAGATTCACCAGGGCACAAGTGCGCTGTCTCTTTGCCTCCTGCTCTTCGTTTGCCTCGCGATCCGGCCGCTCGGGCTTACCTTCCGCAGTCACATCTTTGGTGTCAGTCTCGGTCTCGGCATTACTTCGATCACGACCTTGATCGAGGCCGCCTGGGTTCCGTCCGCAACCGGCCATAAGCTCTACTCGCCGGTCTATCTGATTGCGAGTTTCGCTTCTCTGATTGCGTTGATGGTCTGGTTGACCTACTTCGCTTTGCCGGAACCCGAACGCCGCATGGTTCTGCTGCCCACGACCTCCAACTACTTCACCTGGAACAACATTTCCGAGGCGCTGGGCGATGAACCTGGCTACGTCGCGGTAGCGGGCTTTACGCCGGACATGCTCTCAGCCGCCGAGATCGAAGAGCTCAGCCGTTCCACACATCACGATGAACTTGGAGACGGAAGCGATTCGGACAAGCATGATGATGATGACGATCAGAACGGTGGAGGAGGCGGCGGAACGCCGGCACCCCACGCCTTGATGCAGGCTTTCCTCCCAAGCTAACCTGTCGCTGCGTCACATCCCCGCACGAATGAAAACCGCTCTAAGCTGAGTGTATGGAACCAGTCACCCATATTCTGACGGGGATATGTCTGGCACGCACCGGTTTGAACCGGCGCGCTGCGTACACAACGCTGGCGATGGCCATTGCGGCCGAACTGCCGGATATCGATACACTGTGGGGTTTCGCCGGCCCTGTTGCCTCGTTCCAGCATCACCGCGGCATCACTCACACCTTCATCGGACTTCCCGTGGAAGCGGCATTGGTTGTTGCCGCGATGTATGGGCTGCATCGCTGGCGTGCTTCACGCCCCAACGCTCACCACGCCAATCATCCGCTGACGGCAGCGCCGGTATGCTGGGGCTGGCTCACGGTCTTTGTCCTTTTGGCGTTGCTGAGTCATTTGTTTCTGGACTTTACCAACAACTACGGCATTCGGCCCTTTTTCCCTTTCAACCCGCATTGGTATGCGGGTTCGATCACCTTCATCTTCGATCCGCTGATGTTTGCTCTGCTGCTGGGAGCAGCCGTTCTGCCAGCGCTGTTCCGTCTGGTCGGTTCTGAGGTTGGATCGCGCCGTCAGGCATTTGCCGCGAGAGGATGGGCCATCTCCGCCTTGCTTGCGCTCGTGGTGCTCTGGACGTTCCGCGAAACCCAACACAGCCGCGCCATCACGCTGGCCAACGCGCAAAGCCTGGCGGTGCCGGTCGAAACGACACCCGTCGCTGACGCTCAGGACACGCCTTCGCTCAACTACCTGCAACCCCTGCGAGTGCTCGCCAATCCCGACCCCTTCAACCCGTTTCGCTGGTGGATGGTCACGGATTATGGCCCTGTTTACCAGCTTGCCCAGGCCGACACGCGCAACGGTACGTTCAAACCTGCTCAGCAGACCACGGTGAAGATCGCGCCCAGTCCCGAATTTCAAGCTGCGGCCAACAGCCGGTTGGGACGCGTTTATCTTGACTGGTCGCCGATGCCGTTCCTTTCGATTTCGCACACCGAGTTCGACGAAGCCGGCCAGCAGGTCTTGGCGCCTGGGCACACCCTGGTCGTATTTCGCGACCCACGCTTTATGGCGGATCTCCCGGGTCTGCGCAATCGCGCGCCGCTGGAGGGCAAGGTTGAGCTGGATGCGCAAAATCGTGTTGTTCGGGAAACGATGAATTGAGCCCGGCGATACTGATAGCAAAAGGGTTATCGAATTTTGCACGGCAATTTCGCGTGCGTGCAACAACTTCTGTGCCGGTTTCTGTGTCTGATTTTCCATGAACGGGGCTACGCCTCGTCAGGAGCAAGAAGACGATGAACAACCTCAGAAAGTACGTTTCAACGGCAATCTGCGGCCTGATGCTTGCGGCCTCCGCGGCTGCCGGAGCGCAGGTCGTTGTCCGGATTGGTCCGCCGCACGCTGTCTATGAAGCGCCACCGCCCCGCCCCCATCCTGGCTGGGTTTGGCAGCGCGGCTACCATCGCTGGGATGGCGGAAATTACGTCTGGGTCCCCGGTACGTGGGCTGAGCCACCCCGCGGCCATGGTCACTGGGTCGATGGCCATTGGGCGCATCGCCACGGCGGCTATGTGTGGGTTGAAGGTCACTGGCGGTAAACGCTCTCAAGGCGGTTTCGATCTGACGCCTGCTGGAAACGAGGATGCAAGTCCTTCCTCTGACGGGAACGGCATCCTCCGAAACCTGCAAGGCAGCCATGATCGAAGCGCTCGGAGTGCGCCGCTGGTCTGGAGCAGCGGACAGTCGTCAGCGAACAAGCAACGTAGTTGGGTCCCGCCTGTTCGCTGATCACTGTCCGCTGTCATCCTTTAAAGCAGTTTCGGTAATACTGTGGTCTCCCAGATAGCGGAGAGTGCCGTTTTCATTGGGAGAAAATGGCTTCAACACCTTCTCTCCACCCCAGTCGAGCAAAGAGCGCTCGCTGGGGACCCCGGCTCTCCACCCCAGTCGAGCAAAGAGCACTCGCTGGGGACCCCGGCTCTTCGGTCTACACCATTACCGAAACTGCTTACGAGAAGTTCGGTACCCTAACAGCATGTCCATGTTGTCCGCCGAAGATCGCGCCCGCCGTGTGAAAGTGCTTCTGTTTGACGTCGATGGCGTCCTTACCAACGGCGACATCACCATCATTCCGGGGCCGGATGGCAAAGGCACGGAAGTAAAAAGCTTTTCCGCGCACGATGGCATGGGCATTTCTCTCGCCCGGCTCGCTGGTCTGAAGATCGGCTTTGTCACCAAGCGGAATTCGCAGGTTGTCGCCATCCGCGCGCGCGACCTCAAGATCGATCATGTGTACCAGGGTCAATCGAACAAGATGCAGGCACTCAACCAGATTCTGCTGGATGAAGCCTGCACGCCTGAAGAAGTGGCTTATGTCGGCGACGACATCATTGATCTGCCCGTGATGCGTGTGGTCGGTTTGGCCATTGGCGTTGCCAATGCGCGCCCCCAGGTCAAAGCGATGGTGCATTACATTACGCCGAGCTCAGGCGGCCAGGGGGCGGGGCGCGACGCGATCGACTTCATCCTGACCGCGCGCGGCGTGCTGGAGCAGATTGTGGAGCAGTATCTCGATCCCCACAGCGCAGAAGCCGCGCGAGCCGATATCGGCGCCGGCAATATGTAGAGTGGCCTCGCGATGTACGGCGATTGCGAAGTTGCGAGCGTCCAAACATCGCTGTGCGGCGTTCTGGGGGCAGAAAACTTCCACGATGCCCTGGTCTTTGCTATACACCTTGCCGGAACCGCCATAGAATGCTGTCCAGTTCCCATCGAGACACTCCCGGGTCGCGTACCTCCTCAAAAACTTCCAATCAGGTTCGGAGTTTTGCATGCGCGTGGTGAAGGTTCTTGGCCTCCTGGTCCTGCTGCTGGCTATGGTGTTTCTTGTGATCTACATCATGGGCTCGCGTCTGCCCGATGCCCATACGGCAACCGCGTCGGTTGTGATCGACGCCCCTCAACAACATGTGTGGGACATGATTGAAAACGTCGGCGCACAGCCCTCGTGGCGTACCGGCCTCAAGTCCGTTCAAATGCTTCCGCCGCAGAAAGGGCAAACCTGCTGGCTGGAGACGAGTTCCATGGGCAAGATGCCGCTGTGCGAAGTTCTGGCCGCACCCACCGCGTTACGTGTGGTGCGGATTGCCGATCCCGACCTGCCCTACGGCGGGATATGGACCTATCAACTGGAGTCTATGGGAGCGCAGCAGACGCGTTTGACCATTACGGAGAACGGCACGACAGGTCCTGCAATCTGGCGCTTCGTGGGGCATTACATCTTCCACGAAGACACGCAGATCAAAAGCTACGAAAGCGCGCTGCAAACGGCTGCGGCGGCCAAGCACTGATCTGCGCATTACAGAACGGAAAGAGATCTAAAACGCGTTGGAGAAGTGTTCAAACTCAGTGGTTTCGCCTATCGCATAGACGCTCAGTACGTCGAAGCGCACCTGTACGCGTTCGCGATGCCGCTCTGGAAACTGACGCACATACGCCGCGCCCATACGCCTCAGCATGCGCTGTTTGCCGTCGTCCACGGCCACATCGGCTGGGACAAAGTCGCGGGCCGTGCGAGTCTTGACTTCGATAATCACCAGCGTGTCGCCATCCCAGGCAACGAGATCCAAGTCGCCGCGCAACCTCTCGGACCGCCATCGCCGGGCGACCACTGTGTAGCCTTTGGAGCGCAGGTAGAAGAACGCGAGGTCTTCGCCGCGTTCGCCCGTTAAGAGATGTTGCGGCCTGCCCGGGTTCCCGTCTTTCGCCGCTCTGGAGGCGGAACGGCGCTTGGCAAAATCGCTGAGAGCGAAGTAGACGCGTTGGGTGAGTGTGCTCATGGTCCTAGGGAGAAACCGGGTTGGCTGACGTCCTATCCAAGCTGCTTACGTTCTCCCTATGAGTACCATTCCGCTCTTCCACAGCTACCGTTGTATACTTGGACGTGCACACCAGGCACAACCAAAACTCACAATCTAAGAGGTCGTGGACATGTCTGCAAAGTACATCTTTGTGACGGGCGGTGTTGTGTCTTCACTCGGCAAGGGCCTGGCGGCCGCGTCCATCGGCTGCCTGCTGGAGGCGAGAGGGCTTCGCGTCAACCTGATGAAGTTCGATCCGTACCTGAACGTCGACCCCGGTACCATGTCGCCGTTTCAGCACGGCGAAGTCTTCGTCACCGACGACGGCGCGGAAACCGATCTTGACCTCGGTCATTACGAGCGCTTCACCCATGCCCGGCTCTCCCGGGATAACAATCTCACCACCGGCCGTATCTACGAGCAGATCATCACCAAGGAGCGCCGGGGAGACTATCTCGGCAAGACGGTGCAGGTCATTCCGCACGTGACCAACGAGATCAAGAACGCCATGCGCAAGGTCGCGGCGGACTGCGATGTGGCGCTGGTGGAAATCGGCGGCACAGTCGGCGATATCGAGTCGCTGCCGTTTCTGGAAGCCATTCGTCAGATGCGCCAGGAACTCGGCCGTGACAACACCTGCTTCGTTCACGTGACGTTGATTCCCTGGATCGCCGCGGCGCAGGAGCTGAAGACCAAGCCTACCCAGCACTCCGTGAAGGAGATGCTGTCGATCGGCATCCAGCCGGATATTCTGCTCTGCCGCGCCGACCGCGCCGTGCCCCGCGAGATGCGCTCCAAGATTGCCGCCTTCTGCAACGTGGAAGAGGCAGCCGTGGTGGTCGCCCGCGATGTGCCCAGCATTTATGAGGTGCCGCTGAATTTCTTTGCGGAGGGTGTCGACGCGCTGGCGATCAAATACCTGCGTCTCGATACACGCGAGCCCGATCTTTCGGAATGGAAGGACCTGGTGCATAGGGCCTACAACCCGCAGGACGAAGTTTCGATCGGCATCGTGGGCAAGTATGTGGAGTACGAGGACAGCTACAAGTCGCTGAAGGAAGCGCTGGTGCACGGAGCGCTTGCGCTTAATCTGAAGCTGCGTGTCACCTGGATCGAGGCCGAAGGGCTTGAGGTCGAGGACTACACCTCGCAGATCGAAGGCTTCGACGGCATCCTGGTTCCGGGCGGTTTCGGGAAGCGTGGCATCGAAGGGATGCTGAACGCCATTCGCTATGCCCGTGAAAATCACGTCCCCTACTTCGGGATTTGCCTGGGTATGCAGACGGCCTGTATTGAATACGCGCGCAACGTGTGCGGTCTCGCCAAAGCCAATTCCGGCGAGTTCGACCCAGCCACTCCGCATCGCATCATCTACAAATTGCGCGAGCTGATCGGCGTTGAAGAGATGGGCGGCACCATGCGCCTGGGCGCCTGGACCTGCGTCATGGAGCCTGATTCACTGGCCGCGAAGGCCTACGGCACGACGGAGATCTCCGAACGTCATCGCCACCGCTATGAGTTCAACCGCGAGTATGAGGCGGTCCTGACTGGCGGCGGTTTGCGCCTGACCGGAACCACTCCCGATGCGACCTACGTGGAGATCGTAGAGATCCCGGGCCATCCGTTCTTTCTGGGATGCCAGTTCCATCCCGAGTTCAAGTCCAAGCCGCTTGAACCGCATCCGCTGTTCCGCGACTTCGTAGCCGCAAGCTACAAAAACCGCGGCCTGCATAAGCCGCAGGATGTGGAAGAAAAAGTCGCCCCCGAAGTTTAGGGCGCGACCTTCTCTTGGACTGTTAACTGTTCGCTGTTAACTGTTTCCTGTCTCTTATGCTTGTTTCCGATTTCCATTACGATTTGCCGGAAGAGCTCATTGCGCAGCAGCCTCCGGCTGAGCGCGGAGCGAGCCGCATGCTGGTGCTCGACCGCGCGACCGGAGCTTTCTCCGATCGCATTTTTACCGATCTTCCTTCGATTCTGCAGCCCGGCGATCTGCTGGTCATGAACGATTCGCGGGTACTGCCGGCGCGTCTCTTTGCTACCCGGTCCGGGCTCGCGACACAGCACAACTCGCCAGCGCCTACGGGCCAGATTGAGGTACTGCTCACGGAAAGATTGACCTCACTCGAAGGCCATAACGAGTGGCTCGCGTTGGTGAAGCCTGCGAAGAAGGTTCAGCCGGGAGAGATTCTCCTGTTTCATGAACCAGGTGGGCTGCCACAGCCCGTGCTTGAAGCGGAAGTCCTTGCGGACGGTGAATTCGGCGAACGCACGTTGCGCTTCGCTCCGGTGGATGATTTCCATGCCGTACTGGAGCGCATAGGCCATCTGCCTCTGCCGCCGTACATCCATCGGCCTAAGGACGCGCCCAACACTCGCGAAGATCGCGAGCGCTACCAGACGGTTTTTTCCAAGCCCTTCGCAGAACTTCGAGAATCAAGCACCGAAGCCGCGCCTTCTAAACCCTATCCCCTAAACCCTAACCCCTCGTTGCAAGGCTCGGCCGCCGCGCCTACCGCCGGTCTACATTTCACGCCGGCCATCCTCGATCAGCTCAGGGATCGAGGCGTTGAGTTGGCGACGATTACGCTGCACGTTGGGCTTGGTACTTTCCAGCCGGTGCGTGTGGATAGAACCGAAGACATCCGTCTCCATGCCGAGCACTACACGCTCCCCGCTGCCACTGCTGAAGCCATCACAAAGGCCCGCGATGAAGGGCGCCGCATCCTTGCCGTTGGCACCACCACCACGCGCACGCTGGAACACATTGCCCGCGAAAGCGAACGTACAGGCAGGCCTATTGCCGCACACAGTGGAAGCACCAGCCTCTTTCTGTCGCCCCGTCTCAACGATCAGTTCAAGCTTGTGAGCGGTCTGCTCACCAACTTTCATCTGCCGCAATCCACGCTGCTGATGCTGGTATCCGCCTTTGCGGGCCGAGACGTGGTGTTGCGCGCCTACGCACATGCGGTGGCGGAGCACTTCCGCTTCTTCAGCTACGGCGACTGCATGTTGGTCCTGTAGCGATCGCCACGACTGTCAACGAGACATGGTGTCCGGGAGCCCAGGTCACTTCCCACCAGACTTCCCAGGATTTACCTGGCGGAACGAGCCTTTCGGAAACTTGTGTTGAGATTCTTGAATCCTTGCCTCAATCAATGTATCTATCTATCTATAGATAGACAAAGGGAGGCATTATGCGTTTTGAAAAGAAAGTTGCCATCGTTACGGGAGGCGGATCGGGCATAGGGCTCGAAACCGCCAAGCGCCTTTACGCTGAAGGAGCCAGCGTGGTTTTGAATGGCAGGGACGAAGCCAAACTTCGTGCGGCAGCAGCCGGGTTCGGGGATTCCAGCCGGATTGCCATTTTCGCGGGTGATATAGCGAAAGTTGCAACCAGCGCCATCCTTGTCGAGTCTGCCGAGAGACAATTTGGCGGAGTCGACATTCTCATCAACAATGCCGGCGTCTTCAAACCGATTCCTTTTGGCGAAGTGACGGAAGAACAGTACGACTGGTTCCTCGACACAATCCTCAAAGGCAAGTTCTTCATGGCGCAGGCTGCCGCAAGGAGCATGAAGAAGCGTGGCGGTGGCGTGATCGTGAATACGGGCTCCATGTGGGCTTTGCAGGCCGTAGGCGCGACGCCTTCAAGCGCCTACTCGGCGGCAAACGCTGGTGTCCATGCGCTTGCGCGCAACCTTGCGCTTGAGCTTGCGGGCGACCATATCCGCATCAACGCTGTGGCTCCTGCTGTAGTCGAGACACCGGTCTATTCCACCTTCCTGAGCGAGGAAGACGTCTCGAAGGTGTTGCCGACGTTCAACGCCTTCCACCCACTTGGCCGGAACGGACAGCCCGGAGACGTTGCTGCCGCAATTCTATTTCTCGCCTCCGAGGAAGCCTCATGGATCACTGGGACCACGATCCCCATCGACGGCGGTGTGATGGCTGGCCGCAACTAACAGTCAGGACGAGGAGGAAGGGAAATGTCTACCAATATCAAGTCAAAGCCCATCAACGGAATCGATGTCGAAGCTCTGCATGGATTTGCCTGCCAGGTCACAAGCGATCCCGCGGCGGGCATGGTGACTTTCGATGTCATGACGACCTGGGAGGGAGGAACGCGAACACACGCGACGACGATGCCGATTCAACTTGGCGATACGAGCCTGGAACGCGCTTTCGTCATCGAGGCGGACGAGCCGGTAGAGCTGCTGGGGAGCAACAAAGCTCCGAACCCGCAGGAGTTACTTCTCGCGGCCTTGAATGCATGCGTGACCGCAACGTATGCCGCCAATGCGGCTGCCATGGGGATCGAACTGAAGTCCCTGTCCATTCGCACGAAGGGAACGCTCGATCTCCGAGGCTTCCTCGGAATCGATCCCGCCATCAACCCGGGGTATGACCGTGTGGACTATGAGGTTGAGATCGAGTCCCCGGCGGAAAAGTCCGCACTGGAGAGACTACATGTCCGCGTCCAGGCGGCTTCGCCGAACTTCCATAACTTCGCGAGGGCCATCGAACTCAACACGAAACTCACCATCCGCAACTAATCACTCATCTACAGGCAAGTAACCAACGCCCCGACGCGATCAACATCGGGTCGGGGCGTTTACTGCGGTTTCGCAGGAAGAGAGCGCGTAGCTCTTCGGAAGGCATCGGCATCTCCCAGGGCCAGGGTAAGCATCATGGCACCCTCAAGAAGAGCTAGAATCTGCAGAGCCCAGTCCTGTTCCTTGCGGGAAGCCGGCTTTCGATCGGTGAGCAGGAATTTCAATGCGCACTGAAAGAACCGTTTTGCCTCTACAGCAACCGGCCCGGGAAGCGAAGTTGAAGCAGTCCCAAGGACTCCGCAGAGGCACATCTGACCATCCCTTTCCATTGCCTTCCCATAAGCCGCGCTCAGATGTGTCTCGGGTGAGCCGGAAGCATCGCTAAGGCCTTCGAAGAATCGATCCGTGTATCGGCGGGCGACGGCAACCCCAAGATCTTCTTTCGTCGGGAAATAATAATGAATACTCGAGCTTTTTACACCGACATCCGAAGCAATATCGCGGAAGCTGAAGCCGTTGTAGCCGGCAGTGCGAATGCGGCGCTCGGCAGCGTCCATGATCTCGATTCGCTTCTCACTCATCCAACAATTTTATGTCACTCTTTGACCTACTACTAGATAGATCCGAGAAACGCCGTTCACGTCGGCTGGACGTGCGCTGCTGTGGCTTAGCGATAGCAGCAGGCGAGTGTTGGAAATGACGAGGATATTCTTCTTGCGAACCGGGCTCAGCCAACCTTTGACCAAAACCAGAGCCACTTCTCCAGCAGAAGGCCGGTAAGCATAACTCTCCCGTCCAAAATGTAAACCGTCTCCCGGTGCACTCGATGCCGCGAGCTTACTTCGCGGAAAGCCGTTGCTGAAACTGATCGATCAAGGCGCGCACCACCAGCGGCCACGGCTTGTCCGCCTGTCCCCGATATGTCTCTACCCATAGCAGGGTGCGATTGCCGGTGACGGCATTGCCGGAATAAATCTGCAATGTCGCCAGGTCGCGATCCGCAGGACCAAAATCGATGCCCGTTGGCTCAACCGGCTTCAAGACAAACGTGAGGTCAGCCGGCGAAGCGGGTGTCGCAACGCCTTTGCCCATGGCTGCGGCCAGTTCCCGCAACTGCCCGGCGGCGGCGCGGTCCATGGGGTCCGTTTCCACAGTCACACTGTGCAGATGAGGCAGCCAGCGATGGAACTCCCGCCAGTTGCAGCGGTACATGGTTTTGTACTTTGTGCAGCCAGGGCCTGCGGGCGGATCGCTTGCATCTTGCGCGGCGATAGCCGAACCGGCGCACAGCCCCATTGTGACAAGCAGACCAAGACGCAACGCTTTGGATCGAACGCTTACAAACATCGCCATACCTTGCACTTTCATGTTGTTCGCTCATACACCGAGGGAGCCAAAACTGCGTTCCGAAGGTGCGGTTTCCTGGAAAACTGCTCAGCGCAACAGATGCTTTTCCGCGCCTGCGCGTTGTTTTCACAAATCCTGGCAGCCTCCGAGCCACGCAGGCCCATCGCAGCCTAATCTAATGACATACACATGTCTGAGACTACCAAGCCGCCCGTTTACCTGCTCGACTCCATGGCCTTCATCTTTCGTGCCTATCACGCGATGCAGCGTTCGCGTCCCATGTCGACGCGCACCGGGATACCTACGGCGGCCACGTATGTCTTCGTCAACATGTTGAACAAGCTGCGCAAGGACTTCCAGCCTCAGTACCTCGCCGCCGTATACGACGTGGGCGCGCCTCTGCATCGGAACGAACTCGCCGACCAGCTCAAAGACGTCAAGAAGTTCAACATCAAGACACAACAGTTTGAAACCATCGAGTACGGCGGGTACAAAGCGAACCGCACCGAAACGCCACCCGATCTTATCCAGCAACAGCCCTACATCCGCCGAGCGCTGGAAGCCTTTCGCATTCCTATCGTGTACTACGAGGGCTTCGAGGCCGACGACGTCATCGGTACGCTTTCCTGCAGCCTGTCCGCGCTTGGCCACCACGTGTACGTGGTCTCGTCCGACAAGGACATGATGCAGTTGGTCAACGAGCGCGTTTCCATCCTCAATCCCACCAAGGACAATCTCATTCTTGATTCCGCCGGAGTGGAAGCGAACCTTGGTGTGCCACCGCAACGCGTCGTCGATGTGATGGCCCTGCGCGGCGACGCGATCGACAACGTACCTGGCGCCCCCGGCATCGGTGACAAGGGGTCGGTGGAACTTATCCAGCAGTTCGGCACAGTGGAAGCGGCGATTGATGCTGCAACCGCGCAGCCGGAAAGCATCAAGCGCAAGACGTATCGCGAATCGCTGGCGAACAACCGCGACAATATCCTGCTCTCCAAAGAGCTGGTCACGATTCACACCGCCGTGCCGATCGAGCTCGATCTCGAGGCCATGCGTACCCGTCCGGTGGACAACGCCGCGTGCCGCGCACTCTTTACCGAGCTCGAATTCACGACGATGCTCAAGGAACTGGCGCCGGATGTGAAGGCGATAGCCACCACCTACAACGCAAAGGCGACGCCCGCTGAGTTTGCCGCGCTTCTTGCTGAAGCCCAGGCCGCGGGCAGACTTTCTCTCGCGTTGGCTGAAACGGCGCAGGCGGTTTCCGAGGAACTCGCTGCCGATCCCGAGGATCCAAACGCCAACCCCGATATCGCCACGGAAGTAGAGCCCGAACCGCCGCAGACCATGTCGCTGTTTGGATCTTCCATGGATGCGGGTGGCCCATCCTTTGCGGCTTCATCGCAAAGGGTGGGGTCCATAGCCACAGATGTGTCTGGGCCATCCTCTGACCCTGCCTGTCGTCTTGGTCTCGCCGTGACGGCCGCCCATGCCATTGAAGTTCCGCTGGACATGCCCGGTCTGCGTGAGGCACTGGCTGATGCGAAGCTCACCAAGCAGGTTCACGACCTCAAGGCCGTGTTGCGTGCTCTGCAGCCGCATGATGTAACGCTGGCCGGTCCCATCGTCGATGTGATGCTGCAAAGTTATCTGCTGAACCCAACGCACGGTTCGCACACGCTGATCGACATTGCGGCCCGTTCGACAAGCCTTGCGCTGACCCACCAGCCTTCGAAAGAAAATCCCAACGACCGCGACCGTCTTCCCGAAGCAGCCGCGGCGATCGCGCGGCTCGTTCCTGTGCTTACGGAGCAGGTCGCTGAAGCCGCTCCCGTTGAGCACAACATCCCGGCCGACGATCCGGCGCTCGGCGGCGCAGTGACGGCGGAGATGATGTTCGCAGAGAGTGGAAAGCCTGCGGCATCATCGAAAGCAAAAGCGGCGAAGAGTGCAGACGCAGACCTGGCATCTGCTGCGAACTCCAACGTTTTGACTGAAGAAAGCCCGCTCACCGATGTGTACGCCGTGCTTGATCTGCCCCTGGTTCCTGTCCTGTTACGCATGGAGCAGGTTGGCGTGCGGGTGGATATCGATTTGCTGCGTGCGCAGTCGAGCCGCCTTGCCGTGCAGATCGATGATCTCGCAGAGAAGGTCTACGAGGCGTCCGGCCACCGCTTCAATATCAATTCGCCCAAGCAGCTTGGCGATGTTCTCTTCAACAAGATGGACCTGCCCAAGCCTATGAAGTACGGCAAAGGCAAGGTGGTTTCTACTGCCCAGGATGTTCTGGAAGATTTGGCCGTGCAGCATCCGATCGCCGCGGATGTACTGGAGCACCGCCAGCTCCTCAAGCTCAAGGGAACCTATCTCGACGCCCTTCCCGTGCTGGCTGATGCGAACCGGCGTATCCACACGACTTTCAACCAGGTGGGCACGGCGACAGGGAGGCTTTCCTCCACGAATCCGAACCTGCAGAACATCCCTATTCGCACGGCGGTGGGCCGCGAGATACGCGCCGCATTCATTGCTGCGCCTGGCAATCTGCTGATGTCGGCGGACTACTCGCAGATCGAACTGCGCCTTATGGCCCATTTTTCGCAAGATCCTTTGCTGCTGGATGCCTACCGTACAGGGAAGGACATTCACACACTCACCGCGGCGGAGGTGTTTGAAGTCGATGCCGCGACCATGGATAAAGAAACGCGCGCGCGGGCCAAGGCGGTGAACTTCGGTATTGTGTATGGCATTTCGCCGTTCGGTCTAGCCGCGCAACTTGGGATTGATCAGAAGACCGCGAAAGCCTACATCGAAAAGTATTTCGACCGCTATAAGGGAGTAGCCGTGTTCATCGAACGTCTGCTGGATGAGGTTCGCCGGACGCAAGCAGTACGCACAGCCTTCGGCCGTATCCGTCCGATTCCCGACATTCAATCCCGCAACCCCAATCAGCGAGGCTTTGCCGAACGAACAGCCGTCAATACTCCTCTTCAGGGCACGGCCGCCGATCTCATCAAGCTGGCTATGATCCACATCGATGCGGAGATCATGCGGCGCAAATTGCGCTCACAGATGACCCTGCAGGTACATGACGAACTTCTATTCGACGTGGTTCCAGAAGAAGCTGATGAGATGCAGGCACTGGTGAAAGAGCAGATGGAATCAGCCGCGAACTTTAGCGTGCCGATCGTTGCGGATGTTGGACTCGGTCAGAACTGGCGCGATATCAAGTAGGAATCGGCGTACCCGCGTCGAACCCCCAGATTCTTAGGGCAAGATCGGTGATGAATATTTGACGGCGCGTCATTTCTTGGTGGTTCCATTCCGAAAATGAAGGTAATACATTGGCGACCCGAGTGATCTTGTCAGCGACTCCAAAAACAGGTTTGGCAGCTTGGCATTTTGCCCATAGAAGCTGAGATTGCCCATATACCGCAAGCTTTTCACTGTAGGGCTTATTCCCCAAGAGTTGGTTAATTGGTCGTTCTATGAAAACGAGGTTGCCCAAATGCTGAGCCTCAAGATAGGGGTCGTCCGCGCCTCCGTACTCCTCCAAAGCTTTAGCGCTCGGAGTGGATGGCAGGATGTGCTCAATATCGTTGTTGCCATCAAAAAAGTTTGTAAGCGTTGTGTGCGGAGCCTGGTCGCCATAAGCCCAAATATTGACAGCTTGAGTGAGCTTAGCCAATAGGTAGCGCAGGCGGAACCCGCGAATCTCCCAAGTTCTAAGGGCAAGCAAGCGAGAGCGGAATTGGTCTCTCAACCCGGCCTTCGCAGGGCGAATAAATTCACTGATGAAGCCGTCGATGTCGGCGTCTAGGACTGATCGGAGGCGCTTTGCTGCTTCAACCAACTCGCGCTCATATGCGTTCGTTGAAATGCCGCTTATGAGGTAGGCGAACATGAGTCCTTCGAGTTCTCGTGACAAAATGCCGAAGGCCGATTGGCTGAGCCGTCTGCCAGCGAGGAGAAGGATGTAATGTTGCCTGATCGCTTTACCACCGAGGATTCTTGTGTTCGTGACTCCCTCGTCCATCGCACCATGTGGGCCGCATCCGTTAACGAAGTTCGCATATGCATATGCGGCGTCTCGTAAATGCTTTGCAAAAGCCATCGGTGACCGTTGATGACCGGTTTGAGCCGCATTGATTTGGAACCAAGCGTAGATTGCATCTTCTTGTAATTTCGATTCCTCAACGTCGTAATCGGCAAATATGAGGTACCTGAGGAAGCGCAACGGCTTTTCGTCGATCGAATAAAGGATCGAGGTCATTTCCTTCCAAGTCTTCTTGAGGCTCTCAAATTCCTCCTCTTTTGCAGTCATAAAGAGGAGATTCTTGAGAAGATCCATTGCATCGAGACCAAGCCCGCGATCATTGATTGTTTCGAAGATTTTCAATGCCTTGGTGACACTCGAAGTTTGAATTCGAATCAATTTCACTTTATTGATCAGAAAACCATAAAATCTTTGAACTTCCCTGGGATCATCTCGTAAATCCACCTGAATGAATTCCCGAATTGTGTCATATGCGCTTCCAAGGTTGGCAATTGAGCGCGATAAGCCTCGGTCCGCCTCTTGCCCGCGTCCTTGCGCGTAGTACACGAGTATGCCCTGGCTGTCTTCGTATTGAAGGTCAAGCCTCTCTCTAAAGGATTCTTTACCTTCCCAGTCCGTTGTGCTTGAGGAGATCTGATCCATGAGGCTTCCCGGGACTTCGAGATCGCGTTCCTTGAAAAAGTCTCTGATAGCGCAGAGAGTTAAGAAAGCGGTCGTAATTCGTTGCTGCCCATCAATCAGGTCGAGGATGTCGGGTGCATTCGCAGCGGGGCATACGACTATCGTCCCAATAAAATATTCGGGGGCCTCCTGATTTGTGGCGAGTTGGAATTCTCCATGAATGTCAGCGAGAAATTGATCTACCTCAGCGCCCTTCTTGCCTTTTTTATCGACCTGACCCCAAACGTACTCTCGTTGGTAATCCGGAACGCGATAAAAATCTTGGAAGACTGCTTTCAGCGACAGATCGGCGGAATCTATTTTTTGCGTGCTCATCATTCCTCGACACTACAGTAGGCGGCACTAGTAAATATAGAACCTGCGAGGGCGAGCCGTGATTCTTACTAAACAGACAGGTGGTTAAGCCGCGTAGACGACCGCACGAAGCGCTTCAAAGAGCACGGCGTCGAGCTTTTCGTGGTGCTGGCTGGCGATGACTGCCAGTTTTTCAAAGGCGGCTACGCGGCTCAGAATGGAGCCCGTCAGCATGGGGTGCTCAGGGATGACTTTCCATTCTTCGTCGTTCAGATGACTCCGCTCATCCAGGATGAGTTCGGTACGCGGAGCTTTCCCAGATCATGCAGCAGCGCGGACGCGTAAGTGGACCGTCTGTTATGCACGTGGCGACCGACATCTTGATCCCTCGGCTGCTTGGCGAGGCTACAGCCTTATGAGAAATGCTCGATGGGGGAGTAATACATGGATTCGGGATTGGCGCAGGCGAGACACAGCTTTTCCCCATCGCGCTCGATGAAGCGATCAAAGTTCACACCTTCGCCGCAGCGCGCGCAGGCGACGCGTTCGCCTTTGTAGCCTGGGAACTCGCTGTCCGGCAGCGGCACCCGCACCCACTGCTCGCTGAACAGTTCGGCGTCCGGCATCTCTCGATAGGCCTTCATCTGTTGAGCGTTCTTTTCAAGCTCGGGATAGAGCTCGCGGGCGCGGCCCTTCGAGCTTTCCAGTGCCGCAATGCGCAGGCCTTTGTACTCCTCGCTGCCGTCGAAGCGGGCGTTGAGATCAACGAAGGTCGCGGCCATCTTGCCCCAGTCCCGCAGCTTCAAGGCGCGCTTGCCGACCCTTGCGCCGGTCACCACGCCAATGGCGTCGGTCGCGCACCGGTCGATTTCGACGAAGACCACAGGCCGCTTGCGATCCGGGTTGAGAGATCCGTCCGCGAGAAGCCGTTTGCGCGGCTGGTGAATGCCGAGCCGGTTGAGTGCCAGCATGGCCATTCGGACGCCCAGAATTTGTCCCGCGCACAGGTGCCCATGTGCAAGTTCCGCTTCATGGAGCAGTTCGTCGAGCTCGTTCGAAATTTCCCCGGTCATTTCCTGATGCTACGCGCATCCAATTCGCCATGGCAGACAACGAGTTCGCAGGAACGCAATGGTGGCAAACCGGTGTGATTTACCAGGTCTATCCGCGTAGCTTTCAGGACACGGATGGCGACGGTGTCGGCGATCTGCCGGGCATCACCGCACGGCTCGACTACCTTGTTGGGTTGGGGGTGACGGCGATCTGGATCTCTCCGTTTTATCCCTCTCCCATGGCCGACTTCGGCTATGACGTTGCGAACTACACGGATGTCGATCCGCTATTCGGCACACTGGCGGACTTCGATGCATTGCTTGGCGCCGCGCATGCGAAAGGCTTGCGCGTCATCCTGGACTTTGTGCCCAACCACACCTCCAGCCAGCATCCCTGGTTTCTGGAGTCGCGCTCTTCGCGGGACAATCCCAAACGCAACTGGTACCTGTGGCGGAATGCTGCTCCGGTCGGCGATGACTGGAAGCCGGCCCGCGAGCGCCTGCCCAACAACTGGGTTTCGCACTTCGGCGGGCCGTCGTGGACATGGGACGAAGCCACGCAACAGTTCTATTGCCACTCCTTCCTGAAGGAGCAGCCTGATCTGAACTGGCGCAACCCAGAGGTGCGCGAAGCCATGTATGGGGCCATGCGTTTCTGGCTGGATCGCGGCGTTGACGGCTTCCGCATGGATGTCCTGTGGCTTCTGATTAAAGATGCTGAGTTTCGCGATAACCCTACCAACCCGGAATATCACAGTGCGCACCATGATCACAGACGCACACTGCCGGTACGAAATGCCGATCAACCGGGGACGTACGAAATCGTCACGGAAATGCGGGCGGTCCTAGACAGCTACGGTCCGACAATTTCCGAACCCGAGGCGACGGCGCATCCTGAAGCGGAGGTGCGGTCACCGTCATTGACCAATCCTTCAGGGCGCTCGCACCGCGTGTTGATCGGCGAAATTTACCTGCCGCTGCCGGAGTTGGTTCGCTATTACGGTTTTCCCGCCCACGAATTGACGGATCCAGCTACGCCTCAACTCAATGGGGCCAACCTGCCTTTCAACTTTCATCTCATCCAGACCAACTGGAACGCAGAGGCGATTGCCGGCATTGTCCGCACGTATGAGGGTTTGTTGCCTGCTGGAGCGTGGCCTAACTATGTGCTGGGCAACCATGACCAATCGCGTCTCGCGACGCGTATCGGTCCGTTGCAGGCCCGTGCGGCTGCGATGCTGCTGCTCACGCTACGTGGAACGCCTACCATGTACTACGGCGATGAACTGGGAATGCAGGATGTGCCTATCGCTCCCGATCAAGTGCGGGACCCGGCCGAAAAGAACGAGCCCGGCAAGGGACGCGGTCGCGATCCTGAGCGCTCGCCGATGCTGTGGGTGGCTGCGCCCAACGCAGGCTTCACAACGCCCGATGCGACACCATGGCTGCCGTTGCAGCAGGACTGGGTGGAGGTCAATGCGGCCACGCAGTCACGCGCTCCACGTTCGTTCTTCACGTTGTATCGCAAGCTCCTGGCGTTGCGGCGCCGCCATGACACACTCCATGCAGGAGCGATTGCGGACGTGACAGCGGAAGGTTCACTGCTGCGGTATCGCCGGATGGCATTGCCCGATGGCGACAGCACCGGCTTTCTTGTCTTGCTGAATCTTGGCAACGAGACGGTTACCACGCAAAGTGCCGCGGGAACGGTGGTGTTGACCACCATCCTCGATGGCGAAGGAGCGCGTGTGGACGGGCCCGTCACTGTTGAGGCTGGTGAAGGCATCCTGATCGCGCTTGACTGAGGCTGAGAGCAAATTCCCTGATGCTGTGGATTTCTATGGACGGTAGTGGAGGCCGTTTTCCTAATCAGAATGAGCCTTGGCATCGGGAGGTCGTATATAGGTCGGGCCTTCAGCCCTTGGATTCTATTGCTGCTCATTCATGGGGCTTCGCCCCATGCTGGTATAGAGCGCGCCGTTGGCGCTTGAAGGCTTGCTCGTATGCGCGTCTGTGACCGCTCCAACGACAAATGAAACCGTCGCTCCCGTTTCATCCATCGGGGTCGGTTCCGACGGTGGCCGACTTGGTAGAAAACGGTTTGAGCGGTTTCACCTTCCTGTACACCTTCAGGGAATTTGCTTTAGCTCGGAAGCTGTTTCATCTTCTGGCGGGCCAGCCTGAACCATTTGCGGTCCCGGCGGCGTTGATAACCGGGCACTGACGCTTTCTTGTCGAGGATGCTCTGCAGCCACTGGCGCGCCTCCGCGTTACGGCCTTCGGACGCCAGGAAGGTCGCGAAGTTCAGGTAAGTCTCCGACGAAACCGAGGCGGATGTCGCGCGCTGGAAAAGTTTTTCCGCCTGCTCGCGTTGACCCGTCAACGCGTACGCGTGCGCCAACAGGCCGGCTGCGCGATGAAAGTCGTAATCGAAGCTGGTTCGAATCACACGTTCAAGATCGGGTATGGCTGCGATGGGATCATCCAGCTCCAGTGCGCAAATCCCTCGCCGGTAGAAAACGTCAAGGGTATCGCTGCGCGCTGCAACCGCTTTATCGAAGGCACTGCGTGCCTGTTCAAACTTTCCGTTTTCGAGATACAGATCGCCGAGCTCTTCATAGTTTCCGGCGGAGGGATTGCTGCGAATCGCCGCTTCCAGCAGTCCAATCCGATTGCGGCGTGAGAACACCTTGAAGGACTGCTGAAGCAGCCCGGCATCCGGAATCACTTCGGCAAAGATGTAGATCAGAGCGCCGATGGGTCCCAGGAACAGGATGATCCAGATCCAGAAGGTATCGGGCCTTCGCCGGATGAAGTGGATGATCGCCAATCCCTGGAGCAAAAGACCCCACGGATAGAAGAGGTGACTAAGAAATCCCATAGGTAAATATCGGCTTCAGGCTATACGGTTTGAAACACAAAAGGGCCGCACGATGCGCTCTACCGAGCAGGAGATGAAGGTGTCATCGGAATGCTACCATCGCTGCCATGGATCGTCGTGAACTGCTGAAGCTCTCTCCCCTTGCATTCGCTTCCACTGTTGGCCATGTCGCCCTTGGACAAACACCCACTGAAACGCACGCGACGGAAGCCATCTTCAATGTGCGCACGTTCGGTGCCGCGGGTGATGGCAAAACTGTAGACACTCCAGCCATCAATCGAGCGATTGCGGCGGTTGCGGCCGCTGGTGGCGGCACACTGATGTTTCCTGCCGGCACCTATCTTTGTTTCAGCATTCATCTCAAGACCAGGGTGGACCTGTATCTCTCGCGAGGCTGCACGATCCAGGCGGCGGACTCGCCCAAGCCGGGTGAAACCACCGGCTACAGCGGCGGCACCTATGACGCTGCAGAGCCCAACGACCCATGGGTGCCTTACCAGGATTACGGGCACAACCATTGGCACAACTCCTTGTTCTGGGCGGAGAACGAGCACGACTTCAGCATCCTTGGCCCTGGGTTGATCTTCGGAAAGGGACTTTCGCACGGCAGCCGCGTGACGGAGTCGCGAGGGCCGTATCAGGCCTTCCAGGCGGAGCAGGCGGGTGTAGGCAACAAGGCCATCGCCCTCAAGAACTGCCGCAATGTCACATTGCGCGACTTCTCGGTTTTGAAAGGCGGCCATTTCGCTCTGCTGGCTACCGGCGTCGATAACATGACGCTCGATAATCTTCTGATCGATACCGACCGCGATGGTTTCGATATCGATTGCTGCCGCAACGTGCGGGTTTCGAATTGCACGGTGAACTCGCCATGGGATGACGCCATATGTCCGAAGTCGTCGTATGCGCTGGGCTATGCGCGCTCGACGGACAATGTGACCATCTCGAACAACTACGTTACGGGCACTTATGAGATCGGTTCGCTGATTGACGGCACATGGAAGAAGTTCGCTCCGGGTGTGCGTGTCTCGCGCAACGGCCGGATCAAGTGCGGTACAGAGTCCAACGGCGGCTTCCGCAACCTCACGATTACGGGCAACGTGATTGAAGGCTGCAAAGGCATCTCGCTGGAGACCAGCGACGGCGCGTATCTCGAAGACATCGCCATCACCGGCAATACGATGCGCGACATCGTGGACGCGCCCTTGTTCTTCCGCCTGAACCGCCGCAATCGCGGGCCGAAAGAAACGATGCGCACGGGTACTTTACGTCGCGTGGTTGTTTCCAACCTTGTCAGCTACAACTCCAATGCGTCGACGGCCTCGCTGCTTTCGGGCATACCGTCCAACTTGATTGAAGATGTGAAGATTTCGAACTGCTACTTCGGTCACAGGGGTCTTCCGGGTGAAGCTCTGACCAACTGGGGTGAGACAGCCAAACCTATGCCTGACTGGCATGGCCTGCAGGTTCCGGAGATTGAAGACGCGTATCCGGAACTCCTGCGCTTCGGGCCGACTCCTTGTCACGGCTTTTTCGTGCGTCACTTGAAGCGACTGGAAATGTCCCACGTGGAGGTTGAACCTTCCAATGCCGATCCACGTCCGGCGTTCTGGCTCGAAGATGTACAGCGTGCGGATTTCTTTGCCATTACCGCCCCGGTACAACCGAACTTCGCGCTGCACAAGGTTACCGATCTTCGGATTGGCTGGTCGCGAGCGGCAAAGGATACCGTGCTCGCGAACGCGGATGGCCAGACCATCTGACAAGCTCGCTGTGGTGTGAACCTGTAGTACGTACGCTCGAAGGAGATTGACATGCCGAAAATTTCTCCGTTTCTATGGTTCGACAACAACGCGGAAGAAGCCGTGGAGTTTTATCTTTCCGTGTTCAAAGATTCCGATCGCCTCAAGGTCCGTCGCAGTGGCGGCCCCGGCGGCAAGGTCATGGTCATTGCCTTCGAGTTGGATGGGCAGGAGTTCGTCGCGCTGAATGGCGGGCCGATGTTCAAGTTCACCGAAGCGGTTTCATTCGTGGTGTATTGCAAGGACCAGGGCGAAATCGACCAATACTGGGATGGCCTGATCGCAGGCGGTGGCGCGCCCAGCCAGTGTGGCTGGCTGAAGGACAAGTTCGGCCTGTCGTGGCAGATTGTTCCGGAGAATATCTCGGAGATCGCCAGCAGCCCCGCCGCCATGCAGGCGCTGATGGGCATGATCAAACTTGATATCGCCACACTGGAAGCCGCTCGCCTTGCACAGCCGAACCCGTAGAGATTTGCATCTCACGGGAAGAGGCATGACTTACCGAATCGAACGCGAAGGGCAAACCTTCGGACCCTATTCGCTGATGCAGTTGCAGCGCCACCTGGCATCGGGTCACGTGGCGGAGACCGACCGTGCGCAGGGCGAGGGCATGGAGGAATGGCTACCGGTTTCGGAGCTATTTCCTGCTCCGCCTCCTCACCATGCCGCGGAGGCCGCGACCGTGCCCGCGAGGCTCTATCCGGACCCACCCGATCTACCGTGGTGGGTCGCGTTGCTACTGGGTGTTGTGACGCTTGGCGCCTTCTTTGTGGCATGGGACATCCGGGAGGCGGCATGGCTGCGCCGCGTAGAGCGCAGGAACCTTGCGCTGGTCCTGTACATCCTGGCCGCGCTGCTGTTTTTGCTGGATTTGCCGGCGACGATAGGCAGTGTGATGCATGCGGCATTCGACGGACCGCCGGTTGAGGCTCCCTTCGCTCTGGCACTCTCGCTGGCGGGTTTGCTGGCGCGGCTGATTGCGCGCTTTGTTCTGCGTAATGATCTCTGCCGTCACTTCAACCGCGACGAAGGAATCGGTCTCAAATTGAACTGGGTATTCACGCTGCTGTTCGGCGGGCTGTACTTTCAATTTCACTTCAACCGCATCAACGCGCTGAAGCGTGCCTTGCGCGTGAGCGTACCTTGAAGGGCTAGGAAGTAGGAAGTAGGAAGTAGGAAGTAGCGAGTAGGAAGTAGGGAACAGAACGGGCACAAGCCAAAGGCCGCATCGGGCGATGCGGCCTTTGGCTTGTGTTGAGTGAAGCTGTTTAGCTTTCCGCGCCTACGGGCTCGGGCTCTTTGGCGGCCCCACCCTTGGGTTCCGTGCCGGGTTTGCGGATGTCGATGCCGCCCTTGAAGAACGCGCCGTCTTCAATGGAAATGCGGGCTGCGATGACATCGCCGGTCAGCGAACCTTCGCTGCGGATGTCCACGCGGTCAGAAGCCTGGCAGTTGCCGCGCACCTTGCCGAGCACCACGATTTCACGCGCTGCGATGTTGGCGGCGACCTGGCCATTGCGGCCAATGGTCACACGGTTTCCGGGCAGATTGATCGCGCCTTCGACCTTGCCGTCGATGTAGAGCGATTCAGAGCCGGAGAGCTCACCTTTGACGATCAGGCTCTTACCAATGGTGGCCTGATCGCCGGCAGCGCCGGGAGCAGCAGCCGCCGCGGGACGGCCAGCTTCAAAATTCGCAGGGGGAGTAAGGGGCGAGGGACGCGGTGTATCGGGTGTCGGGGTCGCGGCGGCGCCGGGCTGGTTCGGTTTCCACATATGTCTTGGTTCCTTTCCTCTTGGGAGGGGGGCTTTCGCAGGCCGCAGCCGCTACCCACTCTGTGGGGACGCTGCCCTAGCCCGTGCTTTTGTCCACGATACTACTTCGCGGGTGTGGGTTTCCGGCGAAAAATGAGAGCGGAAGGGTTAATAAACCCGCGACATTCCTGCTGCTTTACCAAACTCTTTTCCCGCCGGTGTAGAGAAAGCGAAAACCGTTGGAACCGCCTTTCCCTCCATGCACACCTCTGAGCGCATCGCTCTACTCGTCGCTGCTGTTGTCTCCTTCTTCAATCAGGGAGCTCGTTCCCACCACATCGAATGTGATGGCAGGGCCACCTGCGGGTTGAATGGTCGCACGCATGGGCGTGCGCTGCCACTTCGCAACAGCACACACCGGATGTTGGGGATCAGCTTGCGGCCATGGACCGATTAGACGCTGCGCAACGGCTTTGCGTACCCCTAGCTGGGCAACAACAGCGACAAGGCCGCCTTTGGCGGTGGTTGCGAGACCGCAGTACGCGGCATAGTCGCGAAACCAGGCGATTTCCGAGATGGCGGGGTCGAAGTTGGGCAGATGGAGCGCGGTGATGTGCCCGGTGCTGCGGTCCACCATCAGCCAGGGGCCAGGCTGCCATGTCCAGCGCGGCGCCTCCCCCGGCAACGCGTCATTGATGTGAAGCGCGCGGCGAACGACGAAGGAACGGTCCGTCACGTCGTGGATCTCCCCCAGCGTCCACTCCTTTTGCTTCTCATCCACGAACAGAGGACGGACACGCAGGTTGGCAGCTTCGTCGGCTTTGTTGTCGGGGGTGGCTTCGGGCGGGGTAAAGGTGATTTTGCGGGCGGGGCCGAAGGTGACCGTATGAATCTTCGCCGGCGCCGCAGCGTAGGAAACGCCGGCAGCGGTCAAAAAAAGGAGGGCAATCCAACTGATCGTGCGCATGCGGGCCATCTTATCTCGTCTCAATGGTTTGGAAAGATGTGAAGCTA
>DASYEV010000077.1:0-24055 GCA_036498835.1 Acidobacteriaceae bacterium | reverse complement strand
AAACTCCACTGCGGTGGACAACCGAGAGACAAACGGGCGCCTACGCCGCGCCGTGGGCCGGATGGCCATCCGGCTCACGGCTACGGCATCCATGTCAGAAATGCCGGTACCTATACAGATACAAGAGACCTGCTTCTGTGCTCCTGCCCATGCCATCGGTCAACGACAACTCGGTAGGTCCGGTCTTCAGACCGGACATTTCCACATCGCCCATGAATTCGCCTTCAGGCGCTGAGGGCCTGCTCCTGCCCGAGGCATGGGCAGGGGCACAGAAGCAGGTCTCTCCGCTACAGCGCTAAAGCGCCTTCGGTCGAGATGACAGAGTTGGGGTAGGGATGAAAGAAACTCATGAGCACCCATCCGTGACTCGCGCGTAGCGACTTGGGCGGCTCAGAGCTTGTGACTTTTTGATTTTTTCCGTGATTTTCGCTTCGCAAGTCATTTGGTATCAACGGCGCAAATCAAAAAGTCACAAACTCTCAGGATGACCCTCTAAAAAAATGCGTGACGTTACGGTTTCGCCACTGTCGTCCTTCGGAAGATCACCGTAAGGTCATCCTTGTAATCCACCGTCCAGCCGGCGCTTTGTTCCAGCAGATACGCCATGGCGGTTTCGTGCGGGATGAACACGTAGTCGATGTGGTACTTGTCCAGGACTTCCAGTGAATGGAAGGGAGTCACTGCGGACGCGTAATCCGTCAACGTGCCGGCATGGACAAAGATGTCGGTGCGTGAGTCGACAAAGGTATGGTGCTGCGGCTGGTTCCAGATCATGAAGCCGCCCCACTCGTAATGATTAAAGATGCGAGCACTCGCCGGAATCTGCGCGAGGCGCGGAAGCGCCTGCTCCGGGAACGAGTCCATCGCACCGACATGCATCGCCGCCACGGGAGGAATGGTGTAGACAATGACCGCACCCAGCACGGCGAGGGCAGCGACGTTACGCCCAACGCCGTCGGTCTTGGGATCGTAGCCGCCAAGCAGCCAGCGCACGCCCCAGCCGAGGTCGACAGCAAGCATCGGTGCGAGCACAATGCCGGCCATGAACAGGAAGCGCGAATAAGTCAGCCCGGAATACACCACGATTAGCGCCATCAGCAGCTCGGAGAGCGGCCAGCGGCGGCGGCGGACGAGATTCAGCACCACCATGAGGAACAGCACACCCATGACGAACTTGCCGCGGAGGCCATGGAAGTCGATGGTGGCCCATTCGGCAATCTGCTTCAGGTTTTCGGCCTGCGCGAAGGCCATGTCGAAGGGATAAGCGACCAGGCGCCAGCCATAGGGATTCAGGAGAAGCGCGGCGAGTGAGACAGCGGTGACGATCAGGAGCTTTTTGCGCTGCTGTGGAGTCCATGGGATGGCAACCACGGCTCCCCAGCGGCCGCGGACGAAGCCCGAGCCCACCCACACCAGCCAGAGTACGAAACCGATCATCCACGAGCCGTGAAGATTGATCCACAGAGCGAAGACCACAGGCATCGCCCACGTGTAATCACGGCCTTTGCGGAAGAGCTGCTCAATCAGAAGCTGGACGACGAGCAGGAGCCAGCCGAACAGCAACATGCGCGGCGCCAGCGAAACCGAAGCGAAGAAGACGGCGATCCATCCGGTAGCGAACGATGCTTTGACGTCACCGGTTCGCAGCCACGCCAGCCAGTAGGTGCCCAGAACGATAGCGCTGGCAAGCACCATCGTCATCAGGTACAGGCCGGTGTAGCTGAAGGCGTGAAACGCGAAGTAGTAGGGAAGTTCGGCGAGCCACTCGATGTTGAGCCAGCGTGTGCCGGAGAGCGTGAACGAGTAGAAGTCCTGGCGGATGAAGTGGTGCGTCGTAACCAGGTATTTGGCGTTGGCGAGATGCCACCAGATGTCTGGATCGCTCAGCGCTCTGCCGCTCCGGTTGGGGCTGGAAGCTAACAGGAACAGGGTGAGCAGCAGCGCTCCGCCCAGCATGGTGGGGAAGCTGAAGATGCGCTGCGCGAGTGAGCGATTGGTCATAAGGGGAACATCGGTTCGAACCAGAATCCCGGACAGGCCATCCCGCCAATTAGGCTAGCGTTACTTTTTCCCGAAGACATCACCCATGCGACGTATTTGCGCACCCACACCGCGCAGTTTCTCTTCAATGCGCTCATAGCCGCGGTCGATGTGGTACACGCGGTCGAGAATGCTTTCGCCTTCCGCCACCAGGGCTGCCAGCACCAGCGAAGCGCTGGCGCGAAGGTCGGAACACATCACTGCGGCGGACTGGAGCCTGGTGCCTCCACGAATGGTGGCGGTGCGTCCGCTGACGCTGATGTTGGCGCCCATGCGGTTGAGCTCGCTGACATGCATGAAGCGGTTTTCGAAGATGTTTTCGGTGACCACCGAAGTACCTTCGCACTGCGTGACCAGGGCCATGAACTGCGCCTGCATGTCGGTAGGGAAGCCCGGGTACTCTTCGGTGGAGATGTCGGCTGCGGACAACTTGCCGCCGGAGTGGACGCGCACATGGTCGGCGCCGATCTCGAGCTTCACGCCGCATTCCTGCAGCTTGCCGAGCAGCGCGCCAAGGTGTTCGGGATTGCAGCAATCGACGTTGAGGTCGCCCCCGGTGATGGCGCCCGCAAGCAGGAACGTGCCGGCTTCGATGCGGTCAGGGTTGATGCGGTGCCGCGCACCGTGAAGCCTGGTCACGCCCTTGATGCGAATGGTGGAGGTGCCCGCGCCCTCAATCTGCGCGCCCATGGCGTTGAGCAGGGCGGCGAGATCGGTGACTTCGGGTTCCCGCGCGCAGTTTTCGAAGATGCTCTCGCCGTCCGCAAGTGCTGCGGCCATCAGCAGGTCTTCGGTGCCGGTGACGGTAATTTTGTCGAAGACGATGTGCGCACCCTTGAGGCGTTCGGCGCGGGCTTCGAGGTAGCCGTGCTCCTGGGTGATGGTGGCGCCCATGGATTCCAGGCCTTTGATGTGCAGGTCGATGGGACGGCCGCCGATGGCGCAGCCCCCTGGCATGGCGACGCGGGCCATGCCGGTACGCGCGATCAGAGGGCCGAGCACCAGCGAGCTGGCGCGCATGGTCTTGACGATTTCATACTTCGCGACGGGGTCGGAGAGCACCGCGCACTTGATGGAGGTGCGGTGCTGGGCGCGGCCATAGCCGAGCTCGACTTCGGCGCCCATCGACTCAAGAAGCTTGCGCTCGGTTTCAATGTCGCGAACCTGCGGGATGTTTTCGAGGATGACTTCTTCTTCCGTGAGGATGGCGGCGGCCATGCACGGCAGGGCGGAATTCTTCGCGCCCGAAACTTTGATAGTGCCCAGCAGCGGGTTTCCGCCGCGAACGACAAACTTGTCCATCCAACTAGTGTACGGAGATAGAGCGTGGATTTGGGGTGCTCAGGGTGATGCGGCAAAAGAAGAAAACCCTCGCTTGCGCGAGGGTTTGTCTCAAAGCACGCCGGAGGCTCTTACACGCCCGCAGGGCCGGCCGGAGGCGGTCCCTGGCGATGCATGCCGCGGCCATGGCGCAAGGATTTCATCTGGTTCAACTGGTCTGGAGTGAGAACCGAGGCGAACTGTTGCTTCGTTTCTTCGTGAATTGCCTTGAACTGAGCGCGGCGGGCTTCGGGGGTCAGGGAGGTGTCGGCGCGGAGGGCAGACATCTTCTGATCGCGCGCTGCCAGGATGGGTTCAAGCTTCGCGGACTGGTCGGGGTTCAGGTTGAGGCGCTTGCTGATCATCTCCACCTGGCGATGCGGGTCGTGGTGCATGCCACGGCCATGGCGGAAATGGTGCATAGGGGCGCCCTGCTGCTGGGCCGGGGGAGCCTGTTGCTGAGGTTCCTGAGCTGTCTGAGCAAGGGCAACCGAGCCGGTGAGGGCCAGGGCGAGTGCGGCGGTGAGGGGTAAGCGATGCATAACGTGCTCCTTGACGCGGGTTGGGGAGAATCCGGCGCGTGCTGTTGAAATAAACACCGCCGGGAAAGAATGTTGCGCGAAAGCTTAAAGGCAGGGAACAGTTAACAGCGAACAGGGAACAGCATAGGGTCTGTGGCTTGCGCACGGAAGATAGCGGAGCGCTTCGGCGCTAAAGCGCCTTCGGTCGAGTGACAGATTTGTGGTGGATTGGAAAACAGCAGATCCCCTGCGGGGATGACAACAAACAAGCAAAGACGGAGACGATACGGCGATCAACCGTTCTACACCTGCTGCAGAACTTCGAGCCTGTGGACTAACTTGCGGCAGAGCAGCAGCGGCAGGCAACCGAAGACGCCGAAGCTGCAATCGATGATGCGCCAATAGATGGGAATCCCACGGATGGGCCCGGCGATCAGCGCCAGGGGAATGACTCCCGCACAGGCGATCAGGCCGAAGTCGAAGATCCACTTGTTTCGCACTGGATCGCGGTACGGGCCGATGAAGGCTACCGCGATCACCAAATGCGCGAAGGCCAGCCAGTCCGTGCCGTAAGCGAGAAATGGATAACGCGCGTTGGTCTCTGCAAGAGCATCCGCGACATGGACGAACCAGGCGTGCAGTGCAGGAAGACGCTCCGTAAGGCCAAGTGCGCTCGAGGTGCGGACGAGCAGGGCGGTTTCGGACTGAAGAGGGAAGGCGGTAATGCCGCTGAGGGCCAGGCCCACGATAAAAATGACCAGCCAGATGCGGATGTGGCGGAGAATCCTGGCTTGCGAATTGCCTGGTCTTGCGGCTTGTTGGAAAGAAACGCCAACGGCGGTCATCGTTCGCTCAGGGAGCCTACGGTTTCAAGGGCTACCAATAACTGGATGTGAGCGACAGATCGTCCGACCCACCCACGTACCGTCACTTTATAGCTCCAATCTGGAGTCATCGATGGCCAGGCGAACGTTGCCGTCGGATTTCTGCAGGCGCCGCACCGCTTCCATCTTGTCCACACCGGCCTTCAGCATGACCACTGCAATCGGAATGGATTTGCCTGAGGACTTGATGGTGCGGATGGCGGTTTCGCGGTCGATGTCGCACACCTGCATCAGCACACGGATGCCGCGTTCCACCAGCTTGGCATTCTTCATGTGCACGTTGACCATCAGGTTGTCGTACACATAGCCTAGGCGCGTCATCGCGGCGGTGGTGATCATGTTCAGGATCATCTTCTGCGCAGTGGAAGCCTTCATGCGTGTGGATCCGGAAAGGGCCTCCGGGCCGACTTCGGCGCAGATGGTGACATCGGCGACCTGGGAAAGATCCGAGTTGGGATTGCAGGTGACGGCCGCGGTCTTGGCGCCGCGGGAGCGCGCATAGTCGGTTGCGCCGACCACGTAGGGCGTGCGGCCCGAAGCCGAGACGCCGATCACGATGTCTTTGCGCGTGGGGCGGCGGCGGGCGATATCGCGCTGGCCGAGTTCGGGCGAGTCTTCATTGACGTCCGAAGCCGAGGCCAGGGCCTTGGGGCCGCCGGCCATGATGTATTGGACCTGCGAGGGGGCGGTCGAGAAGGCCGGGGGGCACTCGGATGCGTCCAACGCGGCGATGCGGCCCGAAGAGCCGGCGCCCACGTAGATCAGGCGGCCGCCGTCGCGGAGCGAGCGGGCCACGATATCGATGACGATCGCGATTTCCGGGAGAGCCTTCTTGACGGCTGCGGCTACCTTCGCATCCTCGTGATTGATGATGCGAGCGATTTCGATGGCGGATTTGGTATCGAGCCCCGCGGAAGCTTCGTTAAGCTTCTCCGTGGTGAGGCTATCGAGATCAGCGGCCGGTCGCGGCAAGGGCTTCTCGGTCGGCGATGGCATGCTTTGCGTTGCCATAAAGTCTCGCTGATTCTAACCCATCGCGGGTCCAGGGAAATGGCGTTGAGGGGAAAGACACAGCCTGGGCCCGAAACGCTTCTCTTAGAGTATAAGATGCCCGTCTGGAGGATGTGTATGTTGGGAAAGAAGTTGGCCGCTACCGTCAAGGTACGCCTGGTTCGGGCCACGATGCTGGCGTGTGGGGTATTTCTGGCGCTGCCGGGCTGCAATCCAGCTGCCCAGGCACAACACAGCCCCGAAGACGGTTTGCTGATTCAGATCAACGCCATCACCCAGGCGCACCACGGTAAGGTCGCCCTGTATGCCCGGCAGTTGAACAGCCAGCATGAGGTGGAACGCGACAGTAGCTTGCCGGTGCAAACAGCCAGCGTGATCAAACTCGCCATGCTGTATGAGGCAATGGTCGAGGTTCGTGAGGGCAAGGCGCGTTGGGACGAGAAGATCACCCTCAAACCAGGTGAGCCGGTGGGCGGTTCGGGCATGCTGACCTTCTTCGATACGCCCATCACGGTGACGCTCAAGGACGTGCTGACCATGATGGTCATCGTCAGCGACAACACGGCGACCAACATGGCCATCGACCGCTTTGGCGTGGATGCGGTGAACGCGCGGATGGAGGCACTGGGTCTCAAGAACACACACTTCTACAAGAAGGTGATGAAGCCGGCGACTGGACCGATGCCGGCGGACCAGCCGAAGTTCGGCCTGGGCAAGACGACTCCGTATGAGATTGCCACGCTGATGACACGCATTGGCAAATGCCAGTTGCATGCGGACGGCCCGCGGGAAAAGCCCGTGCCACCCAACTCCGATGAGGGCTTTGCCGCGCCCGACGAAAAGGACAAGGCGGTCTGCGACGTAGCTCTGCACATGTTGAAAAGCCAGTTTTACCGCGAAACCATCCCGCGGTATCTCCCCAATGGCGGCGACCAGACGGTGGCCAGCAAGACGGGGTCGCTGAACGCTGTGCGTGTCGATGTGGCGATCGTGGCCGGAAAGAGCGGACCGATGGTGTTGGCGATCTTCACCTACGACAATGCCGACCAAAGCTGGACGGTGGATAACGAAGGTGAAGTGACGATCGCGAAGTTGGGAAAGGCGATAGTGGATGCCTGGTCACCGGAGGGGCTGGATGCGAAGACGCTGGTTCCGGGGTTGGGGTTGAAGGGGAAGTAGGCGACATCGCCCCCAGTATTTCCTGAGCCATCGACTCGTTTCTCTTGTTGTCATCCCCGGAGGGGATCTGCTGTTTCTTTTGTGCTCCCCATGCTCTGTCAGGGTTGTGGTGGGAAAGCCGGTGAAGCAGATCCCCTGCGGGGATGACAAACAAGAAAAGCAAAGGCAAGGACGGAAAACGGCCTTAGCCGGCCCGTGGCATGGGCAGGAGCGTAGAAGCAGGTCTCTCCACCACACAGCGTTCTGCTCCAGGTGACAGCTCGGAATGGTGTGCGCTACCCGGACTTCTATTGATTCGAAAGGGGTAACAGTTACTTCCGGGTGTGCCGTGTGGGTGGTGCAACCAGCTTTTGAGTGCGGGAAACGCATCGAATTCCGCAAATTCTCGTCTATAACAACAGCAGGGGAACTCACGGTTGAAGCAGCAGCCAACAACACAACTGAGCGAGCGGCAGGGTGGGGAACGCAGCGTTCTGTTCTGGCTGCGCGATTTGTTCTGGGCCGCGCTGGCTTCCGCCATCATTATCTTTTTTCTCTATCAGCCGGTGCGCGTGGAAGGCACCAGCATGCTGCCGCAACTGGAAGATCAGGACCGCCTGTTCATCAACAAGCTCGTATACCACATCGGCGATATCCATCGCGGGGATGTGGTGGTGTTCTATTACCCGCACGATGTTTCCAAGAGCTATATCAAGCGGGTCATCGCGCTGCCCGGCGATGAACTGCGGATCGACCATGGCAAGGTCATGGTGAATGGAATCACGCAGAAAGAACCGTACGTTCCCGAGAAGTACACGGACGAGCGTTCCCTGCCGGCGACCATCATCCCCCAAGGCGAATACTTTGTGATGGGGGATCATCGCTCGATTTCGAGCGACAGCCGGGATTTCGGTCCAGTGTCTCGCGGGCTGATCTATGGACGGGCCGAGTTTGTGTACTGGCCGGTCGATCAGGCCGGCGTGGTTCGATAAGGGATTTCCTGCCGTTGTTTTTGTTCTGTTTTTCTTTGTCATCCCCGCAGGGGATCTGCTGTTTGTCCGCATCCCCACAAATCTGTCACAACCCGCCAACAAGAAACGCCGGCATCGGCCGCCGCATTCCTGATCCCTGTTCCCTGATCCCTGTCCCCTGTTCCAATCACTCCGCGTACTGGACGATGTTGGCGAAGGTGGTGGGGACCAGGCTGGCTCCGCCTACGAGGGCGCCGTCGATCTCCGGCTGCCGCATCAGGGCGGCGATGTTTTCCGGTTTGACCGAGCCGCCGTAGATCACGCGGGTGTTGTCGGCGGTCTGCTGCCCGCAGCAGTAGCTGAGTTCCTGGCGGATGATGCTGTGGGCTTCTGCCGCGATCTCGGGCGAGGCCGTCGAGCCTGTGCCGATGGCCCAGATGGGTTCGTAGGCCACGATCAGGCGCCGGGCTTCGCTGGGAGAGATGTTGCGCAGCGCGCCGCGAACCTGGGTGCGCAGCGTGTCTTCCGTCTTGCCGTCCTCGCGGTCGCCCAGCAGTTCGCCCACACACACGATGGGCGTGATGCCGTGGTTGATAGCGGCCTTGAGCTTGAGGTTCACGCGCTCGTAGGTCTCGTTGAAGTAGAGGCGCTGTTCCGAGTGGCCGAGCAGCACGTGACGGCAGCCGATGGACACCAGCATGGTGGGCGAAGTCTGCGAGGTGTAAGGGCCCTCGTTCAGCCAATGCATGTTTTGAGCGCCGGCCCGGACGTTGGTGCCTTGCGCGGCTTCAATCACGTAGGCGAGCGAACTCATGGTGGGGAAGATAAGAATCTCGTCGCGGTTGTGTCCTTCCACCAGGGGAAGAAACGCGTCGAGGAACGCAAGGGACTCCTTGGGTGTCTTGTACATCTTCCAGTTGCCGGCGATAACGGGCTTACGCATGCAAGGGTCGGCTCCAGGGGAAAGGCTCGTAGTCTGTGGAGATTACGGGGAAGAAGGCGTGAATGGCAAGTTCGATGCGATATTCGTGCGCGATTTAGGCCGGTTCACACGTTTTCGGGAAAATCGGATGCAACGCAGAGTGGCTGCAGCGCTCGAAAGGTCGCCGCCCACTTGAAAGCGATGTAACCGAGGCCAAGGGTTGTACACAGTGCGAGGCCAACGAAGGCGGAAAAGGATATCGACCCTATCGATGCGAAGAGACACCAGGTAGTGACCAGGATTGCGGTCAACAGGCCCACTGCGCCTGCTATGCCCGAGATGTAGATGCGAAAGAACGAAAAGGTCATCTTCCGCAATAGCCGTCTGTGTGCCAGAGTGATGAAGGTAGCCAGGATGGCGAGTGCGAGTAAGTTTGCAAGAACGATGAGTCCGAAGTGATCGACCAGGAAAGCGTCGCGTTGTGCGATGTCATCAAGGGACGGCATACCCCACCACGCCACGGCCATGACGGTAACGATTGCAGTGACTGGGCTCAGGATTCCGCAAAGAGCAAACCACAGGCCACTATCCAGAGCGATTCCGCGGAGGCGCGGATTTGAGATGCACACCAAGAACGCAAGGCAGCCTACCGCGAGATAGATCGTGACGGGAATCAATAACAACACTTCCGCGCCCAATTATTTCTCCGTAAGTGCAGCGACTCCAGGAAGGGTTTTGCCTTCGAGGAATTCGAGGCTCGCTCCCCCGCCGGTGGAGATGTGCGAGATCTTGTCCGCGACGCCCGAGTTGTTGATGGCTGCGACGGAATCTCCGCCACCGACAATGGTGATCGCGTCCTCGTTTTTCGCCAAAGCACGGGCGATCGCGTTGGTGCCTTTGGCGAAAGGTGCGAGTTCGGCGACGCCCATGGGTCCATTCCAGACCACGGTGGCGGCGTCCTCGATTTCAGCGGCGAAGAGCTTGATGGTTTCCGGGCCGATGTCGAGCGCCATCTTCTCGGCGGGGAAAGGCTCGGTGCCGGAGAAGATCTGGGTTTTCGCGTCAGCGGCAAACTTGTCGGCGAGGACGTGATCGGCCGGCAGCAGGAACTTGATGCCGCGGGCCTCGGCCTTTTCCAGCGCGGCGCGGGCAACGTCGACCTTGTCGAGTTCGGTAAGCGATTTGCCGGTGGTCTGGCCCTGCGCGTTGAGGAATGTATAGGCCATGGCGCCGCCGATCAACAGAGTGTCGACTTTGTCCAGCAGAGCGTTGATAACGTCGATCTTGTCCGAGACCTTGGCGCCGCCGATGATGGCAACGAAGGGCCGGTTCGGATCGGAAACCGCTTTGCCGAGGTAGTTGAGTTCCTTCTCCATCAGCAGGCCGGCGGCGGACTGTGCGACGAAGTGAGTGACGCCTTCGGTGGAGGCATGCGCGCGGTGCGCGGCGCCAAAGGCGTCGTTCACGTAGATGTCGCAGAGGGCTGCGAGCTTTTCGGCGAACGCCGGGTCGTTGGCTTCTTCACCGGCGTGGAAGCGCAGGTTTTCTAACAGCAGCGTCTGGCCAGGTTCGAGGTTGGAGGAAAGTTCGGTGGCGATCTCGCCCACGGCGTCGGGTGCGAACGCAACGTTTTCACCTTCGTCGAGCACGTGGTCCAGCAGCGAGCGCAGGCGGTCGACGACCGGGCGCAGGCTCATGGCCTCGACCGGCTTGCCCTTGGGACGCCCCAGGTGAGCGGCCAGGATGACCCGGGCTTTGCGGCGCAGAGCGTACTCGATGGTCGGAATAGTTTCACGGATGCGCGTGTCGTCGGTGATGGCGCCGTCTTTGGTGAGAGGCACGTTGAAGTCCACGCGTATGAGGACACGCTTACCGGTGAGGTCGAGGTCTCGGATGGAAAGCTTGGGCATGTGCTGACAGGATACGGCAACTTGCCGCCCCAAGTTCAATTCGGAGCGGCGTTTGGAGGGGGCGGCGGATCTCCGGAAACCTCGTCCGGGCGTTTCTATCGTCAGGCGGCGAGTTTGTCGGTTAGCACCGCCACCGTGATTCCCATGAACAACACCAGGGCAAGGATCGCGTTGGCGAGTACCACTGGATTGTGTGAAGGGGCCGTGTAAAGCGGTGTGAGCGGCAGCACCAGGTAGTTCATGACGGCATAGATCAGCAGGCCGTAGAGGGCTCCGGTAACGACTGGAAAACGGGTGAGCAAGCGCACGCTGCGGGCCAGGACCACGAAGAGTGTGACCCAGACGGCTGCGATGAAAAAGTGAATGCCGAGACCGAGCAGCGCGGTCTTGAGCCCTCCGTGATAGGCGGAGCGGCCGATCAGGTGGCCCGCGATGCCTTGCAACAGCGTGCGGGGCGCGACATGCGAGCGCAGGTCATAGAACACGAGTGCGTCGAGAATATCGAGCGTTCCCGCAACGAGTGTGATGAGGAACACGGGCCGGATCAGGCCGGAGGAAGAACGAGGCATAGGAGAGATTATGCCTAAAGCATTCCGCATGATGCTGCGATTTCGAGAAAGCGACCGAGAAGGCCGCTTTCTCTGAGAGAAAACGGCTTCAGCATCTTTGGCCTCGGATTCCCTTCATGAAGAATGCTTACGGCAGAACTGCCTCGGCTTCGATTTCCACACGCCACTTGGGATTGAGCAGTGCGGCGACAACCATGGTGGCTGCTGGACGGATGTTCGCGAAGACTTCACCGTGGGCCCGGCCAATCTCTTCCCAGTCTTCGACGCGGGCAATGAACATGCGTGTGCGTACCACGTGCTCAAACCCGGCGCCGGCCTGGGTAAGCGCGGTTTCGATGAGTTTCAAAACGTGGCGTGTCTGTTCGGCTGGGGAAAGATCTTCCGCACCCACCGGGCCGGTGCCCGAAACGTGCACCACGTTGCCAATACGCACCGCGCGTGAGAAACCGATGATCGGCTCAAAGGGGGAAGTGCCGGGGATGTTCGTGCGGGTCATGGGTTTCCTTGGGATAGTGGGAATCTGAACTCAGCCGCAGGTGTCGGAAGCGTTTTGGCTCAGACAATCCAGCCGCCGCCTGCGACCTCATCACCCTGATAAAACACGGCCGACTGGCCGGGCGTGATGGCGCGCTGTGGCTCGTCGAAGGTGGCTTCGACAGTGCCGTCAGGCAGAACGCGCAGTGTGGCTGGTGCGGGCTCGTGACGGTGGCGAATCTTGATGGTCACGCGGATTGGCTCCGCCGGCTCCGCGATCGAGACCCAGTTCACACGGTCGGCAACCAGCGTCTTTGAAAAGAGCTGATCGTCCGTGCCGACTTCCACCTTGTGGGAGTCGGGATGGATGTTCAGCACGTACAGCGGCTGCGGCGAACTGAGGCCCAGACCTTTGCGCTGGCCCACCGTGAAGGCATGAATGCCTTCGTGCCGGCCCATCACTTCGCCGTTCGAAGCGACCAACTCGCCTGAGCTGTCGGGCAGTTCGCGTCCCTGCTCATCGAGATAGGCGCGTAGGAACTGCGAGTAGCTGCCGCCGGGAATAAAACAAATCTCCTGCGAGTCGGGCTTCTGTGCCAACTCCAGGCCGTGTTCGGCGGCCATGTCGCGCACTGCGGGCTTCTGCATTTCGCCCAGGGGAAACAGCGTGCGTGAGAGCTGCTCCTGGGTGAGGCCGAAGAGGAAGTAGGTCTGGTCTTTCGACTTGTCGGCTGGGCGCGCCAATATCCAGCGGCCGCGCTCGGGGTCGTAGCGATTGCGCGCGTAGTGCCCGGTGGCAATGCGATCCGCGCCGATCTGCCGCGCGGTCACCAGCAACTGATCGAACTTGAGATGGTTGTTGCACAACGTGCAGGGAATGGGCGTGCGGCCAGCGAGATACTCGTCAACGAACGGGCGCACGACCTCGGCTTCAAAACGCTCCTGCGCGTTGACCAGATAGTAGGGAATGCCGAGATGCTCGGCCACGTGGCGGGCGTCATAGACGTCGTCAATGGAGCAGCATCGGCCCTGCACGCTTTCAGGCATGCCTTCGCGTCCGGCGAGGCGGCGCTGGTTCCAAAGCTGCAGTGTCAGACCGACGAGGGTGTAGCCTTCGGCATGCAGCAGCGCCGCGACCGCGGAGGAGTCAACCCCTCCCGACATGGCTACGGCGATCGTGTCATTGTGCTGCATAGGGCCCCTATTGAAATGATAGGGCCTGGACGCGATCTTTGTGAAACGCAACCGCTTGCACAGGAGTTGGTGGACGGGTCTTGTAGACTCAAGGTCTGAGCGCTCGATGTCCTCACCCAAACAAAGTGCGATGAATGGCCGCCGGGCCCTGGCGTTCCTGGGCGTTGCGTGCGCTGTCGGAGTCGCCTCGCTGTATTACAACCAGCCGCTGCTGCTGGTGATGGGCGCAAGCCTGCACCAGACTGCGCGTGAGATGGGATTCGTCGCCGTGGCCACCCAGGTGGGCTACGCGGTCGGCATCATGAGTTTTGTGCCGCTGGGCGATGTCACGGACCGGCGCAAGCTGATGGTGCGCATGTATGCCGGTGTGGCTCTGGCCCTGCTGCTGACCGGCCTGGCGCAGAATTTCGCCACCATCATTACTGCCAGTGTGTTGATCGGTCTGCTGGCCTCGGTGACCCACGTGGTGCTGCCGATGGCTCCCGACCTGGTGCCCAACGAAAAGCGCGGCCAGGCGATTGGCACGGTGATGACCGGATTGCTGCTGGGCGTACTTCTGGCACGAAGCTTTGCCGGATGGGTGGCCAAGTTCGGCGGGGGATGGCGTTCCGTCTACATCATTGCCGCGATCATGAACGCCGCGTTCATTCCGATTCTGTTCAAGGTCATGCCGCGGCAGACGCCCCGGCAGTCCTTGACTTACAAAGCGACTCTTCAGTCGCTGTGGACGTTGTTCCGCGATGAACCGCTGCTGCGCGAAGCGGGCGTGATTGGGGCGCTGTCGTTCGGCGCATTCAGCGCCTTCTGGACCACGCTGACGTTCATGCTGGAAAAGCATTACGGCATGGGCCCAGGAGTGGCCGGCACGTTCGGCGTGGTGGGCGCAGCGGGCGCGATGGTGGCTCCGCTGGCAGGCAAACTTTCCGACCGCCACGGCACTCGTTATGTTCTTACCGCGGCGGGCGGGACCATTACGGCTGCCTACCTGTGGATCTGGATGAGCGAGCATCTCGCGGTGAGTACCGCCGTACACATGGCAACGCTGGTGGTCGGCGTGCTGGTGCTCGACATCGGCATGCAGATGATGCAGGTCAGCAACCAGACCAGAATCTTTGGCCTGGGCGAATCCGCGCGCAGCCGTCTGAACACGGTGTATATGACGTTGTATTTCGTGGGCGGCGCGCTCGGTTCGGCGCTGGCCAGCCTGGCATGGTCGCGCTGGGAGTGGAACGGTGTATGTGCACTGGAACTGGGCCTGGTGGCATTGGCGGGATTGCGCCATGCGACTGGCTACAGCCGCCTGCATCCGGCCAAGGCGGTGCATATTCCTACGGGTGAGCAGGAGCCGGTTTAGGTTCTAGGTTCTAGGTTCTAGGTTGGGGATGCAGGTTGCGCGGCGTAGGTTTATTGTTCTCCCGGCTTTGTTTGTTCCTCTTTTGCCACGATCCTCATGCAGGGTCATCCTGAACGCAGTGAAGGATCCCAGTATTTTGCAGGTGGCTGCACAATTGCCCGGCAGGTCATGTGACGTGGCTTTCCTGCAAATCCATCCGCCCGGCCACATCTCGCAAATACTGGGATCCTTCGCCGTTGGCCAGGATGACCCCTTTGTTAAGGGAGACCCCGCGACACGCACCTGCCTCAATCATGCGCAGGAGGCGGTGGTGGCGCCGTCGACGGCGGTGTGGGTTTGCCGGTGATGGTGAAGGGTTCCATCAACTCCACACGAGTACCGTCGGGGTCGTAGAGGTTCATCTGCCGTTTCTGATTCACGCCGGTCGTGATCTTGAGTTCTTTGGTGTACTGCGTGGCGGCTGCGCGAGCGCGCAGGATTTCGGTTGCCTTGGCGATGTCCGGCACATCAAGCGCCAGATGGTTCTTACCGCCGAAGCTGGCGGCATTGTCAGGTGGCTTGCTGTAGAGCATGAACTCGACATAGTCTTCGCCGTCGGGCACACGCATGTTAATCCAGCTCAGAACCTTGGGGTCGCCTCCGCCGCGCCATGTCTCCTTGAAACCGAGAAGCTTGCCGTAGAAGTCCATCGAACGCTGTGCGTTCCCGACCACAAAACCCGTGTGGTAGATATGGGTCGCAATGCGCGTGGCAGGCATGAACTTGCCCTTGGCCTGAGCTTCCGCGCCCGTGGGCAGAGACTGCACGAATTCAACCAGCATGCCGTCAGGGTCGGTGATCTCGAACGCGTAGTCGCCGGCACGGGTCTTGTTGCCGGTGGCAGCGGGTACCTTGATGCCGTTGGCGGCGAGGTACTTTCGCATGGCCTCGATATCGTCCACGGCGAAGCACACGTGGCTCAACATATTGGGCGGATGCGTCGAGGGCTCGTTGAAGAGCTCGACGTGCTGACGGTCGTTGATCTTGAGGAACGCGATGCGGACGTCGTTGGAGTCCGTTTTCTTGATGCTGAAGTATTCGTCGAAGCCCAGAAGGTCGTGCCAGAAGACCAAAGCTTTCGGCAGATCGGAGACGAAGTAACCCACGTGGGAGATGCCGGTGATGTGAGGACGTGGCGGCATGTTGCTCGTTTTCTGGGCGGATGCGGTTGAGCTTCCGAGCGCGGCAGTGACGCAGGTGAGAGCAAAGGCGGCGAGACGAAGAGGTCGTTTGGGGGGCATGGATTGAAGACTTCCTTCCGTGTTCGGCAGTGTACTAAAGCGGTTGACTCCTGTGATTTCCGCCAAAGACGTACACGATGAATCATGTGGCAAGGACCGGAAGGGCCTGGTTTCAACCAGGCCGAAAGCATCGCCAAAAACGAATTTGTCTTTTCCTTGCTGCCGCAGGCCGTAGTGAAGCGCGGAGCGCGTAACGACTAAATTGTTGTTCCAGATGTTGGTTTCGGCAACGTTGCAGGAAGGGTCGGGGGCTATTGGTGAAGATAGCCTTGGCGCGGTCGATAGCCGTGGAAGCAATTCAGTCATTGCGCGCTACGCGCTTCACTCCGGCCCGCGGCAGCGAGGAAGAATGGCGCCATGCGCGTCGCTGACGGCCCAGTTGAAACTGGGCCCTTCCGGCTTGTGCTTCACGATTCATCTTGCATGCTGTCAGCATCCGGGGACAGGCCGCTGGTACGCGGAGGTTACTCGTGGAGCCGAAGGTATTTGTCATCGCTTATAGTGAATTCGTTAGAAATATTGTTTCCCATCAGGATTCAAACGTGCGGAATCATCCGCGCGCTCGACCTGACAAGGAGAGTTCCATGAAAACGATGTTCGCGATTGCGTTCCTGCTGCCGCTTTCCGCTGCCGCGCAAACCTATGTGTGCGGCGCCAGATCGGGAGGCGCAACGCAGGCCCTCACTGCGGCGACAGTCTACAGCAACGCCGCTGCCGGTTTCGATCGCGATACTGCACCGGAGCGGGTGGATAAGACCGGATGCAGTTCAACGAAAACCTTCTTCTTTTCCATGCCCGCCAAAGAAGGGAACTACTTGGTGACGGTGGAACTCGGCGGCCCAGCCGATGCGATGACGACCGTGCGCGCGGAGAGCCGCCGCGTGATGCTGGCGCGCATTGCGACCCGCGCCGGCAAATACAGGACGGAAAGCTTCACGGTGAATGTGCGTGTGCCTGAGATTCCGGGCGATGGCGTGGTGAAGCGCAAACCGCGCGAGATGGGCGCGCTCAACTGGGATGACAAGCTGACACTGGAGTTCTCCGGCGACCATCCTTCCGTGCGCAACATCCGCGTGGAGCCTGCGAAGGCAGGCACGCCGACCGTGTATCTGGCGGGAGACTCTACGGTGGTCGACCAGGACAACGAGCCCTGGGCAGCCTGGGGACAGATGCTGCCTGCGTTCTTCGGGCCGGGTGTTGCGATTGCCAATCATGCGGAGTCGGGCGAAACCATCCGCAGCTTCGAAGGCGAGAAGCGTTTCGCGAAGATCTTTTCCCAATTGAAATCCGGCGACTACCTGTTCTTCCAGTTCGCGCACAATGACCAGAAGCCGGGCAGCGGCTTTGTCTCGCCGGAGATGTATACGGGCTTGTTGCGCAAGTACGTTGGGATGGCGCGGGAGCGCGGCGCCACCCCAGTCCTGGTGACCAGCATGAACCGCCGCACGTTCGACGCGACAGGGCACATCACGGATTCGCTCGCTCCTTATCCGCAAACCATGCGCGACTTCGCGCAGGCGGAGCATGTCGCGCTGATCGATCTCAACGCCATGAGCAAAACGCTGTATGAAGCTGTCGGCGAACCAGCCTCACGGTCGTTATTCGTCTACGCTCCGGCGAACACCTATCCCGGCCAGCCCCAGGCGTTGCACGACGACACCCACTTCAACGCCTATGGAGCATGGGAGTTGGCGCGGTGCATGGTGTTGGGTCTCCAGGAGAGCGGATCACCCCTTGTCCGGTACCTGAGGGAGCCCCAAAAACGCTTCCAACCGCAGCATCCCGACCCGGCCTCCAGTGTGTTTTTGCCGCCGGCTCCTTTCGTGGATGTAGAGAAGCCGTATGAGCGCTAAAGCGCAATAAATTCAACAGAACAGATGTTTTGTCCCTCCCGCCAGCCGCCCTTCCCGGGCGGCTGGCGAGGGGTATCAGGCACTCATTTGCGAGGTGAAATTCACTATAGAAATAATTCTCCCCTTGACAAGTGTTATGCCCAAAGGCTACGTTTTGGCCGTTCCACTCAATGGAGAGCTAACACCATGCAGAAATCCAGCATCAGCCGCAAACTGCGGGCCATGAGCCTGAGCGCCGGCTTGCTAATCCCGTCTGTCGTTGTGCTTTGCACGATCGCGTACACCCCTGCGGCTCACGCCCAGACTGGCGGCGAAGCCGGCATCCAGGGCATCGTGACCGATTCGACCGGCGCGATTGTTCCTCACGCCAAGGTGACCGTGACCAATGACGCCAGCGGCATGAAAACAACGCGGGAGACGACATCCGACGGCCTGTACACGATTTCGCCGATTCTTCCCGGCGTGTACACCGTGACGGTGAGCGCGCCGGGTTTTGGCGACTTCACCCAGAAGAACCTCTCGGTGGACGCGTTGAAACTGACCGGATTGAACGTCAAGCTCAACGTGGGAGCGAATGCGACAGAAGTGACTGTCACCGATGCGCCTCCGGCGCTGGAGACGACCAACGCCACGCTGGGCGGCGTTCTGGAAAACTCGACCTATGAAAACCTGCCGCTGCAGATGGGCGGCCAGCAGCGCGACCCGACCGCGTTTGCCACGCTGCTGCCGGGCACACAGCCGGGTGCCCGCGCGCCGATCATCGGCGGTACGGGAAACTACCTCGCCGCGGTCTATGTCGACGGTATTCCCGTGACGACGATCAACCAGCAGGGCGACAACCGCGTGGTTTCGAATGCGATTCCGGTGGAAGCAATCGACCAGTTCCAGGTGGTGACCAGCTCGCCGGACGCCGAATACCAGGGCGCCGGCCTGATCAACTTCACGATGAAGTCGGGCGGCAACAAGTATCACGGCATCGTGGCGGGTTTTGTACGTTCGCGCGCATTTGATGCCTGGAGCTATGCTTCAAAAACCGCGACGATCAAAGATGCCAACGGCAATACGGTGCCCGCGCCGAAGCCCGACGAACACCAGTTCGAGTTCATCGCTTCCGGTGGTGGTCCGATCCCCTTCACGCACAAGCGTGGTTTTATCTTCGGCACCTATGACAAGTTCCATGGCCGCGCGGGCGCGAACCCGAGCTTCCTGACGGTGCCCACCGCGCTGATGCGCCAAGGGAACTTCAGCGAATTGAACGTGCCGATTTATGACCCCACCAGCACCGCCGCATGTACGGCGGCCAACGCCGGGACTCTGTGCCGCAATCCCTACCCCGGCAAGATCATTCCAACCAATCAGCTTTCCCCCATTGCGTTGAAGATGCAGAGCTTCCTGCCTTCACCGAACAACACCGCGCTGGTCAACAACGTGTACACGGGTGTTCCTTCGGGCTTCGACAACTGGGAGTCGACCGGCAAGGTGGACTTTGACATCACTCCCACGCAGCGTCTGTCAGGCGTCATCGCCTACGGTGTGCGTAAGAACGTGCCCTTCACCACAGGCGGCGCGGTGCTGCCTCCGCCGTATACCAACGGTGGGTACGCCACCATCATCCCGGTCATTGCCGACGTAGAGCATGCCTGGCTGATCAACAACCACATGACCAACCAGCTCAAGTATGGCTTCAATCGCTTCACCCAGCCGGTGACCTCGATCAGCGATGGCCAGCCGGGGTACCAGGCGGTCTCCGATCTGGGCATTACCAACCTTCCTCAGGGCCAGGCGTCAACGGAGTTCCCGGGCGCGAGCTTCGGCACCACCACTGCGAATCCCACGGCGTTTACCCCATGGACGGCCAATGGCGCCAGCGGAGCCACCCAGGTGACTGCTCCCAACACGTTCACGCTGCTGGACAACTTCCTGATGACGATGGGGCGGCATAGCATCACGCTCGGTATCCAGTATCAGTGGCTGGAGGACAACGTCGCGCCGCAGGTCGGATACTCCGGCATTTACACGGTGCCGTACTCGGCGAACTCAACCGCAAACTTCTCCGCCGGCACGGTCAATCCCAATGCCGGCGCGGGCAGCGGTTTTGCTTATGCCAGCTACCTGTTGGGCGCGGCCAGTTCCTCGGGCATTTCGATCATGAGCGTTTCGGAAACCGGTGGCCGCTACCATGACATGTCGCCTTATGTGGAAGACGTCTGGAAGGTTTCCTCGAAGTTGACCCTGAACATGGGCTTCCGCTGGGATCATTTTCCGCCGTACCACGAAGTCCTGGATCGCTGGAGCTTCCTGAACCCATCGTTGACCAATGCCATAACCGGTAATCCTGGCGAGCTGCAGTTTGCCGGCAACATTGGTGGCGCGGGCGTGAGCTGCAACTGCCGCACCCCGGTGCATACGTACATGAAGAACTTCGGGCCTCGCCTTGGCATTGCCTACTCCGTCACACCTACGACGGTGCTGCGTGGCGGTTATGGCATCGTGTATTCGATCGGCGGTGGTGTCGGTGGACGCGGCGGCGCCGGCAATGGCACCGGAGCCACCGGCTTCAACGTGTCGGCCACGGCCCCTGCGGAACTTACCACGACAGCGGCTGCCGGCCCTTCGTATTACCTGAACAACAGCGCGGCCTTCACCACCGCAGGCATCGCCAACACCAAGTTCGGCGGAGCGAATTTTGTTCTGCCCACTCCCACAACGCCTACAGCTGCAACGCAGACGTTGAATACCGGCAACTATGTCAACGGCGCAGGCGCCTTCGTAACAGCAGCGGGCGTGGCGTACGCGGATCCCTACCTGTCGGGACGCGCGCCTGAGTTTGAGCTTTACAACGTAGGCCTGCAGCAGGCGATTACACCCAGCATCACGTTGTCGCTGAACTACGCGGGAACGCAGAGCCACTTCCTGCTGGCGAGCGGATCGAATGCGCGCGGCTACTGGTCCAACCAGCTTGATCCCAAGTACATCGTCGCGCTGGGCGCGGTGGCTGACTCAACCGGCAAGGCTCCTCTGCTGGGCGCCAAGGCAACGCCGGCGAACGTCGCCATTGCCATGGCGAATCTGACTGGCTACAAGCTGCCCTATGCGAGCATCTCGGCGTCCAACACCAACGCAACCATTGCTCAGACACTCCTGGCGTTCCCACAATACTCCGGTGTTACGGACACCTGGGGCAACTCGGCGAACATCAGCTACCACTCCATGCAGGTTTCCTTGAGCCAGCGTCCGGTGCATGGGCTTTCCTACACGCTGAACTACACGTGGTCCAAGAACATGGGCGATGAGGGCACCTACCGCTCGGGCTATGACCTGCCTTCGGGTTCGGTTTCGGGCACCTCGGCATCGTTCCACCAGAACCGCATTGACCGCTCGCTGACCATTACGGATATTCCGCACAACGTCGCGGCGTATGGCGTGTGGCAGTTGCCGTTCGGTAAGGGCGCTTCGAACCGCGCAGTGCGGATGGTGGCAAGTGGATGGCAGTTCTCGGGCCTCTACAAGTTCAACTCCGGCGTACCCCTTGTCATCACCTATGGTGGCTGCACCACACCCAATAGCGGCGCCTGCGAGGTGGACTACAACCCCAACTTCAATGGCATCGTTCGCAAGAACGGCGGAATGCGCAAGACCGGTGTGCAGTACATCGACCCCAACGCGTTCAAGGCTCCTGACACGTATGCGAATCCCGCGTTGACATCGGTGTACAACAAGATCGGCAACGTGGCCCGCACGGCTCCTTACGGTCTGCGCGCACCATACTACTGGGATATCGACGCCAGTGTTCGCCGCTCGTTCAGTGTCTGGCGGGAAATGAAGTTCATTGCCGAGTTCGATTGCCTGAACGTTGCCAACCATCCAACCCTGACCGGTCTCACCGCCGCCTGGGGCGCTCCGGGCAGCACGGCCGGCAATGCCTTCGGCACGTTGACCGGAGCACAAGCCAACGCGCGTGACTTCCAGTTCGCCGGACGGTTCAACTTCTAACGCAGCTTTCCTGCCATGGCTTTTCAAGCATGGCAGGAGGCCGTCTCCTTGAAAGAAACGGCTTCAACATCTTCTCTCCGGTCGGCATCATGACCGAAGTCTTCTAAGTCGAAAAAAACAATGGAAGCCTCCCCTTATCCCGGGTGCACGCACATGCATCCGGGATTCTTTTTGACTGGACAAACTGCAAACCACAGAGGAGCGAGATACAGATGCGAGGAATGAAAACGATTTGCGCGTTATTATTTGCCCTGGTGACAATCGCCGGTCTGGCGCAAAGTTCTCCCGCTCAGCAGGCGGCGACGACTGTTCCTGGGCCTGACCCGGCGCTGCACGACAACCTGAATCTTCCTACACCGAAGAACCCGAAGCTGCCCACGCTATGGCTGGTAGGCGACTCCACTGTCCGCAATGGACACGGCGATGGCGCGAATGGCCAGTGGGGATGGGGAGAGCCGCTGGTGAACTTCTTCGATCCCGCGAAGATCAACGTGGTGAATCGCGCCATCGGCGGCCGCAGCAGCCGCACCTACATCAGTGAAGGCCGCTGGGCGGAAGTGCTCTCGATGACCAAGCCTGGCGACTATCTGCTGGTGCAGTTCGGTCACAACGATTCCGGCCCCCTGGATGACACAGCCCGTGCACGCGGAACGCTGCCGGGAACCGGCGATGAAACCCGGGAGATCGAAAACCCGATCCTTAAGAAGCATGAAACCGTCCACACCTACGGCTGGTACATGCGGCAGTATGTGCGCGATGCCAAAGCCAAGGGCCTGACTGTGATCGTGTGCACCCTGATCCCGCGCAAGATCTGGAAAGACGGTCACGTAGTGCGTAGCGGAGCAGATGGCTTTGGCGGGTGGGCGCGCGAAGTGGCCGCGCAGGAAGGAGTCCCGGTTATCGATCTTAACGAGATCATTGCGCGGCAATATGACGCGCTGGGCGAGGCTGCGGTGGAGCCCTTATTCGGCGATCCGCACACGCACACCAGCATGGCGGGTGCGCAGTTGAATGCGCGTGCGGTAGTGCTGGGTTTGAAGCTGCTGCATCCGGATCCACTAGCAAAGTATTTTTCAGCCGCGGCGCAGGATGTCCCGGCGGTGATGCCGGCGCAGAAGAACTAACGTTACGGCCAGGAATGGCCTGATTTTCTTCCAAATAACCACGTCAAAGGGTGCCCCATTCATCGCGCATGTACTTGGCGCGATGAGTGGGCCTGCACGAATGTCCTTAGCGAACATTTTGACTTAACGTCATCGGGCAAGGGTGAAGGTTCTTGTTTCTCTTTCCGTAATTCCCGTGGGGATGTTGTCACCGGTGTCTGTGGCCTCCCGGTTTCTGTGCCCGCCCATTCATCGCGCCAAAAGCGAGCGCGATGAATCCGCCCACCCGGAGTGGTGGCTGTCTCGCTAAGTGCGCAGCAGAGCGGCGGCAGACCACAACAACGGCGCCTGGCCGTGGAAGTCTCCGGTGCGGCGTTTGCGCAGCAGATAGTAGTTCAGGTCGTTGAGCTTGTTGGTGCCTTCACAGACCTGCGTGACATCGTTGTTCTGGTCGAGATAGCCGGCCAGCGCGAGCCATGCCTGGCGGGCAGCGGGCTCGTAGACGGCGCGAGCCAGCACCTTGTTACGAACACCCGAGATCAGCGCGAAGGCGAACATGCCTGTGCCTGAGCTTTCCGGCCAGGTCTCTTCGCGGTCGATCAACTGACGCCATGAACCTGCCTTGGTCTGGTAGCGCAACAGCGACTGCATCATGGTGCGGTAGCCGCGCTCGATGCGGGCATGGTGTGGATGCTTCGCTGGAAGGTCGCGCAACAACTCGGTCATGCCAACCGCGAACCATCCATTGCCGCGGCCCCAGAAGAAGGGCACGTCCGGCGAATGGTAGAAGAGTCCGTTGGGCTGCTGCAGTTTGTCGAGATAGGCGGTCATCTCGATTGCGGCGCGGTCGAGATATTTGGCGTCACCGGTCGCGCGGAAAGCCTGCACCTGCACGATGGTGACCATGTACATGTCGTCGATCCAGAAGCGGCTCTCGTCCGTGAGCCCCTGAGCATCGGGCTTGGCCCATTGCAGATCGGCGTAGCTGAGTCCCAGGTCGAGATAGCGCTTGTCCTTGGTCAGGATGTACAACTCCAGCGGCAGCGAGCCGAACATGGAGAAGTCCACGTGGTTGCCCTTGGGCGGCAGCAGGGGAGCTTCGGTGCCGAACAGCGGCTCAAAGCGGGCTTGTAAGCGTCCTATGAGCTCGGTGTCGCCGGTGACGCGCGCGAGTTCCAAAGCCCCATACCAGGCGCAGACTTCCGGGTAGACGATGCGGTCCGCGTGGTAGTGCTTGGACGGGATGAAGTGTTCGGCGACGGCTTTGCCAATCTCCTTCGGTCCCCAGCCCTTGGGCCAGGTTTCGAGGCCGCCTTCGCTCAGTGGCCGGTTGAGCGAAGGTGGTGTGGATTCTTTGGGGGCCTGGGCCAGCAAAGCAGGCGCAACGGCGATTGCCGGCGCTGCAAACAACATGGTGCTGCCGAAACGGCGGCGTGTGAACTTGGTCATTGCGTATCTCCGGAGATGGATGCCAGGGCAGGAAGCGGTGCGCCGTCGA
>DASYEV010000076.1:0-7714 GCA_036498835.1 Acidobacteriaceae bacterium | reverse complement strand
CACTCATTCAGGTGCAGCGTCGCGTACTCATTACCCAGGATCTTCTCAGTGCGCTCCTTGTCATCGAGCCCACCGAACCAGTATTCCGAGCCATTCTCAAAGCTCGCATACAGGTCGCTCTTGTTTAGCTCATACGGCGTGCCGGGGAAGCACAGCTTCATCACCTTGGGGAAGGTGTCCATGACGATGCTGGACTTGATATGGCCCAGCCTGAAACGCAATGACACATGCCGGCTGCTGGGTGCCTTCAACGCACGCACGCAGATTGCACGCACGATCAGGAATGTCTTACCGCTGCGAGAGCCGCCGAACAGCATGATGTGCTGAGCCTGTGAGGCCAGCAGCCGATTGGCTTCGTCCTGCTTCGGTGTGAGCTTAAAGGTCGGCATCGGTGCTGCTGATCACGATCGGGCCGCCGCCCTTCCCGGTCAGCTCCGTCTCGACCTTGTCGCGCCACTGCTCAGGGTTGCGGTTCTTCAGCCAGAAGATGCAGGCCACAGTGTCAGGCGGGTAATGCTCGACGTAATCGACCTTCGTGACACCAGCGTCCTTGTCGTTGAAGATCTTCACTGCGTCATGCGAATAGCCTAAGGCCCGGCGATACAGGGACTGCTGCACCCGCGCGTCAGCTTCATCCTTCCCTTGCTTTAGGGACTCCGAGAAGTCGGGCTTGTCGATCTTCCACAGGTTCAGGGTGGACTCGCTGATCCCGAAGAAGTCGGCCAGCTCCTTGTCCGTAGCACCCAACTTGCACAGCTTGACCGCTTGCTCACACAGTTCAGGCTTGAACTTGCTGGGCCGGCCCATCTTGGCACTCATGCCGCCCTCAAATACCCGTGAGCAATCACCCGTCCATCGGACAATGGCTCGAACCTGAACTGCTTACACCCCTGGTTCTTCAACAGGCGCTCGGCTTCAATGCGGTCCTGTTCTGAGTCCTTGCCCATGTTGAACACGTAATCGCCAGCTCGAGGCGTGGGAATGGGAGCGATGCTCATTGCGTCACGATCCCGGCGCCGTTGTGCAGCTCCTCTGGGGTGACCGTCACTGAGGGGCTGATCACCACCTCGAACTTGTCGTGGTACTTGCCGATCAGGGCGGAAGCCAATACGGTGCGGATCGTTTCAATCTCTCGCTCAGGTAGAGCCTGATCCGAGTGCTCGGCGAATACGTTGGTGAACTCACCATTGTGCGGAGCGGTGAAGCGGTGCAGGAATACGCCCAGCTGCTTCATGGCTACGAGATGCTTGGCGGCTACGGTGATCACTGCTCAACCACCATTGCGACATCCTGCTCCTGGCAGATGATGTGGCGTTCAGTGCCGATGATCACTTCAGGGAACGCGTAACCTCTTCCGTCAAATACGTTCAGCCCCCCGAGTTCCACCACATCACCGGGCTTGAGTTCAGTGGGGATGAAATGCTTCCCCTCTTTGAAGCTCTTGCGGTCCTTGGCGTAGGTGCGCTTGTGCGTACCCGCCCCGATTGCGATCACCTCCCCGCGTACAGGTCGGCCGTGGCGTATGACTTCAACGATCTCGCTCGGCTTCCAATCGAGTGGCTTGAGCAGGATGCGATCGCGCAGCAGACGCAGCTTCGTTCCTGCTGGGAGAATCTCAGCCTGCTGCGCGATGGTGACGCCTGTGCTCATCGCTTTCGATGATGCCTGCATTTGCTCCACGTGAAACTGGCATGACTGCTACAAACCGTTCGATAACTTTGCGCACCGCGGCGACAGATACTCCGCTCTCGGCAGCGAGCTCCTTATCCGAAGGTATGCGCATACGACTCAGCGCCACGTTGATGATGCGTGTCTGCGCCTGTTCGGAGATCTTGCGCGGGCGTGGCATTGTCAGGTTACCGTGATCACCACTGTGCCGGGAGTGCCGATGAACTTCTTGCAGCCCTCGTTCGAGTGATCGCCCTCGACGCCACCGGCCACCGCAGTGACTTCGAAGCAGTATTCCTGGCCGGTCAGCAGGCCAGAGCTAACGCTGGTGTTGATCGTGGTGATGGTCCCGACCTTCACCTTGGCTGTGGATCCCTTGGCGCCCTGGTAGACGTTGTAGGTCACAGGGCCAGCGATCGCAGTGCCATCGGTGTAGGTCGTGACCGCGGAGAATGTGATGGTTGCGGTATTCGGTGGTGCCGCCGCATCGGCTCTCGACGCCGCAAAGGCCAGCACGCTAAGCGCCAGGATCACCGCAACCAAATACCCCAATATCCAGCCGCCGCGCTCTCCGAAAGTTCTTGTCTGTTCCACGGTCAATCCCTCCTCAGGTTTAGATTCGTTATGGGCGCCCAGCCATCGCTGCATGCGCTTGAATTCATCATCGGTGTCTTCGTTCATGCCGCCGCCTTGGCCTGAGCCTTCGTCATGTACCAGTGAGCTATCAACAGCGCCTCTGCGCGCCCGTCGTGCTTCTGCAGGTGAAGATCGACGTATGGGAACAGCAGGCGGGCTTTGTCGAGGCTGGCGGTCTTCTCCTTCGCCAAGCCGAGGTCGCGCTTCCAAACGACTGGCGTTACGAACTCGATGGGGATCTGCATGGACTGCAGCACGCCGAGAATGGAACCGAATCCCATTCCAAACTTGAAGCTAGAGCTGACGCCCTGCCCTGGCATCGCGCCGACTCGCTCGATGATGCAGGTCGCGGGCTTACCCGATCGCAGGCGAAGCAGCTTGGCCGTGAGCGCATTACCGTCTACCCAGGCTAGGGCACGGTCGGTAATCACCGGCAGGTCTTCCACGGATGCAACGCCATCACGAATGCACGCAATGGCGCCAGTCATCCCTGGATCGATAGCGAATAGCGTTGTCATGGGAGTCCTTGGAGTTGTGAAGTAGCCGCCCGTCACTCGTACGCCTGCTTTGGCAGGTACTGTGTCGGGCGCTGGTCGAACTGGTCCGTCTTGAATTGCCGCAATCTGCGGTTGAACCAGCCGGTGATTTCCCCGTAATAGCCGGTGCCGTAGCGCTGCTTGCGGATTGCGATCTGCATCGGCGTGAGATCAGGATTGCCACCAGGCACAGTGATCTTGCCCTTGCGCACGAAACAGACGTTGTGTGCAAGACGGCCATAATCGGCACCGCCGGCAACGTCGTTGATGTCCGGTTCCTGATCGATACTCACGGCCTTGCGGGGATGCGCGACCAAGTGCAGGTGGATGTCAGACTCGATGGTCATCGAGTTCATGAGGTTCGCGAATAGGCGCTGCTGCTCAAAATCCTGGCTGTTGATGTCCAGGCACATGAGCGAATCGACGAATACCTGAGTCACGCCCTCCTTCGCGAGCTGCTGGACGGTGCCGAAGATTTCCTTGTGCTTCGCAACTCCGGTGATACCCCAGATTTTCAGGTCTGCAGAATAGAAATCGATGAACCACTGCAATTGCTCGGCCGTTGGCGTCTCGCGGCCAAAGCACACGCCAGCCAGTTGCACGATCACATCGACCGGATGTTCCTCGAGTGAGGCGATGAAAACCTTTTGCTTCGCGTTCAGCAGGTGGCACACGAGCTGCCGCAATGCCGTGGTTTTCCCGGTGCCTGGATATCCCGACCAGATCGTGTAGCCCTTGCGGAAGAACTTGAGCTTGTAGCCTTCGGGATCGAAGGGCGAGGTAACGAATCCAGCGCGGGATTGCTGAAACTGTGCCAGAAGCTCGGCTGCGTTGCTCTTCGCGAGATCGAACAGCACCTGCCGCGGTTCCTTGAACGTTCCAGTCTCCGTCACCAGCATCTGCCCCAAGCGCCGTAGACGCGCTGCGTCGATCTTTGCGACTGAGGCCTCCACGAGATCAGCCGAGCGCATGAACGTACCCCGCAGCGTCTGCTATGCGCTCTGCGCATAGGTCAATCCGCGCCTTGTGTTCGCTGTTGAGAGGCTTGCCTTCGGCGACGTGAGCGACGGCAATCGCCAGCACCCCGGATTCGCGACGCAATGCCCGCAACGCATCCATCGCACTGAAGGGCTGCGACACTGGCTTGAACTCGCCCAAGCGTTCTGGGAACAGATCCGTCATCTCCAGCCCAATGGCGCCGACCACGTCGACCGCACCACAGCCGCTGAAGCAGTGGACCAAGATTCGGCCATCGTCCAGGGCGCGCACCGTCAGGCTGGGGGTTTTGTCGTTGTGGGCCGGGCAACATGCCAGCCACGAAGACTTGCCAGTGCTACGGACCTTCGCGAGACGCGAGAGGATGGTGTCTACTGCCATTTCTGCTCCTGCCCTTTCTCGGCGAACTCAATGCCAGCGTCGATGTGCTTGGCGTCGCGAAGGAATAACTCGATGTCGTCGAACTTGGCTTTGCGGTCGTTCTCGCCCATGTGGTAAGCCGAGTTCTTGTAGCCGGTGATGGCGAGGCAAAGCTGCTCGGGGGTGTAGGACTTCAACGCGAGGCGAATGACCTTCGTGCGCTTCACGTCAAGCTGCGACCGTGGGTGAACGTGGACGGTCTTCCAGTGATCGAAAATCAACGTCACATCCGTCGGAACGACGGCCTCATGTCCGTTGGTTTTTTCTGGGGTTCTTATATGTTCTGTTCTGCTCTGCTCTGAGGGCGTTTCCGTAACAACCTTCGTAACATCCTTCTGCCGTTGCCTGTAACGTTTCACTCGTGGAGTGGAAGTGTCTGATTCAAATTGTCTTTTTGTCCAAGCTCGCGGAAACCATTTGTTGTCTATGAGTCCCTTTGAAACAAGCACGGAACGAGTGCGCTCGCATTCTGAAACGCCAATTCGGAGGGCAAAATCGACCTCTGAAACGTCATTTGTTGGCGTTACTCCGGCCCCTGCGAGACATAGCAACATTAGGTAACGGCGTTGTAACGTTTCATCTAACAGTTGCACTTTGGGGTCGAAAGCGAACTCTGAGTACAACCTGAACCATGCCCGTGAATCGGCCATCAGCGTGCTAGCCCCTGCTCGATTTCCATCTCCGTGATCTGCTCAGGCGAGCGTAAGGCGTGTAGCCGCTTCAGCTCCTCCCATGCGGAGTGGCGCTCCAGTGGCGTCGGTGAGGCGTGAAGAAGAAGCGCCTGGTGGGCGATGCGCGATTCAAGCTCATCGGTACCAGGCGCAAAGCGGGGCTTCGAGGAAATCACTGGATAACCACCTGTTCAGGTGTCGCCGGCTTTTCGTATCGGCCCTGTCCCGTATCGAAGGTCAGGCGCAGGCCTTCATAGAAAATCCCGTTGTCCGTGACCGAGAAACCTTCGACGTTCGCGGCCCTCGGCCATCTGGCAATCAGGTCGTAGTCGTCGCGGGAGCAAATCAGCTCGACCACCCCTGGTTTGAATTTGCGATAGAACTTCACCAACTCACCCATCCGGGCTTTGATATCCCGGATACCCTGGATGCCGCGGAAGGAGCTTGGCTGCGTCATTTGCCGGCCACCATCTTGCGAACGAAGTCTTCTTGAATGGCGAGACGGTGCTCCAGCTCTGCGTTGCGGCGCTTCTCGGCCTCAAGCTGGATCTCGACCTCCGATCGATGCGGACGCAGCGTCGAATAGTCCCGCCCGCGGGACTCGCAGGCATACATCAGCAGGATTTCGTTCCCAACGAAGTCCATGAACTCGTTACGACGCTCATGCGGGAAATGCTTTTTGCCATTAAGGATGTTCGACCACTGGCCGGCATCGATGCCGAAAAGTAGCGGGATTTCCTTGGGCTCGAAGCCGGAACAGCGAACGCTGAGGGCGATTGCATCACTCTCTGATTTGAGCTTACGCACGTCTGAAAGCGTGAATTCCAGGGGAATTCTGCGCGGATCAGTCAGCCCTAGCCCCATCTGGTCGGGGTTAGACAAGTTCTTTGTCTTTGATTGTCTGTCCATCTTGGGAACAATAAAAAGGCGGATCTGTTACTGCGAAACAGAGAGAAGTGATGAGAGAGAAACCTGAACAAAAGACACAAACGCGCAAACGCTTGTTTTGCCGATGCGCCTGCGTTCAGGTTGCGCAACATGAATCAAGGGAAGATTTGTGATCTGTTCGAAAGCTGGCACGGTGTTCACAGTTCTGATGATCCAGTGAGGGAATCGAGCTTGATTTGTCGCGTTAGCAGCAGAAATGTGGAATCGATATTTGTGTCAGAGAAAGCGACAAACACACTGTGTGCTTGCGCAACAAATGAGTTGGTGGGACCTTCGTGCTGCACCTCAGCACGATTACTAAGAAGGTCTCAGCAATGCCGACGCGGAACGATCAAGCGCGTTTGCGCCTCGCGACAGTTGATGGCGTACTTATTTCCAATGGGTACAGATCTGGTCTCAAATCACATCGAGACACACCGGACAATTTCTCAAGCAGCAGGACACGATTTGGCGGGACACCGGCACGACGCCATTTATCAACCGCCTGTGGAGAGATACCGACCGACTCAGCCAGCTTGCCGAGGCCGCAAGCTTTGATTGCCTTATCTACTGCTGGATTGAGGTGCATGGCCCCTAGTCAACCACAGGTTGAGGCCACGGTCAACCTGCGGTCAGTGGCGGTCCTAAACCGTGGGTTTCATCCTCTCTTCATGAGTCCACTAGGGAAAACGATCATTAGGGAACTGACTCGCGTGGGTCAGACGCAGGCATGGCTGGCCGAAAAATGTGAAGTCAGTGAGAACGCTGTATCGAAATGGATACGGACTGGCAAGATCAGCCGAAAGAATGCCATCAAGGCATCGGGGGCTTTGGGCATCAGCTTGGATCAATTATTGAGCCTCGATGTGTCGTTTCCTTCCGATGATCTAGACGTCGAATGGCGTAGGTTATCCCCGGCCGTCAAAGCCAAGCTTATCTCGATGGTGCATGAGATCCAGGGACTGTCGCCACCTGAGTCAACACAGAAAAACGCTCGGAAAACCGCGTCTGGAAGGTAATAACATGAGACGAACATTGGTAGCAGCTATGGCGCTGCTCGCTGGTTGCGCCAGTACCAAAGATATTGATCTGTCTAAAGTCGAAAGCACCTGTGGCCAATCCTGTAGCACTAATTACAGCCAATGCTTGAGCGGTTTCAGCTTGGTCCCCATACAGCGCCAGCACGAGTGCACTACTGCATTACGCCTATGCGCTCAATCCTGCCCCACTCGATAGACCCCTACCCGGCGCGATACATTTTTTAGCCAACCCTGGGGCTCCTTCTTAACTGGCAAAGTCCCTTTAGGAAGCGAACTGGCCGCTTTGTGATCTTAGTCTAAACCTGGGGTTGACTGCCCCATTAAACCTGTGGTTTACTTCGCTCCAAGGAACACGGAGCGAACGACATGCCACTCACCCGCCGAAATCTCGCCCAGCTTCAGATAGCAGTCGCTGCCTCGGTGCACGCGGCGATCGTGAACAAGGGCCGTAGCAAGCCGGACTTCGCAGCTCACATTGCCAAAGAGCATGCCGACGCTGCTGTGCGTGTTCATGCAAACGGTAAGCGCAAGTGAGCATCCGTCTCATTCACCGCCGTGGCCGGCTCTGGTTCTGCGTTGGCGGCGCGATCTGTGTCGCGAGTTACCCGCAGGCCATGCGACTCATTCGAGATGCCGCATGAATTTCCTCGACAACCTCCGCCTGTGGATCTGCGTGCTGTGGATTGCAGCGACTGGCGGGCTGCGTGAGGCGGATGCGGGTCGGTTGGTTGGGAAAACATCATGAGCCCTCGCCTCGCAAACCTGTTCGACGACCTGCGCAAGCTCAGCGTCGCTGATTGCGAAGGCTTGAGCCGGGAAG
>DASYEV010000075.1:0-7338 GCA_036498835.1 Acidobacteriaceae bacterium | reverse complement strand
CGTCTGCAGCAGGTGCTGAAGAATCTGCTCTCGAACGCCTTCAAGTTCACCGAGAAAGGCAGTGTTCGCTTGTCGGTTTCGGCGGTGAACTCGGGCTGGGGCAGCGCCCACCCGATTCTGAATGCGGCGGGCTCGGTCATCGCCTTTGAGGTGGCCGATACCGGCATTGGTATTCCACCGGAAAAGCAGCGCATCATCTTCGAAGCCTTTCAGCAGGCGGATGCGGGAACAAGCCGCAAGTATGGCGGCACCGGCCTCGGTCTCGCGATCAGCCGCGAGCTTGCCAGTCTGCTGGGCGGCGAGATTCAACTTCGCAGCACACCTGGTCAGGGCAGCACATTCACTCTCTTTGTCCCGCGCACATATGTCGGAACTGCTGCGGCGGTGCTCCCGGGGCCGGAAAGGATTGGCGCGCGTGTCAACCTGCAACTGCTTACCGGCCCATCGGAGCAGATCGGCGAACGTATTGAGGACGATCGCGGCAACCTGCAGCCCGGTGACAGCGTACTGATGATTGTGGAGGACGACCCGCACTATGCGCGGCTGCTCTGCGATCTGGCCCGCGACAAAGGCTTCAAAGTCCTGGTTGCCATGCGTGGAGCGGACGCTCTTGCGCTGGCTCGCGAGTTTGGGCCGACCGCCATCACGCTGGATGTCTTCCTTCCCGACATGCTGGGCTGGGCGGTGCTGAACCATCTCAAGCAGGATCCCCAGACCCGTCACATTCCGATCCAGATGCTCACCATGGATGAGGACTGGCATCACGGCCTCTCCCGCGGGGCATTCTCCTATGTCACCAAGCCGACCACTACAGAAGGCCTGGCGGCCGCCATGACGCGTATCAAGGAGTACTCCACGCCGCGGCGCAAGAAGCTGCTGATCGTCGAAGACAATCTCGCCGAACAGTTCACCATCATGGAACTGCTGGGCTATGAGGACATTGATGTCACCATTGTCGAAAGCGGCGAAGAAGCGCTGAGCAAGATCAGTGAGGAGAAATTCGACTGCGTCGTCCTGGATCTACGCTTGCCTGACATGACCGGCTTCGAAGTATTGGAGCGCGTCCACGCGAACCCTGACCTGCTGGAACTGCCCGTAGTGGTCTTTACCGGCAAGGACCTCGCGCCCGAAGAAGATGCCCGCTTGCGTACGCTCGCGCGCAGTGTGGTCGTCAAGGACGTTGAATCTCCGGAACGTCTTCTCGACGAGACAGCGCTTTTCCTCCATCGCGTGGTCGCGGACCTTCCTCCTGAAAAGCAGCGGATGCTCGACCGTCTGCACCGGTCGGACGAGGCGCTGGTCGGCCGCAAGGTGCTTGTTGTGGACGATGACGTGCGCAATATCTTCGCGCTCAGCAGCGTTCTGGAGCGCAGAGGAATGACGGTGCTCACCGCGGGAACCGGCAGGGAAGCCATTGCCACGCTTGAAGCAACTCCTGAAGTTGCAATTGTGCTGATGGATATTATGATGCCGGAGATGGACGGGTATGAAACCATGCAGGTCATCCGTCAGAACGCCGATTTCCGTCGTCTTCCGATCATTGCGCTGACTGCCAAAGCGATGAAGGGCGACCGCGAAAAGTGTCTTGAAGCAGGAGCTTCGGAGTACATGGCGAAACCCGTCAACACGGATCAGTTGCTCTCCGGTTTGCGCACGTGGCTTCACCGGTAAGGCGTATGCAGGAACCGATCCTTCCCATCCCCGCGCGTGTCCCCATCCTTCCCGATCTGCGGGAACAGGTCACCATTCTCATGGTCGACGATCAGCCGGCGAAGCTGATGAGTTACGAGATCATTCTTCATGAGTTGGGGGAGCGCCTGATCAAAGCGACGTCCGGCAGGGAAGCGCTGGAGCATCTGTTGAAGGCCGACATCGCGGTGGTATTGATGGATGTCAGCATGCCGGAGATCGATGGTTTCGAGCTTGCCGACATGATGCGTCAGCATCCACGCTTTCAGAAGACACCCATCATTTTTGTGTCCGCTGTCCACCTCACGGAGATGGACAGGATACGCGGCTATCAGAGCGGCGCGGTGGACTACATTTCGGTGCCGGTTGTGCCCGATGTTCTACGTGCGAAGGTCAGTGTCTTTGCCGAACTGCATCGCAAAACGCGGGAGCTGCAGGCCCTGAACCGCAACCTGGAAGCGCGAGTCGCGGCAAGAAGCGAAGAGCTGCGCGTGCTGAATGAACAACTGCAGCAGCGTGTGGCTGAGCTCGAGTCCATCATGAGGGTGCTCCCAGTCGGCGTCGCAATGGCTCAGGACAAAGACTCCGGCGTCATCGTTGGCAACGCCGCCCTGAGCAACATGCTTGGGGTGAAACAGGGTGAGAACCTTTCCGGCATTTCACACAGCTTGCCCTTCAAGGCCTTTCACAACGGCAGGGCGCTGGAGCCGGAAAACATGCCCGTCCAGAAGGCAATGGTATCCGGCGAGGCGAGCGGGATGATGGAACTGGATATCGTTTCGCAAGGCGGCACGCGGCAGCATCTGATCGCAAGCGCTTCGCCGCTGTTCGATGACAAGGGAGATGTTCGAGGGGCGGTTGGCGCCTTCTTTGACGTTACGGAACGCCGGCGCATGGAAGATGCTCTGCGCGAGCGCGCCGAGCTGCTCGAACTGGCATCGGAAGCGATCATGGTGCGCGACCCCTCGGGAAAGATCTACTTCTGGAACGCGGGCGCGGAGACGTTGTATGGATGGACGCGTCAGGAAGCCATCGGACAGAATGCCCACGTTCTTCTTCATACGGATGTTGCCGGTGGCGTACAGGTGATTTCCAGCGCTCTGGACGAGAGCGGCCGGTGGGAAGGAAATCTTCGTCAGCGCCGCAGCGATGGTTCTGAGGTGATCGTCGCCAGCCGGCATGCCGTTCATATTGGCAGCGCTGTGGTCCTGGAGATCAATCGCGATATCACCGCGCAGATGCAGGCGGAAGATGCTCTGCGGCGCAATGAACGCCTGGCGGCTATGGGCAAACTGGCCGGCATTGTCGCGCATGAAATCAACAACCCGCTTGAAGCGATCACCAACACGTTCTATCTTTTGCTGCACCATCCTTCGCTGGATGACGAGGCGAAGCACTATGCGCAAATGGCCGACCAGGAACTTGCCCGCGTCTCTCACATCACTAAGCAGACCCTGAGCTTCTATCGGGAATCTCAGAAGGCGGTGCCTGTCTTCCTCGCCGACCTTCTGGAAGACGTTCTCGAACTGCAGAAGAGACCGATGCAGATGTCGAACATTACTGTCGACAAACGTTATCTCTCCAGAGGACTGATTCACGGCTTTCCGTCGGAGTTGAAGCAGGTCTTCATGAACCTGATCAGCAACGCCATGCAGGCAATGCCGGAAGGCGGACGGCTCCGCGTTTGCGTGAAGGACGCGCGTCAAGAGGATGGCAAATCCACCGGCCTGCATGTCTCTATCTCGGATACCGGCAGCGGCATCGCGGCAGAGAGTGCGAAGAGGCTCTTCGAGCCCTTTTTTACGACCAAGGCTGTCAAAGGCACCGGTCTGGGGCTTTGGATCAGCCGCGGGATACTGCAGAAGCATGAAGGCGGACTTCGTTTCCGCAGCGTCTTCGGAAGCAAAGGCACTGTGACTTCGTTTCGAATCTGGATTCCGACCTATCCGACCTTTCGATAGCGGATGTCTTGCTCCGACGCAAAAAACGATTGACTCGAAGCTCACGGCGCGCATAGCGTTCTTTTCGTTCATCTTCGATCTCACATCCGTACGGGAGAAAACAATGAAAACGAAGCTGCGTCTGCTTTGCCTTTCCGCTGTGGCCTTGATCCTCGTGCCTGGGGCACTTGCAGGCCATACCCACGCACCCAACTCCAGTTGGAAACTGAACGCCGGAGCATCTGATTTCGGCCAGGGGCCGTCGATGAAATCCGACCTCTATGTCATTCACACCGACTCGGATAAATGGCTGACCTTCGAGGACACGACCGTGGACGGTGATGGCAAGACCTGGAAGATTTCGTGGTCCGGTCCTCAGGATGGCAGCCCTCACCCAGTGAAGGGTATGCCTGGCGCCACCTATTCATCGAAGACAGCCGACGACAGCTCACACTTCGCCTTCCCGGATGGAACGGTCGAAGACACGACCCTGGCCATGAGCGGCGACAAAAAGAGAGTGACCTTGACCGTCGATGGCAAGACGAAGGACGGAAAGTCTTTTCATCAGACCCTCATCTACGACCGCGTGAAATGATGGCGAGTTCCTTCGCGAAAGAAACCGAAAGGTTGTTTTCCCAGGAAGAAAACGACTTCAACAGCTTTGCCCTGAGTACACCTTCAGAAGAAGCGCGATAGTCGAACGGGCATGGTCTCAAGCGCCAACGGCGCGCCCCATACCAGCCTAGTACTGTAGTGCTAGGCTGGTATAGAACGCGCCTTCAGCGCTGCATTGTTCCGTCTTCCGTAGTCCCGTCTCTGACGACGAGGTGCGGCAACATCGGCAAAATAACCCTCGCGCCAATCGGCTGGAGTACTCCGGGAAACTCTCACGCACACACTGAAGTCCCACTTCGCCAAAATCCAATCCTATTTCCCCTTATTAGAGGAAGCTCCCGCGCCTCACTCTTTGTCGCCAAAGCGAAAGCCGGTCTTGGCCGCAAACTGCGTGGAACACATATCTGAGAACGGTTGATTCATCAACACTTCCGGAGTGAACCGGCCATATCCACCCGCTTTCGTCTCTTCGCCGGAAACAAAGCCATCAGGCAGCGCGCGAGGATCCTTTTTCAGGATGCCGCCATTGCAATCGCTCTCGTACATCAGGAAGCCCGCGTGCTTCAGATCGGAGCCGCCCTGCTCATAGGCGATATAAAAATGTTGGTCCTGGTTGCCCTCAGACTGAAACATCACCGCTTCCGCCATCGTCTTTTGCTTGGCGTTGAACAAGTCGTCGAATGTGGCGCGGAGACTACCGCCGGCTGCATCGCTTAGCTCGACGAAGCCCGCACCCTCAGGCTTGACGATCAGATGCATACTGACCAAGGGAATACAGATGCGGATCGTAGTGTCTGTGCTCACCAGGTCATAGGTGAATCCATAGACTTCACTATTGATGAAACAGCGAATATCGAGCTGATACCTGGGAGGAGCCGCGCTCCAGTCGACGAACAACTTCATGGCAATATCGTGGCCGGACACGATGCCGGAGATACCGCCATAGCGATATAGATCCTCGATCCCTCGAGAGTGGATGTAGGCGGTTCGTTGTTTGAGGCTGGTGCGGTTGGTGTCGACCGCATACTGCAGGCCGGCGATGTGCTGTTGCATCGCGGCCGCGTCCGCCGCCTTGGGAGCGGCGACCATGTATAGTTTGCAGGCGTGAAGCGCTTCCGCGACGTAAGGGCTCTTTTCCAGCACGAGGCAGAGGTTGTAATAGTAGTTCGCGACCCATGGCGCCAGTTCAAGGGCAGTCAGATATTCCTTGGCAGCCTTGAGTGTGTCATCCGTGGATTGGGCGCTCTTGAAGATGTAAGCACCTCGGCCGGCCGCCGCTTCCGCATCGGCCGGAGCCGGGCGATGTTGTTTCAAAGCGAGGTTGATGATGGCTGTGCGCAAGGCATCGTTTTCGCTGTGGCCCTTGAATTGGGTCATCAGGTTCTGAAAGTCGGCCTGTGAATCCGTGGTGGCGCTGGAGGCGATCAGGAGTGCCTGGATCTCCTGTTTGGCTTTTTGCCCATTGGCGTCAGCATACTGATTGAGGGAACCGCTCCACTGAAGAAGCGTCTGGCCATACTTGTTTTTGACGTTCAGATCGGCCCCACGGGCGATCAGAAGTTCCACAACGTCCTTGTGGTTGTTAGAAACGGCATCCCACAAAGGCGTGGTACCGGTCTTGTCTTGGGCATTGATATCCGCGCCTTTGGCAAGCAACAGCTCAACCATCTCTTTTTTTCCCGCGCCGGCGGCTGAAGACAGAGGCGTGGCCCCGAACTGATTGCCGGCTTTCAAATCCGCACCCTTGGCCAGCAGCAGTTCCGCGATCTCCATGTTTCCCCAGGAGGCGGCATTGTGGAGCGCTGTATCGCCGCCCCGGCCTACTCCATTGACGTCGGCGCCCTGGACAAGCAGAGCTTCCACTCTTGCTTTGTTGTTATTGCGGGCGGCACTCGTGAGGTCGTCGTTCAAGGCTTCATTCGCATGCAGTTTCTGACTGTCGATGTGGGAGGTTCCCGGAGGAGCAAGGAGTACAGCCTTCATCGTCTCCTGGTTTTTCGACCCGGTGAGGTCATCGACTTCATCCAGCGGTGTCTTGCCGAGCGTGCCTTTGGCATGAATGTCCGCGCCGTGGGCGACCAGGAGTTCCGCTATGTCTGGATGGTTGCCCGCAACGGCATAATGCAGCGGCATCATCCAGGTACCCTTATTGTTCACATCGGCCCCATGGGAGACCAGCAGCCTGGCCACTTCGACATCACTCACCATGGACAGGGGAGTGTTGCCGTTATCGTCCCGGGCGTTGACATCTGCTCCTTTGGCAATCAACAGCTCCGCAACATCCTTGTTCGCGTGATGCAGGGGCGTAATTTCCCGCTTGTCTTTGACATTGACCGATGCGCCTTTTTCGATCAGCAGTTCCGCCATGGCCTTGTTGGGGGCAAAGAACAACGCTGTGTCACCATTCTGGTTTCTTGCGTTGGCACTCACGCCTTTCGACAGAAGAAGGACAACCAAGTCTCTTTTGTCATAGCGAACCGCAGCCTGCAGAGGCGGACCGTCAAACCTCTCTTCGACATAGAGGTCCGCGTGTTTCGAGATTAGTAAAGCTGCTACATCCTTCGATCCATTTTTCGCGGCCTCGAACAACGGAGTGCTATTGGATGAGGCTCTGGCATTGATATTCGCGCCCGCCGCAATCGCCGCTTGTGCCTTGGCCAGATCACCTGACTGAGCGGCTCCAATCAAGTCTCGGTCGGCGGTTTGCCCCCAGGCGCTTCCAAGCATCACACTGGCCAGAAACGCTATTCCAAGAACGTTTGAACTGCGCATGGTGCAGGGTTCCTCTCAAATTCAAAATGATCGTCAGGGACAATCTCTGTGAGCTACTCGGCCTCGCCGAAGTGGTAGCCGGTCCTGGCGGCAAAATGGGTGCTGCAAATATCGGTTCGTGGCCGTCCCAGAAAAGAATCCAACTCCGGGTGGAATCGCCCGAAGGTACCGTCTTTCGTCGTTTCGCCTGCTACGAAATCATCCGGCAGTGCGCGTGGGTCCTGTTTGAGAACGCTTCCGTTGCAGTCGCTCGCGTACATGAGATAGCCGGCGTGTTTCATGTCGTTCCCACCCTGCTCGTAGGTGATATAGAAGCTTTCTT
>DASYEV010000074.1:0-28439 GCA_036498835.1 Acidobacteriaceae bacterium | reverse complement strand
TTCGTTCCATCGATGAAACGAACGGAGAGTTTTTGTGAGCCTGCCAACGATGCATTGTGAGTCCTTGGGAGGAAGCAATGCCTTCAGATGGCGCTGAGAGAGTCGCTCCTTTGTACAGTCGTGAGATCGACGGTTTTACCGACTCAAGACGGACCTCGACGAGCGATGTAAGAACATCTTTGATACTGGGCGCATCGAATCTGGCCGGTTTCGAAGCGATTCACTTGTGACAACTTTCCAGCACTCTTTTCATGCCACTACATCAGGGAGAGCATTTGGCTTGCTATTTCTGCCGGGTCAAATGATGAACAAAACTTCATCTCTGGTCGCGCCTCTGCAGTGCGATTGACCCCGTCTTATAGAGCATCTGGCCGTTCCATTTGCGCTTGCCCGGGACGGGGACACCCACTCGAAATCGATCATTACTCAATATGGGGGAGTTCATGAACAATGTCACACGGAGAAGGCCAGCAACATCGACCGCTCTCAGAACACCGGGCAAGCTCCCTCAAGCTAACTTCTGCCACGAGACAGGCATTGCGTCATCCCTGCCTGCTCACGCGCCCACGCGACACGTCGTCCTCACCGACGAGTCAAGGTCGTTCGAAGCATGACTACGGTTTATCTGAATCGCATCGCCACTGCCGTACCAGAGCACGATGTGCACGAGGCCTTCGCTATCTTTGCAGAGAAAATGCTTATCGATCCGCGACTGCGCGCGATCTTCCGCCGCATGGTGGGCCGCGCGGACATCGCGCATCGCTATTCATTTCTCGATCCGTACGTACACCCAAACGTGTTTTCGTCACATGACGCGCATAAGTTCTATCGGTTGGGAAATTTTCCCGACACAGCGAGGCGCATGGAGCTCTTTGAGGAGAGCGCTCCCGTGCTGATGAAGAAGGCCGTGGAGCGCCTTGCCCTCAATGAGCAGGAGCGTTCCGGTATTACGCATGTACTTGTGACCTGCTGCACAGGACTCTACGCGCCGGGACTAGACTTTGAAATCGTCGACCATCTCGGACTTTCAGCGGACGTGGAGCGCACGGTGGTTGGATTCATGGGGTGTTATGCGGCGATGAATGCGCTGAAGCTGGCCCGGCACATCGTGCGTTCAGATCCGGCCGCCACTGTCTTGATGCTCAATCTGGAGCTCTGCACTTTACATCTGCAAGAGACGCAAGAACTTGAGCAGGTTCTCTCTTTTCTGGTCTTTGCCGATGGCGCAGCGGCCAGCCTGATTACAGCTCAACAACGGGGTTTTGCGCTAAACAGCTTTAAGGCATTCATGATCCCTGGCACCCGCGAGCTGATTACATGGAAGATCCGTGGACTTGGATTCGACATGTTACTGTCCGGGCAGGTGCCGGCAGAATTGGCACGCGCGCTGCATGAGGGCGAGTTGATGGGTCAACGCGATGACATCGATCTGTGGGCTGTGCATCCAGGCGGGCGGTCGATTCTGGATGCGGTAGAAAAGGGACTGGAATTGCCAGATGGCGCGCTGGAGGCATCCCGGGAGGTGCTGCGCCGGTTCGGCAACATGTCCTCGGCAACCATCATGTTCGTGCTGGAACGAATGATGCAGCAAGCACGACCAGGGCAGCGTGGATGCGCTATGGCATTTGGCCCTGGGCTAACAGCTGAGACGATGCGCTTCCATGTCGTCTAACGCGAAAATCGACTTCACGCGGCGGGTCTCTCCGGTTGAATTACCGGAACTGATGGACGGTGACTGTAGCTATGAAGACTTTCGCGATTGTCTGCGTAGTTTAGAGCAAGTCAATCGCTGGTTTCTTGGCTATAGACCGACCCTGAGCTGGCTGGAGCGGTTGCAACTTGAAACCCTTGATTCCGTACACATTGTCGATGTGGGCAGTGGTGGCGGAGATCTGTTGCGGCAAATCGCCGCCTGGGCAAAGGAGCGCGGCATTGTTGCACAGCTAACAGGAATCGATTTGAATCCTTTTGCAACGCGCGCGGCAAGGGAGTTCACGCCAAATGAACTCGGAATCACTTGGATTACAGGCGACGCGCTGGCATACAGGCCAGGCAAACCGATCGATATCGTCTTGAGTTCACTGATGATGCACCATCTCGAGGACGAGAAGATCAAGGAGATGCTGCGATGGATGCAAGCGAAGGCCCAGATAGGTTGGTTCATCAATGACCTGGAGAGATCGCAGTGGAGTTGCCGGGCGTTTGGGTGGTTGGCGACCGTGGTCGGTTGGCACCGGTTTGTGCGGCATGATGGACCCGTGTCTTTCCGGCGGGCCTTTATGCAAGAAGATTGGTCACGATTGCTGACTGCGGCTGAAGTTCCGCAAGCAGCCGTGACGATGGAGCACTGGCGTCCGGGGCGGTTGTGTATAGGACAGTGGAAGTGAATCATGTTGACGGTTGTTCGGACCAATGCGCCAATCAAAGGCGGATGTGGATTGCGGCACGCTGACCTTGCTGCCGATAGACGCACTACCCTACCGGATGCCTACCAAAATCCGGGGCGCACGTTTCTTGCGCCACTGTTTTGCAGAGTAAAATTGTCATTTTAAGAGCCTGATCATGCCAACTTCCACATTGCCGGCGCATAGCTCCACCGGCTCGAGATTCAAGACTATTCTCTGGGTTTCCCTTGGCCTCACGACGCTCTTCGTCTTCATCACTTCAGAAGTTCTTCTCATCACCGATTATTCGATGTACCACGCCTACCGTCTGCAGGTCATAGCCGACCGCCATCTTCTCATCCCGCATACGCTCTCGGGCATCACGGCGCTCCTTGTCGGTCCCATCCAGTTTTCATCTCGATTTCGCCAACGGCACCTCAGGCTTCACAGGATTCTCGGTCGCATCTACGTCCTCTCCGTGTTTGTGGGCTCCTTCACGGGAATCGCTCTCGCCGCGGGCCGGCCTGGGCTACCTGGAACTTCCATGCAGGCCGCCGCATGGATGGTCTGCACCACCGCCGCATTCATCACGGCGCGTAATCGCCAAATTGCCGTTCACCGCCAATGGATGGCGCGTTCCTATGCTGTGACGTTTACCTTCGTCTCAAGCCGTGTGCTCAACCTCTGGCCACGCTACTGGAGCCATCTCGGCGATACTTTAGCCGCCGTCGGCGTGATCGCCTTCACTCTGGCATCCCTGCTCATCGTCGACCTCGGCATCAACTGGCGCGAACTAACCACTCGTCGCCACTGATCGTTGGCGAGCACGCCACGAGAGGACAACATCCCCCGCAAGACATAAGGTTCCAGGTCGGATTCGCCAAGGTCTATTTCCCGAAGCTGGTTCCCTCCAGCTCTGAGCTGACCACGGGCCCGTAGCCCCCCAGCTGGCCAACAATCCTGACCACTGCAGGATCGTCGCCCTCCAGAATCCACACCATCACATCTTTCGGCTGCAGGCCGATCAGTGACGCGATCACACCAACAAGGCCGCCCAATTCTGGATGAATGCGAAATACTGTCGCCTTCAGGGGCTTGCCTGCCAATTGAAACGTCTGCTCACCCTCCGGCGAGATCAGCAGGTGGATCAACCTCCCGCCGCCAACTGGGGCCAGCATCCCAACGCGAAATGGTTTGGTATCGTGCGGCACATTCAGCAGCAACGTGCCAACAAATCCATTTGCCACGTCATCCGGCAGGTCGATGTGCTCGCTTGCGACGTGTACTTTGCCACTCTTATCCGTCGTCCGCCCGATCGCCATCCCGGTGACGGCGTCGACGGTAAAGTCCACGGGCTTCGCAAAGAAAGGCCCTTTCTGTATGTGACGGTTGCGCATCAGCTGAAACGTGCCCTGCTGCCTGTATGCCGTCGTCTCATCATCAAGCGATCCGTCAAGAAAGCGATAGACCATGTGCATGGTCACTTCATCGCCCTGGATCACTTGCGAAAACTCGCCATGGGCAATGACTTTCCCATCTTCCGCGCGTGCCGTCATGAACCGGTGCATCGGTCGTTGAATGTGGGTTACTGAAATCCGTTCGGCTGACGCTGCGCCGCCCAACGTTATTGTTACGAATGCGGCGACCATGAAGCTTCGTTTCATTCATTGCCTCGTTTGCAGGATCGCTGATGAAACAGTTCGCTATTCCACCCGCGGCACGCGCACCACATCCCGCAATACGGCGCGGCTTTCGAGCGGAGACGCGATGCCAGCCCCTCAATCGGAACACATGCCGTTGCGCAGCCGTGCGCGCACGGCCGGAAAGGATGCGCAACCGATCCGCATCGCCGCGACATCATGCTCCTTCCAATTTCCATCGCCCGCGGGGCCGATCCCACGTTGACGGCGCACGCTGCCCCACTTACATTGTTCATCTGTCGATTGACTCCATCATGACTTCAAAATGACGATTTGTTCAGAATGACATCGGCGGCTGTTTTTGGACGTCTACTAGGAATGTAGGTCTCCCTACAGGTTCATTGAGCATTCAGTGGACCAGGAATTCAGTGGACTAGGAATTCAGTGACCAGGAGCAGCGCATTGCAAGACGAAGTTCTGATAATCGGCGGCGGAGTAGCAGGTTGCGCCGCGTCGATTGCCCTCGCCCGCAAGGGGCGAAAAGTCACGCTGATTGAACGCGAACCTGCGCCGCGCCACAAAGTTTGCGGCGAGTTCCTCAGCGGTGAGGCGCTTGAGGATCTGCACGCGCTCGGTATCGACGTCGCCTCTCTTGGGGCGGTTCCCATCGACTACGTTCGCCTCGCCGCCGCCCGGCGTGCCGCGGAAGCTCCTTTACCTTTTCCCGCGGCCTCGCTTACACGCAAGGCTCTCGATACCGCACTCCTGGCCCAATCCGTTGCGGTCGGAGCCCAGGTAGTGCGCGGTCATAGTGTGCAGTCGCTCAGCCGCACGGCTGCGAATCTTTGGCGGGCTACGCTCAGTAACGGCACAGTCCATGAAGCCCCGGCAGCCTTTCTCGCCACCGGCAAACACGATCTCCGTGGTCACGCTCGCCCGAAGGACTCTAAGCAGTGGGTCGCGTTCAAAATGTACCTTCGACTGACGCCGGAACAGACCGCTGAACTGGCAGACGCCTCTGAGTTGATGCTGTATCCAGGCGGCTACGGGGGGATACAACCTGTGGAAGGCGGTATAGCGAATCTCTGCTGCGTCGTGCAGCAGCGGCATCTTGCGCGTTTGGGTCATCGCTGGGAAAACTTTCTCGCGAAGATTCAGAAGGATTGTCCACATCTCGCGATGAGGCTGAACGGCGCGGAACCGTTGCTCGCTAAGCCGATTGCCATCACTCACATTCCATATGGGTACATCCGGCGCACGACAGAGGATGGGTTGTACTGCGTCGGCGACCAGGCAGCGGTGATTCCATCATTCACCGGTGACGGCATATCGATAGCGCTGCACACTGCCCGTTGCGCCGCGACAGCCTATCTCGCGGCAGTGCCGGCGCCGATCTTTCAGGCAGAATTGCGGTCCGCTCTGCTGCTCCAGATGCATCTTGCCGAAGCTGCCGCCAACGGTCTAAACAATTCACTCGCGAGAGCCGTGCTGCCGTTTTGTCTTCGAGTATGGCCTGGTGTTATGCGCGTGACTGCCAGGCTTACTCGTGTAGCCCAGCACGCCGTAATTGAACCACAGACAGCCGCCATCTGAATGCACGCTGAGCCAGACAGCTTCGAATACCCAATCGATTGTGGGGAGATCCGATGAAACCCTTCGCAGCCCTCGCACTAGCGGTCATACTCGTTTCAAACGCATCGGCTCAACGTCAGGTTTTCGCGATCAACGCCGATGCAAGCCAGGTGAAGATGACCCTGAAAACGACGCACGAAGTCGTTCACGGAGAATTCCACGTGCAATCTGGGTCGATTGAGTTTGATCACAATGCTCCTGCGATGACTGGTTCGGTGATTGTCCTCGCGGGCAGCGGTAAAACGGGGAATGGAACTCGCGACAAAAGGATGAACAAGGAGATCCTGCAGGTCGAACAGCACACAACGGTTTCCTTCTCGCCCAGGTCCTACACTGGCACGATTGCATCGGTTGGAGACTCGACCATCCAGGTTAGCGGTACATTCACACTCCTCGACAAGCCTCACGAAATCACCATCCCCATGCTTGTCCACTTGGCGGGAGCAACCGCAACCGCAACGGCGCATTTTTCGATTCCCTACACCCAGTGGGGATTGAAGGATCCAAGCATCTTGTTCTGGAGAGCGGACAAAGAAGTCGCTATCGACCTCTTTCTTAGTGGCCAACTCTTAAAACGACCCACGGTGTAGCTACCGGTGCTCACGGAGCCCGGCCGAGATAGGCCGCGTGTTGTGGGCGTCGATCGGTCGAAGAGCAATCCGATCGACCCCTCAGAAGCCTACGCAAAGATGGCCCAGGATGGCGGGGTAAGGCCGCGGTCACACGTTTGGAAATCTGCGCTTTCCCGGCGCCCTGCGGAGAAAGCTCGACAAGCTCATGGGCTCCGCACAAACAGCGAAGCATGGTGGACCTCCGAGGGCGAAATGACCCGATCAGGTCGCATGAAACGCTCTCCATCGAGTCACAGATTGGCCAATTAGAAATGCAGTTTCAACGCCACCTGAAGGTTCCTGGGAAGGTTGTACTGGGTTGTAATCTGCCCGAACGTGCTGCTATTGAATTGAGCGTTGGGTAGTCCAAAATTGACCTTGTTCAGGACGTTGAATGCCTCTGCCCGGAACTCCAGGCCGAACTGCTCGTGAATTGGGAATTGTTTGATGACCGACGCGTTGTCATCGAAGTTGATGGGTCCGCGAATCGCTGTCCATGAGCGAGGCACATTCCCAAGCTGAAAGCTCTGTGGCAAAGCAAAGGCAGCGGGATTCAGATATCCCTGCGTCTGTCCGAAGGCCGCGCCCCCCAGGCGTTGATGATAGCCGCCCACGGTTTGCGGATTGCCTCCCACATACATGGGCCGCGTCCCCGCAAAGGCCGGCGCGCCGGTCACAGTCATACTCAGAGGAAAGCCCGAGTACACGTCGACCAACGCGGTGAGTTCCCAGCCACCCACGATCTCATTCTCCCAACCCGGCATGTGGCTGCCGAAGTGACGCCCATGCCCGAAAGGAAGATTCCAGGTCGCCGTGCCAACGACACGGTGACGAATGTCCGTGGCCAGAGAGCTGTTTTCGTTATTCAGGAAGTAGAAGTCCTGATAGGTGGGGTTACCAGTCGTATTGAGAAAACCATTGGTCAAATCGCTGATGTTGCCCAGCAGGTGCGACCAGACATACGAGACAGAACCCGATACGCCACCAGGACGATGGATCAGCACCGTCGACTGGAGTGAGTTGTAATTCGTGGAACCGATGTCCTGATAGGCAACGCCCACCGACGAGTTCTGGATACCCGAGATGGCTCCGCTGGTGTATTGCGGAAACGCAGCCAGCGTTTGCACGCGCTGAACTGTAGCGTTCTGCAACACCGAACCGGGCGCGATGCCCGACTTGCCGTAGAACGGATTCGCCACCTGCGCCTGGAGATACGCGACCTGCGCTGTATTGCCTGGGGTGCCGAAGTACTGCGGCTGCAGATCGTTGTAGCGCACGCTGAATGGCAGATGCACCCCATGACCGCCGGCATAGTTCACCTGCAGCGTAAACGTGTTACTGAGCGATTGTTCGATGCCAAAGTTCCATTGCTCCTGATAGGAAGGCGGGTTGTTGTACTGGAAGCCGGAGATCGACGTGCCATCGCTGACACCGGTACCTGCGGCAGGACCTGCCGGCAACAGCACACCACTGGGAAGGAAGTTTTCGGTGACGGCCGCGGGAGTGAAACCTGAAGCAGTGGTTGGGAGATTCGTCGTCTGGGAAAACCCGATGTTCGGATCGCTGTAACCACGTTCGGAGGTCGGCAGGAACAGGATCCCGAAACCGCCTCGCACAACGGTTGTCGGGGTTGCGCCATAGGAGAACCCAAAACGCGGGCTCACCTCGTGCAGTGACATGGCCCACGTCCTACCGGGATTCCCATTGGCTCCGAGGAACAGAGCTCCACCCGGCACTCCTAAGGGATTTGTGATCGTTGGGCTGAAGTCGGCCCAGTTGTTATGGCGTTCGCCAAACCCGGTCTCAAGATCCCAACGCACACCAAGATTCAACGTGAGCCGGGGGAGAAACTTCCAGTCATCCTGCACATACATCCCGTTCCACCACTGATTGAACGCAGCGGTGAGCTGACGTTGCATGCCACCCGATGTTGGATAGCCAAGCAGGAAGGAAGCCCACGAAGCAAACGGCGCCTGGGTACCCGACACACTTCCCGCGGGGAACTGCGATCCCGTAAAGGTCGTGCCGAATGAGACGTTGCCGTTCGCATTCCCAAGTCCTTTCTGGTTCTCGAGGATGAACTTGCCGTTGTATCCGACGGTTAGAGCGTGTCTGCCTATCTGCTGCAGCAGCGTTGTATTGACTGAGTGAACATAGTGCGCCCAGTTATTGAAGCTGGACTGCCATCCAACCTGCGCGCCCCCCAGCGATGTGAAGGACGCAACAGGTATGCCCGGCAGCTGTTGCTGGCCAAGGAAGTTGGCTGAGTATCCATAGTTCCCCGCACTGAAGTCGTTGACGTTGTGGCCAATCTGAAGGTTCGTCTGCCGCGCGAAACCGTAGGTGAACTGCAACACGGTATTCGTGTTGAGCGTGTAGACATCACCGGCGGCGAACAGGTACGCCCCCAAGGGCTGACGCCACGCGTTGGCTCCCGTAAAACTGTTGAACAAATCGGCATTGAGGTGGGTATCGGTGTCCTTCGTACCACGGAAAAACAGCCGGTGCTGCGTGCCAATCGCGTGGTCGATGCGGAAGTTGTACTGATTGCCGGTATCCGTCACTCCGGAAACATAACTGAGGTTGTTCGTCGTGCCGGGAAGATTCGGCAGCGGCACAAGCGGCAGATATTTCGTCGCGACCACGTCCCACGTAGCTGCGGGAATGCAGTAGCCTGCGGCGTAGGCGCCGGCTCCGCAGGTGGCCGCCGGGATCGGCGTGCGAGACTGGCTTGTCGAATTCGATGAGTTCGGGTCATAGATCACGCCTGGGGCTTCCGTAAAAATTCCCTGCCGCATCAGAGCGGTCGGCACGGTTGTCAGCGCGGCCGCCGGGGCGAAGTTGCGAATGCCTTCGTAATTGAAGGTGAAGAAGGTCTTGTTGCGTCCGTCATAGACATGCGGGATCAGCACGGGTCCAGTGACGAGCACTCCGAACTGGTTTTCACGGTGCGGCGTGCGATAGTCCTTGTGCCCCGGATAGGGATAGACACCGCTGCGCTTGGTGAAGTAGGGTGCTGCATCCAGCTTGTCATTCCGCAGAAAATCGTAGACATCGCCGTGGAGACCGTTGGTTCCGCTTTTCGACGCGATGTTGAGAACAGCGCCGCTGGTGCGGCCGTATTGCGCGGGCGGATTGTTAGTCAACACTTTGAACTGGTTGATGTATTCGACCGACGGCGTAACAGCGGGCTGCCCCTGGCAGCACACAACAATCGACACGCCGTCGAGAAGAATCTCATTGTTCCCGCCGACTCCACCGTTCGACTCAAAATTGTTGGTTGCCGCTGCCACGACAGCGCCGCGCGCCACGGCGACACCCACGCCGAAGTTCGCACCGGGCATGATGCCGGGCGCGAGGCTCGCCAGACCGTATGGGTTGCGGCCGTTCAAAGGCAGATCACCTACTTGCTTGGACTGGACCGTGTAGTCGAGGTTTGAGGTTTCCGTGTCGAGCGTGGCCGCGCCTTCTGCCTCCACACTGATGGTCTGAGACTCGCTACCGACCGACAGCGGGATATTCAGCTCGGCTGTCTGCCCGACTGTAAGCGTGATCGCGGCAGTCGTTCTCTGGAAGCCCTTCTGTTCGACCGTGATCTTGTAGTCGCCCGGGATCAGCTGCGGGAAAGTGTAGAGGCCCCCTTTGCTGGTCTGCCCATGGATTTTGAGACCGGTCCCACTTTGGACGACCGTGACCGCCGCGTCTGGAACGACGGCCCCAGTCGGGTCGGTGACCATTCCCGTGATCGTGCCGTTCTGCACCTGAGCCCAGGAAGTGACCCCGAAACCGAAAAGGAAGAGGAGGAGCAACAGCGTAGAAAGCAGCCTCCACCGGACGGCAGTCGGGCGGGTCGAACCTGAATATGTGCCGAGGTGACGGCCGGACGGGAAAAATACCATGAAGCCTCCGAAGCTAAATCGTTGCGCGCACCCCTTGCCATCCCGTACGTGCGAGCTGGCAGAAAACGTTGCGCACTATTCTTTTTTGTTCGCCGCCCTTTATGCGGTTCGGACCGTGGCAAAAGACAGTATCCGCAGGTTTGTTACTGGTTACACCCTCGTCAAATCAGGCGTTTCCGCTCATGGACGCCCTGTGACGGCACCCGGGGGTTTGTCGTCTCGACATGCGATCACACCGCAATGGTGAATCCAAGAAGTCATCAAGAACCTGTTTAAGAACTCCATCGGGAAGCAGACGCCCGCCCTCTACCACTCTTTTACGGATGGGTGGGGTCCGAATCGGCAAAGGATTTTGCTTTAATAAACCCAAACCCTGTCATCTCGACCGAAGGCGCTTTAGCGCCGTAGCGGAGAGACCTGCTTTCTTTCGTGGCTGCGATCATGCGTGAGTACAACGTCCACATCCTGGCTAGCAAAAGGTCGAACGCTCTACAGGAGAGAGCCGGAAGCACTTCAGGCACCACGCAAGAAAGCAGGTCTCTCCACTGCGCTGGCGGTTCATCTCATACTTCGCCTTTTCGAGTTCAGTGAAGGCCGTTTTCTCTGGAGGAAAACGGCTTGAGCACCCACATTCCATTTAGCGCCTTGAGAGAAACCGCCACACGCTCCGGTCGAGATGACAAATTTGCGGGAGCCTGGGTTCCTCTCCACTGTTTTAAACAGGTTCCAGGAGGTCCCTGCGAAGCCCTTCACGCAGTCCGTTTGCCGGTGCGGCGAGCGTCATGCTACGTTTGCGCGATGTTTCGATTGGCGATAAGGCTGCTGCTGTTTCTCCTCTGTCTCGCCGGAGTTGCAGCACGCGCCGAAGTCATCGGTCTCGGCTATCCGGGAGCCAACACAGCGGAACTCGATGCGCGCTTCGATAGCGTCCTGAAGCTGCACCCGGATTGGGTTGTGATTTTTGCCGGAGCCAACGACGCCCTGAATCCGCAAAAGTTTCTCGCCCCAGACACGTCACGCAAAAACCTGCAGGACATGCTGACACGCTCCCATAATGCGGGCGTCCACGTCCTTGTGGTCAGCGTCCACACACCGGATCTGGCTCGCCTGCTTCAACGGCATCGCCCGGACGAGTATGGCAGCGCCCCTCCAGAGAGACGGGTCGCCGCATTCAATCGCATGCTGGAGAGGTTGGCTCAGCAGAACAACATAGGCCTCGTCGACTTTAACAGGACAATGCACGCGAACGGCGGTCCCAGCACTGCGCTCAGTACGGACGGACTCCATCTCACACGCGCCGGATATGCACTTCTAGCCTCGGCGGTGCGCGCTAAGTTACCGGCAAACCTGCCCGCCTCCGCGAAGGTGGTTTGCTTTGGGGACAGTCTGACGTACGGGATTGGAGTTCGTGCTCCCGGGAGCGCGACGGAATCCGACGACACCTACCCCGCGCAACTCCGCGCACTTCTTCGCCGATGACGGGCCCGAGCGCCCGATACTATAATCGCCCCGATGCCTCTTGCTCTCGAACCGGCCATTGAAGAACAATCCCCCTCGCGGGAATCGCTCGATGAGCATATCCAACGGCTCCTTAATAGTCCGCAGTTTGTCCGCGCTGAAACACAGCGCCGTCTGCTTGAGTACCTGTGGAACCACCGCTCCGAAAACCTGAGCGAATATGCGCTCGCCACCGAAGCTCTCGGCCGCAAAGCTGATTTCGACTCCACCGCGGATGCTTCCGTGCGCGTGCATATCTCCCGCCTTCGGCGGAAATTGAAGGACTACTACCAGGAGATCGGTGAGCCTGAAACCCTCGGGATCCCGACTGGCACACACCAGCTCGTGGTCTCGGACATGCCTGCGGCACTCGAGCCGGAACTCCGAAACATCACGGCCCTGCCTGAAACTTCTGACACCGCTTCCCCTGCGATTCTGCGCTGGCTTCCGCTGATCGCCCTTGCTTCTGTCATTGCTCTGTTCGGAGCCGGAATCGCCGGTTGGTTCGTGGGCCATCGGACGACATCCATCGCTACGCCGCAACCAACTACCTTCTGGGCAGCATTCCTCGGAAGCAATTCCGCGCCGGTAAAGATCATTTTGCCCACCCCGGTGTTCTTCTCGTTCACGAAGGAACCTGACATCCGTTTGCGCTCGACGCGGGTCAACGACTTTCACGATGCCTCAACCAACGCAACGTTCCAGGCACTTACGAAAGACCTTGGAACGCCCTCTTTGGGACAGGACTACACCGTGACTTCCGACACGCTGGCCGCAGTGGAACTTGCCCGCTATCTGGATTCGGTCGGAAGCCGTGAGCGCATATCATTCGATGTTATGCGGGATTCGGACATGCTGATCCTCGAGCATTCCAACGTCATCGCGCTCGGAACCCACCAAACACTCCACCCTCTTCATGAATACATCGAGGCAATGGACTTCTCGTTGAACCATGATGAAGCGGCCGCGCTGAACGCCAAACCGCTGGCGGGCGAGCAATCCCGTTACGAGGTCATCCGGGAATCCAAGGAACGCCTCATCCGACCATCGGTCATCGCGTTGCTGCCAGGACAAGGCCCCGGCCTGAAGGTTCTGTTAGTAGAATCCCGCCATACAGCGGCCATTATGTCTGTGCTTTCCTCAACCAGCGGCGCCGATTCTATCGAGGCGATGGTGCACGCGCACGGCAACCCGGCGTACTGGGAAATGGTGGTGGAAACGGAGCTGCAGGATAATCATCCGCTACGGACATGGCCCATCGCTGTTCATTCGTTTTCATCCCACGCCCCGGGCGTGTTGTAACAGCCGTAACATACTGCTGGATACGTGCCGTACATGCGGAACCGATGTCAGCATGGAATGACATGATGTGCAATCTGTTGCTCCTTCGTCGGTGTACCACAGCCTGTCTTGCGCTTCTCGGAACCATCGCTTCCGCTCAGCCTCAGACACCATCTGCTGACCTGATCGTGTATGGCGGTACCGCCTCCGGTGTGATCACCGCCTATACGGCAGCCAAACAAGGCTATAAGGTTGTGCTCCTGGAGCCCGGCGGGCATCTCGGCGGCATGGTAACCGGCGGCCTGTCAGCCACCGACACAGCGTACTTCCCCATCATTGGTGGATATGCCCGGGAGTTCTATCGTCAGGCCGCCGCCCATTACAACGTTCATACACTCTCCCGGCACGATGACTGGCTCAGCGAACCTCATGTGGGCGAGGAGATTTTTCAACGCTGGCTGAAGGACGCGGGTGTCGAGATCCAGCTCCATGAGAGGCTTTCAGAAAAACGTGGTGTCAGCCGCCACGGTACCCACCTTCTCAGCATTGAGACCGAGGATGGAAAACGCTGGGCCGGCAAAGTCTTCGCAGATTGCACGTATGAAGGTGACCTCATGGCGCAAGCGCATGTTCGGTACACCGTCGGCCGGGAAGGTATGGAGGTCTACAAAGAAGACCTCGCCGGAGTCCGTACAGAAACGCCGTTGCATCAATTTCAATGGAAAATCGCAGGCCGCGATGCTCACGGCAGACTTCTTCCCGAGATTGGTGCGCAGCCAATGGGAACCCAGGGCGCGGGCGATCGAAAAGTTCAGGCCTACAATTTTCGCCTCATCCTTACAGATGATCCGGCAAACCGCCTGCCCTGGGCGATGCCGAAGGGATACGACGGCAGGCGATTTGACTTGTTGGCGGAGTACCTTCAGCAATGGAAAACGCACAAGGGCAAGGATCCGGGGTTTCGCGATGTGACGAACCCGGTGATGATTCCCCACCGCAAAGCGGACTTCAATAACCAGGGTGCCTTCTCGACCGACTATCTGGGTAAGAGCTGGACCTATCCTGATGCGAATTACGCGGAACGCCAGCGCATCTGGGATGACCACATGCTCTACACACAATCGTTTTTCTGGTTCCTCGCATCGGACCCACGGGTACCAAAATCATTGCGTGATGAAGCCAACCAATGGGGCCGCGCAAAGGATGAATTCGCCGATAGCGATCACTGGCCATCTCAGCTCTATATCCGCGAGGGCCGGCGCATGATCGGCCAGTACGTGATGCGTGAGAGCGATCTGCAAACCGATCGCGTCAAGCCCGACTCCATCGCGATGGGTTCCTACAACAGCGACTCCCACAACGTGCAGCGTGTCCTGCTACCCGACGGATCGGTACGGAATGAAGGCGATGTACAGGTTCCCGTGCGCCCCTACGAAATCGCCTTCGGCGCCATGATTCCGCAACGCGATCAGACCGACAACCTTCTCGTGCCGGTTTGCCTTTCGGCGTCGCACGTTGCGTACTCGTCCGTCCGCATGGAGCCTCAATACATGATGATCGGTCAAGCGGCCGGCGATACCGCTGTTCTGGCGCTGCGATCAGGCAAATCCGTTGCAAATGTGAGTATCCCCCAACTCCAGCAAATGCTCCATGCGCAAGGCGCTATCCTGCACCTCTCGGAGCGATCTCCCGAAGGCCCAGAACCCCCGCGCTAGCAAAGCATCGCAGAGGCGACGATTTGAGGTCTAAAGCATTTCCCATGAAGGTGTACCCCAGGGGCAAAGATGTTGAAGTCGTTTTCCCCAAAGAAAACGACCTTTTCAGCCGCTTCGGGAGGGCATAGCATCATGGGAAATGCTCTAAGACGAGGCGAAGTCAACAAACTGCTCTCGCGGTCTACCAGCTTGTATCCCGCAGGGGATGACGGTACGGAATGTCCTGCGCGATGCCAAGCTGAACGGCGGCTAAATTGGCGGGCGAGTCTTCGATCACTCCGCACCGGCCCAGTGGGTAGGCAACAATTCCAGTTTTTTGGGGATCCGCACTGAAATCTGTCACCGCGTCTTCGGTCAAAAAGATCAACGCGCGATGACCGGGAAGAAGGTGTTCGGGCATACTTGTGGGCCAGTAGGGTGGATTCGCTGCTTCTTCGGCGAACGGGGCCACCTTAACCGTAGAACCCGGCAGGTCGCGAAGAGGCTTCTTCCAGGCGTGGAGGATCCGTGCTCGAACAAGCTCTTGTGGGTGTTCGGCATTCGTATCGGGCTTGAAATCCGGCAGCGCAACGAGCACTTCGATTTCGAGAACAGCAACAGCATCGCGCGCTAAAGCACGCGGTTCCGTGCGGCAAGGTAGCGGCCCACCGTTTGAAGTGGGATAGAGATTGCTCGGCAGCTCTTCATACAAGTGCCAGCCACTCCCATAAGGAAGCAGGTCGCCGATCGTTGTGCACGCACGCAGCCGCGTAAGGCAGCTCAGGTTGAAATCCGTGAGCCGTACCGCTTCATCATGAGGCAGAGTCGGGGCATAAGTGATGTTGTCGATCTCGCAGCCCTCGCATCCGCCCGGACGGCCGACTTTATAGTCGGGGTGCAGAGCTAACTGCTCATCAACTCCCTCCACGGAGGGTGATTCGTCGTAATTGCTGGCCAGCCGCGAACGTACTTGCGCTGAAACCCCAAGCGTATATTGCCAATATTCTGGTGGCCCGGCGTCCGCAACCGAGAGGAGAAACATCGTGCGAGTCCGAACGATCCTGCCGTCTTGAACCTGAAAATGCACCTGGAGTGCGCTCCAGCGATAGCCGAGGTGCCGCTGAGCAGTCAATAGGAGGATGTCTATCCGCTCTCGATTTCGCTCGGATAGCTTGTCGACCCAGTTGCTGTACTCGTCGCCCACCCTGATCGAATAATCGCAGTCACGGAAGGTACAGGTTCCCTCATACCGTCCCCACTTGCCCCACCGCGCCATCAACTTCTGCGCATCCTCCCATGAGGATTGCGTGGGATAGATGCTGTGATAATCCGCAAGCAATCGTGACATGCGCCAGCGCGTCAGCCACATCGGCGCAACGATCAGGATCACCCAGAGCAGGGCCACAGCGATGGACACGACGGTCGCCAGCCGAAGAACACGTGCGAGCATGCGCGGCATCCTCAATCAGACACCGCCCCATGGAGATTTGTTCCTGCAAAACGAGTGTTATGCACTCGTTCGTCAAGTACCTTGAAATCTCGAGTTTCGAAAGCCGGCGCCGGCTGCGTCAAGGAAACGGTGTGTAGCTAGCCTACGGTTCCTGAAAGCAATTTTGGTCTCTCGACGACAGCAGCCAGAGCCAATTCGGGTTTGGCTGGAAAGCAGAAACGTTAGAATCGGGCGACTCCTTCCGTCATGCCGTTTCAGGGCCATCTTTCGAACATTTCCCATAGCGCCTTCTACGCGTATCGAGATAAACTTCTCAAAATTCCTTGAAGTTGTCTCCGTCCGTATCCGGAGATGCCGGGCCACGCCGCCATTGAGATTCCATGATCGAAAGCCGGCGTCATTCTTCACACATATTCAACGCTAGACCGGCGGTCTGACGAGACAGCACGACTACCCGGGAAGCAAGAAGGAGCATGACGGAGCGCATTCCGCCTCTGGCATCGCTTGTTGACAGCATCACGATCAAGCCTCTCTCAGGGAGGAAAGGAAAAAGCGTCATGGCAACATTGGAAGACAATTTGAAGCTGGGTTTCGAAGCAGCGAAGTATGCAAAGCTGAATGTCCCACGCTCCGGCAACCAAACCTACTACAAGAAGTGGCGTGAACGTACAAACAAAAAGCGGAACCTTTTCATGCTGGGCTATATGCGGGGTGGTTCCCACTGGCTCGACACGGACGAAGGGCGTGAGCAGTGGTTCACCGATCCCGGTGTCGAACAAAAGCGGAAACAAGTGAAGAAGATGTTACGGGAAACTCCGGACCTGAAGGCCCAGGAACAAAAGCTGGATGAGTTCATCAAGCAATGGGGTGAGGGGGTTTTTTTTGCAGGGAGGGATGACAACGGACGAGAAGTGGAAGACGTCCGCAAGGGCAGGTACATCACGGATAAAATGTGCAGGGACGTCAACAATCTCTCGGACGCTGAGATCGAGCACATTGCGAAGCGCCTGAAAAAAAGTACCGGCGAAGTAAAGCAGTTGATCCAAGGCGACGGAGACGCATGGAACCGGACGATCAACGAGTACAGCTTCGCGGATTCTGTACATGCTGCCGCAAAGAACGGGATAGGAAACTGCGGGGAAAAGGCGGATCTCGCCGCGTATTACCTTCTCGACCGGACACCTGGCGGCAAGCGCCTCACCGTGTATTGCCTGGATTCAGAACACAAGCTCATGGGCAATGCCGGGGACCACGCATTTGTTGTTTTCGGGCACGATGACAGCACGGAGAATGTCGGCACGCTCGGTGCGAACGCAGTCATCGTGGATGGCTGGATGAATGATGTCTATCCGGCCCAGCACTCCAGCAAATGGATGTACGGGTTCAACTACGACAACCATCGAATCAATCTGAAGCAGGTCAACATACGAGCATTGATTTGTAAGTTCTACCGTTCCCACATCAAGATTTCGAGGGAATTCAATGTTCCGGCACAGGGGCCGGGCAACATCCATCGTCCGCAAGTCTCGGATAAGGTACCGCGGATCCGCACCTGACTGCTCGCCGCTTCCAACAGATCCAAGCGTTGCTGTATCTTGATGGCCACTGGAAACAGTGGCCATCACTTTCTGCCGGCTTCAGAGGGAATTCACTGAAGTGAGCAACGATTGGCAACAGAAACAAGAACACGCACTAAGTCGCCGTCGTTTCGCAACCAAGATGTATTGTCTGGAGAATGAATGGTGGAGCTGAGCGGGATCGAACCGCTGACCTCCTCGTTGCGAACGAGGCGCTCTCCCAGCTGAGCTACAGCCCCACATTGCAGCCCAGCGTCCGGGCAACGCACAACCACTGCTGCGAGACCAAGTTTAGCAGAGACACGCCCCTCGAACCAAACCACATCCAGGCCTCTGTACCCAACACTTCTCCCCGCCTGCAAAAAGCGTCACGACCCGCTTTTCGCGGTGAACAGCCACCCATCCGGGTGCCCCACTCATCGCGCAGCTTTTCCGCGTGATGAGTGGGCCTCACGAATGTCGCTCCGGATAAGTCTGCTCTCGCTCGGGCAAAAGCAAACAGCAGATCCCCTACGGGGATGACAGAAAGAAAAACAAAGGCAAGGCCGCTTCTCCCTAACGAACCGTTCGGGCAAAACCTTCCCGAACTATTCGCACCCCGGACGCGTATCATCCCTCACAGCGAGGCCGCCGCACGGAACAGGCCGCCTGCGCTCGGAGGATACGGGAGTATGACCCCGCAAGAACAGCGAATCGCCGACGCCCTGATCGATCGCATTCGGCAGCATCGCGACACCATTGACCCAGAGCTGGCCCAGCGCATCCATGGCGGCATCAAGGACTCGCCCGATGCCTTCTACCTTCTCGCGCAGGCCGCCGTTGCGCAGGGTGTCCAGATCGAAAACCTGCAGGCAGCTCCACCCACTCCCGTGCCGGCCCCCCCGGTAGCGCAGACCGCAGTTCCGCCTCCACCAGCTGCGCAGGATTCTCAGGGCTGGCAACAGATGCCTCCCCAGCCGGCAGCGCCAGGCCAGCCCGCGGCACCCAATCAACAAGGATGGCAGCAACCGCCCGCAGGCGGTCCGCCGCCACAAGGCCAACCGGGGCAAAGTGGTGGTGGCTTTCTCGACCGCCTCTTCGGCGGTGGCAACTCCAATCCGCAGCCCAACTACTATGGCGCGCAGCCGGGCTACCCACCGTCAGGAACACCCGGCTATCCACAAGGCACTCCGCCTGCCACACCTCCACCTTCCGCAGTGCAGCCCGCTCCCGGTCAGCCCCTGGGCTCTGCGGGCTATCAAGCGGTGAACGCCAATCTTCCCGGAGCCAATGCGAACCAGCCGCCTCAGTATCCGGGGTATGGCCAGCAGCCCTACCCGCCGCAGCCCGGCTATCCACCGCAACAGGGCTATCCGGCGCAGCCGCCGTCTGGATACCCAGCGCAGGCGCCTTCCGGCTTTCCCGCCCAGCCATCTTCGGGATATCCGGCTCAGCCTCAGTCCGGCTATCCGGCCCAGGCGCCGCCCTCGGGCTATCCCGCACAACCGGCACCCGCGGGATATCCGCCGCAAGCGGGACCTGGCTACGGTCAGCCCGTCTATTCGCAGGCGCCACCCTATCCGCAGCCCGGCTATCCTCCACCCGGATCACCCGGAGGCCCCGGCTATCCGCCACAAGCCGGTTACCCCGGCGGAGGCGCATGGGGCCAGCAGCCCGGTGGTGGCGGCATTCTGGGCGGAGGCGGCAGCATGCTCGGCGGCGTCGGTGGTGTGCTCGCGGGAGCCGCTGCCGGTGGCCTGGCTGTGGGCGCGGTCGAAAGCGTGATCCACAGCTACGAAAATCATGAGCGGGAAGAGCGAGCGGAAAATCACTACCGCGAAGAAGATCGCGAACGTGAACGGGATCGTGAAGAATCCCATCACGACCGCGGCCTGTCCAGCGACCGTGACGACAGCAGCTTCTACAATCCATCCCACGATGCCAGCCGCAGCGACGACGCCAGCGCCTCACGCTTCGCCGACACAGGCAACGACGACAACTCCAACAGCTTCGACAATGATTCCGGCAGCGACGACAGCAGCAGCGACGATAGCGGAAACGATGACGCTTCCGACTTCGGCGGCTTCAGCAACGACGACAACAGCTAGAAGTTCAAGCCATCCACAAACAACAGAGGCCGAACCCAAGGGGTTCGGCCTTTGCTCTTCCTGATCTCTGCACTCTAATCTCTGCTCTCTCGGCTGCTCCCTACTTCCTACTCGCTACTTCCTACTTCCTGCTTTTCTACTCTCTTCAATCCCATTTCCGCCATCACCATCTGCAGATCCTTCCAAGCTTCACCCTTTTGCCGGGGATCGCGCAGCAGGAACGCGGGATGGTACGTGACTGCGACCTTCGCGCCGCGTGCGCTGTGCCAGCGGCCGCGCAGTGACGACAGTGACTGCCGCACACCCAGCAGATAGGTGGCTGCAGTCGCGCCAAGCGCCACGATTACCTGCGGCCGGACTACATCGATCTGGCGCAGCAGGAACTGCGAGCAGGTTGTGGCTTCCTCAAACTCCGGGGTACGGTTCCCGGGCGGACGGCACTTCACGATGTTCGCTATGTACACACTTTCGCGCGTCACACCCATCGCGTTGATCATGTTGTTGAGAAGTTGCCCGGCCTTGCCTACAAACGGCAGGCCGCGCGCATCTTCATCCGCGCCGGGGCCTTCGCCGACAAACATCAGGCGTGCGTTGGGATCGCCATCCGCAAACACGATCTTGTGGCGGCCGGCATACGCCAGCGGACAACGTGTGCAGTCACCAATGTCCGCGCGAATGGCTTCCAGCGCGGCCGCGCGCTGGGCTGGCGGAATAATCTCGGTGGGCAAAGGAACAAGCTGATCGAACGACGGAGGCTTCGGCATAGGGGCGGCAAGCGCAGGAGACAGATTCGCAATCGGAGGCTCGGTGTCAAAGTACGACATCGCCGGAGGCTCAGGCCCAGATGGCGGCCCAGATGCCGGCGCGGGCGAGAACGATCGCGACGAAGAGGCAGCCGCGGCTTGTGGCCGTGCTGGCAGCGCCGCAGCCGGGCGCGGTGGAGACGAAACAGGACTGGAAGCAGGCGTGGCTATGCGCGGCGCAGATGCAGGTGCGCTCGCTGCCGCGGAGGTGCGCAGCAGTTCATCTCGCAGAGATTGTGGGAGCAGCGTTTGCGGGTCATCGCGACGGTACAGGTCGTAGATGCCCAGATCGCGCAGGTAGGTGACATACGCGCGAAGCTGTTCTTGCGGGGAAGAGCCCATGCCTTACTACGATACCGGAGGCAGGTCCGGCTTTTTTGCACCAAGGCTGTAGGTCACCTTGCCGCTGCGGACTTCATCCTGCGCAACGCGGCAGGCCTTCATGGAATTGGAAACGCCAAGGGGTGGGGCGCCGTTCTGGAGCTGTCGCGCGCGGCGGGCAGCGCCTTTCACGAGGCTGTACTTGTTCTGGAAGGAATCGTTCGCTGCCATAGAGAGAACCTCCGGGATTGCCAGTATCTTAACGTCTCGCTCCGTAGGAAAGGCAAGCCATCAAACCCGCAGTCGATCAGGAAATCTCAAAAGCCTTCAGTGCAGCCTCAAGCCTCGAGGACCGCGAAGAAGTCAAACAAAGCGAGGCAATTTCACTCAGAATGCCATTTTCTCCCCGCTCGTGTAAAACGATCGCCCGCATTTCGGTAGCGGCCTCGTCCAACTGATCGTTCACCAGAGCGTACTTGTACTTGCCCAGGTTCTGCATTTCGGTGCGTGCCTGGGACAGGCGGCGCTCGATTTCGCCTTCATTTTCCATACCTTCGGCCCGGCTGCGATTGCGCAGACGCAGCTCCAGAACGTGGGGGCTGGGCGGGATAATGAAGATCGACACCGCATTCGGCATCCTCTCCATCACTTGCAGCGCTCCTTGGACATCGATGTCGAGCAGCAGGTCCTTGTCCTGCTCGCGCGCGTGATCCAGGGCCGAGCGCGCGGTCCCGTAATAGTGGTTGCCGAAGACCTGGGCCCATTCCAGGAACTCTCCGGCCGCGATCATGCGCTCGAAATTTTCTTTGGTCGTGAAGTGGTATTCACGGCCGTCTTCTTCTGAGCCGCGCGGCTCGCGTGTCGTCCAGGAAACGGAAAAATCCAGGCCGGTGACCAGGCGCCGGACTTCGCTGACCAGCGTCGACTTCCCTGACCCGCTGGGCGCCGAAATGATGAATAAAATGCCTGCCATAGCTCGTCGTGGCTCTCAGTGTAACGTCAGGCCGTGCCTTCCACGCCTGTCACTTCCGTGTCAGTGTCCATCGCGTCGATCACCTCGTCCTCACCGAATTGCAGGTTGTACAAACGGCTGTACGTCCCGCCCAGTTCAAGCAATTCGTCGTGTGAACCGAGCTCCGTGATACGGCCTCGCTCCAAAACGGCGATGCGGTCCGCGCGGCGCACTGTGGAAAGCCGGTGCGCAATCACCAACACCGTGCGCCCCTGCATCAGGTTGCTCAAGGCAGCCTGCACCGCCGCTTCGCTTTCCGTATCCAGCGCGGAAGTCGCCTCGTCCAGGATCAGGATGGGAGCGTTCTTCAGGATCGCCCTGGCGATCGCCAGCCGCTGACGCTCGCCGCCCGAAAGCAGCACTCCGCGTTCGCCAATGACCGTGTCGTAGCCATGAGGCATCCGCAGAATAAAGTCGTGCGCCAACGCCATGCGCGCTGCTTCCTGCACGCGCTCCAGAGGAACATCCGGCTGGCCGTAGGCGATGTTGTTGCGTACCGTGTCATTGAACAACACCGTTTCCTGTGTCACCTTGCCAATCTGCTTACGCAGCGAGGCCAAGGTCACCTCCCGGATGTCCTGACCGTCCATCAGGATCGCGCCGTCCGTCACATCGTAGAAGCGCGGCAGCAGGTTCACGAAGGTCGACTTGCCCGCTCCGCTGGGCCCCACCAGGGCCACTACTTCGCCGCGGTTGATCGTCAACGACACGTTGTGCAGTACGCCGGTTGCCTCGCCCCGGCGCTCGTAGCTGAAGCTCACGTCGCGGAACTCGACCGCCTTCTCGAAACCCTTGATTGTGGTGGCCCGCTTGCGCTCACGCACTTCGTCCTGGGTATCCATGAAACGGAAAATTTCTTCGCTTGCCCCGATGGCCTGCTGGAAGCTGTTGTAGTACACCGGCATCTTGCGAACGGGATCATAGAGCGCGATCACCGCGATCAGAAACGTCATGAATCCGCCCGCCGTGTTTCCGCCATGAACAATCGTTTGGCGGCCGAGCCACAACAGGAGCGCAATACCCACCGCTCCCAGGGCGTCCATCAGAGGCGACGAGATCGACGACACCGCCACCGACTTCATGTTCGCATTCAGCAAACGTTGTGCGGCGCTGCGGAACCGTGTCAGTTCCCATAACTCCATGCCGAACGCCTTGACGATGCCGTTGCCCGTAATCGTCTCCACCACGATGTTCTGAATTTCAGCCAGCTTGTCCTGTCCGCGCCTTGTCGTCCGGCGCACGCTGCGGCCAATGCGCCGCGCCGACGACACAATCACCGGAACGAACAACAGCAGAAACCAGGCCAGCTTGCCGCCCACCAGAATCACGGTGCCGATCATGAAGATCAGCGTGAAGAACTGCTGCAGAAAATCGCTGAGCACCGTAGACATGGCATTCTGCACACGGTCCACATCGTTGATCAGCGTGGAAGTCAGCGTGCCCGTGGTGTGACGGTGAAAGAACGCGGTCGAACGCCGCAGCAGCGAGTCGTACAGATCGTCACGCAGATCATTGACCATGCCGAAGCCCGCGCGGTTTACCAGCAGAGTGCCGACGTAGTCACAGATGGACTTGACGATCGAAGACACGATCAACGCCAGCGCCACCACAGTCCACGCGTTGTGAAAGTAACGCGGCAGAAAGCGCTGCAGATCGACATGAAAGTTCGTGTTGGGGATGGTGAAGGTGAGTACGTGGTCGGGAGACGCGCCCCCGTTCAACACGTTATTCAGAATGGGCTTGATCAGCAGGACGCGAAAGCTCGCCAGCGCACCCACGGCTGCCAGCAGCACAAACGCAAACACTGTGAAAAGTATGTATGGCTGCAAGTAACGCAGCAGGCGCACAATGCGCTTCATGCGCGGACCACCGCACAAGCAAAGTCCCTACAGATCATGGATTGAATTCTAGAGCATCCGCCTTGATGCCACGCTCTGGAAGGATGTAGCGCTGAAGGCGCGTTCCATACCAGCCCAGGGCAAAGCCCTGGGGTAGCCGGTGGGTGAGAAATTGAGGGCTGAAAGCCCGACCTATCGTGACGCCACGATAGAGCGGGCCTTCAGCCCTTGATCCCTTCTTTGAACCTGGACCCAGGGCTTCGCCCTGGGCTGGTATAGGGCGCGCCGTTGGCGCTTGGATCTTATGTTAGGTTCCGACTTTTTCGGGCCCCTTAGCTTCGGGCAGTCACTATCGGGACCATCACTTCATCGCGGCATGTCGCGATGCGCCGACTTCACGCGATATCCCGCCGCGCTCAGCCGTTTCTTCAACTCTTCCGTGATCATCACCGAGCGGTGCTGGCCACCCGTACATCCAATGCCGATGGTCAGGTAGCTCTTGCCTTCCTTGATGTAATGCGGGAGCAGAAACGTCAGCAGGTCGGTGGTCTTGTCCAGGAACTCCTGCGTTTGCGGAAAGCCGCGCACATATTTGGCCACCTTGGGATGCTTGCCTGTCAGCTTGCGGAACTCCGGCACAAAGTGTGGATTGGGCAGGAACCGCACATCGAACACCAGGTCCGCGTCCGAGGGCACGCCGTTCTTGAACCCAAAGCTGTTGACCGAAATCGTGAGGTTCTGGCCGTTCTTTCCATCACCTTGTTCAAACTGCGAGTTGATGTGCGCACGCAGGTCATGGACGGTGAATTTCGTGGTGTCGAGCAGAATGTCGGCCACGTTGCGAATAGGATCGAGGCGCTTTCTTTCCGCGCGGATGGAGGAGATCACCGTTTCGCCGCGGCCCATCGGATGCGGCCGGCGTGTTTCGGAAAACCGCCGCACGATGGCGTCTTCGCTGGCTTCCAGGAACAGCACACGGGTCGGAAGCACCTTGCGCACTTTGCGCAGAATTCCCGGGAACCGATCCAGCTTGCTGCCTTCGCGGACATCCACACCCAGCGCCGCACGAGAAATGTCCGCGGACTTCAGCACCAGTTCCGCAAAGCGCGGCAGCAGTTCCATGGGCAAGTTGTCGACCGAATAAAAGCCCAGGTCTTCAAGCGCCTTCAACGCCGAAAGCTTACCCGAACCCGACATCCCGGTGACGATGACCAGTTCCCGTCCGGGTCCTTCTTCCTGCAACCTGGTTGCCGACGGACGAACACGGCGCGCTGTAGCCATGGGTGCATCGTAGCACCGACGTATTCCGGCTTCTTGAGCGCCCTACCTTCGAGTTAGTCACGAATGCCGGGTGGCCCATCCTTTCACGCTTTTGTTTCTCGTGAAAGGCGGGGTCCCCGGCCAACTTGTTGGCTGGGGTGCAATGGGTGGGGTATCGCGTGCGAAGGCACGCGACCGCTCCTGCCCGACGCATGGACGGGGAGCATGAAGCAGGTCTCTCCACTTCGCTACGCTTCGGTCGAGATGACAGGATTGTGGGAGTACAGGCAAACAGCAGATCCCCTGCGGGGATGACAACAAGAAAAGCAACAATCCGGTCATCCGGTCTCTATGCCCTGTCCCTGTTTTCTGATCCCTGTTCCCTATTCCCTGTTCCCTGATCTCTATTCTCTATTCTCTATTCTCTGATCTCTGATCTCTCGTGCCGCCACCAAAACAGCCGCCAAACACACGAAAGCCTCCCGCATGGGAGGCTTTCGTTCAAAACGTACAGCCCAATCAGGCTGCTTCGATTGCTGGCGGAATCGGTTTCGGATGGCTCCTGACGGTGGTGAATTTCTCCTTGTGCTTGATGGCCTGTTGCTCCACTTTCTGCAATGCGTCGTGCAGGGCAGTTTCCATTTCGGTTGACTCGCATCGGGCAACTAACTGCTCTCCCCGACACCCAACGGTAATTTCAGCGATCTTGCGATATTTGTCTTCCGTCAGGATGACGTGGGCGCTTGTGCAGCGGTTAGCCACTTTCTCCACGCACGCGAGACCAGCTTCGGCCTGCGCCTTGAGTTTCGCCGTAATCGCGGTCTGCCGACCGGTGTACTCAACATTCATGAGCAACTCCTTCATCATGCGGCAGCGATCTTTATGCTGCCGTCACATTTGGATGCGAATCAGCGTACACGACGTTGGTGCGTTGAGGGAATCTGCATATCTTCCCGATATTTTGCCACCGTACGGCGTGTGACCTGGATACCCTGCTTCTGCAATTCGGCTGCCAAAGCGTCGTCTGTAAACGGTTTGCGCGGATCTTCGTCCTCAATCAGCTTTTTCACCTTGCGTTTCAACAGCAGGAGCGGAAGGTCGCCGCCTTCCGGCCCATTCACGCCTTCAGAGAAGAAAAACCGCAGCTCGTACACCCCCTGGGCGGTATGCACGTACTTGTTGGCGACCGCGCGGCTGACCGTGGAGGGGTGGACGCCAATCTCCTCGGCAACCTCCTTGATCATCATGGGCTTCAGCGCCGTCACGCCCCGCTCCAGGAAGTCATGCTGCCGCCGCACAATGGCTTCGCAGGTGCGCACAATCGTGTTCTTGCGCTGCTCGATGTTGCGCAGCAGCTGGATCGCCGACTTGTAGCGCTCCTTCACATACTCGCGGACTTCCTTCTCCGTGCCCTTGTTGCGAAGCATTTTGCGATAGCCCTGGTTCAGCCGCAACGCCGGGAGATCTTCCTCATTCATGACGACGAGGTATTCGTCATCGCGCTTCACAAACGCCACATCGGGCTCAATGAGGCGGGTCGCGTCGTGGTTGTAGCGCTGCCCGGGACGAGGGTCCAGCCGCCGAATCAGTTCGACCGCCTCATTCACATGGACAGAATCGCGCTTCGTGACTCGCGACAGCTCGCGCATGTCTTTCTTCTGCAGCAGGCTCAGGTGCTGCTCCACGATCATCAGCGCGGTGGCAAAGATATCGAGTTCGGCGGCCTCGTGCAGCGATCCCGTCCGGCGGCGAATCGCGCTTGCCGTTTCGCGGCGCTGCGTTTCAATCTGCATGGACAGGCACTCGCGCAGATCGCGAGCACCCACGCCTACAGGGTCGAGCTGGATCAGGACGCCGCGAGCCTCGGCGATCAGCTTGAGGTTTCTGGACAGGTCTCCATTGCTGGGCGCGCCGTCAGGCGACAACACCACGGCAAGCTCCTCATCGGTGGCCAGCAGGTAGCCATCCTCATTCAGATTGCCGATCAGTAGTTCCACAGCCTCACGCAACGCCGGATCCATTGGAATGGAGCCAAGCTGCCACGTCAGGTGGTCGGTCAGCGTGCTGGGCTGGGCCAGGAAGTGTTCGAACGAGGGCTTGTCGTACTCCTCAAACGAGGTTCCGGTACGAAATCCTGGGTCCAGGTAGTCCTGGAAGTAACTGCCAAAATCGATTTCGTCGAAGGGGTCTTTCTCTTCGCGCTTGACGTCGCTGGCAACCTCTTCGGCACTGCGCTCCAGATTGCCTTCACGTCCGGCGAGTTCGTCCAGCGTTTCGCCGGACTGCTCAATTTCTTCGAGCACGGGGTTTTCGACCATTTCCCCGTTGATCATGTCCTTCAGCTCAAGCTTGTTGAGCGCAAGCACACTGACCATCTGCACCAGGCCAGGGGTCAGCACCTGGCGCTGCGAAAGCTTCACGTTCAATCTGGGCTGCAACAACAAACGGCTACTCCGGAACCCTACATCCAACCTCAGCGACCCACGGCCGCAGCAGGCAGGACAGGGGCTTCGGCCTCAGTGTACGCCCTTGAGCAATTCATGGGCCGTTTCCGGCATACCCGCCAATACATCTTTTGTCGTAATCCCCTTATTGCGAAGAAACACGCCCTTCGCCGCTGCCAAACTGGAAGCCTTCGCCCAGATAAATCCGCTTGACCTCGGGGTTGCGCCCCAGCTCACCGGGAGTGCCCGTAAAAAAGATTCTGCCCTCATTGATGATGTACGCGCGGTCGGTCACGCTCAGCGTTTCTCGAACGTTGTGATCCGTAATCAGGACGCCGATCCCGCTGGCCTTGAGCTCAAAGATGATCTGCTGTAGCTCCAGCACGGCGATCGGGTCGATGCCCGAAAACGGCTCGTCCAGCAGGATGAACGCCGGCTGGATGGCGAGGCAGCGCGCGATCTCCACGCGCCGGAGCTCGCCGCCTGAAAGCGCATATCCGCGCGTCTTGCGCACATGCCCCAGATTCAATTGCGTAATCAGGTTTTCCGATGCCTTGCGCCGCGCTTCCCAGGTATCGTGCCGCGTTTCCAGCACCGCCAGGATGTTTTCCTCCACGGTCAGCTTGCGGAAAATCGAAGGCTCCTGAGGCAGGTAGCTGATGCCATGGTCGCGAGCGCGGAGATACATCGGGGTGCGTGAGATGTCCTGGCCATCAATCAGGATCTGCCCGGCATCGGGGCGGATCAGCCCCACGATCATGTAAAAGCTGGTGGTTTTGCCGGCGCCATTTGGCCCCAGCAGGCCGACCACCTCGCCCTGCTTGATCTGCAGGCTTACACCGCGGACAACCTGGCGGCCACCGTAGGTTTTCCCAATCTCATCGGTTGCCAGGGTCCTCATGCGGTTAGTGTTTTGCTCCTGATTCCGTGCGCAGATGGCCGCGCTCGTTCTGCGGCGTTCCCGGCGTTCCGCCGGACACAATGATCGTATTATCGCCGCTCTTGAACA
>DASYEV010000073.1:0-10631 GCA_036498835.1 Acidobacteriaceae bacterium | reverse complement strand
CCCCAGGCTTTCCAGAGCCTGCGCGGTTTGGGGCGTCAAATTCAGATTCAAAAGGTCATTCTGCAGATGAGGTCCCAGCAGGTACTCCGCGCTCAGGTACCCAAGAAGCCGAACGTCCTTTTGCCGGTAGCTCTGGATCGTCTCCAACCATTGATCCATCAGGCGATCGCGGACGGCGGCTGCAAGCGCGTGATATTGATCCAACCGGCTGGATGTATCCAACGGCCGGCCCACGCTGTGCGTCATGTGATTGCGAAACGAAACCGCAATCTCTTCCGCGGTAGTGCCGGCGCGATTTTCGCCGGCCAGCGTATCTCTCTGCTGTTGTTCGCTATCCCGGGTCAGCGGAATTCTTTGCTCTTGTTCCTGCATGTATCTCAACCTGCTCCCAACAGAAGGATGGATGCTGCTAGAGAAAATTCCCTGAAGCTGTGGAGTCGATAGGCAGCTGTGAAGACCGTTTCCCTTGGGAGAAAACGGCTTGAGCAGCTTCGCTTTTCTATACACCTTCAGGGAATTTCGGTTCGCCTCTACGTTATGGGATGCACCAGAACCGATTCCGACATCCGCACCCTCCCAAAGGACTGGAAATTTTCGCCCTTTTCATAAAGGCAAGCAACAGAGCTTGCAATTCCCCACCCAGGCCCTGAATAGCTCCGCACCCAAGTTCAAGATGCAAGAAGGCCATCCGATCCGGATGGCCTTCTCGGCTAAAGAGATACCGGAGCATTACTTCACGCGGCTCATCCCCGTTTCGTCCCGATGTTTCTTGAGGTACTGCATGAACGGTGTGCCGCCCGTTCCAACAGCATGTGGATTCTTCGCATCGGTTTGCGCCTGGTTGAAGATGTACCTCGCCGCGTACTCCAGGTGAAGCGAACGGAACCTTTCCACCGCCCCGGTGCAGGCGTTGAAGATCGAAGTGAGTGAGGGTTTGCTGCAGCGTTGCACAAAGGACCGTACGGGAGTCTTGCTTTCAAGCGATTCAATGAAAGCCCGATGCTCCGGCGGCATGTACGTGCGCATTTCCTGCAGGTAGGTGATGAGCATATCGTGCTGGTGAGCAACCCCCAGCATCGCATCCAGAGCCGGGATGATGGAGCTTTGTGCGCCCGTTTCACCGCGGAACTGCTGCGGACGTCCTCCATAGGCTTCTACGCCCTCATAGAGAACGCCTTCCGGCAGATCGGGATGATTCTTCCAGCCGTGAATATACGGCCGGACGCGATGGTAGTAGATGTAGGGATCGCAATGCTCCGGCATGCGCATCATCGTGGCGTGCATGGCTTGCAGTGAAGCTTCAACCTGCGTCAGCTGAGCTTCCAACTCCTCTGCCTCGCCTGCCTCCGCCGCATCGAGACAAGCATGCAGCGCGGCCATCGCGGGAGCTGCCCTGCGCTCGATATCAACGTGAATCAGGATGAACCACTCTTCGTCGATGCCGCCGAGAAAGTTCTGAATCAGGGCGATATTGCCGCATTCGATCTCCCGCGAAGGATCGAGGCGATAGAAATTGTGCAACGCATAGCTGCTGTAGCTCAGCACGGGCGGCCGGCCCAGTTTTTCCGCAACCTGATGCCAGGGGACGGCGAGCCGTCGTGGAATAACTGTCTGAGGTTGGGCTCCGCCCCAGACATAGGCATGTCCGAGATAGCTAAGCAGAACCATGGCCCGCTCTACTTCACGCTGGCCGCTGAGTTCATGGAGGGGAAAGGGGGGAAGGTCCTGAATTGTGCGATGAAGATGGTCGGAGGCGAAGAGCTTGGGAAGCTCTTGAGCAACTTGTTCCCATGCCTCGAACGGCTTGGGAAGGCGGACTAGTGGGTCTTGTTGGGGGAGAAAGCCTTGAAGAGAGCCTTGATCATGATTGGTTTCGAGTTCGAGAGACGACGATGACATTCATGGTGTTCCTAATCCCGCTTGGCGGCCGGGCCATGGTGAATCGAAAACCTGTCCCGGCTCTTGGGTACTTCTTAAGTGCCCTATCCGGAGGACCAGTGTCAAGACATAACCGGAGCGTCCAAAGAAACCTTATGTCAGCCAGCGTTCATGGGAGTCTGCTTTAATACGGGGCATGTCCACTTCCCGCCGCGACTTTCTCAAGTTCGCTGCCCTGCTTTCGGGCGCAACCGGCATCTCCGGGTTTGTGCCGGGCTCCATTCAGCGTGCCTTCGCCATCGAGCCCACGCCAGGAACAACGTTTGCCGACGCGGAGCACATCGTCCTTCTGATGCAGGAGAACCGTTCCTTTGACCACGCACTGGGTTCGCTGCAGGGAGTACGTGGATTCAACGATCCGCGAGCACTTCGTCAGGCCAACGGCAATTCAGTCTTCGTGCAGACGTCGGCAACAACGCAGAAGTCCTATGCCCCCTGGCGGCTCGACCTGCGTGACACACGCATCACCTGGATGGGCTCCGTCCCGCACTCGCGGAATTCGCAGGTCGATGCGTGGAATAACGGGCTTTACGACAACTGGATCGATGCCAAGAAGTCCTCCAACAAGAACTACGCGCACATCCCCATCACGATGGGCCACTACACGCGTGAAGATCTCCCGTTCTACTACGCGCTGGCCGACGCCTTCACAATCTGCGATCAGAGCTACTGCGGCGCCATGACGTCGACGTCGCCCAACCGGTCGCTGTTCTGGACCGGCACCATTCGCGACAGGCAAAGCACAGATTCACGCGTCTACATGCGCAACGATCAGTTGTTCCGCGACCGGCTGGCATGGAAGACCTTCCCGGAGCGTCTCTCCGATGCTGGAATTTCGTGGAAGTTCTACCAGAATGAACTCTCCACAACGAGCGGCCTGACCTCGGAAGAAGAAGCGTGGCTCTCCAACTACGGCTGCAACATTCTGGAATGTTTCGGCGCCTTCAATGTGGAAGCAGTTCCCTTTGCTCCGGCGATGCTTCAGAAGAATCTGGCGGAAGCACAGACGCATGTGAGCGAGTTGGAGAACCAGCTCTCCGAACTGTCCAATCCCAACGAAGGCGATGCACTGCGCACCAGACTTGACCTCGCGCGTGGGCGCGTTGCTACGATCACCGCCAAGCTTGCGCGTTCGGGTGAGGAAGGCTACAAGGCGCTCAATGCCACGCAGCGCGCCTTGCACGATGCCGCGTTCGTAACCAACCGCAACGATCCGCACTATCGCTCCCTGGAACCACTTGCATACCAGACGGAAGGCCGTGAGGAACACATCAACGTGCCCAAGGGCGACCCGCTGCACCAGTTCCGCGCGGATGTGGAATCAGGCAATCTGCCCACGATCTCGTGGCTCGCAGGCCCCCAACACTTCTCGGATCATCCTTCGTCGCCGTGGTACGGAGCGTGGTGGGTGTCCGAGATCATGGACATCCTGACCAAGAATCCCGAGGTATGGAAGAAGACCATCTTCATCCTCACGTATGACGAGAATGACGGATACTTCGATCATGCGCCGTCGTTTGTTGCGCCCGATCCGAAGCGGCCGGAAACGGGGGCTACTTCAGCCGGTCTGCAGGCGGAGCTCGAGTACACCCGCAAGCAGGATGAATTGGCCCAGGGCGTGACGGAGCATGAAGCGCGCGGCGGACCGATCGGCATGGGATTTCGCGTCCCTACGATTGTGGCTTCGCCCTGGACACGCGGTGGCTGGGTGAACTCGCAGCTTTTCGATCACACGTCCAGCCTGCAGTTCCTCGAGCGCTTCATCGATCTCAAATACAAGAAGACAGTCCGCGAGGAGAACATGACCGCGTGGCGCCGTGCGGTTGCCGGCGACCTGACTTCGTGCTTTCGCACGGCTGCAAAAGAAGATCTCTCGTTGCACTACGTCGATCGCGATAAGCACATCGAGCTGATTGCTTCTGCGAGAGACAAAGCGATACCCACCGGATACAAAGAACTGAACGCGCAGGAGGCCGGCGCGATCACCGCCAATCCCCGCAAAGCGCCTGCGATCTCGCATCAAGAGCCCGGCACACGGCCCTCGTGCGCTTTGCCTTACGAGCTCTACGCCCACGGCTCGGTAACACCCGACGGCAACTCCTTCCAGCTTGAGCTGACAGCGGCAACGAACATCTTCGGCGCGCAGTCGGCGGGTGCGCCGTTCAATGTGTACCTTCGCAACCTGGCCAAGGGCACGGGGATGCAGGCGGCGACATTCTCCGTAAAAGCCGGCGACACGCTGAAGCCGGTCTTTGCGCTCGGACAGTTCAAAGATGGGCAATTCGAAATCGAAGTGCTCGCGCCCAACGGGTTCTATCGCCGGTTTGCCGGGACGGCACAGGATGCTCCTGCAGTCGTGACCGCCGCAGCCGAACCATCCAACAAAATGCCTGCCGGTTCACTGCAGTTGAAGTTGCGCAACCCCGCCAGGACTGCGCAGGTACTTACCGTGAAGGACAACAGTTATGGAGCCGCGGCCATCAAGAAGACCGTTGCCCCAGGAGCGACCGAGATGGTAACGCTCCCGCTTGGGTCCAGCCATCAGTGGTATGACGTGACCATCCAGGCGGGCAACAGCAAAGCTCTGGTGCACTTTGCCGGACGCGTGGAGACCGGCGCCCCCACACGTACAGACCCTCTGATGGGGTAGAGGTCGAGAGTCAAGAGGTTCTGCCTTTGGGACGTCCGAAAGCGTGCACAACTACCCCTGAGGCACGAACCGGAAGGGCCGGGTTTCAACCCGGCCGTAAAAGTTCGCGCGGCGCGCGTTCCACGCTGCCGCAGGCCGGAGTGGAGCCCGCAGGGCGAAACGACTGACTTGCCTTTCACAGGTGTCGAACGCTCCATCAACGTCCGGTCATAGCAACGACAGGACGTACCACGGGCGAAGAAACCACCGTGTCGCCGAACAGACGCATAATTCCCGCCTTAAACCGTCCAATCACAGGAAATCCTGTGAACTTCATAGGCTCATGGTGATGCCTGGTCACGCGCGGTCACGGTCTTTGGTCATTCCATAGACGTTCCGCCCACCCTGGCAGTGGTTAAGGCAGTTCAGTCGTTGCGCCCTTCGGGCTCCACTCCAGCCTGCGGCAGCGCGGAAAAGTCAGATTGCGAGAAGTGCTTTCGGCCTGGTTGAAACCAGGCCCTTCCGGTTCGTGGCTCACGATTCTGGGTTCGCGCTCTCTTGCGTCCTGCTGCAGGCTCCTGTCATGGACAACCTCGTGAGACCTCACGTCCGGCCGACATTGCAAACAGGTGTATTAACCTTGGCCGTGCAATTTACTTCGGCATTGCGCAGGTGAAGTTCGCCGCCTCATCGATCGATCCCGACCCGCGATACTGCGCTGCCTTCGGGTAGGCACACAGCGGTCGCGTCCGGTCGACATGGCCGCCCGCGCGGTGTGAGGCGACGATCTGCTCGGGAGCCTTGCCCTGCTCCACCCAGCTCTCCAGCACGTTGATCTTGTCGAAGGTGTCCGGCCCTTCGCCGCCGCTGCAATGTCCCATGCCCGGCGCCATGAAAAGCCGTATCCAGTTCTGCGTGTTCGCCTGCACACCGCCGAGGCTCACAGCCTGCTGGTAGAAATCGATGCTCGAACCTGGAGCGACCTGCTGGTCGGCCCAGCCGTGATACAGAAGAAGCTTGCCACCGTGCTTCACAAACGCGGCGAGATGTGGATCCATCTCGTCTACATCCTTATCGACGGCATGCGCCTTGGCTGCATCGCGGTCGAGACTGAAGCTTCGCCAATCCCAGTCGGGATTCTGGTACACCGCATAACGAAACTCATCGAGGAACAGATCCGCGGGCGAAGGCCCGCCGGCGAGCCGTCCCCAGCGCAGTTCGGTGCCGGGTTCCAGGCGCGGAAACAGTACCTTGCCGGAAGTGCCCGTCGCCGGGCTGATGATCGTCTGTGCCATCTCCGCCTGCTTCTGGGTCAGGCAGTCGGCGCCCTCTGCAGCCTTGCAGGCCAACTTTGCAAAGTCGGGATGGCAGCTCAGGGGATTTTCAATGAGGCCGTCTTGTACACCATCGTTCGCATCGCAGGCATCCAGCACAAAGCGATGGATCATCGGATACTTCTCCGGCGGAATGTAGCTTTCAGGGTCACGAAAGCTTTCCGTGGCGAGCCACAGTGCCCAGGCATTGCGCCGTATGTTGGCGGGATCGCCCGCAATGACGCCGTCCAACTCATCCGGATAGCGTGCCGCCTGGATCAGGCCTTCACGCCCGCCACCCGAGCAGCCGACCCAGTACGAGTGCTGAGGACTTTTGCCATAGAAAGCCTGGATCAGAAATTTCGCTTCCACGATCATTTCGTGGTCGGCGCGATAGGCGAAGTCGATCAGCTTTTCCGGATGCCCCATGACAAACGATCCGCTCGGGCCCGTGTGTCCGTCGTCGCTGGCAACCGTCGCATAGCCGCGGCGCAGCGCACCGGCCATTGCGTCATAGGCCAGACTGCCTCCCCAGCCGCCGCTGCCCACAGCCATCAGCTTGCCATTCCATCGTGACGCGGGTAGCCATACCTCGGCGTGAATGTCGGAATCGGCAGTGGGCTTCAGATTGACTGCCACGCGGCAGAACGGTGGCACGTCGGCAAGGACGTGTGCTTTCCCATCCTGAGTAAACAATCCGGACGCATGGGTCGCTGCAGTGGCGATGACGTTGGGCGTGTTTAATTTTGCGAGCGCTTCGCAGTTCTGCGCGCGCATCGCCGCAGGTGCGAAGCCAAGACAGAGCAACGCCGCTGCGACGAGACGAGCGTTCATCACTTGCTGTCGCGTCACTTGCTCTCTCCCGGATGAGACCAAGGCCGCACGGCATGACCCACCGGATAACCCTGCCACAGATACTCCAGCGCTTCCGGCAGCGTCTGCCGCTTCACGGCTGCATCGCCGTGGCCAGCATTGCGCGCAAACACGAACTGATACGCATAGCCTTTGGCGGCCAGCACCTCGGCCATCTTTTCGTTGGCGACAACCCAGTCGTGCATGTCATCGCGCATGGCATTCGGGTTCAGCAGGTCGCGGTCGCCAATCTCCAGCCACAAGCGGATTGGCTTCTTGGCTGCCGCCGGAATCATGTGCTCATGGAACTCCCACGCGCCATGCGGAGATTGCGGGTTCGGCGGCCACTGCTGATTCACATACGTGCCGGAGTAGGTCAGAACGCGATGGTAGAGCTCGGGGTGATACCACGCCATGATCAGCGCGCACGATCCGCCGGAGCTGGTCCCCATGGTGGCGCGGCCTTCGGGGTCTTTGGTCAGGCTGACGTGGTAACGGCTCTCCACCTGCGGCAACACTTCGCTTTCCACGAAGTCGGCGTAACGCCCTGAGAGGGTGTCGTACTCCAGACCGCGTTCGCTTCCCTGGGCATCGCCACTGCCATTGCTGATGGAGATGGCAATCATCACCGGCACGCGGTGCTGTGCGATCAGGTTGTCGAGCGTGCTGAACAGCAGCTTGTCAGGGCCATCGGCTCCTACAAGAAACGGCGCTGCGGTGCCCGGCACATACTGCGCGGGAACATACACGGTCACGCGGCGTGTGTAAGGAGCCGGATGGCTGGTCGTCACCACCAGCCTGGCCGGGTCGGTGGGATCGGGTGTGCCAAAGGTGCCGGCGTCGCGGGCAATACCCGGATACAACTTGCTGTCGGCCGAGCTCAGGGTGAACTCAGAGACCACACCCTGAGGCACACCATCCTGCTTCGCAACATCCGGAGACGCCGGGTGCGTGGCGCCAATGATGAAGTTGCCGTTCTCCCGCGCCGAAGGGACATCGCCATCCGGCAACTCCTTTGCATCAACAAAGCCGGGACTATGCGGGTCTCGCGTTGGCGGCACAGGCCGGGCTGGCGCATTCGCAGTGGCAGGCGGCGTTGTGGGCGCGGCCTGCTGGGCAACCAAGCCGCCCCCGCCCCAAACAGTCGATACAACACAGAGAATCCCCGCACCAACAGAAAGTGATCTCATCAAGCTCGCCCTCACGACAGCTTAAGCTGTTCCCTGATTCCTATTCCCTGAGCCCTGTTCTCTAATCTCTGTTCTCTGATCTCTCGTTCTTATTGCTTTGTAACCTTGAAGTCCGTGACCAGCGCGTCCGTGTTGTGTGCAAAACGGATGCCGGCGGTCCCGTCTGTGGACTTGAGCTTGCCCGCTGTCACCACGTCCGTCTTGTTGTAGCTGGCGACTTCCGTGCCGTTGATGATGCACGAGACTTTGTCGCCTTTCACCTGCATGGCGATCGTCTGCGTGACCGGCTGGTCCACACCTGGAGCCTTATGGACAGCATCGTTCGCTTCGCCGCGGCGTCCGTTCATCTGGAAGGCGGTGGGGCCGAAGCCGCGCACGATGAAGTTGCCATTTCCATAGGCTGCGCAGTAGAGATCGGTTTCCTCCGCAGTGCCCATATCGTTGCCGGCAATGACGATGCCATAGGGATGCGGATGGGTGTTGCGGTTCATGTACTTCGGCTCGGTGAAGGTCGCGGAGACGGTGTAGTCGCCACTCAACTTCATCTTCGGACTCCAGTAGGTGATGGCCGGTCCGGTGGTTACGTGGAAGGCATCGCCTTCCTTGGCGAAGCGCGAATCCTTCACGCCCTGCCCCTGGGCTTCGGCATTGGCATCCACTTTGCCCATCCATCCGTCAACGAAGATGCCGCCATTCTCAATCGGACGCGCCTTTTCCTGCGGAGGCCCTGCCTGGGGCGTCGTTGCGGGCGGTGGTGGAGTCTGCTGGGCTTGAACACCGGTGATGGCAAGCGCCAGGGCAGCAGCGCCGAAACTGAACGTCAAAAGCTTGTGCATGGTTTGGATCCTCGCGGGGTATAAGTAGGCTGGTGACGGGCCCGGGCAGGAATGGAACGCGTCACTGATTGTAGCGGGATGCACGTAGCTTGTAGCGAGACGCGCGCAACCACCAAATATGGGGCGGCTCCAGCCTGAAGGCAGATAGCCATCAGACTGTATCTACATCTCTCTACGCGAGAGCATTTTTCATACCTACACCTTCCCCCGGAAGATGCGGCGTCAGTTCTCGCTGGGTTTCTCCACGTGATCCAGCACCATGACATCCACCTGCGTCTTGGCTGCCGTCAGCTTCAGGCCAATTTGCTCCTGGATGGCCGTGGAAAGTTCCGGCGGCGCATCGGCCGCGGTACTGGGGTGAGGCGGAGGGCCGAAGATGGCAAACTGCGTTTCATCCGGATTCCACTTGAGCACGCCCTGGAATCGTCCCGCGAGCTCCGTATGGTCCACGACAGGGCGGTCCAGCACCGTCTGCATCCAGCTCGCGAAGTCGGGCATGGTGATGTTGCGGAAGGTCAGGTTCCCAAGGGCACGGAAGAAAAAGGCAGCGGGTGCGTTGGGATCGTCTTCGCTTTTCTCCATCTTGGGTCCGCCCTTGGCTACCGTCAGCACGAACGCGGATAGGTCTCGCTTCTCCTGATGGAATTTAAGCCCGAAGCGAGAGACCAGCAGTTTCCGCATCATCAAACGATTCTGCCTGTCGCTGGCGGCTCCTGGGGTATCGGGCTTGCCTTCAATATCGAATTTTTGCGTTTCCAGCCAGTCCGGACCGCCGGCGATCTGCTTCGTGTGCACGCCGTAGGCATACATGACCAAATCGTCCAGCGTGGTGTTTCTCGTGCGGAAGCGTCCCGGAGGCCCGCCAAAGCCTTTTCCTTGCTGGTTCGGGTCGCTGGGTTTGATCGTCGCAACCTCGAAACTTGGGTCGGCATCCGCCTTCATCGGCTCGACTTTGGGGGGCGGCTCGGGAATGGCCCAAGCCGTCGACGGTGTGGCCCTCGTCAGAATCAGCGGCAGCGGCTTGTCGCCTTGCTTCCACTCGCCTTTGATCGTCGTTCCATCCGCGGACATCGTGCCCGTGTATACGCCATCGATCATCTCAGCATTCAGCCGCAGTTCCCCATTGGTGAACGTGGGTTGCTTGATGGGAATGGGACGGCCACCCTGATCGATGCTGTAGAAGTCGCTCTTGAGGACACCATCCGGCCCCTTCGTAATCTTCACCACAATGCGCAGAGCGCGCTGCTCCGTCTGCAGTGTTCCCTGCCAGGTGTCATCGATATTGTTTTTCGCAGGCGCCTGCGCAGAGGCCGGCACGACCATCACCGAAGCTCCAGCCCAGCAGAACAACACCGCCGAACCCAGTACGCAACACCGCATCGCACTAGCGGTCCAACCTTCGGCAAACGAACTCCATACCTTGACCATGACAGTCCTCCACCACGTTTTTGACGGTACCACGGATGCCACGGTCGTCCGAACATGAAGTGACAGAGGCTTCTGGCGCCGCAAGCTTCCGGCGCCCTTCATCGGCTATCCTGAGATCGCTTCTGCAATTGGGGGACACACTATGGCGGCAGTAACACAGTACCGGTGCGAGATTTGTGGCACGGAAAGCTCAAGTCCCATTCACTGGTTCCTGATTCAGTGCGACGCGGATGAACTCAAGGTTAAAAAGTGGAATACGGAAGCCGCAAACGCTCCCGAAGCACGCCACTACTGCGGCGAAGCCCATGCCGGCGTCTACATCAGCCGCTGGCTTCAAAGTTCGTGTTCGCCCTCCCTGCCCAACTTCAACCGGCCCTCAGCATCCAGCTAAAGCAAATCTCCTGAAGGCAAAGATAATTGGTCTTCTCCCAAGTCGGCAAGAACT
>DASYEV010000072.1:0-1994 GCA_036498835.1 Acidobacteriaceae bacterium | reverse complement strand
TGTGGTGCTGGGCGGGTATCGTCAGCAAGACCGGCCATTTTCCAGTGGCCGGTCTTTTTCGTTGCTGAATGAGCAGAACATAAGTTTGCTCCCGCTGGCGACGCCGTCCGAGTCGGGCTCTCGATTTGAGGCAGGAGACGCGGATGCCTAAACACTACGCCGTCAGAACGAAGCCGCCCGCGCGGCGGACGCTGCGCGTGTGCGTAGATTGAGGGAGTCGGGTACAGCGGGCGTAGTCTTTGGGTCACAAGGAGGTCCCTGTGACCCATCTCAGAACAATGATGCTGGAAGAGCTCCAGCGTCGTAATTTCTCTCAGACTACCGTAAAAACTTACCTGAAGGTCGTAGAAGATTTCGCGCGGCATTTCCATAGGCCGCCGGACCAGCTCGGCAAGGAGCACATTCGCACTTATCAGGTGTATCTGTTGCACGAGCGGAAACTGGGTGTCCGCACTGTTGCCCTGCATACCGCAGCCCTCCGTTTCTTCTTCTGCAAGACGTTGAAACGCGCGTATCCGATCGAAGAAGTGCCCTATCCCCGGGTGCCCCGCCGGTTGCCGATCATCCTGACGCGGGAAGAAGCCGTGCGCATAATCGACTCCGCCAGCAACCTGTTCCATCGCGCCATGCTGATTACGTTGTACTCAACGGGCATGCGCCGGGCAGAACTTTGCAATCTCAAAGTCGAGGATATTGACAGCACCCGCATGATCATTCACATCCGACAGGGTAAGCGCGGCAAGGATCGCGACGTGCCGCTGAGCCCGAAGGTGCTGGAAACACTTCGTGAGTACTGGCGCTGGATGAAGCCGAAAACTTACCTTTTCCCCGGCACCGTCAAAGGCTGCCGCGCCGACAAGCCGATCACGTTCAAGGTTCTGTGGGAAGCCTGCCGGGAAGCGGCGCAAAGAGCGGGCATCACCAAAGCCGTGCGCCCGCATCTGCTGAGGCACAGCTTCGCCACGCATCTGGTGGAGGGCGGCGCGGACCTGCCTACGGTTCAGGCGCTGCTCGGCCACGCCGATCTCAAGCCGACATCCATTTATCTTCACCTCTCCGAGCGCCACATCAAAGCAGCGGGCACACCGCTCGACAACATGGAGCTTTCCAGTCCCGACCAGGTCAAACGGTCGCGAAAGCTGCATAAGAAGTGAACAAGCCACCTTTCGAGGTGGCTGACATCATTCGCGCGCATGGCAACAGCTTCGTTGAAAGGAATCGCTCCTGGTTGACGTGGTTCCATCTCCGCGTCCTCTTTGCCATCGAGCATTGCCGCACGGCAGCGCTTGGTGGACATATGGATCGCTGTCGCCAGTGTGGCCATGAAGCCACCTCATTCAACTCCTGCCGGTCGAGACATTGTCCGAAGTGCCAGACCAATGCCCGCAATCAATGGCTGGCCGATCGCGACAAAGAACTGCTGCCCGTAAAATACGTGCATGTAGTCTTCACCATTCCGCACGAACTTGCCTGGCTGGCTTTGCAGAACAAGAAGATCGTCTATGATCTCCTCTTTCGCGTCAGCGCTGCAACACTCCTTGACGTCGCAGCCGACCCGAAGCACCTGGGCGCAGAGATCGGCTTCCTCAGCGTCCTGCACACCTGGGGACAGAATCTGCAAGTCCATCCGCATATTCATTGCGTAATTCCGGCCGGCGGTCTCGCTCCCGATCATCAGCACTGGATTCACCCGCGCTACGCTTTCTTCCTGCCTGTAAAAGTGCTGAGCCGAGTTTTCCGCGGAAGGTTCGTCGCCGGCCTGAAGCGCGCTTTCCATGCCGGACAACTGACGTTTCCCGGTCGCATGAAAATGCTCGCGGGAAGAAAAGCGTTTCACGCCTTTCTTCGACCCCTGTTCCGTAAGGACTGGGTAGTTTATGCGAAGCCACCATTCGGCGGACCGGAACATGTTCGTCACTATCTGGCCCGCTACACGCATCGCGTCGCCATTTCCAACCATCGGATCGTGAACTTTGCCGACGGCAAAGTCACAT
>DASYEV010000071.1:0-8791 GCA_036498835.1 Acidobacteriaceae bacterium | reverse complement strand
TGGACTTCCATGCGCTCGCACTCACAGCGCGCCTAGAGGGCGTGACGACGATTGTGCTGCTCATTCTCGCCACACCGCTCGCGGCGTGGATCGCATCCGGCCGCGGCATCGCGCGCCAGATCGTGCAGGCCGTGGTCGCGCTTCCACTGGTATTGCCGCCCACCGTGCTGGGGTTCTATCTGCTGATGGGCCTTGGCCCCGCGACATCGTTTGGCCGGGCCATCATCTTCGTTTTCGGACATCCGCTGGCCTTCACCTTCACCGGCCTGGTGATCGGCTCGATCATCTATAGCCTGCCGTTCGCAGTGCAGCCGCTGGTTGCTGGGTTCACCTCGGTCGACCGCTCGCTGCTGGAGACCGCACGTGTTCTGGGCGCGAGCCCGCGCGTCGCGTTCCAGCGGGTCATCCTTCCCTTGTCGAAGACATCGTTCCTCACCGCGGCGGTGCTGACCTTCGCGCACACTGTCGGCGAGTTCGGCGTCGTGCTCATGGTGGGCGGCGACATCCCGGGAGTCACCCGGACGCTTTCGCTTTCCATCTTCGACCAGGTCCAGGAACTCAACTACCACGCCGCCAACCGCACCTCGCTGTGGCTGATCGCTTTGTCCTTCGCCGCGCTGCTGCTGGTGTACTTCCGCCTCCCTCAGCGACGGAGCACTCAGGCCGGGAGTACACAGCTTGGCTGACACTCCTACCAAACAGGCAATCACCACGCATCATCGCCTGACCGTGCATCGCCAACTCGGCCCTCTGGCGCTGGACGCCGACCTCTCTGTGCGCGCGCCCTGGACGCTGATCTACGGTCCCTCGGGCAGCGGCAAGACCTCGCTATTGCACGCCGCCTGCGGGTTCCTCGGACACAAGGGCATCACCTTCACCCGCGCTCTGCCCGGCCAGGCTCCGCAGGAACTCATTTCCACCCGCCGAGCGCTGCCACCGCACGAACTCGGCCTGAGCTACGCGCCCCAGCAGCCGACCATCTTTCCGCACTTGCGCGTGCTGGAAAACATCACCTTCGGCGCCACCAGCCGAGGCCTCACCACATCCAGCTCCTCCACCATCACCGAGCTGCTGGATGTGTTCGAGTTGGACGGCTTCCTCACTCGCCGCCCGCACGAGCTTTCCGGCGGCGAGCGTCAGCGCGTCTCGCTTGCCCGAGCCTTCGCCGTGCCGGACGTGAAGCTGATGCTGCTCGACGAGCCCTTCTCAGGAGTGGACCGCCCCACCCGCGACCGCCTCCTGCCGCGCATGCTGCACTTCCTCTCCAACCGCAACATCCCAGTGCTGTCCGTCTCCCACGACGTGGATGAGGCCATGCTCCTGAGTGCGGAAGTCGTTCAGCTTCGCGCCGGCCGCATCATCAAGCAAGGCCCAGCGGCGGAAGTGCTTGCGGAAGATCGCAAGCGGATGTTGCACGCATTGGGAGTTTAGGTAGGACAAGATTCCTTCGCTCCGAGACGCCTACCCCCAACGAGGGTCATTCTGAGCCGTAGGCGAAGAATCCCAGTATTGCGGGATGCGTCCGTAGCGGCTGCCGTTCGCGGACCGAAGGTACTGCCGAATCCAGCATCCTCGCAACCACAACGGAATACGGGGATCCTTCGGTAGCTGCGCTCCCTCGAGGATGACCCAGGTAAAAAGTGTGCGCAAAAGTCGAATTCTTTAGCGTTTCGGATTCGCTGAAACCTCCGGAAAGGTCACCGGTGGACGCCTATGGTGTGTCGCCTGTTCGTAGGCATACGCAAAACGAAGAAGATCGCCCTCCGCAAAGGCACGGCCCAGGAGTTGCAGACCTGCAGGCAGCGTTCCGTGGGTGTAGCCCATGGGGACGGTGATGGCGGGCAGGCCGGTCATGGGCGAGATGATCTGGTTGTTGTCGCCGCCGGGACTCTTGAGGTCGCCGACCAGGCGTGGAGCGTTGGACCAGGTGGGATAGAGGATAGCGTCGAGATGCTGGGCGTCCATGGCGTCCAACAGCGATTTGCGGAAGGCGATCTTCTTTTGGTCGTGCCAGACATCCTGGCAGGTCTTGGTCGAGGGCTTGAGCGCGTTCTCCAGGCGCTTCTGGATATACGGCAGATATAGTCCGGCGTCGTAGACACCCTGGATGGAGTGGAACGGCGCCCCCGGAGCGTGGTTCGCGAACCACTGGTTCACATCCTGCTGGAAGTTCCCGCAGCCGATGTTCTTGGTGAGCTCGTCGTAGTGAGGGATGTCGAAGGGGTCGACGATGACCGCGCCCTGCGCCTTCAGGTCGGCGATGGCTTGTTCGGTCAGCGCGCGAATCTCGGGGTCCGTGGTGGGTGTGTCGATGTAGCGGCGCAGCACGCCGATCCGTGCCCCGCGCAGACCATCGCGGCGAAGGTCGTGGGTGTAGTCGTGGGTGTGGCCTTCGGAAAGTTTGGTGATGGGGTCAGCGGGATCGTAGCCGGCAAGAACAGTGAGCAGCGCCGCGGTGTCCGCAACCGTGCGCGCGAGTGGCCCGCCCACGTCGGCCATCAGGTTGAGCGGCACGATGCCGTCGCGGCTGGTAAGGCCGATGGTCGGCCGGATGCCCACCAGGGCGTTATGCGAGGCGGGCCCGCGGATGGAGTCGCCGGTATCCGTGCCCAGGCCGGCGAGCGCGAAGTTCGCGGCCACCGAAGCTCCCGTGCCTCCGCTGGAGCCGGCGGGCACGCGGGCAAGGTCGTACGGGTTGCGTGTGACACCGCCGATGGAGCTCTCCGTCACGACGGGCGAGAACGCCCACTCCGCCATGTTGCTCTTGTAGAGCAGCACGGCGCCAGCTTCACGCAGGCGCGCGACCATGAATGCGTCGGTTGTGGGAGCAAAGCCTTTGAGTGCGAGGGAGCCGCCCGTGGTCTGCAGTCCACGGGTGTCGTAGTTGTCCTTGATGGCCAGCACCGCGCAGTGCAGCGGCGCCATGCGATGGGTGCGTGCGAAGTCGCGGTCGAGCCGGTCGGCGTCGGCCAGCGCCGTGGGGTTGAGGACGACGACGCTGTTGAGATGCGTGCTCTGGTCATACACTCGGATGCGGTCGAGATACTGCTGCACCAGCTTGTGGCAGGTGATCTGCCCGGAACGCAGTGCGGCCTGGGTCTCCGCCAGCGTGGCCTCTTCGAGATGGAAGGGGTGTGCAGGCTGGTGGGGCGTCGATTTCTGAACAGGCTGCTGCGCGGAGACACAAGTGCCTAAGAGAGCGAGTGAGACCAGAAGGGGTCTGAGCATGGCGGGGTGACTCGATGGTAGCGCAGGGCGGAGTCCGTGGGGAGGCTGCTTCTGCCCCCGGTCCGTGTTCAGCCGACACAACCTTGCACAGCCCTTCAATAGGGTCATTCTGAGCCGAAGGCGAAGAACCCCCGTATTTCGGGATGTATCGTCAGCGATCGCCCTTCAGGTCCTTGCCACCACAAACAAAATGCGGGGATCCTTCATTCGCTTTGCTCTTCAGGATGACCCTCAGGAAATGGTTGTTCGTGAGGAAGCAAGAACAACGGCCCGATTCCACCAGCTTCACGCCTCGCGAAGCAGCTCCGTCTTGTACTTCGGAGCAAGCTCAGTGACCTTCTTCAGGAACTCCGCCTGCTGCTCCTCAGTGAGCTTGGGCGGAGGCGTTGTGCGGGCCTCCACGGGGACACCAACTTCCATAAAGAACTTCTCCTGCCCTGCCGGTGAACAGATGCAGATCAATCTCACGGGCTGTGACGACACATTCTGGAACCGGTGCGGAGCGTTTGCGGGGATGGTCGCCGTATCGCCCGCCTTCAGCATCGACTTCTCCCCGCGAAAGGTCGCCTCCATTTCGCCTACGAGCAGGATGAACGTCTCTTCAAAGTCGTGGCGATGAGGCGGTGGGCCTCCTCCCGGCGGGATGTGCATATCGATCACGCAGTAACGGCCCGTGGTGTCTTCGCCCGTCACGGTGATGGTGTAGGTGTCGCCGACCAGGCCGATGTGCGGCAAGGGGCGTTCGCCGGTCAGCCGCGCCACGGCGAGCGTGCGGTTGAGATCGTCGGGTGGAAGGGTTGCGGCCATTGTCTGTCTCCCTGGAGTGCTGGTTGGTTACGGAAAGCATCTGCGGCCTTCACCGGGCAACGTTCATCGAGCAACGTTAAGATGAGATGCATGCAGCACGCGCCCACCGAAGGAAGACAGAAGATTGACATGGAAACATGGGAGCGCCGCGCGCTCTTCCAGCTTTTCAACGCATACAGCGAGCCGTTTCACGGCGTCTGCCTGCGTGTCGACTGCACCGCGACGTTCCGCTATGCCAAGGAGCAGGGGCTCTCGGTCTTTCTATCCCTTCTGCATCGTTCACTCGCGGCCGCCCAGGAAGTTGAAAACTTCAGGACACGCGTCGTCGAAGGCGCGGTGTGGCGCTTTGACCAGATCGATGGCGGCAGTGCGGTGGGACGGCCCAATGGCACGATCGGCTTCGGTCATTACCCGTACCGCGAATCCATCGTGGAGTTCGTGCGCGAAGCTTCCGTGGAAGTCGAGCGCGTGCGGCAACGTGATGACCTGGAACGGCCTCCGGCAGTCAATCTCATCCGCTACTCGACGCTGCCCTGGTTCGACTTCACCTCTCTCTCCCATGCACGCGACTTCGCCACCAGCGATTCCGCGCCAAAGATCACCTTCGGGAAGATCACCGAGGCGGATGGGCGGCGGACGATGCCGGTCTCCATCCATGTCCACCACGGACTGGCGGACGGCCTGCATGTGGCGCAGTTTGTGGAACAGTTTCAGAAGTTTTTGGATGAGCCGGAGTTGTGGGCGGGGTGACAGTGGGCTTTCGTAGGAATAATTCGTTTTTCTTGTTGTCATCCCCGCAGGGGATCTGCTGTTTGCATGTTCGTCCACAACCTTGTCATCTCGACCGAAGTGGAGAGACCTGCTTCTGCTCCCGCCCGAGCATCGGGCAAGCGCACCCTCCGCGGCTAAAGCCGCATCTACGGTGCGTTCTAACGGCTGGGCTGAAGCCCAGCCCTTTCAAAGCAAGCCCGCCTAACTTCGTGCCAGCCCACTCAAGTACCCCATCCAACAAGTTGGCTGGGGACCCCACTCATCGCGCGAAAAGCGTGCGCGATGAATGGGGCACCCTTTTCGTGCTGGAACAGACGGGAAAATAGGCCAAGACGAAGCGCTACCCGTGTTTGTACTCGAGCTTGGGATACCAATCCGTTCCACGCCCTTCCGGGGTGAGGTCGAGCATCAGCCATAGAGGATCGAAGTCCGGGGCGCCGCGTGGATCCTGTCCGGGATCGGACATCTCGCCGCTCAGTTCGCCGCTGTAGAAATGGCGAATCGTGCCGTCACGCCGAGTGAAGACACTGAAGCCCGGTATATCGGCATCGTCCGCATTGACATAGGTGCGGGTGTAGTTCCCGCTGAGATCGGAAACGAAAGGGAGATAGGCGAAGCCGCGGTCACGCTTGTAGTCGAGAAGGCGTTCGATCGGCGACCGCCCGGTGACTACGAGTGCAACACGCTCGCGCAGGTTGAAGGCGACTCCATTCCACGCCGCGAGAAATGATGTACACATCGGGCAAGGCGCCTTGCGCTGCGGTCCATACATCATGCTGTAGACCATCAGCGTGTCCTTATCGCCGAAGAGATCGGAGAGATGGACCGGCCCTGTTCGGAGACAAATTCAAAGTCTTCCGGGATCTCGCCCCCGGGCGGCAGTGCGCGGCGTTGACCGGCGAGACGCTCAACCTGGCGGCGCAGCTCGATCTCTTCGATCAGCAAGGCATTGCGCGCGGCTCGATACTCCGCGGTCTCGTTGGGATGGTGCGCTTTGTTGGTGGCGACAAGTTGCCCGGCTGGAACCAACGGTTGCGAATCCGGCATGAATGCCCTCCAGAGATGTTTCCCCACAGGTAGGATGCGAGTCCTGGTTGCGGACAAATGCTGTGGACGAAGTCGAATGTGCGGTTATGCGAAGCGCGACTGTTGTACAAACTTTATCCCGGCACCACCGGCTCACGTACCAACGTCACGCCAAACTTTTCTTCCACTGCATGCACGATCTCACCTTCCATGCGCGCGACATCCGCGAACCTGGCCCCGCCACGGTTGGTCAGCGCCAGAGTGTGACGCGACGAGATCGCCACAGACCCCTCGCCGTATCCCTTCACGAACCCGGCCCGTTCCAGCAACCATGCCGCCGCCAGTTTCACTCGTCCTTCGCCCGCGGACCAGTGCGGCACGTCTTTGTCGGCGACTCCGGCTGCGGCGGCGACATGGCCTAAGGCGCTCGCTTCCACCACGGGGTTTTTGAAGAATGACCCCGCACTGCGTGTATCCGGATCGCCCGGCACGATCACCATTCCCTTGGCGCGGCGAATCTCCCGCACAGCTTCAGCGACCGCACCCAGATCCGGCGCGGTCTGGCCCGCGAATCGCTTCTGCAGATCGGCGTAGCGGAGGTTGGCAGCGCCACCGGGCCGAAGCGCAAAACGGACGCGCGTCACGATGTACCGCCCACGCTCCGTGGTGTTGAACAGGCTTTCCCGGTAACGGAACCGGCATGCGGCGTTGCTCAGTTCCGCGAACTCACCGGTAGCGAGATCCAGGACTCGGACGGAAGCGATGGTTTCCGACACTTCCTGCCCATAAGCTCCCACATTCTGTACTGGTGTGCCGCCGACGCTACCCGGAATGCCGGCCAGGCATTCCACACCGGCGTATCCAAGGTCGACGGTGGCTTGAACGAACGGGTCCCAGTTCTCTCCCGCTCCAACGTCGAAGGTGTCTCCCGAACGCTCCACACCCCGGATGCCGATGTGCAGAACCAGGCCGTCGAAGCCCTCATCCCGCACCAGCAGATTGCTTCCGCCACCCAGCACGAACAGTGGAACTCCACGCTGCCTGGACCAACGTACGGCGTCGGCAACATCCGCTTCGTTCGCGGCTTCGGTGAAGAAGCGCGCCGGCCCGCCAATTCCGAACGTCGTCAGAGGAGCCAGCGGCTCATTTTCGGAAATCGTCACGTTGGTAAGGGTAAATCGTTCGAGCAAATTCCCTGATGCTGTGGAGTCGATAGGCGGTAGTGAAGGCCGTTTTCCCTGGGAGAAAACGACTTAAGCGGTTTCGCCTTCCTATACACCTTCAGGGCATTTGCCGTAGATCGATGCAAGGGTTGGCTTTGCGGCTGCCCATGCCGGGTGGACAGATCAAATGGCCACCTGGATCTGTCGCTCCGGATGGCTGCATCCGGCGCCGCGCGGTAGAATCAAATGTGGAAGAAGTTCCCGGGGAAAAGGCGGCGGGCCGTCCTAACCGGGGCTCAAACTATGCACTTTTGGCAATACCAGGAGAAAGAATGTATCCAGAGTTGATGCTGATCCCGATGCGTGAAGAGTTGACCAAGGCCGGAATCTCCGAAGCCCGCAACGCCGCCGAAGTTGATACCGCACTCGCCCAGCCGGGCACCACCATGCTGGTCGTGAATTCGATCTGCGGCTGCGCCGCCGGCAAGATGCGCCCCGGCGTCCGTCTCGCCCTGCAGCACGGCACCACCCCTGACCACAAGGTCACGGTGTTCGCCGGCCAGGACCGCGAAGCCACTGAGCGTGCCCGCAGCTACTTCGGCGACCACCCGCCCACATCGCCGGCGATCGCGATTCTCCGCGACGGCCAGCTTGTATACCTGCTGCAGCGTTCGGCCATCGAAACCTCGACGGCTCCCGCAATTGCCCAGGAACTGACCCGTGCCTTCGAAGCCTATTGCAGCAAAGCGACTGTCTAAGTTTCGAAGACAGATTCAAGAAGACAACGGGCGGCGAATATGCCGCCCGTTGTCTTTTGTTTTCCCTTCTGTCGTCCCTGAAGTGGAATCTGCCGTTCCGGCGGTTGACTGGAAAGTGGTTGATGGGAAACAAGAACAGCGGAGATCTCGGTTGTCCCACCAACACCTTGTCATCTCGACCCAAGCGGAGCGGGGCGGAGAGACCTGTTGCTGCTCCTGCCCATTCATCCGGCAGGGGCACGCCCTCAGGCGCTGAAGCGCAGTTCCTGATGTGCCTCTGATGTCCGGGCTGAAGCCCGGACCTACCGTCCATCCGCCCAATGACAGCAGCGAATGCGCCCAACATCCCATTGGGTCCATCGCAACAGAACCCAGCCCTAAAGGGCTGGGCCGCGGTGCGTGTTCATCCGCAAGCTAAAGCTTGCGGCTAATCCTCTAACCCGCATTTCTCACCGGGGTAGAGGCTGTTGGATGTTGGGGTAAAAAAAGTACTGGAAAAGGCCGCTCATTTCAGGCATAACAGCGTTGTCGAGACGAAGTTATGGATCTTGAAGAGGAGCGGCCTTGATGACAGAGTGTACTCAAAAAGCGTTTGTGTTTGCATCACATTTTTCTCGCCGTGTGGCGGCGGAGTTTTGCGGGGGCCGTGTCTCCAGCGACGGTGGTGCTCTGTTGTTGCGTGAGGTGGAGGGTAAGGTTGATCTGCTGGGCCGCTTGTCGGCCTGTTTTACGGACCAGCGCGATCAACGCCGTGTGGAACATCCGTTGTCGTCGCTGCTTTCGCAGCGTATCTACGGTCTGGCGCTGGGCTATGAGGACCTGAACGATCACGAGCAGTTGCGCACCGATCCGTTGTTCGCGTTGCTGTCGGGCAAGCGGGAGTTGGAGTCTGCTCTTGCGGGCAAGAGCACGTTGAACCGCCTGGAGCTGTGCGAGGGCAAGAAGCGTTATCACAAGATCGACTACTCGAGCGCAGCCATCGACCGGCTGCTGGTGGATCTGTATCTGGAGTCGCAGGCCGCGCCGCCGGAAGAAATC
>DASYEV010000070.1:0-16201 GCA_036498835.1 Acidobacteriaceae bacterium | reverse complement strand
TGCGAAAGGTGAAGGCGCGCACACGCGAAGCACTCGAGCAAGCTATCGCCGAGGCCCTCACACTCATCTCTCCCGATAACGCTAAGGCTTGGTTCCAGCACTGCATCTCAGGACTACACTAATTCGGGAAATGCTCTAAAGGGCAGGCCTTTCAAGGTGTTTGCCTCATAGTGAAAAACGCTACGTGTGAACGTCGCACGAGGTCTTTGGTTTTGCTTAAGGACACGGGTTCACCCGTGTCGCATGTTGCGGCAGGATCGCGGCTTGAGCCGCTGAGGTACCCGTATCAAACGTGAGAAGGTGTGGAGTCGCGGTGAGGTGCTATGGCTGCCCTGGAACGGTTCCCTCCGGGGCTGAAGCCAGCGTTGTTTTGACTTTGAACGTCACGGGTGAACCCGTGACCTTAAGCAAAACGATCTGGTATCGCAGACACTTCCAAGCTTCCATTGGATGAAGTTCGTGACCTTGAAAGAGCTGGCCCCAAAGGGCCTTCCAATGTCTGCTCCAAACAGGAGCCTAAAGGCCTCTGCTCCCTCCCAAAACCCCAAGGACATTCCCTCCTATACATCAATCGCAATCACCTCGTGGTCGCGGATCGAAGGCACCCGCACGACGAAGACATCGCCCTTGCGCTCCACCGGAACACTCTTCCCCGCCGCCAACAACCGTGCACCTTTGGCCCGCAGACCCTCGGGGAGGCGCACCGTGACAACCTGCTCACCGATCGGAAAGAAGTCGCGGTAGGGTCCTTTCATCGTCATTGGATTGGTCAGATTCACCAGGTGCACGGTCACCGACGCCTGATTGCGCCACACCGTCACGTCCATCAACCCGGCTCCGTTGACAGTGACTACCGGCTCTTCGTGATGCGCCCAGGTCAGCGTATTGCGCAGCACCTTCAAGTGGTCTTCGCATAGCACTTCCCAGAAAGTGCGGTCGATATCGAACGGGAAATACGCCACCCGGCCTCCACTCGCGCCCATCGGTTCGTGCAGATACAGACACGAAACATCGGTGCCCTTCACACGCGGATACACCTTCTCCATGGGCAGGTCGGGATAACTCGGCACCAGCGTGAGCGGCGTCTCCGCGAACACCATCCGCGGCTTCACTTCCAGACGCGACACGCCATTGATGATTCGCGGAGCATCTTCCAACCCACGAAATACCGGATGGCCCGGAACACGCTGGTGCTCCAGCGTGATGTAGCTGTTCAGCATGCGCTCCTGCGTCTTGCCCGTCCACGAGACACCAAACAGGTCGCCAAGCGCGAAGTCCTTGCGCCGCACACCGGACTCGTCATACAGCCCGGTCTCATATGTGGCAATCACGTTGCCACCGCGCTTCACGAACTCGCGCAACTGATTGCACTGGGCCTCACTCAGCACTGCGATGTTGGGCAGGATCAGCGTGCGGTAGGCTTGCAGCCGTTCGGCATCGAGCATCCGGTCATGCACCATGTCGAACGGAACACGCGACTCCACCAACGCCTGGTACCAGCCCAGCGCATAGGCTTCCACCTTCGCCTCGGCATGGTCACCTCCATAGAACCAAGCCGTCTGCTGCGAATACACCAGGGCCACCCTCGCCAGCGGTTGCGTGTGCTCCAGATCGCGCTCATTCTTCTGCGCCCAGACATATAGCTCTTCAATGCCCTTCAACCAGCGTTCATCATGCAGCGTCGCGGAGAATTTGGTGAACCATGGCCGCATGCCGTTGGCAATGAAGTCCAGCGCCCAGATGCGAATCTCGGCATTGTTGGTCACGCTGTCCTTCCAGCGATACGGCTCTTCCAGACCCACACCAAACAATCCAATCACCGGTTTCGAACCCATGGTGGCGCGGTATTCCTTGGCCGTCTTGCCGGCCAGCCACGGCTCCGCAAGCCCCCGCCTGGCTTGACGATCCGCCACCTGCATGGGCGTGCGTTTGCTGGTTTCGATTCCGTCCAGCGACAACAACGCTCCACCGCCATTATTGGGGATCATGCTGGTGTCAGGACTGATCTTGCGAATCTCCGCATTCCAGACATCGAGCAGGCTCATCAATCGTTGCTGACGCCACAGGAAGTACGCCCTCCGCGCCGGGTCCTGCATGTCGGTTGTCGTTGGAAGCTCAAAGCCAGTGGCCGACTTGAAGTTCTCACGGCAATGCACGCAGTAGCATTGCCCTGATCCGTCCCAGCGGTTGAGGAAGATCCCGTCCGGCTTGTAGCGTTGCATGATCTCGTGATGCACCGCGGTCATGAACTCGAAGTTGTACGGCCCATAGGCACACGTTACCCACATTTCAGGCGAAGCCCAATGCCTGCGTGGCTGTCCGTTGCTCTCCACCGCAATCCAGTCCGGATGCGCGGCCTGCACATCGTCATAGGTCGCGTGCGGATCGGTGCGGATGAGCACGGACATGCCCAGCTTCCTGCAGCCGCTAACAAGTTCGCCCAGGATGTCGCGATTGCCCAGCCACGCGCTGCGATGGTGAAACGGGACCTCGGTCGGATAGTACGCCACGCAGCCGCCGCCACTGAGGCAAACGCCATCCGATTCGGTACGTTTGAAGTAGTCCAGCCAGAAGCCAAGATCGAAGTGCGCGGCATCGTCTTCCGCCAGCGTCAACTGCGCCCAGCGTTTCGCGCGCGACGCCCATACCGGCACCGCAGCCTGCGTGCCCGCACTCATCTGGCCCACCAGCGAAGGCGCCACACCTGCTATCGCGGCGGTTGTTCCTACCGCAGCCGAAGCCTGCAAAAATTCACGACGAGTCCAGCCATCAACATTCATTGGGACTCGATGTTAGATCATTCGCCCAGCAGATGTTCGATGCCCCAGATCGCCGCTTCAACATGTAAGGAGCCTCTGAATAAGTGTCGCGCTTTGAAGGCGCGGGACTTTAGCCCCGCCGTAATCCCGCAGAATCAGCGCGGCTTTAGCCGCTGAGGGAATGCTCGCGCACCCGTTCAGAAGTTCCCCAAAATCTATCGATCGAACATCTAATTCGCTGTAGGCATTTCCACGTGCTCCACCACCAGCACCTCAACCGGCCCTTTCTCCGGTTCGAGTTTCAATCCCATCTGCTCCTGTAAGGCCGTAAAAATGCCCGGCGGAGCATCTGCATTGCCCGCCACCCGCGCTGCATCTTCTTCCGGAGTCCATCTCAAATCAACATCGTACCTGCCTGCAATGCCCGTCTTGTCGATGACCACACGGCCAACGCTCTTTGCCAATTCACGAGCGATCTGGTCCGTCGTCATGCCCGTGGCCTGCAGCCGGTTGTTCCAATGATTGACGTACAGCCCACCACCCTTCGTCGGTTGCAGTTTGGGTCCGCCCTTGGCGGCGACCAGCGCATACACCGGAAGCTGCCGGGTCTCACGATGCACAGCCAGCTTAAACCGCTCTGCCAGCAGCGCCTGCAGCATCTGCTGCTTGCGCAATTTGCCGGCGTCTCCGGACATTGCCTTCATGGCGTCGATCATGCTGTCGGCCTTGGCATCGATATCGAATTTCTTCGAGCGGATCGGTTCCGGCAGATCCAGAATGCGAGTATCCGGCATGTCGTAGGCAAACTGCAGCAGCGCCAACAGGGGAACATTTTCGGTACGGAAGGTTGGATTGTCCGAAGCGCTCCAGATATGCGAGCGCCCACCAACGGAGTTGTTCTCCCGCACCGAACTCACTTCGAAGCTCTGTCCCACCGCAGACGCAGCCGAGGAGACAAGCAGCGCCAGAGCGAACCCTACCTCCAATATCTTCACGCTTCTTCGCCTCCCGCCCATTCTCTGTTCTCTGTTCTCCAGGTTGGACGAGGCAAACCTCAACCCGCACTACTGCGGCTGAGGTTTTTCCGGCGGAGGCGGAGTCACATGCAGCGCCCGTCCCACCTTCCGCGCGGAAGTACCCAGGGCATGTTTTGTGTTGCGGTAGCTTTTCCCCAGCGCGTTGCCGGTAGATGTCTGTGCCGTGGAAAGCGCATCGTCCGTGGCATCGCCCGCCGTATCGATCGCCGCCGACGTGTTATTCGCACTTCCTGCAATTGCCTGCCCCGTGGAACTGCTGATCGCGATGATCCCTTGCGCCGGATGCCTGCCCGCGTTGAACCACGCAATATCGCTCTCAGGCAGCGCGTTCAAACGCTCGACTGGAGCTTCGGGAAAGTTGGTATGTTCCATCTTGGCGGCCAGAGGCCACGCCGCCGACGCAATGAAGAGCGATCCATTCATCGGATGGCCCTGCTCGCCCAGGTTGATGATCCTGCCCGCAGGCAGAGCCGTCATCTCAACACATTTGTCCGCTCCGCAGCCGCGCTGGCACAACGTCTCGTTCAGATAGGAAGCATGTTTGCCCGGTGAGATCCAGACCTTGGCGCCGTGCTCTTCGGCATGCAGCGTGGAGGCCCGGCTGATCTGGCTGACATCGCAAACCGTATTCTCATGCGCGGCGGCGTACCAGTAGACCGCCTTCCATTGCGCCGGGCCTGAGCCGCTCTCCGATGCATGCACCAGCACGGAGACATGCTCCGTATCGAGCGCATGACTATGACCGCCACAATCTCGCCGCCACAAATGGTAGTAGTGAATCTCCGCGGCCGGCGAGCCGGATGAATCCTTCGCCGGAAACACCTGGCCATAGATCGTGCCATCTTCAGCTTCAGGCTGAGGAGTCTTCACACCCGCGCGAAACTCCGCCGGCACGTTGGAGCAATCCTGCTTGCCGACCATGAACGCCGGCCTGAACTGCACCAGCAGAGCCTGCTCCAGATCGTCGCTCATCCCGTCATGGTCGGAGTCGGCGTGAACAACCGCAGGCTGAGCTTCCTGCGCGCGGACAGCATTCACCGCAAACAGGAGAACGAGGACTGACAAAAACGTAGCCGGGACGTTCACACGACAGGAAAAGAAGAAACGTGTGGCAAAGACAACGGAAGCTTTCATTCGTGGCCCACCTCACTTCCACTCTACTCGCCGCTGCTTCGCTACATGGCCACACTCCCTTGCACAAAGTTCCAAATTTTCGGGACATGCACCTTGTAACCATTGGCTTCCAGGAAGTCGACGATCTCGATCACTTCCTTCCGCTCCACCTCGTCGAAGTTATTAAAGATTGGCGTGAACTCGAACGTCGATCCTTTCGGGAGTTGCAGAATCTTTTCCTTCAGACTTTGCAGGTTGCGGCACTGGTACTGACGAATCGAATAGCTCAATCTTTCCTGTGAGCTGGTAGTTTCTCGAACCTCCGAAAATGGGCCACGCGTGTATTCGTACCGAATCTCAAAGGTATCGGGCTCTGGTCCAATAGCGCCTTCGCATCCTGAGATGCCCTGGAAATCAGGCTCTCCAGAATCTCGTTGAACGGCGATGTGTGGAACGGCATGAGCGGGACGGTGGCCAGCCGGAGAAGGTTTGTAACAATCCCGTTGAAACAGGGTTGCATCGCCGGTAACAGTTCGCAGTTTTTCCACGTCCTCCGGCGTCTGAACCCAGGCATGGGCGTACGCATAGCCGTGCAGTAGGTACTCAAGCTGGAGCGACCGCTCATGTTGCTGCTCGGAAGGAGCAACACCCGACTCTGGCGCGGGTACGTTCGCGAAATCTTTCCGCCATCGCAGCAGCCAGTTCCAAAGAACGGGCTTGACTCTCGGGGAACCCCATTCTTCGAGATACTCGAAAGCGCCACGCCTCATGTCGAGCGATAGATCTCGCACCCAATGAGGTCTAGTCTTGATTTGGTCCAACGCGATGCGCTCCAAAACCGGGCTCGGCTCAAGAATACCCAAAGAAGAAAGAAAGAAGTGGCAACACGGCCCTTCGCGCGGGTCCTTATTCCCACGAAGCACTCGCCGAATCCTGGGCTCCGCCTCTTCCGGGGCTACCTTCAAAAGATAGGCCAGCGCCGGAAATCTGACCTCATTCGGCCAATGATCGAGATTTTCGTCGACGAACGGCAACACAACCGGCAGGACCGCCCGCGTGGCATAGCGATGCAGCAGCGAAGCTCCACGCATCAGGTCATTCGGATCACGCAGCGCCACGAAGTTCCGGGCCATCACCGCTTCCTGCCTGGGCAGCGATACGTCCGGAAGACGGAGATAGTAGGAAGAAAAACGTGGGACGGTGCGAACAACTTCCTCACGCTCAAACGCAATCGCCGCCGCAGGTTCCAACTCCACCCACCGTAACAACGCCTGCCCGTTGCCTGCCTGCGCCTGACGACGCACAGCGTCCAACATCAACGGCGAACGCAGGGCTTCCCAGTAGTTTCCCAGCAACCGGTTCCGTGTCTCCTCAGGCAAACTCTCGAAGTTACCCGCCGCGAGCCTGATCACGGCATCTCGAAACCTCGGCTTGTCGGGAAAGTCGTCTGTTTGTTCCGATTGCTGCGGCGGATAGGAAAGAATTGTTGCCAGCGTTTCGGCCCGCGCTTCATCGGTCTTCTCAGGAAGCGCAGCCAGCAACGCTTCTCGTACTTCATGCCGGACATTTTCGATCTGGTCATACCTGGAGTGCGTGTCCTGTTCCCGTCGCGACATCATGTCGGTCAGCACAAAGAAGAACGTCGAACTGACCCGCACATCGGGTTGAATCATCACGCTCCGCAATTCGGCGATAGCCTCAGATCGGTGCAGCGTGTCCCGGATGCAGTCGATGCGGCGCCCTTCCGCTAACAGCCCGACCATTGCATGGACGCCATCCACCGAATCAAGTGCGCAAAAAGTGTCGATATCTTGCCAATAGCGAACCTCCTCCGGATCTTCAGGTCTGTTCTGCGCCGGCTGCGGCTTTGAGGCCGCCTCCACACCTTTGCGGATAACTTCCTTCTCCCACTCCGGAGAGGACGGCACAATCTCCAGAGCGATGTCGCGCACGATATTGGCGTAGTGCTGCTTCCCTTGTCTGTCCGTTGATCTGGCTGTGTCATCATTCAGGAAAAGCTTCGTGACCAACCGCACTTTGTAGAGTCCAGGGCGCTGAAACCGGTACCTGCTGCTCGCCAGCGTGCAAACCACCGGATCGGCGGTGAGAAGGTAGTTGGAAGCGTTCCCCAACATAGTCACTTCCCTGGGCTCGTCCAGCTGAAAATCCAATACAGGCAATTGGGGCGGGGGGAAATTCAGAGAGTAAGACTCTGGCTTAAGAACTGACCACCCTGTTGGGGAAGGGTCGCACGGCGAAAAGTAGCGCCCCGGAGAGGAGGAAGAGAGTTTCAACTCCAGCGAAATTTGCTCGCTTACCCGAAAGCGGTTGGAACCGGTGACGGAACGGAGTTCAAGCTTCACATCCGAGGGCCATGTTTCGACCTCGGTCTCATCGCCTGGAACGTGGATTACGGTCTGCGCATTCGCGTGTCGCGCCAGAAACTGCAGCCCGAAGCAAACACCTAAAACGATTCCAAGAACCGGCGCCGTGCGTCTCATGTCGTGAACCCTTGCTGCTCTGCTGTTCATGTTCGTTTAGATGGACGGCTAACACTTCGGATTGTTGCCAGTGAGTCGCGGGATTTTCATGCCTTCTTCTCTGCCGTCTCGACCAACTTGTCCACACGCTTTTGCCGGGACTCGGGCGAATGGTAATGAAACACCGCCATCAGCTCCCCTCGTCGTTGTGTAGGTGTCAGCTTCGCCCATCCCGTTCTCGCCCTGGGCCGTTTGCGGAACGCGGCTTCGATCACGGGTGGAAGTTCGCGCTCGCCTTCCATGGTCAGCATCAGGCGTTCGGCGGTCTGCTCGCAACGACGCATGCGAGCTTCGTCGCTCTTCACGCCGTTGATCCACTTACCAATCTCGCGCCGGGTGTATTCGGTAAGGCCATCGTAGAAGTCGCGCAGACCGTCCTCATCGTCCATCAGGACCGCCAGTTCATCGGGAAGCTCCGCCGGACGTTCTTCCATGTCCGGCTCCAGACGGAAGCTGGCTGTGCTTCCCAATGTGACGCCGCCTCCACGTTGCGACGCCTTGTTCACCAGCAGCACAAACTTCCCCGGCGCTCCCGGCTCGGGAAACAACGAGGTCCGGAATGCGAAGCCATTGATCTCTCCGCGCACTCGCAGCCGGATCATCTTCGGCCACACCGTTCCCGGATCGAACGGCACACGCACCACGGTCCACCCCAAGGCTCGGTCGCCTTTCTCGAGAACCGCCTCAAATGTTTTGGCCTTCGTTGCTGCCATGTCCGCGCTTGTCTCCCTATCCAATGCGAACAAGTTAGCACCACCCGGCTACACTTAACCCATCGCGACTCCCTCCAACCCGCGCATCTTCCTCTCCGCCGGAGAAGCCTCCGGTGACACCTATGGCGCAGCCATCCTTGGCGCGCTGCGCGAACGCCTTCCCGGCGCGAGCTTTACCGGCCTGGGGGGCTCTGCCATGGAGGCCGCCGGTCAGCAGCGCGTAGTCCGGGCCGAAGACGTCGCCGTTATGGGCGTCACCGAAATCCTGCTCCATATTCCGCGCATCTACGCCAGTTACCGACGCCTGGTCGCGTCCATCCGGCGCAATCGCCCGGATGTGGCTGTCCTGATCGACTTCCCCGACGTGAACTTTCGCCTGGCGAAACACCTCAGCCGAGCGGGCGTGCCGGTAGTCTGGTTCGTCAGCCCCCAGCTCTGGGCCTGGAAGCGGCGCCGCCTGCAGTGGGTGCAGGAACGCGTCGACCGCATGATGGTCATCTTCCCGTTCGAAGAATCGTTCTACCGCGAGCGCGGCGTGGAAGCCGAATTCGTCGGCCACCCGCTCGCCGAGCTGCCCCTGCCCACCGTCTCCCGTGATGAGTACGCCGCCAGGCACAACCTCGACCCCACGAAGATCTGGATCGCCATCCTCCCGGGCAGCCGCTGGAAGGAAATCCGCGCCAACATGCCGGCGCTACACGAGCTGGTGGTCACCGACCTGATGAACACCGCCGCGGCGAACACTGTGTTCGATGGCGAACGTCTGACCGAAGACCCCGACCCGGCCGCCCACACCCGCTTCGAGTTTCTGCTGCCGGTTGCCTCCACCATTGACCCCACCCGTCTGCGCGCCTACCTCGAGGAGCTGAACGCCGAACACCTCAAGTACTTCGGTCCCGAGGCCTCCAAGCTCCGCCTCACCCTGGTGCTCGACGCGGCGGAGGCCCTGCTCCATGCCCGGGCCTCGGTAGTCGCCAGCGGTACCGCCACGGTGCTGGCCGCACTGATTGGCAACCCATTCGTGGTGGTCTACCGAGTCTCCTCGCTCTCCTACGCGCTGCTGCGCAAGCTGGTGCGCTACCCGGACGAGTTCGCCAATATGCCCGGTCCGGACGGCGATCCACCCATCTCCATGGTCAACCTGATCGCCCAGGAAAGGATCGTCCCGGAGCTGATTCAGCGCCATTTCACCGCGGAGGGCGTGGCCGAGGCTCTGATGCCCCTGCTGCTCGAAGGGCCGGAGCGTACCCGCCAGATAGCCAATCTCGCCCGCGTCCGCGAAGCCCTCGAAGGCCGTGCGGCCTCCCATGCCGGGCAGGAACACGAAGCTGACCGCGACAATGAGCGCGGATCCGGGTTAAACTCCGCCATCGGCCGTGTAGCCGATGCAGCCGTCGCTCTGCTCACCGGGCCCGCGGAGGTAAGTCCAGGGAGTGAAAATCTGCGTCTAAAGGATTAGTACTTAAGCAGCAGCATCGTGTCCGCCGCTCGGGCACATTACGGACTCCAGCTTCGACGGAACCAAATCATGATTCAGCGACTTCGCACCAGCGCTCTTCTTCTTTCCGGCCTGCTCCTCGCTTTGGCCTCCACGCACGCCGCCGCGCAGGCGCGCACGCAGATCGATGTCACCGGCTACGTGATCCATGCCGACCTCGACCCGGCCACCGGGAAGATGTCGGCGACCGCGGCCGTCACCTTCACCGCGCAGGACGACCTGACCTCCGTCGTCTTCGGCCTGAACAACGGCCTGCAGGTGGCCAAGGTAGTTGACGCGGCCAACGCCGTGCTGAACTCCGAGCGCAACGTCACCGACTCCACCGTGCGAGTCACCCCCAAGGCCTTGCTCACCAAGGGTTCCTCCTCCACGTGGACGTTCACCTACACCGGTGAGCCGACGGTCGCAACCAGCCCCGTGGACGGCATCAAGTTCGCGCAGGTTGCCGACCCGGTCAGCATCCTGCTCTATCCCGGCCGCTGGTTCCCCATGACCGGCCTGTACACCGACCGCTTCACCGCGGAAATGCACATCACCGTCCCCACCGGCGAGCACGTCGTCGGCAGCGGCTTCAACGGCGAGCACGCGCTGCCCGGCGGACGCACCGAATTTAGCTTCAACTGGACCAAGCCCGGCTTCCCCGGCACCATCGTGGCTGGCAAGTTCCTGCCCGCCGTCAGCGAGCACGGCGTTCCGAACATCCACGTCTATACGACCGAAGCCAACAAGGCCAAGGCTCAGGGCTTCGCCAACACCGTTGGCAAGGAATTCGAGTTCATGAGCAGCCAGTTCGGCGGCGCGGAATCTTCCCGTTTGCAGGTCGTCGAGCTTCCACCCGACTCGGTCTCCGCAGCCTGGGGACCCGAAGTCATCGCCATCCGGCCCGACCGCGGCACGGCGCGCCTGCTGGCCAACACCGTCGCGCATCAGTGGTGGGGTTCGGAGATCTCTCCCGCCACGCTCAATGACGCCTGGATCACCAATGGCATGTCGCGCTATGCCGAACTGATGTACGTCGAAGACACGGGCGGCAAGACCGCGCTCGAAACCGCCATCACCGACGTTCAGGCCGGCGCGCTCGCCTACGATACCGAGCCGCTCACCACCATGGCCCGCCTCGATCCCTTTTCCCCGCAGTTCCAGTCGATGACCCTGGAAAAGGGTGCGATGGTCTTCCACATGCTCCGCTGGGAGCTGGGCGACGACGCCTTCGTGAAGTTCCTGCGCGGCATGCTTTCGCAGTACACGGACAAATCCATCCGCACGGCCAACGTCCAGACCATCGCGGAAGCGCAGACCAACCTGAACCTCACGGCCTTCTTCTCGCAGTGGCTGAACGGCACCGGCGCACCTGAGTTCGGCAACAACTTCACCGTCTTCCGCCTGGGCAACAACAAGGGCTTCCGCACCGTAGGCTCCGTCACGCAGGATCTCGACCTGTTCCGCATGCCGGTCGAGCTGCGTATTGAAACCGAAGGCAAGACCGAGATTCGCCGCGTCGACCTTTCCGGTACCGAATCGTCGTATTCGATTGAGACCTTCGGCCGCCCGCGCCGCATCACCATCGACCCCGAAAACTGGCTGCTGAAGAGCACGCCCGACCTGTCCGTCCGCGTAGCCGTGCTGCGCGGCCAGCAGGACGTCGCGCAAGGTGACCTGATGGGCGCCATCGGCGAGTACCAGAAAGCGCTCGACTCCAACCGTGCCAGCGCCCTGGCCAACTACCGCCTCGCCGAAATCTTCATGATGCAGAAGAACTACCAGTCGGCCGCCAACAGTTTCCGCGACGCGCTGCGTGGCGACGGAGACCCGCGCTGGGTGGAAGTCTGGAGCCACATCAACCTCGGCAAGATCTTCGATTGCACCGGCCAGCGCGACCGCGCGGTCGCCGAATACCGTTCCGCAGTCCAGACCAACGACAACACCCAGGGCGCCATCACCGAAGCCCGCGCCGACATGCAGAAACCCAGCTCCTGCACAAGGGATGAGGCCTCGAATTAGCCGAGCAACTTAGCCGCATAACCACTCCTCTTCGCTCAGGGTCATCCTGACCCTGAGCGAAGTCGAAGGGGAAGGACCCCCGTATTTGCGATGCGTCCGGGGCAACTGCATCCCCGGGCAATCACCGGTGGTGTCCCCTTCGCATCTTCACTAGCACGCGCAAAATACTGGGATCCTTCATTCGCTTTGCTCTTTCAGGATGACCCTCGGTTAGATGTGTGGTCATCACCCCCGCCGGCATCGCCCTGCCCTCAGCATCGTCCACTCCTTCTTTCGCGTCTAACGTAGAGGTGAAAAAGAAGGAGTTCCTTATGCAGGTAGTTCGTTCAATGATGTTGGCGGCAGTTGCCACCTTGGCGTGTGGGTCCGCGCTGGCACAGGAAATTCCCATGGAAGGCCCGGTAGCCACCACGGCACTGGTACGTGCGGAGTCGAAGGGCGGCGTTCCTCTCGACGCCAACGCGCTGAAGCTTGAAGTCAACGGACACGGCATCCCTGTCGAGTCGGTCACTCCCGTTTCACGCGGCCGAGCCGAAGTGGCAATCCTGATCGATGATGGCCTGCGTACATCCTTTGCCAACCAGCTCTCCGAAGTCCAGCAGTTTGTCCGTGACCTGCCCCCCGGCGTAGGAGTGCTGATCGGTTACATGCAGAACGGTTCGATCCGTTCCAATGATCACTTCTCCGCAAACCACGAAGAGGTGTTGAGCACCCTGCGCATCCCCTTCTCTTCCATCGGCAGCAGCGCCAGCCCGTACTTCTGCCTGTCGGAGTTCGTCAAGCACTGGCCTTCGCAGCAGCCAGCCGCGCGTTTTGTGCTGATGCTGACCAATGGCGTCGACCCCTACAACGGCAGTGTCTCGCCGTTGAACCAGAACAGCCCCTACGTGGAGCGGGCGCAATTGGATTCGCAGGCTGCCGGCGTTGCCGTATATTCCATCTACTATGGCGACCGCGGAGAACGCGGCGGAGCCGTCGCATTCAGCGGGCAGGGTTACCTGCAGCAGATCGCAAGCGCGACCGGCGGCGATTCCTTCAATAACGGGACCATCGCACCGCCCTCGATCTCACCCTATCTGCGCATGTTCAACCGCTCCATCGCGGAAAGCTACCTGGTGTCATTCCGCGCTCCTGTCAACCGCCGCGACAGGGACGACCTGGCGCGGATCAAGCTGAAGACCAGCCAGTCCGGCGTCAAGATCCATGCACCTGACAATGTGCGTGTAGGCCTCGTCGAGTAAGCAGGGAAAGCCGGGCGAAACGGGTACACTGGAACCGAGGAGATTGACGTGCCCCTTTCCGGTGAAGCTATCCGTACCATGAACTACGTTGACGATATTTCCGTGACCCTGCGCCGCATCCTGTCGGTGCTTCCAGTCCTTACGGAAGACGAACGGGCGCGCGTTGCCGAGCACATCCGCAACGCCGACCCCAGCTATGAGTCGGTCGTGACCGCGGTCTCGGCCAAATAAGAACAGCAACAGCGTGGACCACCCAACAACCAGCGCGTCTTCGTTGCGTTCTGTAGCCGTCATCGGCGCAGGCGCAGCGGGGCGCGCTTTTGCTTTCCGCTGTGCCAACGCCGGCTTTCGTGTGGTGCTGGAAGACGTGATGCCCTCCAACCTGCGCCGGGCGCAGGACGAATACGCGGAGTGGCACGCGGCCACCGGCAGCCGTGGCGAACTGCTTTACGCAGGCACCGTCGAAGACGCGGTGCAGGACGCGGACCTCGCCATAGACTTCGTCCCCGATGAGCTGGAATCCAAGCTTGAGATATTCAGCCTGCTCGACCGCATGGCCCCCCCAAGAACCATTCTCTGCACGCCCACACGCGCATTGAGCATCACCGACCTGGCCTCATGCACCTACCGTCCCACACGCTGCATCGCCGTACGCACAGCGGGAGGCGATCTCCTAACAGGCGAGATCGAAATCGTCCGCAGCCGTTTCGCGGAACCGGCAGCAATCGCCTCCACCGGTGAGCTGCTGGAGATGATGGGACTGGCATGGCGTGCGGTGGAAGATACGGAAGAGCCGATGCTGGTGAAGAACGTCTCGGCGCGGTAATCACTGCGGCGTAGTGCCTTCTGTCCTTGCCATTCTTGTTTGCCTTTGCCTTTTTGCCTTTGCCTTTGCCTTTGCCTTTCTTGTTGTCATCCCCGTAGGGGATCTGCTGTCCCGGCTTTTCACCACCACCCTGTCATCTCGACCGGAGCGAAGCGCAGTGGAGAGACCTGCTTCTCCGCTCCCGCCCATGTTTCGGGGACACAATAACCGGTTTCGTGGTGCACCCCAAGGCCTTTGGCAGGGGCAACAACAGATCTCTCCGCTACGGCGCTAAAGCGCCTCCGGTCGACATGACAGTGTTGGGGTGGAAAGGCCGGAACAGCAGATCCCCTTTCGGGGATGACAACCAAGAAAAGCAAGGACCAAAGCGACAGCCTCACGCAGTCCCGCAGATGCGCTGCCTTCTAAACCCTAACCCCTCTTCACCCAATCCCTACTTCCTACTCGCTACTTCCTGCTAATCCCCGCCAATCCTGATCTTCATTCCCGTGCGAAATGTCAACGGCAACCCCGGATAGCCGATCGGCCCAATGTGCTGATCGTTGAACAGATTATCCATCTGTCCAAACACTGTGAAGTAGCGGTTCAGCGCAATCGAGCCGCCGATACCCAACTGCACGTAGCCGAAGTCGAGATCCCGGTTAGGCAGGATCATCGAGTTATCGAAACTCGGCGTCAGCCCATCCAGATACGTGGAATCGTCACTGCGGCTTGCGAATGCTCCCTTGATGGCCAGCGAATACCTGCTGCGCCGATACTGGCCGCTGAAGAAGCCGGAATTGGGAGCGCGCCGGAACGGACGCGCGCCAACCAGCGGGCTTTCCGCGCCGATTGCAATGCCGGGGAGATTGGGGTTCTCGGTTGGTGTCCCCTGCCGCGCCGCGACGGCATCCGACGCGAACGATTGCAGCACCCGCGCCTGCAGGTAGGTATAGCCCACACGAAACAGCATGTGATGCGTGGGCTGGTAGTCGAGTTCGCCCTCCGCACCCTGCGCGCGATACGCCAGCGTGTTGGTTTCGAAGAAGTCGTAGAAGATGGCCGGATCGTTGATGCCGAAGTACTGTGTCAGCGCCGAACCGAACACGCCTTCCACCTGGTGGTCGAACACGTTGTGGAAGTATCCCGCCTTCAGCACCAGGGTTTCGCCATGGATGTTCTGGTCGATGCCGAAGTCATAGGTGCGCGAGCGCAGCCCTGTCGGCTTGCCAATGTGGAAGGTCGCAATATCGGAAGCGAGGCCCTGCTGAATCAACTGGTCGTAGAGGCTGAAGTATTCAATCGCCAGCGAAGGCTCCTGCACACCGGTTGCCGCATTCGCGCGCAGACGGGTTCCGTGAAACCATTTCAGCCCCGGCCGGACCGCGGTAAAGCCCAGCCCCAGCCGCGGAGTCCACTCCAGGCCGTAGAGGTGATTCTTTTCCAGCGCCATGCCCACCGAGTAGTTCAGCCGCTCGAAAAATTCACCTTGCGCCTGCACGTTGTATTCGAAGTTCGTGCGCCTGGTGCGCTCATGCGTGACCGCCGCGACGGCAGTGGCGGGAGCGTTGTAGCTCCCACGTTCGTTGTCGTAGCGAAAGCCGAACAGCGCGTTGAAGTGCGGTGAAGCGCTCCAGTCACTCTGAAAATAGGCCTGGTCGCGGTTGGAGTCGGTGTCGTTATTCCCGGTAAGAAATGCCGCCTGCCCTGTCGCGGTGTATCCATTCGCTCCGCGCACCGTGACGACATTGCCGAAGTACTCCTGGAATCCCGGGAACAGCGTGATGGGTGTACCCTGCCCGCCAAACTGGTATTGCTGATCGCGTTTGCGTGCGATGCCGTAGCGCACGAGGTTGTGCCAGTCCGAACGCGAGGTGTGCTCCAACGTCAGGCCCGCATACAGATCCTGGTCCGCTTCCTTGCCGTTGTTGGAAATGCCGTAAAAATCATGCCCGGCCGGCAGGCCTGTAGCGCTGTCGGATGCGCGCGCCGTCAGCCGCAGCACGGTGTTGCCGGTGAAGCTGTAGCCAAGGTTCACAACCGCCGTGCCATCGTGATACTGGTCATGCTGCAGCGCATTGGCCGTATCGAAACGCGAGTAGCCGCCAAAGTAGTCGAGCTTGCGCGCCGTGCCGCCCAGCGTCGCTTCATTACGCCAGGTATGCAGGTTGCCGGCATCGCCGGAGTAGTTCAGCACCGGCCGCAGCGTCGTGCCGTGCGGCGTGTCGATCGTCACCACGCTGGCGCCCGCATCGGTTCCATACACCGCCGAATCCGGCCCGCGATACAGCTCCATCTTTCCTATACCTGTAGTACTCAACGTGCCGTAATCGAAGGTGCCCCCAATGTCGCCGGCGGGAATACCGTCAATCAGCACCAGGTTCGCGTCGGAGTTGCCGCCGCGCATGAATAGTGACGTTGCTCCGCCCGCCTGCCCTGTACGCACCACAAACGCGCCCAGCGTCTGCCGCATTTCATCGACCGCGTCATAGCG
>DASYEV010000069.1:0-11328 GCA_036498835.1 Acidobacteriaceae bacterium | reverse complement strand
CGCGAACAGCATCCAGGCCCCCGCAACACCGCCACCGATCACGATCATCGGCACGTCCAGCGTGTTGATGATGCTGGCGACCCCTAGCCCCAGGTAGAAGCCCAGACGTTCGAAGGCCTGACGCGCGGCGCTGTCGCCCTCATTCGCGAGGTCTGCAACTGCTCGTGTCGTGAAGTTCTCCGGATCTGCGACCAGCGCGCGAAGAGCCACCGTGCCGCTGTCTGCTTCTGCGGCCTGAGTCGCGAGGCGAACCAGACCGTTGGCCGAGGCGAATACCTCCAGGCAGCCGTGGGACCCGCATCCACAAAGAGGGCCTTCGGGATCAAGCGTGGAGTGTCCGACCTCTCCCCCCATGCCGAACATGCCATGCCAGACTTTCCCGTCCAGGATCAGTCCGGTGCCTACACCTGTGCCCAGCGTGAGCATGGCCATGGAATTCAGCCCGGTACTTTTTCCCGCGCCGAGCTTCCATTCCGCAATGGCGGCAGCGTTGGCGTCGGATTCAAGGATCACGGGAAGGCCCGTCGCTTTGGCCAGGGAATCGCGAAGTGGAAAGTCGTCCCAACCGGGAAAGTTGGGCAGATGTCCAAGGACCCCCGTGCGCAGGTTGATGGGACCGGGGCTGCCGATGCCTACACCCAGGATGTCGGCGGCGGCGAATCCGTGAGCGCCATCCAGCAACGACTGGACAGCTTCAGCCATTTCCTCGACGCATGCCTGGGCGCCGGCCGCAACGCGCGTCACCATGCTGCGGCTGTCGACCAGGCTCAGGTCTTTGTCGTAAAGGCCAATGCGTGTGCTGGTTCCACCCAGATCAATGCCAATCGTGGCTGTTTGCGTGCTTTCCATGCTTTGGTCTATTGCCCCTTCGAGATCGTTGGTTCGGTTGCTTGTGCCTGGTTTGCGTTCGTAAATGCGTCGCGAAGACTCATGATCTCCAGGCTGCGTTCAAGTTCCGTTCGTGGCGTCGTGCTCTGTATTGCTAAGCTGACCGCATGGCCGGGGATCAGGTCGAAGCTGTTGTCGGAAAGCTGCGCGTCGTGGTCGCCGAAGCTTACCCAGACATTGCGCGCGAGATTTTCCGAACGCAACGTCAGCAAGGTCTTACCGTTCGCTGTGCTCCAGGTGTGTTCGATGGTTGCGGCAGGAAGCTTCAGTGCCTTCACGTGATCGAAGTACAACGCGCGCTCCGCTACCTGTTTGCCATCCACGGTCAGTGTGAACCAGGCGAGCGTGCTGGAGGCGGGGTGCGACCCAAGTAACTCGGCAACGTTGAGGTGCGATACCTGTTTCGCCGCGGCGGCGGGAATGTTGTAGACCTGCTCGCTGTGGGAATACACCTTGCCGTCGAAACCCATCAGTGTGATGCCGACCCTTGTATTCACCGGATGCTCGAGATCGGAGATGACCGTGGTGTCGATGACTCCATCATGCTGCCAGGGCGCGAGAGAAAGATCCGCATAAAACTTCTTTGCATAGAACTGCAGCGCCTTCCAGCGGCCGTAGTAGTCGATGGAAGCCCAACTCGCCACCGGCCAGCAATCGTTCAACTGCCAGTACAGGGAGCCCATGGTTCGTGGACGCGAGGAGCGCAGATGATCGGCTGCAACACGAATCGCTTCGGCCTGCTGCACATGGCTGACGTACACGAAGCTGGCGAAGTCCTTGGGCTTCGGGTATTCCCCGTCCATGTATTTCTTGATGCGTTCATTGCCGCCTACGTTCTTCTGGTGCTCCAGCATGATGGCGGAGTTCAGGGAAAGGTCATCCGGTTGCGCGAAGGCACGAATGGTGCGCATCTCGGGAAAGCTTTGAAAGCCGTACTCGCTCATAAAGCGCGGTGTGATCTTGTTGTATTCGGCAACCGGCGTGGTCGCCCCCCACACTGCCCAGTAGTGCATGTCGCCATAGGCTGGGTTGTCGGGTATCTGCTCGTAGTTTGCGTGCGGTGAGCTTGGGGTGTAGGGAATTTCAGGGGCGTGCTGGGAGACGACGGTTTTCAGCGTGTCATCCATCAGTACCAGGTAGTCCTGCCAGACCTTCTCCTGCTCGTCCTTGCTGAGCTGCTTCTTTAGCGCGGTGCGATCTCCCCAGTGGTACCAACCGGTCTCCACCTCGTTGTTGCCGCACCACAGGACGATGGAAGGATGATCGCGAAGACGGTCGACCTGGTCGACGGCTTCAAGGCGAACATTTTCCCGGAAGCCGGGCACGTCGGTGTCGCTCGGAATCTGTGCGCCGCCGAACATGAACTCCTGCCAGACCATGATGCCCAGCTCGTCGGCGATGTCGTAGAAGTCGTCCGACTCGTAGTAGCCACCACCCCACTCGCGCACCATGTTCATGTGTGCGTCGGCGGCAGATTGCAGAATCTGACGATGCTGCGCCGGTGTCACGCGCGGCGCGAAGCTGTCGAAGGGAATCACATCCGCGCCTTTGGCGAAGACAGGCTTGCCATTGATGACGAACGAGAAGCTCTGGCCGATGTCGTCGTTGTCGCGGCGCAGTTCGACGGAGCGCAGTCCGGTGCGCAGGCTCTTGTGGTCATTGCTTCCCGGGCCGGCCAGCGAGGCGCGGAATTCGTAGCGCGCTTGCGCTCCATAGCCCAGCGGATACCAAAGTGCCGGATGCATGATTTCCATTGGAAGCGAGAGGTGGTTTTCTCCGGGGACAAGATGAACGGTAGCTGTAGCGCGCCCCGATGCCGCTCCACTCAGTGACTTACCTTCGACGGACAGGGTTGCCGTTTCCTCGCGGGTGGCCACCACGTCCACCTGCGCGACAAGCCTGGCGACATCGGTTGTGACATTGCTTTGCGCGATGTGCAGGTTCTCAATGCGGGCGTTATCCCAGGACATCAGATGGACATCTTTCCAGATGCCTTCATTGACAAAACGAGGCCCCCAGTCCCAGCCATAGCTGTACGGCGCTTTGCGCACATAAGGATCGGTCGCGATGCCTTCCTCCGAAATCGCCTGTACCTGGAGGACGGTCGGCAGCTTGTGAGGCAGGGCCTTCACCTTCGGCATCATCGTTGTGATGGCCGAATGGAAGACGATCCTCAGTTCATTGGCGCCCGCGTGCAGCATCGGTTTGGCTTCGACATGCCAGGTGCGAAACATGTTGTCCGCCTGGAGCATGAGGTGGTCGTTGACGTAGACGTCCGCAAAGGTGTCCAGCCCATCGAAGACGAGCTCCAGATGCCGGTGCGCCAATTGCGCTGGGGTGAGATTGAGCCGCGTGCGGTACTCCCAATCGGTCAGGCCCATCCATTGGAGCTTCAGTTCGTTGTCGCGATAGAACGGGTCGGGGATAAGCTTTGCCGCGAGAAGATCAGTGGGCACGACGCCCGGCACGGTGGCAGGCATCCAGTTCGCGGTTTCGGGGTGCGCGGTCGCGTTGAGCGAGCGAAATTGCCACCCGCTGTTGACGAGCGCATCCGTAACCGGACGAAGCGAAGATAGGGAGCGAGCGGGTGTTTGTGCCAGGGCCAGAGACGGGCTCAACGCCAGACAGGCCAACGAAATCCCAAGTAGCGAAGCGTTCATCGCAAACCTTTTCAACGCAAATGCGGCGTGGTGGTCCCGGATGTTGTGAACGATATCACGAATGCTGAAAGGCTGGTTTTGGGGCCTTTTGGAGGAAATGTTTGGATCTGCGTTTATTGCTGGATCAGCCACTCCACCGGTCCAATCAGACCGGAGGGCAAGAGCGTCGAATCCTGGTGGTAGGCAGTGATATTTGTGCTGGTGTAGCGCTCTGTTACGCCGGGCTGAAGATCGCCGATGATGCGATTCGGCCACAGGTTCGTGACGGCGATTTCCAGTGTGTTGCGACCGGGTTTGAGCCAGTGGTCGACGCGCAGAGTCAACGGCTTTGCCCATACGGTACCCGCATCGCTTCCGTTGATCTTCACGCGGGCAATCTCGCGGACATCGGAAAAGTGCAGGAGCACGTGTTCCCCGGGCTTGAACTGCGGCGCATTGACGGTTGCCCTGTACACGGCTGTACCTGAGAAATAACGGACCGCCGGGTCAGAAGACTCGCTCCAGCTTTTGAGTTCTTCAAGGTGCAACGCAGCCGCAGGAGCTCCACGGTTCAGCTGGAAAGAGAGACTCCATGCGCCCTGCGGGATGAGAGGCGCGCTGTGAAATGCTGCCGGCGCTCGTGTCGGTGTTCTCGTGGACTCTCCGGAAAGAATCAGGAATGTCGAACCGAAAGGCGGGAGTTCAAGGGTCACCTGCGTGCGGCCATCTGCGATCGCTGTTGTGCTCGCGCTGCGGATGTCTCCGGTCACGGGATCCCAGAAGCGCGCGGTCTTGTTCTGCACACGCAAGGTCACGACATGGTGTGCGGTTGTGTCGCTGCCATTGCGGAAGAAGTAGATGTCGGTGTTGCCGTCGCGGCGGTGCGCATAGTCGAACTGGGCGTTCGAGGTTGCGATCTCATTCCGGGCAAGAGGAACTGCCGTGGCAACATCGGGCAGCACATGCAGTTCGGCGAGAGCCTGACGCGCATCCTCTGTGCAGAAGACATGGCCTTCACCGTAACGGTGGGATGATCCTTCACTGCAGGCTTCTCCCCAGATCTTGTTCTTCAGGTCCTCAAACCTCGCGAGATCCCCCTGACTGACCCGTCCGGTTGGCGAAGTTGGAGGATTTCCGATCACATTAGCGCCCAGTCGAATCAGCGACTCCAGTTGTTGCATGGCGGCCATGGAGAGACGCCCGGTCTTCGGCAGCACCAGCGCGCTCCATCGCACACCTGAAGGTCCAGCGAGATCGCCATGATCCACGTGCAGGGTGTGCAGCAACGCGTCTTCATCGGTGACGTCGTAGTCGTAATCGGGAAGAACGTGCGCTGGGTCGTCACCTTTCAAGCGCACGAAGTTCGGTACATGGTCACCGTAGAAATACAACACGTCATCGACTGGCGTGCCCTGCTGCATCATGAACTGCACACGGTTGAGATAGCTAAAGAACGCCGTGCCTGCATTCCACCATGTCACCTTGGGGTTCAGGTGAGTGCCCGCGAAGTATTCCTGTCCGGGAAGGCCGGTGGCGGCAGGGCTGGAGGTGAACTGATGCCACACCAGGCGATTCATGCCCTCGGTGATCGCCATGTCGAAGCTCGGCTTTAAATCTGTAGCCAGGCTTTCCGACCATTGCGGTCCGATGGAAGTCTCGCCTTCCTGCGCGACGAAGCGGCGACCGTAGATATTAGCTGCGCTGGCTGCTTCCTTCGTGAAGAAGCGTTCTACATCGCGGCTGCGATGCGCGTTCTGCGACCAGAACTCCGATTGCGGCACAGCGGCGCCGCGGAAGGTTTCAAGCGCGTCGATGGGCGCGCCGTGCGGCCCGCCGCTTTCTGCCTGGATGCCAAGGCCGTGCTCGGCGGCGCGTTGTGCAAAGAGGTCGTAGTGGTTGGCGACGATCAGGTCAGCCACCGTGCGGCGCAGGTCGGTGAGGAAACGCACACTCTGATCGCTGCTTCCCAGCACCCGTCCAGCAACGACAGGCAGCCAGGGGGTGGGGTCGTACCCACGCCGGCGTTTGAACTCGGCTGCAAAGGTTGCAGTCCAGTTTGTTCCGCCGAGTTCCCAGCTGTCTGTGGCGAGATACTTCAAGCTGTGGAAGGGCTTGGCTGCGAGGAGGAGAGGAGCGACATCGCGATCCCAATAGGTTTGGAATGCGTTGGGGTCCATGTAGTCGATGGCAAGCCCTTGCCACGCGCCACTTGAGGTCGAGACCCGTGCATCGGAGTCGGTGTAGCCGATGCGCAGAACCTCCCACGCTCCGGCCGGCGCCTGCCAGGTCAGCATCCCGGAAGCGTCCACGTGTGACGAAACGTCCTGCACTTCTTCCGGCTTAGCGTCTGCAGTTTGGATTGCGCTGGAATTCAGCATCGCAGCCGCATCGGGCATGCTGAAGCCCGTTTCCGCCGAGGCAGTGCGTACGCGAAGCGGTGGGCCGGACGGTTGCGCAGGCAGCGCGCTCCCGTTGTGCAACGGGTAGGCCAGCACTGCGATCTGACGATAGAAGCCGTTGTGAATCGTGGGTGCGGGAAGTTGCAGATGCAGGGTCTCGCCCCCGGTGACCTGGGTCCGTGTCCATGTCAGCAGCTTCGAAGCCTGTTCCGGTGTGACATCCGGCCCACCGAGGTTCCATCCGCTGGTGATGTTGAGGGTAATTTCCAGACCGAGGCGGTCTGCTTCCTGCAGGGCATGGGTGTAAAGCTCAACCCACGCCGGGCTCCCGAAGGTTGGCCCCGGGGGCACGTTGTTGTTGCCCGTCTGGTTGGCGCCGTTGGCATCGACCAACAGTGCCCCGCCAAAGCCCTTGGCTTTCATTTCCTCCAGGTCGTGCGTGATCGTCGCCTTATCGGTCTGGCCGTTCAGCCACCACCAGTAGCAGCGCAGGCGAGACTCCGGCGGAGGGTTTTGAAACCCTGCACGCAATTCGGTGATTGAGAGTACGGCTGGTTTTTGCGGGTGCCCGGCGTATTGCTGGGCCACGGCAGGAGAGCCAATCGACAAGGCAGCACAGGGCAACGCAGCACAGAGCAATGCAACCGAGCGCGAGCGCCGTGTGTGCTGCAGCCGGGTCTCAGCGAGCATTCGCCGCTCCGAAAACGCTGAGGTCCCATTCCGGCCGCCAGGAGATGGTGAAGGTATCGTTGGCCAGCGTGATAGGCAGCCAGACATAGCGGCCATCGATTGCATTTTTCGGCTGCCAGCGGTCTGCGACAAAGATGAACGCGTCGGGTTTGCCAGCGACGGGAAGGACATAGGTGCTCTGCGCACCGAAGGTCAAGTCCGCATTCTCGCCTTTGCAGGGATTGCCAAGTTCACGCCACGGTCCGGTAAGAGACTCCGCAGTGGCGGCGAAGGCGGGATTGGGCGCCCAGCCCGTAGTGTGCGAGCCGATGTAGAAGTAGTGGCCGTGGCTCTTGAAGATGGCTTCGCCTTCCAGCGCGTGATGCGCCATGATGCGGCGATAGTGGCCGGTGGTGTCGAGATAGTCGGACGTGAGTTGTGAGACGTGCTGCGTCTGATTGTTCTCTGAGGTCGTAATCAGGTACGCCTTGCCGTCGTCATCCTGAAACAACGTGAAGTCGCGGGACATTTCTCCATCGGGCCGGAAGTCCCGGACGAAGGTATACGGGCCTGTAGGCGACTTGCTGGTCGCAACCCCGGAGCGGGCGGCGGCATAGCCCTTGCCCTTCAACTCCAGATGGAACCACATTACGTAGAGACCGGTCGCAGCGTTGAATAGAACCTTGGGCCGTTCGATCACGCAGCCTTTCACGATGTCGCTGTTCGGGTCCTCGCTGACCTTCAAGGCGATGCCCTCATTTTTCCAGTGGTAAAGGTCGCGTGAGGAATAGACGGATACGCCTACGTTCGCGCGGTTCCCACCTGGTCCTTTTGTCTTAAATTCTCCAAACCAGTAATAGGTTCCGTTGCGGAACAGAAAGCCGCCGCCGTGCGCATTGATGGGCACACCGGTAGTATCCGGCCAGAGCTCACCGGGTCTGAACGGCGGTGCCTGCTGGGGAGTCAGCGATGTGGTTGGGGGAACTGCCGCAGGCGCCGCTGATTGCGCCGTGGCCAGCGTCACCGCGCCAAGGGCGAGGATGCACGAAGAAAGAATTTGGATTGGTCGCATGAGTCGCTCAATTCCGTGCTGCCGTTGATTCGTAACTGGCTTTGTCGACGGTGGTCAGCTTGTCGGTTGCATCGCCCTGCAGGTCGAAAAAGAAAACCGGATTGCTCCCGGCATGCAGCCATGGCCCCGGCGTATACAACGCGAACTGTGGGCCGACAGACCAGAATCGCCCCAGCGGACGATCTCCCAGCCAGAGCGTGCCTTTGTGCAGTGCGTGCGTATCGAGGTAGGTATCCGCGGGATGACTTACCTGGACCGAAGTCTGGAAGAAGCAGGGGCCGGAGCAGGGCTCGGGAAGAAAGCGCATGTGCGCGACATCGTTCATTGGCAGGGAGTAGATCTCCCAGTTCTTCGGCTGCTTGCCATCCAGCGTGACCGTGCCTGTAAGCCCTTTGCGTTCGGTCAGAATTACCTTCGTGAAGTTCACGCGGCCCGTGTTTTCGACCAGGATATCCAGTGTTGCCGCGTGGTCCTGGCGCGGTAGATCCAGGGTTGTCGTGCCCAGCCTGCGATCCAGTGTGCCCACCAGTTGTTGATCGACATAGACCAGCGCGTAATCATGCAGGCCATCGAGCACGAGCTTGCCGCCGTCCCCTTCATCGATACCTGTGCGATACAACACATAGCCGTACGACTGGTCGAGATCTTCGAACGTCAGCAGAGTCTTCGAGGTGACCGGAGTGGGGAGATTGCGCCAGAGCGACGCGGTCAGCATCCGTGGCGCGACGGTGAACGTCTGGGTTGCGGCAGGTTTCGGGAGTGCCGGCGGTGTCGTGCCTGTAGCTTCCGCGATGGCTTTGCGGAACGCGAAAAATTTGGCGCGGGGAGCACCGCGCTCGTCGAGTGGAGCGTCGTAGTCGTAGCTCGTGGTGTCGGGCTCATAGTTGTGGCCATCGGAGTTGGCGCCGTTCATCCAACCGAAGTTCGTGCCGCCCTCAAACATGTACATGCTCACCGAAAAGCCCTGCTGCAGCATCCAGCGCAGCTCCGCCGCCTGCTTGTCGCCATCGGTTTGCTGGTGGGGCCCTCCCCAGTGATCGAACCATCCGGCCCAGTATTCGCCGCTCATGCGTGGGCCATTGGGACGAAGCTTTTCGAGTGTGGCGAATCCTTTCTCCGCGCCGCCCGTGCCGAAATTGATAACCGTGGGCAGTTCAGGAAGGGAGCCGTGTTCCGTGTCATTGGGCGGGTTGGCGGTGTACAGCACCGTATCTCCCATGCCGCTGTCGATGAGTTGCTGCTTCACGCCTTCGAGATAAGCCTTGTCGTCACCGAAGGAGCCGTACTCGTTTTCAACCTGGACCGCGACGATAGGCCCGCCATTTTTCAGCAGCAGCGGTTGCACTTCCTGCCCAAGCCTTTTCATCCAGGCGCGCACGGCAGCCTGGTATTTAGGTTCGTCGGAACGCAAGGCTACGTCACGGTCCTTCAGCAGCCATGAAGGAAATCCGCCGAGTTCCCACTCCGCGCACACATACGGCCCGGGTCGAAGGATCACATGCAGGCCTTCGCTTTGCGCTTCGCGCGCGAACTCAGCGATATCGTTCTGACCGGTGAAGTCATACACGCCGGGTCTCGGCTCATGCACGTTCCAGAAGACATATGTCGTGATGGTATTCAGGCCCATCGCCCGCGCCTTGCGAAAGCGATTGCGCCAGTATTCGCGCGGGACGCGAGGATAGTGAATTTCGCCGGAGATGATCTGGTACGGCTTGCCATCCAGCAGAAACTGCTTTCCGCTCACCACAAAGGTGTGAGTGGAGGCACCGGAAGATTGGCCCTGCGCATGGCTGAAAAAAGGAGCAGCCAAAAGGAGGGCAAAGAGCGAAAAGGAGAAAAGCCGCCGCTGCGACGAACCCGACATGAAGCTGCCCTTAGTAGGAGATGGGGACGCGATTCGTACCAAATTGTATACGGAAACATTCATGGATGGCGAAAAGACTGGAAAGGCGTCTTTCGACACGAGATGAGGGTTGTCGATTCAGCATCGCGGAATCATCGCCAGAGAATGTTGAGGGCGATGCAGGCCAGAAGCAAAGCGGTGGAAAGTGTCCAAAGCAGCGCTAGGCGCTCGCCATTCAGACCGGCTCGCCAGTTGAAGTTGAAAGCACCTGCGGCACTACGCTGCCCAGTCCCAGTCCTTTGGCCGCTTGCCACCCAGGCGACGGCGCAGGCTACACAGAACGCGTAGCTCGCGGCATGGAAATTCGCATTCATCAGAGTGCCGTAGTGCAGCCAGCCCTGGGTTACGGCCAGCAGGTGAAGCAACGCCACTGCCGTGCCGGAGCAGAACCCCAGGATGGCGCCGCGTTCCGTCGTCCGCCGCGTGGTGATGCCCAGCAGAAAGATGGCCCAGAACGGCGCGCCAAACACCGAGAAGATGAGCTGGACATGTTCCATCAGGTCGTGGAAGAGGAACGTCATGTAGGAAGCCAGCGCACTGATAAGGACCGCGAGCGCAGCCGCGGAGCGGCCGACCTTCAGATAGTGGCGATCAGACTGAGAGGGGCGGAGCCGGGCGCAGTAGATGTCATCGGTCCAGACCGAGGCAAACGCCGAAACGTTGGCCGCAAGCCCGGACATCAGGCTTGCCACCAGCGCGGTCAGCCCAAGCCCAAGCATGATAGGTCCATAGCTGACGGTGATCAGCATGGGGAGAGCCTGGTCAAAGCGATGCTCATGGCCGAGCGAGGGAAAGAGTTTGAATGCGGCCAATCCCGGCACCACAACAAGAAACGAAAACAGCAATTTACCGAACCCCGCCCACAGCGGCACCTGTCGTGCATCGGCTTCGGTGCGGGCCGTAAACGCCCGCTGCATCAGGACAAAGTCCGTGCACCAGTAGCTGAAACTCAGCACAAACCCCAGCCCGAAGACGATGCCAAGGCCATCCATGGGTGCGGATTGTGAAACGAGGGGCGTCCCAAGCCATAGATGTGCCCGTGCGTTCTCGACGGTGGAAGGCAGGGCAAAACGGAAGTTCCGGATGGCCAGAGGTACTAGACCTGCAAGCATCACGACGAGTTGGAAAACTTCGTTATAAATTGTGGCCTTGATGCCACCCAGAAGCACATAGGTTAAAACCACGCTGGCGGAGATGAGCACGCTGGTTACGAAGTGGACCCCGGCAATCACCTCAAGCACCTGCGCCATTGCGTACAGGCTGATGCCGCCCAGCAAAAGCATCATGATCGCGACGACACACGAGTTCAACAGCCGCGCATACGGCCCGTAGCGGACGGCAAGATATTCGGGGACGCTGTTCACGCCCGCCGCGCGGTAGACCGGCATCATGCACAGGGCAAGAAAGACCATCGCCGGAATCGCGCCAATCCAGTAAAAGTGAAACGCTCGCGCCCCGTATTGGGCAGCCATGGCGCTGAGGCCCACAATTTCGAGTGCGCCGCAGTTCGAGGCAAGGTAAGCCGCGCAGACGATTCCAAGCGGGAGGGAGCGGCTGGCATTGAGATAGGCGTTCGAGCTGCGGCTCTGACGCCGAGCTATCCAACCGATGCACAGTGTGACGGCGAAATAAAGCGGCAGGATGATCATGCCGCCGGAAAGCCTGCCGAAAGATCCGTTGTTCACGAGGCCTTCCTCAACTGCATCTGTCCGGGCGGAATGCTGCGAGCTACTTCTTCCTGCGAGCGACGCGGGCGGT
>DASYEV010000068.1:0-8722 GCA_036498835.1 Acidobacteriaceae bacterium | reverse complement strand
GGCCGGTGTCGTCCACATCGATCTTGACGCCGGTTGCATCGATGATGCCGCGAATGACCTTGCCGCCAGGCCCGATCAGGTCGCGAATCTTGTCCGTCGGAATCTGGATGGTATGAATGCGAGGAGCAAACGCGCTCTTCTCTTCGCTCGCCTTCGAGATCACCGCATACATCGTGTCCAGCAGGAACAGGCGGCCTTCGCGCGCCTGCGCCATTGCTTCACGCATGATCTGCGCCGTGATGCCCATGATCTTGATGTCCATCTGCAGCGCCGTGATGCCCTTGCGGGTTCCCGCCACCTTGAAGTCCATGTCGCCGTAGTGATCTTCCGCGCCCGCGATGTCGGTCAGGATGGCGTAGTTGTCGCCTTCCTTCACCAGGCCCATCGCCACGCCGGCAACCGAACCCTTGAGCGGGATACCCGCCTGCATCAGGCTGAGTGACGCACCGCAAACCGTGGCCATCGACGACGATCCATTCGACTCCAGGATGTCCGAAACAACACGCAGCGTGTAGGGCGATTCATCTTCACCCGGCAGCACGGCTTCAATTGCACGCCATGCCAGAGCTCCGTGGCCGATTTCGCGGCGGCCTACGCCGGTCATGCGGCCAACTTCGCCAACCGAGAACGGCGGGAAGTTGTAGTGCAGCATGAAGCGGCGCTTCTGCTCGCCTTCATAGCTTTCCATGCGCTGTGAATCGTCCGTGGTGCCCAGGGTTGCGGAAACCAGAGCCTGGGTCTCACCGCGCGTAAACAGGGCCGAGCCATGCACACGGGGCAGAACGCCGGTCTCGATCGAGATCGCGCGGATCTCGTCGAATGCGCGGTGATCGGGGCGAATGCGCTCGTTCAGAACCTGGTCGCGGAAGATCTTCTCGCGCAGCAACTCGTAGTACTTGCTGAGCTTCTTGGCCGCGGGGGCATCGCCTTCCGGCAGCGCCTTCTTGAGCTCGTCCTTGATCTCCTTGACCTTGGCATAGCTGTCGAATTTCGGATGCTTCTTGGTATCCAGCGCATCCTTGAGGCGATCGCCCATCTTGGCGCTCATCTCGTTGGCATAGGCTTCGTCGAATTCGACTTCAGCCACAACACGCTTGGTCTTGCCGGCCTTTGCGACCATCTCCTCGATGCCCGCGCAGATCTTCTTGATCTGTTCATGCGCGAACTCGATCGCATCCACCACGCGCTCTTCGGCGATCTCGCGCGCGCCCGATTCGATCATCGTGATGCCGTCTTTGGTGCCGACGACCATGATGTTCAGTGTGCTGACCAGACGCTCGGCGTAGGTCGGGTTGACGATGAACTCGCCATCGACGATGCCGATGCGCACCGCGCCCACAGGACCGTGGAACGGAATGTCGGAAAGCGCCAGCGCGCAGCTTGCGCCGTTGATGCCCAGCACGTCGGGATCGTTTTCCTTGTCGGCGGAGTACACGAACGCGACCACCTGGGTCTCGTTACGGAAGGTCTCCGGGAATAGCGGACGGATGGGACGGTCGATCTGGCGGCTGGTGAGAATTTCCTTCTCGCTGGGCCGGCCTTCACGCTTGATGAAGCCGCCGGGAATGCGGCCGCCGGCGTACGTGAACTCGCGATACTCCACGGTCAGCGGGAAAAAATCGATGCCTTCCTTGGGATCGGGGGAAGCCACCGCGGTGGCAAGCACGGCATTGTCGCCGCTCGTGGTGAAAGATGCGCCGGAAGCCTGCTTGGCGATCCTTCCAGTTTCAAATTTGATGTGCTTGCCGCCGGCAAGCTCAACCGTAACGTCATGTTTCATGGTTGGTTTCCTTTTCGTTCTCTCTTCTTCGTCTAAAAGTCTTCAGATGCGCGGCGCACGGCTTCAAAGCCGGCGTGGCCGCGAAAAGCAAAGGCCCCGACGCAATGGTTTGCGGTCGGGGCCTGCTTATGGATCATGCCTGGGGGGCAGGAAGCTGCGCCATCGCGTGTAGCGTGGCTTTCCATGGTCCCCGCACCTGCGGGTACACCTGCTGCAGCTCCCATCCGTTCCCTTGCGGCTGAGGGGGTCAAAATCTCGATGCACTCCTGGTATCCGGCAAGCTCGGCGCACAATGCGCTGCGGCCGGCAATCAGCTTGGTGAGCTTACTTACGGATTCCCAGTTTGCCAATGACTTCGCGGTAGCGGTCCGAATCCGTCTTCTTCAGGTAATCCAGAAGGCGGCGGCGCTTGCTCACCAGCATCAGCAGGCCACGGCGGGAGCCGTGATCCTTCTTGTGGGTCTTGAAATGTTCGGTCAGTTCGCCAATGCGCTCACTGAGGATCGCAATCTGCACTTCCGGACTTCCGGTGTCCGATTCGTGGGTACGGAATTTGTTGATGATGTCGGTCTTCTTAGCGGTTGCCAGCACGGCAGTTTCTTGCTCCTGGTTCTCTAGTTGTCTAGGCCACTTCTCTCAGTGTCTCCATTAAAGATAGCATGCCAGAACCGCAGAATACGGCTCTGGCATGCCCTTTCGTGCTATCAAAACAGGCGCGGCAAATCCCCCGAAGGTGTACAAGAAGCGAAACTGCACAAGCCGTTTTCCACCACTGGAGACAGCCTTCGCCCTTCCCTCAAGCATTTCCCATGAAGGTGTATCCAGGAGCAAGATGTCGAAGTCGTTTTCCCCCAAAAGAAAACGACCTTATCAGCCGCTTCGGGAGGGCACGGCATCATGGGAAATGCTCGAAACACCACGCATCAGGAAATTTGCTCCAGATTTTCCTTCAAAAACTCGAGCGAGAGCTTCCGAGCCAGCATCGAAGCGTCTGCATTGTAGGAGTCCGGATCGGGCTTGCGGCTGAACGCGTGCCCAGCCCCTGCATACACAAACACCTGCACCTCGGGATGCGCGTTGCGCACGGCATCAATCTGATCCACGCCGATGTGAGAGTCTTCAGCGCCGAAGTGCAACATGACCGGGCAGGTAGGCTCTTCCGCCGCAAACTTCCCGATGCCACCCGCGTAATATCCAACCGCCGCGCTGAGGTGCATGCCATGCGCGTTGCCGCGCACTGCGGAAAGCCACGCCATCAAGCCGCCGTAGCAGTATCCAATGACTCCAACCTTGCCTGTGGGCTTCACATATTGGTAGGCAGCCGCAACGTCCAGCAGCGATTTCTCCGGGTCAAGCTGCGGATACAGCGAGAACGCCTTCTTCTTGCCTTCGGCGTCATAGTTCAGGTTCACATCGCGCTCAATGCGGTCGAAGATCGCCGGCGCGGCCACCAGGAAGCCATCCTCCGCATAGCTGTCACAGACACTCTGAATGTGCGCATTGATACCGAAAATCTCCTGCACCAGTACCAACGCTCCGATGGCATCGCCGCTCGGTTTCGCAACATACGCCGAAAGCTCATGGCCGTCTTCCGCCGTCACTTTTACCCATTCGCCCATGGTGTTCGTGGCCTCCTTCTGGCCACGGTCAGACTACACCGGGAACGTTACGGAGGAAATCCACTGCAGACCGCTTCTCAAGCTCAAGGTTTCGCTTGAAGAACTAACAGGCGAACCAGCTATCCTTCCCTGTGGTGGCGACACATGCATGCCGCCTGTGAGGACGCGTGAAGAAGAACCTGTTGCCGATTGAAGCCGTTGCCGCCAAGCTGGACCTCCCTGAAAACCTGTACGAAAGGCGCAGCCCGGTCAGCGCGAAGCTCAGTCTCGATCTTCTTGACGATCCGCGCTTCAACCGTGGGGGCAAGCTCATTCTGGTGACGGCAACGACACCCACCATTTCCGGCGAAGGCAAGACGGTGACGTCCATCGGCTTGACCCAGGGTCTGGAGGTGATCGGCAAACGAGCGATTGTGTCTTCTCGTGAACCGTCCCTCGGACCCGTTTTCGGCATGAAGGGCGGAGCGGCGGGCGGCGGCCGCTCGCAGGTGGAACCCGCCGAGAAGATCAACCTCCATTTTCATGGCGACTTCCACGCCATTACCTCGGCGCACAACCTGCTTTCGGCGCTCATCGACTCGCACCTCTTCCACGGCAACGAACTCGATCTGGATCCCGATGCCATTACCTGGCCGCGCGCGATGGACATGAACGACCGCGCGCTGCGGACCATCACGGTGAGCGTCACCGCTCCGGATAAGAAACAACGGGACGGCAGCAACCGCAGCGGCGGATTCCTGATCACGGCCGCTTCCGAGATCATGGCAATCCTCTCGCTCGCATCGGGTAGAAAAGACCTGCGCGAGCGGCTGGACCGTATCGTCGTCGGCCAGAATCGCAGAGGTGAGCCCGTGCGTGCAGCCGACCTCCGGGCGACGGGCCCCATGATGGCACTGCTGAGTGAAGCTCTGCTGCCTAACCTGGTGCAGACCACCGAAGGCACACCGGCCACAGTTCATTGCGGTCCATTCGCCAACATCGCGCATGGCACCAGTTCTGTCATCTCGCAACGCATGGACATGCGTCTTGCCGACTATGTGGTCAACGAGACCGGTTTTGCGTCCGACCTGGGCTTTGAGAAATATATGGACCTGGTCAGTCCGCTATCGGGCATCAAGCCATCTGTCGCGGTTCTCGTAACCACCGTGCAAAGCGTTCGCCAACAGGGCGAGGGCGACCTGGAACGCGGCCTCGCCAATCTCGAGAAACACATCGGCATCATTCAGGGTTTTGCGCTCCCGGCCGTCGTCGCCATCAACCGCTTTCCCAACGACACGGACGCCGAGTTGGATTCCCTGCGCAGTTTTTGCGAAACGCGCGGCGCGAGCTTCGCACTTTCGGAAGCCTTTGCCAAAGGTGGGCAGGGAGCAGCCGAACTTGCGCGCAAGGTTGTCGAAGTCATCGAAGCCAATCCGAACGTTGCCCCCACGACGACCTACGAACCCGGCGACTCCATCGAGGAGAAGATCAACAAAGTCGCGCGCAAGATTTACGGCGCGGACGGTGTTGAGCTCAGCGACAAAGCAAAAGAAAATCTGGCCCGCTTCACTCGCTGGGGCTTCAGCCATCTCCCCATCTGCATCGCCAAGACCCAGTACTCGCTGAGTGACAATCCGAAAGTTCCGGGTGCACCGACGGGCTGGACACTCCACGTCACTGATGTTGCCCTTTCCGCAGGTGCGGGCTTCCTGGTCATCATCTCGGGCTCGATGATGCTGATGCCGGGATTGCCGAAGGCCTCACGTGCGCTGGACATTGACGTGGATGACAACGGCGAGATTGTTGGGATGTAGGCGAGAGGGTCTGTTTTCCTCTGAACAAACCCATGCCTTGTCATCTCGACCGCAGCGGAGCGTAGCGGAGAGAGCTGTCGCCGCTGCCCATGTCACTGGCCAACCACCACCCGGTAGGTCCAGCCTTCAGGCTGGACATTACATGATCGATAAGAGTTGCGCTTTAGCGCCTGAGGGCATGCTCCTGCCCGAGACATGGGCGGGAGCGGTCGCGCTTTCGCGCGATACCCCACCCTTTTCACGGTGAAGCTGTGAAAAGGATGGGCCACCCGATTTGGGGGTCGACCGGAAACATCGGCAGGAGCAACAGCAGATCTCTCCACTGCGCTTCGCTCCGGTCGAGATGACAGGTTTGTGGTGATGCGCAGGAAACGCGGCTCAGACGTTCTTCAAGTTCTTCAAGCACGCTGCGGCAGCCGCACTTGAAAACACGCGCCGCCATTTTCACCCGATGTCACATGAATGTTCCCACCGTGCTTGCGTACGATGCGCTGCACCGTGTCCAGGCCCAGCCCGGTGCCTTCACCCACACCCTTGGTGGTGAAGAACGGTTCGAAGATATGAGCCTCAACCTCCGGCGGAATGCCAGGGCCGTTGTCGGCGATTTCCACCACCACAAAACGGTCATCCAGAAACGTGCGAATGCGAAGTTCGCCGCTGCCGTCCATGGCGTCGATCGCATTGTCGATCAGGTTGGTCCACACCTGGTTGAGTTCACTGCCGAAGGAGTTCACCAACAGCGGCACGGGCTGGTAGTCCCGCTTAACCGTGACGCCGTGCTTCAGCTTGTGGTTCAGGATGGTGAGCGTGGCCTCAATGCTGCGCATCACGTCGACATCCTGCACCGGCGACTGATCCATGTAGGTGTATTCCTTGATGGTGCGGACCAGGTCGGAGATGCGTGCGGTGCTGTTTTCAATTTCACCCAGCAGGCTGTCCAACTCAACAAAAGACGCCAGCTTTTCCGCCACGACGCGCGCCTGAGCTTTCTCAAATTTCCCCAGGGCGGAGTTCAGCGCTCCGGACTCAGCGCCCGCGCGAGCCAGCGCGGCAGCCACTTCCCACGGATCTTCGAGACCGTGGCTGCGCAGAATGGTCTCCAGTTCGTCTTCACGTTCGCTGAGAGCAAGTCCGCTCAAAGGAGGCGCGTTGCGCGCGGACAGCGCATCTTCCATCGATTCGATCGCCGAGCGCTGCTCGTCGCTCAGGCTTTGGCGCCCCAGAAGATAGCTTGCGTTGCGTAGCCGGCCGATCATGGTACGAACCTGGCTGGACGCGCTTTTGGCGGCGGCGGCCGGATTGTTCAACTCATGCGCCAGCCCCGCGGAAAGCTTGCCCAGCGAAGCGAGGCGGTCACGCTGCTGTTCGATGCGCGTGCCCTCGCGGATGCGATCGGCCATCATCCCCACCAGGCTGGTGGTCAACGCCGGCATTCTCTGCACAAGCTCCGGAAACAGCGAGGCGGGAAACCGCAACAAGCGCACAGGCGTCAGTGCCCGGCCCGTGAACATGAACTGCTTCATGCGGGAAAACGGCAGAACACCGCTTACTTCGCCGCCCTGCATCTGCAGCACTACGGTGTTGCCGGCGAAGTCGCCAACCCACTGGATTTCGCCTTCCAGGAAGACGAACATCCATTGCGCGGGATCGCCGTGACGGACATAGGTGTCCCCGGGCTGCAGCGTAATCTCCACCGAGTTCGCCAGAAACCATTCGACCTGATCGTCGGGCAGGTCGGCGAAGACGCTTACCTGGCGCAGTTCCATTGCGTTGGTCATTAGACTTTGCTCAGATACTGGTGAATGAACTGAACGGCGACGGCGCCTTCTCCCACGCCCGACGCCACGCGTTTGATGGAGCCGTGGCGCACATCGCCCACGGCAAAGATGCCCGGTACGTTGGTTTCGAGCAGGAAGGGATCGCGGTCCGGCACCCAGCCGCTGGGGCGTTTGCCGTCGTGAATCAGATCGGCACCCGTCCGCACAAAGCCGCGTTCGTCGCGCTCCACAACCGGCGCCAGCCAGTCCGTATGCGGCATGGCCCCGATAAAAATGAACATGGCGTTGGCGGGAACACGTTCGACCGTGCCGGTATCCGTGCACAACACAGAAATCTCTTCGAGATGGGTTTCGCCATGAACTTCCACGACGCTGGCTCGCGTCCAGAGTTCGATCTTCGGGGTCTCGCTGATCTGATCGATCAGATACTGCGACATGGTGCTGCCCAGTGATTCGCCGCGCACCAGAAGCACTACCTTTTCGGCGAACCGCGCAAAGTGCATGGCGGCCTGCCCCGCGGAGTTAGCCCCGCCGATCACGTACACGATCTCGCCCTTGCAGGACAGCGCTTCCGTCGCACCGCCGCCGTAATACACACCTGCGCCCTGCAACCTGTCGATCCCCGGCGCATCCAGCCGCCGCCACTGCACGCCGGTAGCGATCATCAACGCGTGGCAGGAAATTTCGTTGCCGTCGGCGAGATGAAGAATCCGATAAGGGCCTTCGACACGAACGCTGGTCGCTTCCTGAGGCGACAGAATTTCCACGCCGAAGCGTTGCGCCTGCACGACCGCACGCCGGGCAAGATCGGCTCCGCTCAAGCCAGAGGGAAAGCCAAGGTAGTTTTCAATGCGCGAGCTCATGCCGGCCTGTCCGCCAGGTGCTTCCCGCTCGATCATCACCGTGCGCAGGCCTTCGGAAGCACCGTAGACCGCAGCAGCCAGACCGGCGGGACCGCCGCCGACTATGGCGAGATCGTAAAAGTCGGTTTCCGCGCGGGTGCGCAGACCCACCTTCTGCGCTACATCAGAGGGGATGCTCTCCAAAAGGCGAGTCCCGTCCGGAAACAGAACCACCGGAAGACTGGCAGCTTCAGGTCCCAACGCCTCTAGCAGACGTTTCGTTTCCGGGTCCCCGGCTGAAAGCTCCACGTCAATCCACTGGTAGGGCACGTGGTTGCGTGCGAGAAAGTCGCGAAGCTCGTAGCTGCGCGGCGACCAGCGCGTGCCCAGAACGCGAATGCCTTCAAAACCGGGACGGAATGAGCCCTGCCAGTCGTCCAGCATGTCATCCAGTTGCGGATAGAGGTTTTCGGGCGCCGGATCCCAGGGCTTCAGAAAGAAAAAGTGAATGTTCGCCTGGTTGATCGCGTTAATCGCTGCATTGGTATCGGCATAGGCAGTCAGCAGCGCACGCTTCGCGCCGGGAAACAATTCCATGGCCTTGCGAAGAAATCCCACGCCGTCCATGTGCGGCATGCGCTGGTCGGCGAGCAGCATCGCCACGCTTTCGTTGCGGATCTTCAGCTCTTTCAGGATGTCCAGAGCGGCCGTCGGCGAGTCGCTTTCCACCACGCGATAGGTCGCTCCGTAGCGGCTGCGCAGATCGCGGCCAATACACGGAGAACATCCGGATCATCGTCAACACTCAGTACAACTGGCTTAGGCATAGGACTCGCATGCTGGAGGTCAGGATCGACGTGAATCCTGAAGTTACGAGGTTCTGCGGGCGGGACGTCTCCAACTCCGGCTT
>DASYEV010000067.1:0-2962 GCA_036498835.1 Acidobacteriaceae bacterium | reverse complement strand
GGCGCCGCCGCAGTTGAACGGCGCATTCACTTTCACGAGCCTGGCCAACCTCGTCGCCGGCAACTTTGGCAGCTACACGGAAGGCAGCAGCACTCCACAGATTCAAGCGCGTTTCATGCAGTTCGAAACGTATGTGCAGGACGACTGGACCGTGAACCGCCGGTTGACGGTTAATCTGGGTCTGCGCTGGCAGTACATGCCACCGATTTCCAGTTGGCCGAACAATGCCGCGTTCTTCGATCCGAACTTCTACGATTCGAGCAAGGCCGCGACCATCAACGCCTCGACTGGCCTCATCACGGCAGCTCCCGCACCATACAACGGACTCATCCTGCCGGGGACCGGTTTCTCGGACAAGGCGAAACAGGTCGTCGCGCCGGTTGTTTATAACAATCCTCAGGTGCAGGCGCTGTTCCACAACCTGCCGGCCGGCATTATCAACAACGTCTACAACACCTTTGCGCCGCGGCTTGGATTTGCTTTTGACCTGACCGGCAAGCAGCGAACTGTCGTACACGCCGGCTACGGTGTCTCCTACGAGCGCGTGGAGGGCAACTACATCTACGGTGCTGCTTCACAACTACCGTTTGTCGCTGTGGCTTCGCTCGCCAGTGCCGGCAATGCGGATGGCCTGGGCAGTATTGGTATCAACAGCTCTGCGCCAACCAACATTGGCAACTCGGCCGATCGCAATCTTGCGCCGCCGCGGATTCACAACTACAGCCTGGGCATACAACACAAGCTGCTCTCCAACACCTCGGTCGAAGTGAACTATGTGGGCTCGCGTTCGACGAATCTCACCTATCGCAGAAACCTGAACCAGGGAGCGGCAGGCATCGAGGGCGCGAACCCTGGTGTGGCAAGGAATGCACTGCGACCCTTCAAGGGCTATGGAGAAATCTACCAGTACAGCAACGGAGAGCATTCCAACTACAACGCGTTGCAGGCACGCATGCAGACCCGCTTCAACAAGGGTGGCCTGGTCACCTTGTCGTATACATGGGCCAAGTCACTGACGGATGGCTCGACCTTTGACTACCAGCCGCAGGACAGCACCAACATCCACGCCGACTATGGCCCGGCCAACTACACCCAACCCAAGATCTTCGTTGCCAGCTACGTCTATCCCATTCCGTTCTGGCAGCATGAGCACGCATGGTACAAGCAGGTCCTGGGCGGTTGGCAGATCTCCGGCATTACACGTATCTCGAGTGGCATTCCGATCAACGTAATTCAACCATCCGGCCTTTCGGTCGCGGGCAACCTGGTCACAACCGCCAACGTTGCGCAGCGTCCCAACCTGGTTGGCAATCCCTACGCCCATGGGGGCAAACAGTACCTGAACTACACGGCGTTCCATGCGCCGGCAGCCGGGAGCTACGGCAACCTGCACTACGACGACACCAAGGGACCATTGTTCAACAACTGGGACGCAGCCATGCAGAAGAACATTTCGATCCACGAGGGTTTTGGAATGGAATTCCGCGCGGAGATGTTCAACGCTCCCAATCATCTGTCCCCTTTCGCCATCAGCGGTACCCTTGGCGCTCAGCAGGCGGATGGAAGCTACCAGCCGAACTTCAGCTCCACGGGCGGGTTCCAGAACGCCTTCGGACAGGTGACCAGCGCAACCGACCCTCGCACCATGGAATTCGTTTTGCGGCTGAAGTTCTAGGCCGTGCTGATGAGCTACGACACAGTAGGTACGGTCTTTTAGACCGGACATTAAGGGCGAGGCAAGAATTCGGCTTTAGAGCAGTTCCGGTAATACTGTGGTCTTTCCGAACGGTGGAGAATGCCGTTTTCATTGGGAGAAAACGGCTTCAGCACCCTCTCTTCGGTCTACACCATTACCGGAACTGCTTTAGCCGCTGCGGGGCATGCTCCCGCCCATGTGTCCGGTTTCAGGACACATGGGCGGGAGCAACAGCAGGTCTCTCCACTGCGCTTCACTCCGTCGAGATGACAGTGTTGTAAGAAAACAGAGGAGAGCGAGATCCTTTCGCCGAACACACTCTGCCCGCTTCAACCATCAGGATCAACTTAAGATGCATTCGAAGATCGACCAACCCTGCGTAGGATTGCGACGAACGAAAGTCGCATTCCCGAAACACCAGAAGACACGTCACGCAAAGAAGATTCAGGCGACCAGCCATCGTGAAGGATAGTGAATGAAAGCCCTTTGGAAAGTCGTCATCGTTTGTGCTGTTGCGAGTGGTCTGCAGGTCTACGCGCAGTCGCCGTCAGTCTGCTCGAAAGATACCTGTCCTTATCTTGACCCGGCTCGCTCGCCTGCTGAACGGGCAAAGGACATCGTTGCCCGGATGTCTCTGGAAGAAGAAGTCTCACAAACCATGAATCAAGCCGCGGCCATCCCGCGTCTGGGGGTTCCCGACTACGAGTGGTGGAGCGAAGCGCTTCATGGTGTTGCGCGGAACGGCCTGGCAACAAACTTTCCTCAATCCATCGGATTGGCTGCGAGCTTTGATACCGCGCTGATGAGCCGCGTCGCCGACGTCATCGGCGATGAAGGACGCGCGAAGTACAACGAAGCGCAACGTGTGGGTGACCACCGCCGCTTCGCCGGCCTGACGTTCTGGTCGCCTAACATCAATATCTTTCGAGACCCCCGCTGGGGACGTGGACAGGAAACATTCGGCGAGGATCCCTACCTTACCGCTCGCCTGGGAGTCGCATTCACGCGGGGGCTGCAGGGAGACGATCCCAAGTACCTGAAGCTTGTCGCGACGCCCAAGCACTACGCGGTGCACAGCGGTCCTGAACAGGACCGCCATCACTTCAACGCGCAAATTTCAGATCATGACCTGGAAGACACCTACCTTCCAGCGTTTCGCGCCTCGATCACGGAGGCTCACGCGGCTTCCATTATGTGTGCGTATAACGCGATCGATGGAAAGCCGGCTTGTGCGAGCGAGATGCTGCTTCAGAAGCATCTTCGCGA
>DASYEV010000066.1:0-20254 GCA_036498835.1 Acidobacteriaceae bacterium | reverse complement strand
GACTGGATCTTCACTCCCTGTAGCTCCTCACCCCGCCTCACGGCGACGCAATAACAGTTCGTTACAGGCCGGAGAGCGCATGCCTGAAGAGGACTTGCACCTCTCCAACCACGTACACTTTCAGGCGCACTATGTCGCGCCTTCAGCGCTCTGCGTCAATGCGATCCGTTCCATGGGGTTTCAGCACCCCAGTGAACAAGTTCACTGGGGACCCCACTTTCACCCCATGCTGGTATATGCCGCGCCGTTGGCGCTTACGGACTTGCCCGTGTGGAAGTTCGCGATCTCTCCAATAGCAACTAACTGTTCCCATAAACCGGAATGGCCGCTCCATGAATCACTTTGGCTTGCTCACTGCACAGGAACAAAATGACCGAAGCAAGGTCTTCCGGTTTGGGCCAGGTTGCGAAGTCGGCGTCGGGCATTGCCAGACGGTTTGCGTCGGTGTCGATGATGCTGGGGAGAATGGAATTCACACGCACGCCTGTCCCCTTGCAATCGCCCGCAAGTGAATCCATGAGCGCGACTGCAGCGGCCTTGGAGGCAGCATAGGCTCCCGCGCCAGCGCCGTGGTCGATGGCCGCCTTGGCGGCTACGTTGACGATCGATCCATGGCCTGCCTGAAGCATGGAAGGCAAGGACGCGCGGCACAACGCAAAGCCGGAGCGCAAGTTGAGTGCCAGCATGCGGTCAAGATCGGATGCATGCAGGTCCCATAGCTTGATGCCGCCTATATAACCGCCCACGGTATTGACCAGGGCGTCCAGTCTCCCGTGGTTCGCCAGAACCTTGGCGATGAATTCAGCGACCGCAGCCTCATCGGTTACATCCACACGATGTCCTTCAAGCAGCGAAGTTTTTGCACCCGCCGCATCCTTTAACGAGAGGAACTCCTCTTCGTGGCGATAGGTGACCACCGTGGTTGCACCCTCATGGAGAAGCGCGAGGCTCACTGCCATGCCCAGTCCACCGGTACCGCCTGCGACTACGACCGTTTGCCCTGAAAAATCGATCTCCATGCAGCCTCCTCATCCTCACGTCAGAGATTCATTTCGGCCGATCAGAGACCGCGGAATCTGAGCTCTCTCGAAGGATACCTTTCATCAGCAGAGGTTTCCCTCCGCCCTGACAACGGCGCGGCGAAGCCCCACTGGGCAACCATGGTGCATTTCGTATACTATTTCGTATTCATAGCTCCTTTTTCACGAGGTTGTATGCGAAAGCTCGGTATTTCGGCACTTGTTCTCGGCTCTTTCCTGCAAGCGTTTTCATTGGCGCATGCCGAAGCTCCTGTACACAAGGTTCAGATCAAAGCTGTTCCCTTGCCGCTGAGCAGCGTGCGGCTGACGGGCGGCCCACTGAAGAAGGCGCAGGACCTCGATGCCCAGTATCTTCTCGACCTTCAGCCGGAGCGCATGCTCGCCTATCTGCGCCTGCGAGCCGGGCTCGACACCACGGCGAAGGGATACGGCGGCTGGGACGGCGCGGGGCGGGAACTCACAGGACACATTGCCGGCCACTACCTTTCCGCGGTCAGCCTGATGTATGCGAGCACCGGCGACGTGCGCTTCAAGCAGCGCGCGGACGAGATGGTCTCGCAACTACAGCAAATTCAGAACGCGCAAAAGGATGGCTACATCGGCGCGCTTCTGGACGCCAAGGGCGTGGATGGGAAGGTGAAGTTCGAGGAGTTGAGCAAGGGAGAGATTCACTCCGGCGGCTTCGACCTGAACGGCCTGTGGTCGCCCTGGTATGTCGAGCACAAACTCTTCGCGGGACTGCGCGATGCCTACCACCTCACAGGCAACCGCGCCGCGCTTGATGTCGAAATCAAGTTTGCGGGATGGGTCGATGGCATCCTCGCCAATCTCAATGACGACCAGATCCAGCGCATGCTGGCCACCGAGTTCGGCGGCATGAACGAGGTGCTCGCCGATCTCTATGTCGACACCAACGATCCGCGCTGGCTGAAGCTTTCCGACAAGTTCGAACACCATGCCATCGTGGATCCGCTGTCCAAGGGGCAGGACATTCTCGCCGGCAAGCACGCCAACACGAACATCCCCAAGATGATTGGCGAACTCGCACGCTATGAAGACACCGGCAATGAAACTGACGGCAAGGCCGCGATGTTCTTCTTCGATGAGGTGTCCGAACATCACAGCTTCGCCACCGGCGGCGACGGCAAGAACGAGTACTTTGGCCAGCCGGACAAGATGAACGACATGATCGACGGGCGCACAGCCGAAAGCTGCGCCACCTACAACATGATCAAGATGGCGCGTACCTTGTTCTCGCTCGATCCCCAGTCCCGCTATGCGGACTACATTGAACGCGCGGACCTCAACGCGATTCTCGGCGGGCAGGATCCCGATGACGGACGCGTCAGCTACATGGTTCCCGTCGGACGCGGTGTACAGCACGAGTATCAGAACAAGTTCGAAAGCTTTACCTGCTGCGTCGGTTCGCAGATGGAGACCCACGCGTTCCACGCCTACGGCATCTACAACGAGTCGGGCAACAAGCTCTGGGTAAGCCAGTACGATCCGACCACGGTCGACTGGAAATCGCAAGGTGTGAAGCTCGAGATGGTGACCGACCTGCCGATCGGCGATTCGGCCACCCTGAAGATCACTTCCGGCCCCTCGAAGATGTACACCATTGCGCTGCGGCGTCCGTACTGGGCCGGCGAAGGCTTTTCAGTGAAGGTGAACGGCCAGGTCGTGAAGAATGTCTCCAAGGCGGATAGCTATGTCGAGATCAGCCGTAAATGGAAGACGGGCGATTCGGTCGAACTGGTGCTGCCCAAGACGCTGCGCAAAGAAGTGCTGCCGGACAATGCCAACCGCATGGCCATCATGTGGGGGCCGCTTGTCTTGGCAGGCGACCTAGGGCCGGAGTTGAACCGCGGCCAGTTCCGTGGACAGGGCGCCAAAGCTCCTGAGCCCGCGCCCGCGCTGATTACCGCCGAGCTCAATGTCAACAGCTGGTTGAAGCCGGTAGCGGGCAAGCCCGGGACCTTCCACACCGTCAACGCCGGCTTGAAGCAGGACATCGACTTCGCTCCGTTCTACGAAATGCCGCGCCGCCGCTACGCGATCTACTGGGATGTGTTCACTCCCGACGAGTGGGCGAAGAAATCCGCAGCCTATGAAGCCCAGACGGAAGCCGAGAAGAAGCTGACCGCGGCCACCATCGGCTTCGCGCAGCCCGGCCAGATGCAGACGGAGCGCGACTTTGCGGAGAAGGACGAAGACAGTACCCCGGTGCAATTGCAGGGACACTACGGACGGCAGGGTGCAGGCTGGTTCTCGTATGAGCTTCCCGTTGATCCCGCCAATCCAGCGGTCCTGGTTGTGACCTACAGCAACGATGCGCGAGGAAAGAAAGGCGGCTTCGACATCCTGGTGGACGGCACGAAGGTCGGCGAACAAACGATGGAACGCCGCTCGCCCGAGCAGGACATCCGTTTCTTCGACGTCAAGTACCCGCTGCCGCTGGAGATGGTGAAGGGCAAGCAGAAGGTCACGGTGCGCTTCCAGGCAAAGGATGGCAATGCCATTCCCGGCGTCTTCGGCATCCGCACGGTGCGGGCTGACGCTGTGCAATAGAACGCTTCAACCAAACTGGAAGAAGAAAGGCCGTTTCCCTAACCGGGGAAACGGCCTTTTCAACAGCATGCAGAAATCTAGAGAAAGCGGCTGAGTATCTGCGAGGCCATGCCGCCGTAGCCGCTCTGTGGCGCCGATTGCTGACCGCAGTTGGTGAAGTGCGACATCACCATGGGGAGAATGGTCGACATCGCCATGCTCGCAACCTGGGGCGAGACTCCGGCTTTAGCCGCGACGCTTTCGATCAGACCGGTGCCGGCAAGGCCCTGCTGGATCTGATCGGGAGTAGCCGTGGGCTGCGCACCGGTAGCCCAGTTCTGTACGTGCTCGCCCATGCCGTTGTTGTTGAAGTGGTCCATCACACCGGCGAGACCGCCGGGATGTTCTTCAAGCGCCTGCATGAGGCCGCCGGCGACGTTTGCGTTGGTGTTCCCGCCGCCGCCCAGTTCCTGCGCGGCAATGTTTTCAATGGAGTCAAAGAAACCCATGGGGTTATGTCCTCGTACATGATGAGATGGGGCCGGTGAAGTGAGGACGATTCTACAACGCGAAGATGACGCGTGCAGCAAAGGTTGCGACGGCAGGGATGCTACGGCTACTTGACCGTTGCAATGACAAAGTCGAGGAAGGCGCGCGTCTTCGGGGGAAGATGATGACGCGAGGGGTGCAGAGCATAGAGAGGAAATCGCTCATCCAGCCAACCGGGAAAGAGGACCTCGAGGCGCCCGCTCTCGATCAGCGATTCGATTCCAAGTTCCAGGAGTTGTGCAATCCCGTAACCGGCGAGGCACACTGCGTGAATGGTCGCGACATCGCTGAGCAACAGTTGCGCGTTCGAGCCGATCTCGATTTCCTTGCGGCCCTGCCGGAACACCCATTCATAGGCACGCCCGGTTTCAGGATCGCGAAAATCAATCAGGCGATGATTGCCCTTCTCAAGCTCGGAAGGATGGGTTGGGCGCCCAGCCTGCTTGAGGTAAGTCGGCGAAGCTACGGTAACGACCCTCGTGTGCAACAGCTTTCGGGCCACAAGCGTGGATGGGCGAGGCTCACCAAAACGGATCGCAAGATCGAAGCCTTCCGCGACCAGATCGCCTAGGCGGTCACGCGCAATCATTTCAAGCTTCAATCCTGGAAACCGTTTTAGAAATCGGCTGAGCTGCGGCCCCAGCATAAGCTGCGCGATGAATGGGTCCATATTCACCCGCAGGGTTCCCCGAACGGCGTCTTTGGAGCTTGCGACCGAAGCCGCTGCTTCTTCCAACCCGGCGAGCAGCGGAACGACTTGTTCGTAGAGCCGGCGCCCTTCCTCACTTAGACTAATGTGACGATGCGCGTTGTCCGCTCAAGCAGACGGACACCGAGGCGCGATTCCAGCCGCGCGATAGCCCGGCTCACCCCCGACTGCGACATGTTCAATGATTTGCCGGCGACAGCGAAGCTTCCGGTTCTCACGACGGCGGTCAGAACCCCTAGTCCGTTCAGCATTCGATCATCAAAGATCATGGATTCATGATACGTAGTCATGAGTCATATGCGTAGAATTCTGGAGCTTCGCCTTGTTTGCTGCGTCAGATGTACGAGGCCGCGGTAGAGCGGAGAGGGTAGGAACTCGTCAAAGCGCTCTCTCCGGAGGCATCTACATCGCGACGGAAGATGTTCCGTTACAAGACAAGGAGAAACCCAATGTACGCAATTATGGGCATTACTGGAAGAGTTGGAAGCGCCATCGCGGAGAATCTGTCGGCGCAGGGCGAGAAGATTCGCGCGATCGTTCGGAATCCTGAAAAGGCAACGCGGTGGAAGGACCGCGGAGCGGAGATTGCCATTGCGGACGTCGACGATCCAGACGCACTGGCAGCCGCATTCACAGGAGTGGATGGCGTCTTTCTGATGGTTCCCCCGAACTTTGCTCCCGAACCCGGCTTTCCTGAAGTGCGCAAGACGCTGGCGTCCTATCACGCGGCTCTCGCCAAGGCCCTGCCGAGGAAAGCGGTGTACCTGTCTTCGATCGGAGCCGAACAGACCAGCGGGCTGGGGCTTATCACCGGTTCGCATCTCCTGGAACAAACACTTGGAGACCTGCCCATCGCGCATGCGTTCCTGAGGCCTGGCTGGTTCATGGAAAACCATGCGTGGGACGTTACCACCGCCCGGGCAGAGGGAAAGATTTTCTCGAATCTCCATCCTCTGGATCGCAAATTCCCGCTGGTCGCCACGGCTGACATTGGCAAAGCCGGCGCGGATGTCCTGCGCCAGGAATGGACAGGCACGCGGCATATTGAAGTCGCCGGTCCGGAGCAGTATTCCTCCAACGATATTGCAGAAGCACTGAGCCGCGCTCTTGGACGTTCCGTCGAAGCGGTTGCCGTCCCGCGTGAGAAGTGGACGGAGTTCTTCCTGGGCCAGGGCATGCCGGAGGGCCGCACCGAACCCCGTGCTGAAATGGTCGACAGCTTCAACTCAGGCTGGATTCACTTCGGCGTACCCGGCACAGAACACATCACAGGTGTTACGAGCCTGACGTCGGTGATTGCGAAACTCGCGACAGATGAGAGCCGCGAGGCTTAAGCATTTGCGGACCCGGCATTGAGGCGCCGGGTCCGCGGGTCTGACAAAGCAGATTTCTTTGAGGTCTGGACGACGTGTTTGCGCGGGAGTGCGCCATGTCCGTCTGCCGCTCCAGGTTTATGGTGCGACCCAGCTTTGGCTCATGGTCTTTTGTTCGATAAAGGTGACGATCCAATCCTTCCCGGCGACACCCTTCGGCTTGAACGCGTCGATGGAATAAGGCACTCCGGCTGCTGTCACGACTCCAAAGGTGGTCAGATCGTCGATCTTCCCAATGTAGTTTTTGATCGCGCCATACGCATCGGCCTTGCGACCGCTTTCGGCGAACACGAAGGGCCGGAACCAGCCGTGATTGAGGATTCCATGCTGGCCATGAAGCGCGGTCAGGAACGCTTGCTTGCAATTCATGGCAGGTACCTGGCTTGCAGCCACATGCGCGACGTTGCGATGCCCGCCGAGGTTGTACTCGACCATGAGGCAGCCGCTGAAATCCTTGCTGAAGGTTGTCAGCGCGCTTTGAATGTAGTTGGTCTGCCCATCCACATAGCCCACGAAATCGCAGTTAACCGATCCCACAACGCGGTTGGAGGCCGTCACCAGCCGTCCGATCCCGGAATAGCTGGCGGAGCGTGATTTGTTTTTGCCGTCTCGAAGGCCCGTAGCTACAGCCGCTGCGACCGCGCCGATAGGCCCCGATGGATGGGAGATGCACTGGACCATCCCCAGGTGACTGGTCGTTGGCCAAGGGGTCAACAGTGTGTTGTCGTTGCCAGCGTTCGTGGCATGCGGAGAGATAATCGTGGCAGGATCGGTGCCGAACCGGAGGACATGCCCCGGCTTGATCTGATCGAACATAGAAACTCCTGTTGTGAACTTTGAGGCTTACGATCACGACGCCTCTGAGTGATGATCGTAAGCCTCAGCAGTGTCTATGGGTATGAAAAATTGACGTACTGAACGCACAATCTCAGGCGCGACTTATGTCGTCCGCCGAACGCTTCCCCTCCACGTGGCTGGCGAACTTATCCAGAATGGCCTGCCAGCCGGTGCGCTGCTGCTCCACGGAATTCATGTCCTCCGCATCGAAGGTCTCGCGAACCGTGACGCCCTGCGGGCTATCGAGAAACTCGACCTGCAGCGTCCTGCCTCCAAACGAAGCTTCGATCAGCTTGTGCCCGACGATCTTCGTGTAGGTTCCAGCGAAGTCGAAGCCCGCGCTTCCATCCTTCGCTTCCATGCGCGAAGAAAAGGCTCCTCCCTCGCGCAGGTCGACCGTGGCCGCTGTCGTGTGCCAGTCGTCGGAAGGCGCGTTCCATTGCTTGATGTCTTCCGGAGTTGTCCATGCTTTCCACACGGCTTCGATCGGTGCGGCAACCTTGGTTTCGACGGTGATTTTCATTGTGTTCTCCTCGGAGGGTTTCTTCGGCACTCATGTGCCCGTTTTCCTCAATGCCCTAAAGACTGGCGTCGCGAGAAAAACTCATCGGTCCCTGCAAACAAAAATTGCTTGATAAAACTGCGCCGCCGCCAGCAGGCGGCTTCGATTGGTTGCGTCCCCCTGAGAGCGATGCAACACTGAGAGCTGGAATAAGCCTTGAAACTGACTCACCAAAGCCGGTTTATCGAGTGTCCCTCTGTCTCACCTCTGGTATGGGACGAGGACGATCTCGTGGAGCCGTTGACAGGTCGTCGGATCGCTCTCGACCAGCCGTTCCCGCGGCAAGCCTTCTTCACGCCATATCCATTCGACCGGGGGCTCTGTGTCCACGGGCAAGGCGCGTTCTGGACGTTAGCGTATGACAACCGTGGAACCAAGGCATTGCTCTACAAAAATTGGAGAGAACATCGTGAGCTAAGCCGGAGTTACTACTTTGCTAAGACCTACGACTATCCGATCGCGCTCGCCGCGATCAGCGGCGGCCGTGTTGTGATCGTCCATTGTCCGAACTCTTTCGACACGATTGAAATTGAAGACGCTGAAACGGGAGAAATTCTTGGGAAAAAGAAATTGGCCGAGATGGAGTTCCAATCGAGGCTTTCGGTGTCTGCCGATGGCCGATTTCTTTTGAGTGCAGGTTGGTTCTGGCACCCTCACGGAGGTGCATGCTTATGCCGGGTTGATGCGATCTGCGGAACGGAAGACACTTCGGGAACGGAAGTGGGCTTTTCGTTCGGTGCCGAGATCGACGCTGCTGCGTTTCTCGGGAACGACCACGTCGTCGTGAGTTCCACAAGCGAAGAGGTAGACAGCGAACCTAATGCATCGGGGCTCAGGCCGTTGCAGCTCGGGATGTGGTCGATCCCGGAATCCAAATGGATATCCGTGGTCCCTCTGGAAAAGGAAACAGGCAGCATCATGCCTTGGAAAGAATGGGTGATCTCCTTTCACGAACATCCCAAGGCCATTGAGTTAGCCACGGGTAAAGTTGTTCATGTCTGGGATGATCTCAATTCCGGCAAACAGATAGGCTCTATCGAACTGGGCGAGCCACCACCGCCGGTGATGGCGCTGAATCCCCGCAAAGGAATGTTCGCAGTCTGCGACTCGAAGGGGATCCATGTCGTTTCACTGCATGCTTCCGAATAGACAGATATTGCCCGTTGACCGCGCGGCTTCCAACGGATCAGACTCGTTTCGAGGTACAGCGTGACTCGAAGAGACCTGGTCAAGGGCGCCATGATGGGCGCAGTCGCGGCGGTAGCGCGTGGTCAGCACCCCGGCGTACTGCCGGGCGCTGCCATTCGCGTCAACAAAGTGCGTGGCCAACGCTTCGTAACCCTTTGCATCATGATTCGCACAACGCCGTGGGAGGTTTCTCGCGACGTCAAGCTGCTGGACCGGGATGAGTCCGCGTGGCACACCCTTGAAGGCGTTCGGGCTCTCCGCGAAGCATTTGCTACCTCCAATCCCGAAGGACGCCTCACCTGGGGCTTCACGCTGAACGCATTGGAAGATAAGCGCCGGAACTACGAGCAGATCCGAGCCTATGCGGTCGAGTGCCATGAGCGCTTTGGCGATGAGATTTCCTACTTTCCGGGATATTTCCCCGCCATGTACCTGCCTCGCGAGCGAATCAATCGCGAGATGTCGGAAGCGATCCAGATCATCACGTCGTTCGTGGGTAAGGGCTATCGCCCGCACGCGATCATGGGCGGCTTTCTTTCCGCAAATAACCTGCAGTACCTGGCCGAGAAAGAAAACATTCACGCTGCGCACGCGGTGATCTGGAGCCAGCATGCCATCGACGGCGGCGGCGCGGACGGTTCGCCCTCCTATCCTTTCTATCCATCCACGGAGCACTTTTGTAAGCCGGCCCAAGGGCCTCGCGACTTCATCGATTGCGTCAACCTGGATGGCTGGACCATGGATTTTATCTGCGCACGCAGAAGCGGAGCGCTGGATCACAAGCTCACCGGATACAACAGCCGCCGCGGCGTGGGGCCGATCGAGACCTACCTGGGATGGGGACTGGACCTGGGCCATCGCGAGGTGATGCACACGCAGAGCATTCATTTCGATGAGGGATTCTCCCGCAACGGTTTTGGCTGGGTCACCAACATTTGGGAAGCGCAACTCGTGTATGAGTTTGGGCAGGAACTTGTGACCTCCGCCATGCGCATGTGGGTGACGGACACGAAGAAGCGCTGGCCTGACGTTCGCTTCGTAACCTTTGGGGAGTTCGGCACGCTGTGGCGCGCGTCTCACTCAGATAACAGCGACTGGAACTACAGCTTCCTCGAGCGCGGTTCCGGGCTTGGGGACTCATACAACAACCTTGAGATCGAATGGTTCATGAACCGGAGTTTCCGGCTCGCGCTGCTTCGCGACTGGCACGACAACACGCCAAGGCAGGTCATCGACCTGACCCGTTATGATCTGCCGGCACAGGAGCCGGCAGATCCAAGCCCGGCACACCCCGTCAAAAATTGGAGTCTCATGAACCGCATCAACCAGAAAGGGCTTCGACCGCAGGACAAGCCACGTGCGCTGAAGGATCTGGCACCCGGCGACCTGGAGTTTGTTCTGTCCGAACTTCCGCAGCTTCGCGGTTACGGCATATAGAGCTGTGTCGACTGGAGGAGAGAGAGGGGGGAGTGTTTCTTTCTGATGGATCCATCTCCTGTAGCCATATACACGATATCGATCACACTCCAACCAGAATGAGCCGCTGCGAGGGCCTTGTCGCAGCGACATAAAGCATTTGCTGCATTTCCAATCGATTGGTTTCCTCGCGCCGGCGGATGTCCGGCACATCGATGAACGTGGTCCCATGCGTACTCCCCTGAGACGTGTGTACGGTCATCGCGTAGATCGATTGAAGGCGGGCTACGCTCGACTGGAAATCATGCAAATGCTTCCAGCGAATCCTCGCTTCGGCAGCTTCGTCTCTGATCCGGGCAATGACCTTTTGGAACTCCCCATCGTCCGCAGGCATATGAACGGTCTTCTCGACACCATGGATATCCAGAAGGGTGATCCGCCATGCAGGGATCGTGGCCGTCCATTTGGGAACGCCGTTGGCTTCCTCAATCTGGTGGCTGAAGGTGCTGCGATCGATAGCCAGGACTTTCGCCTCCTGGTTGTTGGCGAAGAGGATGGTGTCTTCGATCACAACCGGGGCGCGGAACAATGCACTTTCACCAGGCATGAATGGAGTCGGAATGTTGTCGCCGTAGCGCCAGCGGCGGATCGTCTCATTGATCTGGTGGACGCGGCGGTTCGTCCAGGCGAGATAACGGAACGTATCGGGATCGGCTTCGAATTCCGGCGATGTGAACGCCTTTCGCATCCAGCGGTAGACCGCGTCTCCGGGCAGGAACACGCCGTGTCCACTCGCCAGCGCGGTCTGCTTCAGCCATGACCAGTCGGAGTCGCCTCCCTGACTGGACCGGATGATCCCCGCTGCTTCGAGGATCGGGTTCCCTGCCCCTTGCCGCACGATGGTCGTCAGGTGCGAACGGTTCTTCGTCGCGAACGTCTGGCTCGCGACCTCTCCAACCGGAGGCAGTTGGGCGGGATCGCCGACGAACAGGACGAAAGCATTGGGCAGGTAGCGCCTGATGTTTCGGTACAGCTCGAGATCGACCATGGAGCACTCGTCGACAACCACGACATTGGCAGTGACCGGCTCTGCGTTGCGGTCTCGTTCGAAAACGAGCCGGTCGGCCCGCGGTTTCGGTGTCAGGCTGAGGACGCTATGGATTGTCCGGCACGGCACATCCCTGATCCTGGCCTCGGTCAGTTTGCGCGCGAGGACTGCCACGGCCTTGTGCGTAGGTGCGCTGAGAACGATGCGGCGTCCTTTTGCCAGGACGCTTTTCGTCAGCCTTTGCATCAAGTAGGTCTTGCCCGAGCCGGCGTACCCCGTCAGCAGATAGAAGCCGCCCGGCTCATAAGCAGCTTCTATCGCCCGGAGGGCTTCCGCCTGATCGGCCGTCAGTTCGGGATCGGGTGGTGCTTCGGGAATGGGAACGGGCGTCGACGCCTTCGGAGCCTTGGCGAACGCCGGCTCCGTCAGGCGACTCGCGGCCGGCGTGACCGTTGGCGTGAAAAACGCTCCCTGAGAATCAGGTTCTGCCGGGATCAGACGGTTGCGCCAGCGTCGCGCCAGGTTGGAGAGGCGGCCGACACTGGGGTCCGGATCTTTCATCGCTTGCATGAATGTAAACGACCTGCCGGGTCACTTTTCGACAGGGGCAAATCACCCCAAGCGAGACCTATAATGACCGCAAACAGTCATCCCGGTTAAGGATTGGAGAATTCAATGCGGAAACTCATGATGCTGGCCTTGCTCGGCACGGCAGTCGCGGCGTTTGCAGGCACGGCAACGCAGGTTTACAGCTACAAACTGAAAACGATCGACGGAGAGCCCACGTCGCTTGCGGCCTACAAGGGCAAGGTTCTGCTTGTGGTCAATGTGGCGAGCGCCTGCGGATATACGCCGCAGTACTCCGCGCTGGAGGCCGTCTACGAAAAGTACAAGGACAAAGGTCTGGTTATCGTCGGCGTGCCGGCGAACAATTTTGCCAACCAGGAATCCGGCACGGATGCTGAGATCAAGACCTTCTGCAACCGCAAGTACCATGTGACGTTTCCGATGATGTCGAAGGTATCGGTTCTTGGCGCAGATCAGACACCCCTGTATCACTTCCTGACGGACAAGGCCGCAAACCCGTCCGTAGGGGGCGACATCAAGTGGAACTTCACCAAATTCCTTATCGCACGCAACGGAACGCCGGTGAACCGTTTTGAGCCGGCAACGAAGCCCGATTCTCCGGAAGTGATCACGGCGATCGAAAGCGAATTGCAGAAGAAGTAGCGCCGTTCGCTGGGACGGACGGGACGTAGACCCCACAGAATAAAGCCAGCGCTATCTCTGCCGGGACCGTTCTGTCCGTCCTCAGTTTTCCATCTCTGCCAGGGACGCATCTGTCCCAGGTTCCCCATTGCGAGCATCGCGCTTTCTATCTGTTGTTTGCCAAAGGCGGAAAACACTTAAGTATTCGCTTGACTTTACGTCTTCGTTGCGCAACAGTTAAGTGCATGCTTAACAGTTCAGCAAGCGAATGCTTTCGTGCCCTTGCCGAGCCGGTCAGGATGGCCATCGTGGAACGGCTTTCCCGAGGGCCCGCAACGCTTAGTGAGATCGCCCAACCCTTCGACCTGACGCTGGCTGCCATTGTTCAGCACGTGCAGGTTTTGGAGCAGTGCAACCTGGTGAAGAGCCAAAAGACCGGGCGCGTTCGAACGTGTCAGGTCGACTCACGCGGGTTGGACCTCGTTTCCGACTGGGTTACAAAACGCAGGCTCACGGTGGGCCGCCAATTGGATCGCCTTGGCAAGTTCCTGGCCGACGAAGATCTTGGGAATCCACCGACACCCACAACAGCAAAAAGGAGAATCCATGGCAAATCCTGAAACCGCGACCTCACAACATAGACCGCTCAGCCATTCGACCTTTCAGGTGGAGCGCACCTACCCACAATCTCCGCAATGAGTCTTTCGTGCCTTCGCCGACAAAGAGGCCGTGCGCAAATGGAGGGTTGAGGACGAGAACTGCAGTGTGCACGAGTTCACGTTTGATTTTCGAGTTGGCGGGTTAGAATCTTCCCGCTTCACATTCGAAGGCGGCCCGGAGATCCGCCTCGATGCGCAATTTCAAGACATTGCGCCCAACGAGCGGATTGTCTTTTCGTACAGAATGGCAATCGGTGAGATGCCACTCTCCGTGTCGCTTGCCTCCATTGAGCTGGTTCAGACGCCATCCGGTGGCACTCACCTGACGCACACAGAGTATGGCGTCTATTTCGATGACAGTGATGGAGCCGGTCATCGCAAAGAGGGATGCCAGCTTTTGCTGGAGAAGCTGGGCAAGGCCCTGGAGGAGGGGTTGCAATGAAGCCGTCTTCAGTTCGTGGCCAATCGAAATACCAACTCAGCTATCGGATACCGCAGGCACTTCTTGCGATGCTCTGGCTGTCCGGCGCCTTAGGCAGCATTCTTCGAAGTAATGGGTCGATGGAAGTCTTTCATCGGCTTGGATACCCGGACTACTTTGCATCCATGCTCGGGGCAGCGCAGTTGCTGGCAGTTGGAGCTATCCTGCTTCCCGTTCCTGTTGTCCTGCGCGAATGGGCCTATGCCGGCCTGGCTTTCGATAGTGCCGCGGCGATTACCTCGCTGCTTGCAACCCACTCTTCCCTTCCCCAACTCATCTTTCCGTTGACCGCCTTTGCCCTGGTGATCGTCACCTATCGATCATGGAAGATGACACTCAACACGGGAGCCCGCCAGTCAACACCTCCCCTTCTTCCAGCCTGACGACGTAGGACTGGGGGTCAGGAATTTTCGATCCCCGCCAAGGCACATTGTCTAACCCGCTGGCAAAGCCACCAGGAGATTCCGCGCGAAAAGAACGATGCCGTTGCTTACGCAACGGCATCGTTGTACTGCCTGGAATGAGACGCGGTTTAGAAGATGATCTTCGCACCGAGACGCATGGTGCGTGAACCACCGTTTGCCAGCGAGTAGTTGAGGAAGTTCGATGTGGCGCCATAGGTCGAGATGTTGGTATAGGCCGAAGGCGTATCGAAGTTCTGGTTGTTGGTGACGTTGAGCATGGTCGCGCGCACTTCCGCTTTCACACCTTCAGTGATCGAGATCTTCTTGAGGAAGTTCGTATCCAGGTTGAGATAGCGGGTAGTGTATTGCGAGTTGCGGCCCTGTGTCTGCTTCAGGTTGTAAGCCGTGACCTGCACAAAACGGACCTGGTCGCGCGTAGTGCAGGCGCCCGTCGCGCCATCCGACAAGCCGGAAGCGCACGTGGTGCTGACCATTGCACGCGAGTTGAACGGGGCATTCTTGTTGCCGATGTCCGCGCGGTCACCGATGGTAGAGCCATCCAGGTCGCGATCCGCACCGTTGAGCACGGTGAACGGAGTGCCGCTCTGAATGGTGAGGATAGGAGCAATCGACCAGCCACCCAGCACGCGCTCCATGAAACCGGCATGCGGTCCACGTATCTGGTAGTTGACGACCGTATTCCAGATGTGGCGGCGATCGTTGTCCGAAGGACCGTAATCCAGTGAACGGATGTCGGCAACCACGGGCGAACGCGAGGGGTTCTGACCGGAGGAGTTGGTGGCAAACGTTTCGGAGAGAACGTCGAGGCTCTTCGAGAACGTGTAGGAGCTGGTGAAGTAGAAGTGGCCGACCATCGTATCCAGACCACGGTGACGGAGCTGCACCTGCGCGGAGTGGTAGTTGGAGGTCAGGCCGCCATCACGAAGCTGAATCACACCGCGAGCAGCATCCACGCGAAGCGTCTGCGATCCATATGGTGTGGTCTGGGTCGCAGTCTGGGTGAACGTAGCATTCGGCACAGCCGGGTTGAGAGGATCGGTGAAGAACAACTGCCGTCCCAGCGAACCGACATAGGCCATATCCAGCACGATGCGGCCGGGCAGCTCTTCCTGCACGCCGAGTGAGAAGTGGTGGTAGTAGGGATTGCGCAGGTTCTTCTTGAAGTCAGAGGACTCTGACGTGTAGGGCGTGAGCGTCGGCGTGGAGGAGGCCAGAAGCGCCGGTGCTCCGGTCAGACCACGAGGCGTTGTCGCGCTGGGTGTGCTGGGAACCGGAAGGTTGGCCGGCGAGTTCGGCGATGCGCCCTTCATGTTGGAAAGCAGGTTGTTGAAGAATGTGTCGTAGGTAACCTGATAACCGCCACGGATCACCGTGCGGCCGTTCAGCAGACCATTGCCGAGGTGGGGCTGGTAGGAGAAGCCAAACGTAGGACCGAGGTTGTTGTTGTCCTTATTGACCGCGGAAGCACCGGTGTAATCGGTCGCGCCATAACCGGCGAAAGCGGGATGCGTGAACGTTCCATTCGCGGGCTGTCCGAAGTTTTCATAACGAACACCGTAGACAATGCTCAGGTCCGAGGTGACCTTCCATGTGTCCTGGAGGAAGTAGGACATGGAGAACAGGTTGGGGCGATACTTGCCGGGCTGCGTCGGGTTCACGGTATCGAACAACTTCGCAACCGGTCCGGTGCTGGGACCCGCGTAGCCGTCAATAAAGTTCGCCAACGCAGAGACCGCGGTGGTGATGCCGCCACCGCTGCAGTTGGTGGCGGTGCAGGCTGTGTAGGTGATCTGACCACGGCCGTTGAATGGAGCTACCTGGATGGCAAGCTGACGCTGGATTTCAGCACCGGCTTTGAACGCATGGTGGCCATGGATATAGGTGACGACATCTTCATACTCAAAATTGTTGGAGATGCGTCCCTGATTGAAGGATGAACTCACCGATGGGATGTTGACCACGCCGGTGCCGGAGAAGCCGTAGGCGGGCAGCGTCTGGGCCAACGCGTGATCGGAAGGAATATCGAACCGGTAGTTGCCGCGGACGAAGCCGAGACGGAACTCGTTCACCAGGTTATTGCGGACCTGATAGATATCGGTGAAGGCCGCGCCCTGGGTGCGGCCGCGGAACGGGACGTCGAACTGTGGTCCCAGACCTTCAACACCACCCAGAATCTCGTTGGAGTCGTCGAACAGGTAGCGGAACATCATGTCCTGCCTGCCCGACGCTCTGTGATCGAGACGCACCAGGAAGTTATCGTCCTGAGAGACGTCGCGGGCAAAGCGGTAGTACTGGCCGACCTGAACCGTCTGACCCGCACGGTCTGTGCCGTTGCAGGTGGGCGCGGCAGCCAGGCTCGAGGTTGGAACCGCGATGCTCACCGAGCTCACTCCCACACCCGTCGAGGAGCCTGTAGGATTGCCGGCAGCCTGGAGAAGGCCGAGATAGAAGGCAACGTTCGGGCAGGAAGCCGAGAGCGCCTGCAGCGTAGCGATACCAGCGGCCGTGGAAACGTTGGAAAATGTGCCCAGCGAGTTCGAGACGAAACGGTCCATCTGACCGCCGCCGAAGATGAAGGTGCGGCCGTGGCCGTTGTAGAGATGGGGAATGACAAGCGGACCGCCGATCGTAGCGGCCGGAATGATTTCGTGAAACTTATTCTTAAGGGCCGGGACGGGGTAGTTCAAGTTGCCCGCGGCAATGGCAGAGTTATAGGTGGCCAGGTTGCTGACGTATGCGTTGCGCTGTGTCTGTGTGCTGGCGTTGAAGAACTGGCTGCGATATTCAGCAGCTACCGTTCCATGGATGCGATCGGTTCCCGACTTGGTGACCTGCGAGACTACCGCGCCACCGGCACGCCCGAACTCGGGGCTGAAGTTTGAGGTCTGAAAGTTGACTTCGGAAAGCTGGTCGTTGTTGGTGATGGTGAGCTGCGGCCCGGCAACCGAGATGTCATTGTTCTGCAGGCCGTCGATCAGGAAGTTGTTGGAACGCGCACGCGCGCCGTTCACGGCGCCGATGCCGCTGTCCAGCGATCCACTCTGATTGGAACGTGCCACACCGGGATTGGTGAGAATCAGGTTCAGGGAATTCTGACCGGCAAGGGGAAGCTCCGCAAGCTGTTGCGTGGTGATCGTTCCACCGCGTACCGCGTCTTCTGTCTGCAGTTCGAGCGTGGTGGTAGCCACCTCAATCGTTTCGGCGGAAGAACCCACAACCAGCTTGAAGTCGCGCCCTACGGTGTCGCCCACGTTAACCGTTGCAGGCACTTCCGATTTGGAGAAGCCGGATACCACGACCGAAACAACATAGTCGCCGGGATTGACGGCTTCGAAGCGGTAGATGCCCGCCGAATTGGTGTGCACGACAGTAGTTGTGCCTTGTGCAGGAGAACGAAGCGTGACGTCCGCGTTCGGAACAATCGCGCCCGTGGCGTCCTGCACAAGACCAGTTACCACTCCACGCGCAGATTGCGCGGTCATACGACTTGACGGAATGGATAGAAGCAAAGCAGCGATCAGGACGAATACAACTCTTTTCATAGCACCTCGGAAAAATGCAACAATGACACCTAACCGCTGACAGCAATCGATTGACCAAACGAGAGCAATCTACCGTTCATCCCTCCAAAGCCGCATTTCATGCGGACATTGTGACGTCGTATCTCCTGGTTCGCGTGGCGACACACAATGGAATTGCGTAGCTGATTTTTTGAATCTCTTTGGCGCGCTGGTGTCGATGCACGCTATCGAGTGACGAAGGGTGTTTTTTGAGGGACGAGCGGAAGCTTCTGCGAACGCATAGTGACATTTCGCAAAAATTCATCTTCCTGTAGCGGCTTTTTATCCACAGGTCACAAATTCGTTACTGGATAAGTGAAATCGTCCCAAGATTTTGTCGGGTGACGAAGAACCAAAGTGAAGAAGGGAGACGGATTGTCCATGGTTTGTAAAGCCGTTGGCGCGGACCACGGCGCGGCAAAGGCCGACCGAACCTCAGACTCAGCCAGTGCATAAGGTCTTCACAATGGAGTGGGGTTCCTTCATCACCTTAGAGGCTGTGGAGGGTTTTCGTTGCGTGAGGGGCGTGTAGGGTCACGGGAGCAAATTGGCGGCTGCCGCGCGCAGCAACTGCACAGCATCCTGTGTCGTGACCGTAAACACCTCACCGGTTTCTCCCAACGTAGCCAACGATCTCGTCTTCAGTTCCGCTGTCTTCGATCCACATGCGTCGGTCACGAGGATGGGGAAATAGTTGAGATCGAGAGCTTGCCGGACAGTCGGCTCGATTCCAATCTCGAGAGCAATTCCAGCAATCAGAAAGGAATCGATCCCAGCGTCGCGCATGGCCAGATTGAGAAACGTTCCCTCAAAGGCTGACATCGTGATCTTGTCGACGACGACTTCCCCATCCCGTGGTTGAAGTTCTGCCACGATCTGAAAACCCGTCGAACCCTGCGGGATGAAGCACTTTGTCTCTTGTGGCTCTTCTTTGCGTTGCCACACCATGGCTCGCCGAAGCTGTGCCGTTCCAGCGGCGGCGACAGGCAGGAAGAAATGACGTGTATGGAAGATGCGGAAACCGGCTTCCCGGGCGGCGTGCAACAGCTCCGCGCATTGGGCCTGGATTTCTTTCCCCGTGGCGATCTGCGGCACGATGCCGACCTGCATGTCATACAAAACGAGCGCACAGCGCGAAGGCTGAACGAGATCGCCGAGTGTCTGCGGAACTTTTAAACCGAATGCTGTTTTCATACCGTCCCTATGACCTCATTCTAACGAGCCCACCGAAACTCGTCCTACGAGTGCGGACAGTTGGAGACAGGCGGGAGAACCATCGGGGACAGAACCATTGGGGAAAGACGGGATGTAAGCCGAACGATACGATGGAGGGCAATTCTTTGGGGCAGTAGCAATCAGAGGAGCGCACTACGGGCGCGGAGTTACACTCCGCCGGAACGCCTCGTCTGTCCCAGCTTGCGTCCTATTCCGCGACGACTCCTGCTATCGAAGGCTCTAGGAGCTTTTCACATGGCGCTGAATCAGCGCTCTGAGATCGGAGAGTTGCGCTTCGTCAAGGACTCGTTTGGGAATGAAATTGGCCATCCCCTTCTGCACATAGAGAAGGAGAACGGTCTTCGTTTCGCGAAAGCGAAGGAATATTCCCCACTTGAGAGATGACGATCCCACATCGTGCTGGATCGTAACGCCCTCGTCCTGCAAGTCCCACTCGACGGTGCGGAGGACGACGCGTCTTGCCGCAAAGTACGGTTGCAGCCAGGCGAGCAAGGCGAAGAAAAGCGTTAAAAGAACCAAAACTCCCAGTTGCCCGCTGCTTGCCCGCAGGATTTCGGCGCCGGTCAGCCCTTCTTGTCTTAGGAGACGAACACCTGGTATTTGAGCGAGAACTACGACTGTCCAGCACGCGGCCAATATCCACCGCGTTTTGGCGCTGACTGCCCACGCCGCCGCCCGCACATCTCTGCGTTCCTGGGTATAGCGAATGATCATTTGTAAGACATGCTACACGGTTGCATGCGGAGTACCTGGACGTGCATGTGTCGTGCCCACCCCAGGTCTGAAAAGCCACAATTCGTTGAGGCAGGAGCAATCGGAACAGCGCACTACGGGGCGCGGAGTCAGACTCCAACTCTGTCCCCGGTTTTTCCTAGGGCGTATCGCCGGCGACCGCATCGAGAGGCTCGAGAGGAATCCAAATCTCGACCGGTCCGGTTGGCGTGCCGGACTCCGAGATAGCGGTGTAACGCTCGAACTCCGGCGCATTCCTTTCTCTCCGGCCGGAGCCATCCAGCCATGAGGTTAACAACCAGATCCAGGTATCGCGTAGCTTCGTGGCGTCATCGACGCGAACAACCGCATACTCCCCGGCTTCAAGAGTAATACGTTCCCTTGCTACATTGTCCGCGTCTTCCTGAACAACGCCGGTCAGGTAGTGGATCTTTCGATCGCTGGTGCAAGGTGACGCACCGTGCAACTTTGCGCTGTTCCCGAGCGAGGGGTGTCCCTTCAGGAACATGCACCACTGCTCGGGAATACCGTGAGAGGCTTCCGCTTGCGAACTGTAGATCGCCATCGTGCCCACCAACGAAATCGTTTCCATGGTTTGGAAGACGGGGATCGGTTGGTCTTTCATGGCGCTAAGGCTACTACAGGCTGGTCTCCTTGAGGCCGTGGAGCCGATGAACGAT
>DASYEV010000065.1:0-21618 GCA_036498835.1 Acidobacteriaceae bacterium | reverse complement strand
AGATGAACACGCCCTGCGAATCGGTCTTTGCCGGAACCGTCTGCTTGGTGCTTAGTCTGGTAAGCGTGAGTTCCGCACCTGGAACCATGGCGTCTGAGGCATCCTTGACTTCGACGGTGATCTTGGCGCGGTAATCCTGGGCAGAAGCGTGCCGTGGCAGGACGCCTAGCCAGGCAAAGAGTGCGAGCAGCGTAAGGAGAACATTCCATCCCCGCATGCGTTGTTTTTTTTGTTGTTCCACTTGCATTTGCCTCCTGAAGAGTGCCGTACTCATGCGTGTGCACCACAGCAATGCCATGACTGCGCCACATGTTGAAATGAGTGCCGAAGAACAGCGAGAACAGTAGTTGGCCGGGGAGACGGGAGACAATCCGACGAATCGACCAATCTTGAATAGGACATCTGTCCTACTGGGACCGGCGTCCGAAAGCGGTCATTGAGTATCGACAGCGGAAGTCGTACTATGCGGATGTTTATCGCTGGAGGTTGAGTGTCCGCAGAAGCATCCGTTCAAGAACAGATCAACATACTCATCGTGGACGATCACCCAGTTGTCCGTCAGGGCCTGAACGCCATGTTTTCCAGCGAGCCCGACATCGCTGTAATGGGCATGGCGGCCTCGGCGCGTGAGGCCCTGTCGCTGCTCGAACGCATGCAGCCCGATGTCGTGCTCCTGGATCTGCGCATGCCCGGAATGGAAGGAACCAAAGCCATCACGGAGCTGCGACGCATTGAACCGGACATCCGCATCCTTGTCCTGACCAACTACAGATCGGACGAGTACATCGTGCGGGCCATGCAGGCAGGCGCCATGGGCTACCTGTTGAAGAACACGCCACAGGAAGAAATCGTCAACGCTGTACGAATGGTTTTCCGGCGTGAGCGATATGTGCCGACAGACATCGCTCAGCGCCTCTTCGAAGCCATGGGACGCGAAGAGCTTAGCTCGCGCGAGCTTGAGGTTCTCTCGCTGGTCGCGCATGGATGCACGAACAAGGATGTCGCCCAGCAACTGTTCATCAGCGACAAGACTGTGCGCAATCACGTCACGAGCTGCCTGCTGAAACTGAAGGCAAAGGACCGTACCGAAGCGGTGACGCGCGCCATCGAGCGTGGCCTTATTCGCTTACAGGAGTAGCCGCGGCGCGTTTCCGCAGCCAGTGCCATCGATGCAGCGGAAGCCGTTCGATGAATTGCAGCCGTGACAATGGAAATGTCACGCCGACGCGTGTCCCCACGCCGGGCGAGCTCAAGACTTCCACTGTGCCGCCAATCTCTCGTGCGCGATGACGCATGCCGAGAATACCGAACCCCTCGTCTTCGGGAACGGCATCGAAACCACTTCCGTCATCCACGATCATCATCGTGGCAAAACGCTTCTCGTAGCGCATCATGAAGGTGAATGCGGTCGGATTTCCGTGCGTGATAGCGTTTGTGATCGCTTCCTGCCCGATGTTGAACAGCACGGAGCGCACACGCATACTCAATGGCCGGACATTCCCCTGCTCTTCCCTGGAGACCCCGATCTCACCACCTGAAAGTTTGTAGGTACGCTCCGCGAGCATGCCGAGCAGGTCGCCTTCCTCCGGTGATGCCGAGCCGAGCATCTCGATCGTCTGGCTTGCATTGGCATGACAGCGGCTGACGAGTTCGGACGTGGATGCCAGTTGCTCCGCGATCTTGTCGCGAGAGACGGCGGCATTGCGGACAATCGACGTGCGCAGTCCCTGGATCTGATACCCGATACCTGCAAAACTCTGGGCCATGGTGTCGTGAATGTCATGCGCGATCCGTTCGCGTTCGCTTTGAATGGCGTCCCGCTGCCATTGCCGGAAACGGAAGTAAGCAAGCTGGACCGAACACGCGAGAACAATCAGTACAAGTCCGACGAAGAGCATGTGCCTCGGCGTCCACCAGGGCGGATCCTGCAGAACCTGCGCATCGTCCGACGAGCGCAGAAAGACCAAGAACGGGATCAATTCCTGCGTGTATGTCTTACCCAGCACACACACGCCGCGCAACCGTAACAGGCTGTTCACGCGCAGCGAACGGAGCGCCTGCCCTGGGCGGTCTGGATACAAGGCGCGAAACGTCTCGCCGCCCTCTGCAAGATCCAGCACCTGGAAGCCGTTCTCCGTATAAGGCTCATGCGTGAGGCGGCCTTCGATCTCAATGAACCTGGCATCGTAGGCTCCCGAAGCTGCCTGCCATGGTGTCACGGACACCGGTGGCGCAGGCGCTCCTGTGGAGATAACCCGCAGCGTGCTCTGGTCAAGCTGCGCGCTGTAAAACAGCGGGTGCACTTCACCCGATATTTCGACCCCTTCCCCGACATTCACAGGTGGTCCTTGCGGATGCTTGACCATGGCGCCGCCAGTTGAGTCTTCGATGTAGAGGTCAGGCTCCGTCAGCGTCACAACGCCGCGCACAAGGACGCGCTTGGGAACCTCGCCTCGCAGTCCGGTGAGATCGCCAAGGTGCCACACAGACGCACGCGTCTGCGGGTCGCGCTGGTCGGGTTCCGCAGGCCTCATAGGCCGATAGTCGGAAAAGTGCATCGCATACGCGGCTTCGGTGGTCAGCGGCTGGGGACGCTCTTCTCCCTTCGCCTGCGCTGCAATCGCATTCAGCGCAGCTTGTGTACCCGGTCCAGCAACCACGTTGCGCCAGGCGCCTCCCGACGTGACCGAGCGCAGACCAATTCGTCCGTGAGACGCACAGGGCTCTTCGTGCAGTACGAGTGCGGCGGTTTGCCCGCTGGAAAGATCTTTGGCTGAAACGCCCAGTCTGCATCCAACCATGACCAACTGCAGGTGATACCAAACGCCTGGATGAACACCGCCTGGCGCGGCGACCGGCCGCACTTCGCTCCAACTGTAGTTCGACCTGCCGGCAATCAGCGTGCCTTCCACCACCCGCAGACCGGCATAGTAGCCGTTGTATGCATCGACACCGCGGTCTTCGTCATTGGAGCGGACCATCAGACCCGCATCGCCAGAGCCATGGTCCATTTGCACATCCGCACTGAACGAAAGGTTCTTCCAGTCGGGCGATCCGCTCATCAGTTTGTCGCCGCGATCGTTCGAGTTGTTGTGAAACGTTCCGTTAGCCAGGCTCCACACGCCGCCATACGACGTCCACTCATTCATGCGGTCTGTGCGCAGGTGATAACGGTCACGATGCGCGCGCACCAACAGGAAAGCGGTTGAACCTGCGGCTCCCAGGACGAGCACGACAACAAACGCGACGAACGCGTACCGCTTGCTCAACGCGCTCATAGCATGCCTCCATGCACCGCGAGGACGCGTTGGATCTCGGGCGAATCGATATTCTCGCGCGTTACCAGTTTCGGCGGAACGACGATGGTTTCTCCAGTGGCAGTGCCCTCGCGGCGCCGATGGATCCATCCCATGGCGTTGCGGACCATGCTGCCGGTGTCTTTCGCAATCACGGAGTCCATCTGCCCCATCCGTACGCGGTACATGACGTCGAAGTCCTGTTCGCAGCCAATCAAGGCTACTTTTCCAACAAGCTTGGCTCGCGAGAGCGCATCGGAGGCGGAGCGCGTCTGCGTCACGTTCAGGGCCACAATCGCCCGCAAGTCAGGATGTTTCTGCACCAGATCGTCCTCAGCATCCTCTGATTCCGAAGAACCAAAGATGGCACGCTGCTCCACAATGTGGACGCCCGGATGTTCACGTTCGAGTGCAGCCTTCATCGCAGCCGCAATCGCCAACGAGCCGAGAAAGCTGGGGTGCACACCGATGATCGCCACTTCGTCACTCTTGCCCCGCAAATAGGGTTCGACACGTTGGGCCGCGAGCTGGCCGGTGGCCACGTCATCATTCAACACAAACACCACGTCCCCTTTGGGCGATGCCGCCAGCGGATTGTTGATGATGGCCACGGGGATATTTTTCGCCACAGCTTCACGCACCGGGCTGATCAGGGCGACAGCGTGATCGGGCGCCAGGATGATGCCGGCCGCACCCCGGTCGACTTCCTTCTCCATGATCTGAATCTGTCCCAGGAGATCGTCTTCGCGGCTGGGACCGTTCCAGAAGGTGTCCCATCCCCATGACGTCGCAACACGCGCTGCTTCGGCATGCGCGGATTCCCAGACTTCCTGCGCCGTTGTCTCCGGGATGACCGCAATCACCGGTGGCTTTCTCTGATGACAGCCGAGCCCGCACAAAGCCAGTGCCCCCAATGCCGGCGCCAACAACCTGGCGGATTGAAGAAGATGACGGGGAATCGTACGAAACCTCATAGCGGCCTAGTATGCCACGCAACGTGGAGCGCCCGGCGGTGTGACATTTGTCCTATCGCTTTTTGGGAGTTTTGACGCATTGCTCCGGGTCCTTCGGCTCGCGTACTGTGATCCGGATTCGGCAACGATCCATTTCGGACTTCTCCCACTGCAAGGACGGCCTTCTATGCTCCGAAGAATCTCCATGGCTGCTCTTATGATCATCGGTCTCGCACTTCACGCGCAAACCGGAGACCGCACCATGCCGCGAACCCTGATCCAGGGAAGCACCCTCTATCCACGCCTCATACGGTTGCAGCATGGTCCAAGCGACACCAACGGACACCTGATGGCAAACACCAACCGGAACATCTTCCGCAGCACCGATGACGGACGCACGTGGGAGACGATGGCCGAGATCGATGCCATCGAGGGCAGCCACGAGCGTTGCTGCGCCGCGCTTTGGGAGCTGCCGCAGGATGTCGGCGAACTTAAAGCAGGTACGCTGCTTTTTTCCGGCACCTTCTCCGAGGGCACATCCGCGGCTGTACAGGTCTACATCAGCACGGACGAAGGCAGGACGTGGAAGTACCATTCCACACCCGTGAAGCGTGGCGGAGCTCCGCACCATGGGCTGTGGGAACCGGAGTTCCTTATCGCGAAGGACGGCTCGCTGGTGATCTTCTGGTCCGATGAAACAGACCCGTGCTGCAGCCAGAAGCTGACCCAGATGCGCAGCACCGACGGCGTCACATGGAAAGATGAGATCGATACGATCAAGACCGCGGACCAATCCGACCGCCCAGGCATGATCGTGGTCAGCAAACTGCCCGATCGCCGATACTTCATGAGCTATGAAATCTGTGGGCCAACGTATCGCTGCAATGTGTACAGCCGCATGTCCGAAGACGGGTGGAACTGGGGTAAAGCCTCGGACGCGGGCACCAAGGTGGTTTCGACAACCGGACAGTATCTTGCGCACGCGCCGAACAACCACTTCATGCCCGATGGTCACATCTTTCTCGCTGGGCAACTCGTGTTGGATGCCGACGGCAAGACGTCGAAGGACAACGGTCGAGTCTTGTTCGTCAGCAACTCGAAAAACCCTCTCAAGCCCTGGACAACCACCCCAGCCCCAGTGGCGATTCCCGATGCTTTCAACAACCCCTGCCCGAACTACTCGTCCGCGATGCTGCCCACGGCAGATGGCAAATACTTTATCGAATTAGCCTCCGACTTCAACGGGGGCCGCAGGTGCGGCGTGTTTGAAGGCATACTGCCTCTGCCACCGAAGTAGCCGTGCGCTCAGGGTCAAACAACGTTGGGCCCGCGATGACGCAGTGCGTTTCCGAGCCGGCGTTTGTGCGATCGCCGTTTCCGAAAGGACCTCATGACGGCACGCCGCACGTTTCTGAAGCAGAATTCGCTTCTCGCTCTACACGAGTCGCCGTCCCTCCGAGGGGACGGCGCACATCCTGCGAACTCGCTTTAGTTGCCGCCCTGTTCGGTGAGGGTCAGATCGTCGCTATGGACGAGTGCACCCGAATTTGTGTTGAGGGTGAGCCGATAGGAAAGCGTCTTCCAACCTGTGCCACAACCGGCGATGGCGGTAGACAGCGCCGCGCAGGCCAGGATCAGCAACAGGCCGCGCGCGATGCGACGCCGCCTAAGTGTGTATGGGAAAACGGCCAGGGCGAGCGCCAGGCCTCCGGCACCGAGCCTGAGCGAGGAGATGGAGATAAGATCGGGCGGCAGGGTGGGCTCGTCGCTGGTCTTGATGGTGACGGTCACCGCAGTCGTACCGCTGCCGGCCGCTACCACCGCCGGCGACATGGTTACCTCGGAGAACTTTCGCAACCCGCTTAGATCAAGCTTGATGTCGGCCGGCATCGCCCCTCCGCCCAAAGGCGCCAAGGTGAACGTGTAGGTCGCCGTCGTCGAGTGCGGAATGACATCCGAATCATTCGCAACGGTGAGCTGATAGTCCATGACATTTTCGACCACACTCGTGGTCACCGACGGCAGGTAGTAATCGTCTCCACTGTAGGACGCAGTGACAGTGTGCTGACCAAAGGAAAGACCGGTCGTCGAGAAGGCCGCTGCACCGTTGCTCATGGTAACGGCACTGAGCAGCGTCGGACCTTCGTAGAAGGTCATTGTCCCGCCAGGCACAGCGTCATTCGCTCCGTTTGCGGTGGCGGTAAACGTTGCGGGATTGAGCAGGAAAACGCTCGGCGCAGCTACCGCGAGCGACGCAGTGGAGGCAACCTGGACATACAACACCCCGGTAGCCGTCTGGGTAGCATAGTTTGAATCACCGCTGTAAACAGCGGTGATCACGTGCTTCCCATTCGTATACACATTGCCTGGGGTTGTGGCGGCTCCTCCAGAGAGCGGATAGGTTGTGGTCACACCATCCACGGTGATCGCAACGGTACCCGTCGGGATAGGTGTCGACGCGGAGCTGGTTGCGGTGAAGGTGATGACCGATGCGTGCCCCTGGGCCGTCGGATTTGGACTCGCACTGACTGAGACCGTTGCCGGCGGATAGACCACGACGGTCGTAGTTACCGTTCGAGCGTTATAGTACGGATCGCCCGAATACACAGCCGTAATGATGTGACTACCAGCAGACAAATTTGGCAGAGCCATGTTGGCAACGCCGGCATGCAAAACGGCTGTGCCGAACGTGGTCGCCCCTTCACTAAACGTCACGCCTCCGGTAGGTAGTGAATAGGTTGACCCGGCGGGAATCCCGAGCGTCGCGGTCATCGTTATGGAAGCGTTATATTTCGCCGGGTTGGGCGCTCCGGTGAGAGTCATGTCCGGGTCAATCTTTGTGATCGCTGCAAAGCTGGACAGATCGAAGAGGCTGAACTCAAGAATCTTTTCCTGTTGCGACATCGCCGTGCCGCTGCACTCGTTCGGAAATATCGTGTTCTTACTGGATGCGGGACTGACGTGGTACTCGTTGTATAGAACCCGGCCATACGTAAAGCCTGCTCCAGCGCCTATGGGTGTGTCGAAAGACGCCTGTATGGGGAGGCTGTTGCTGTTGAGCGAGATCCATTGCTGTGCGTTGGTCGTAATGCTTCCCAGGGATGCAAAAACATTGGTGACACTCACCTGGCCCTGGGTCGTTGTCTGAGCCAGGTTCTGCAGCCAGGAGGATAAGGTGACGCCAATCGTAAAGGTCTGATCGATGGTTGCTGCGCCGGCGGGAGCAGAAGCATTGTCCGCGGCCCAATTGAACGTATTCGCGAACCCGCTGTTAGCCTTCAGCCAGGCGTGGCTGTGATGGTTCACGAACACCCGTCCACCATTGTTTGCGAAGAACGCCAGATTGCTCATGCCCGCCGCGCTCGTTGTCTGATCGCCTCCCTGGCAGGGGAACAGAAGCATATCCAGGCTGTTCAACTGCGTCTGGTCGTTCATCAACGTCAGTTCGCCAGGCGTAGTGTTGTCGATGCTGGATCCTCCGCTACGCGATCCGACATAGAGGTTAATGCGGCCGTTCGAAGAGTAATTGGTGAATTCCAAGTCCTGTATGCCAACTTTTCGAAGGACGCATTCGGTGGCTTCCACGGAGCCGGTCACAATGCCGATGCGGGGAATGTTGCCTTCGCTCTTGTTTTTCGGAAAGCGCGCAAACTTGTCGCCGGTTGGATTGGGTGGAACGTTGTCCTGGCAGGCCGTCGCGGAAGCGAGCACAAGTTGCCTCTGCCATTTCCCGCTTTGTATGACCACCGGAATCGATGTCCCGGCCGGCGCGTCGCTCAGGGTAAAGCTTCCATCGAATGCCGTTGTGGTCTGTGTCAGCGGATTCACTGGCCTGAGATCCGCCGTCGTAATCCCGTCTGTGATCGCGACCGCGCCCGCCGGTCCAGGAACGTACACCAGGACATCAGGGAGTGGATCCTGACCGTTTGGCGAATACACGACACCACTGATCGTGGTCGTGTTCTTTCCATTGGAGCAGACAGGTTTTGAATACTGCCCGCAAGCAGGCAGCGTTGCGAGAAGGGACAGCAGCCCGACCGGACACAGCAACGACGAAATTTTCGACATAACGCACACGACCGCAATGGCATCTGAACGCGCCTTGAGATGCGTGGCAGACACAATGGAATGGGTTTAGCTCTTTCGACGAGCTTACCCTGTGCGAGGGTTACGACCTAAACGAATTAACCTCTTCCGGTTCGAAGCGCACGTGCATAGATTTCACAACGAACGAACCGGCCTCAAAGGCCCACACCACATTCCATTGACAAACGACATTGAGTCGCCCACTACTTCCCCCACGACAGAACCATTGCGTTGAGCGAGGCGGCAATCTCAATCAGACCAGCGCGGCTGGCTTGATGCACGGGCGCGAGCGGATGCCGTCCATGGTCGGACTGGATGATGCCGCCCTCCTTCATCAGAATTTTTGCGGCGAGCAGGCCGCACTGACGGTTCTCGTAATTGATGAGCGGCAGACAGCGGGCGTAGTGCTCCATGGCGGAAGCTCGATGGCCGGCAAGATAGCTGTCGACAATCGGTTTAATCAGATCGGGGTATCCCCCGCCGGTCATTGAGCCTGTGGCGCCGGCGTCGAGATCGGCAAGAAGCGTAATCGCCTCTTCTCCATCCCAGGGACCTTCCACGGACTCTCCGCCGAGAGCGATGATCTCTCGAAGTTTGGCGGCGGCTTGAGGCGTCTCAATTTTGAAGTAAGCCACGTGCTCGATGTCGCGCGCCATCTGCGCCAGAAAGGCCGCTGGCAGCGGGGTGCCGGCCACGGGGGCGTCCTGAATCATGATGGGGATGGAAATAGCATCCGAAAGCCGTTGCATAAATTCCTGAATGCCTGCCGGAGACACGCGGATGGTTGCCCCGTGGTACGGCGGCATCACCATGACCATGGCCGCACCCAGATCCTGAGCCCGACGGCTGCGGTCCGCGCAGACGGCCGTGCTGAAGTGTGTCGTCGTGACGATAACAGGTACACGGCCGGCCACATGCTTCAGGATCGAGGCCGTCAGAATTTCACGTTCATCGTCCGCAAGAGTGAACTGCTCGGAGAAATTGGCCAGGATGGCAAGCCCATCCGAACCTGCGTCCAGCATGAAGTCGACACAGCGGTTCTGGCCTTCGAGATCAAGGCCTCCCCGATCGTCAAAAATGGTTGGCACTACAGGAAAGACGCCGCGGTAGGGGCGGACAGCATGGTCGTTCATTTCGGACTCCATCGAGGTATCGGCGGGTATGGCCATCAGGCTTCGATAGCGCGTTGCAGATAGGGATTTTTGAACTTGCCCGCCGGATCATACGCCGCGGCAAGCTTGCGAAAATCGGGCAGCCGCGGATACAGTTCGGCGATCCGCTGACGTGATGTCGTAAAGACTTTCGCCCAATGCGGCCGCGCGTTGAAGCGCGCCAGCTTCTGCTCAATCGAGGGAAGAACGTTGAGTACAGCCGCCATCTCCGGCTTCCACGTAAAGTGGATCGCCAGCGAGTCGCGTTGGTGCGCAGGGCTGAGCCACAGTTCGTCGGCGGCGATTGTGCGAAGCTCGCTGACGAAAAGGTGCGGTGTGATGCGGTCGCGAAGTTGCTCGACCGCCAGGATCGCCTGGTACGCCTGCGAGCGGGGAACGAAAAACTCGGATTGCACTTCCGCTCCGCTGGATGGCGTGAAATTCATCTTGAAGTGCGGGAGCCGCTCAAACCATGGACCTGGAACGCCGAGTTGATCCGTGCAGTTCTCCGGGGAATGCCCCGCCAGAGGATGAAGCTTCACCTTCTGCAGGGTGGCGCCGTAGAACATGTCCGGAAGATGAGGCGTCGCGCTGCCGGAGACGTTCTGCTTGAGCCAAACCTGTGTCGCGCGATGCCCCTGCCAGTCGGTAAAGAGGCTGACGCTATATCCGGAAGAAAAGATGGCGTCGAGATTGTGCTCCAACTGATCGAAGGAAAGATTCTCGTAGACGACCTGCGAGATCTGGAACGTCGGGATGACATCGAGCGTGATGCGTGTAATCACTCCAAGCGCACCGAGCGCGACCACCGCCCCCTGAAAACTGCCGGTCTTGTCGCCGCGTGTGAGGGTCTGCATCTGCCCTTTGCCATCGACGAACTCAATTGCGTTGACCGCCGTGGACAGATTGCCGTTGTGGATACCCGATCCGTGCGTGCCGGTGGCGCAGGCGCCAACCACAGAGACGTGCGGCAGAGAGGCGAGGTTGTGGACCGCGTAGCCTTCGGCATCAAGCCACGGAGCGAGCTTTCCGTAGGTCACACCCGCTCCCACCGTTACGGTGTGCGCCGCCTTGTTCAGGCTCATCTCGTCAAGGTGTTTGAGCGAGATCTGGTCGCCAGGGGAATCGGCGATGTCGTTGAAAGAATGCCGTGCACCAAGAGCTTTGGCATGCGTCAGCGACGCGACGAGCTTCTGAACCTCCTGTACGGTCGCCGGTTCGTCCAGGTGCGCTGCCTTATAGGTGTAATTGCCGGCCCAGTTCGTGCGGGCGGAAGAAGACGGCCCGGACTTCTCTGCGATGCTGAACCGGGAAAATGCTGAACTCGCCACAACGTAAGCCGATCTCTTGAGAAAGTCTCTCTTGTTCACGATTACACCACGTTTCTTCGAACAGCCATGCTGGCCATTAAGGTAGGACCTTTCCGGCAGAGATCCAACTCCATGACTGGGACCTGGCGGCCAGCCGAGCCGCGCTCATACTAAGGTGGGGCACAGTCGAAAGTCAAACATTTCAGGCGCTCCGCAGAGGCTCATCGGACAAAACATCTGAAAGTTGACGCCGGAACTGTAGAAATGTCTCGTCACGAAATCCGTTGACATGTCGAGCTGCTTGGTACTACCTTTGCCGCGTTTGTGAAGCGGCACGCTAGGATTCTTGAAAGTCTAATTTTGAGAGGTTTCTTGATGTCGAAGCCGGTATTCAACCGTCGTTCTCTTCTCCAGGGCGCCTCCCTGGCAGCAGCCTATGCCGCCGCTTCCAGGCTGGGGCTTTCGCAGACCGCCGCCTCCACCAACGCCCATATCGAAATCCTCCCGAACGAGCCGATTGGCCGGATCGCACCGGAGATCTATTCGCACTTCATCGAGCAGTTGGGCGGCGTGGTGTATGACGGCGTGTGGGTAGGTGAGGGGTCGAAAATTCCCAATCTCCATGGCATCCGCCTGGACTTCATCAACGCAATGAAAGCCGTGGAAGCGCCCGTATTGCGCTGGCCGGGTGGATGCTTTGCGGACTCCTACGACTGGCGCGACGGGATTGGCCCTGCCAACAAGCGTCCGAACCGCGCCGCCTTCTGGAATCAGCAGGAATCGAACCGCTACGGACTTCACGAGTTCATGCAAACCTGCCGCGCGATCGGATGCCAGCCCTACTTGGCTGGCGACGTGCGCTCAATGTCCGCGAAAGATTTTTACCAGTTTGTGGAGTACTGCAACGCGCCAGCCGGAAACCTGCCGTCCAACTCGTCCATGCCTGCCGCGCCCGATACGCTGGCCCTGGAACGCGAGGCGAATGGCGATCGCGCTGCTTTCGATGTGCAGTACTGGGGCGTCGGCAATGAGAGCTGGGGATGCGGCGGCAATCAGACTCCCGAGGAGTATGCCGGAGAGTTTCGGCGCTACACCGCCTGGATGCCCAGCTACGGGGAACCACCGAAGTTGATCGCTGTCGGACCCAATGGCGACGACGTGGACTGGACGCGCAGGCTCTTCAAGTCGCTGTCGGCCAATCCGGAGCGCAGGAAGCTATGGGGTCTCTCCGTGCATTACTACACGTCTGGAAATGCGCTGAAGTTCCGTACCGGCGATGCGTTGCAGTTCAGTACCGGGGAATACTATGACCTGCTGACACGCGGCTCCATCATGGAACGCGTGATCACGGACCACTATGGCGCCATCCAGGAGTTCGGCGGCCAGAACAAGGTCAAGCTCGTGGTCGATGAGTGGGGCGCGTGGTACGGCAAAGGCACGGAACTCGGGCCGGCCTACAATCTCTCACAGCAGTCGACGATCAGAGACGCCCTGCTTACCGGCATCACGCTGGATATTTTTCATCGCCACGCCGACAAGGTAGCCATGGCCAACGTGGCGCAATCCATCAACTGCATCCACTCCCTGATGCTGGCGAAAGAAGATAAGTTCACCGTCACGCCAACCTTCCATGTCTTCAAGATGTACATGCCGCATCGCGGAGCCACCGCGGTCCGGGCGGAGTTTACCGCCGACGCCATCACGAATCCCCTTGCGGGTGACTCCATTCCCGTTGGCGGCAACAGTGCAGCGGGCTCGCTGCAGGCGGTGCGCACACTCGCCGGCCTGAGCGGGTCGGCATCCATTCAAGGAAAGATGGTCACTCTTTCCGTTGTGAATCCGCACCATGATCGAGCTGTCACTGCCTCGGTCGCGATAAGGGATGGAGCCGTTGCTTCTGCCACAGGCCAGGTCCTCTCCAGCCACGACGTCCATGATCACAACGACTTTGAGCATCCCGAAGCAGTACGCCCGGCCGCGTTGAATTCTGTGCGGGTTCAGGGAAAGGGTGTGGTCCACACATTCCCGGCGGCGAGCGTGACTACCTTACGCATACAGCTTGCGTGAGACTGAGCTATGCCGTGTGTGTGAAAACCGCTTCGCGCGCTGGAACAAGGCTGAGTGGAAATGATCATTGCGTGTCATCTCACCCAAATCGCCAAAACGAGGCATGGCTCCGAGCGCCAACGGCGCGCCGCTATACCAGCCTGGGGGCGAAGCCCCAGGTAAGTGTTGGAGACAGAGACGGAGGGCTGAAGGCCCGATCTATAGTGGCCACAGATAGCCCGGGCTTTCAGCCCTCGTTCGTTATGAACACTGAACCCAGGGCCGCCCTGGGCTGGTATAGAGCGCGCCTTCAGCGCTACGTGATGTAACGAGGGGGTGAAGCAAGGTGGAAATCACCATCCTCATCCCTTCTCTGAAAAGGAGCTACCGCTCTAACGGGTTCTCACACCAAACTATGGGCGGGTGGTGAGACGCCGGCGGGAGATAGCGGCCACCTTCTGTGTCTGCACGGGTCCTCGCTTGAGAGAGCGAAGCGTGTGAACCTTGGCTTCCGCCGGCAGGCGGGAGCCTTTTTGCAGCGGAGCCGGGCGAGTCGACATATGCTCGCGCAGCACCTGGGCCTTCTCCTGCTCCCATCCATGCGCCAGCAGGTCTGCCGCGTCCTTGAGATGATCCGTCATCAGCTTCGCGGCAAGCTTGGCATTGCGGTCTTCGATAGCGGCAAGAATCGGCTTGTGAAACGCCACGGTATGTTCGAGATCGACCATCTGGGACGTAACGATCATCATGTTGAGCATGGCCCGGTGGATCGTATGGAAGAGCCGCCCGGTAAGCCGGTTTCCAGACGCCTGAAAAATGGCGCGGTGAAAAAGAAGGTCGGACGCGACCAGCCTCACGCGGTCGAGTTTGCTGTTCTCCAGATCCGTAATGGACTGGCGCAGAAGGGCGATGTCCGCCGCATTGGCTCGCTCGGCCGCTTTGGCTGCCAGCGCCGGCTCGATCATGAAGCGGAGTTCCGTCAACTCCTGCACGGACGTGTCGTCCAGCAGGAAAAGAAACTCCATGGGCACCGCCAGGACCGAGGAAGCATCCCGGTTCAGATAGCTTCCATCACCCACCTTCTGGGTAATCACGCCCATGATCTCAAGGACCTTGAGCGCCTGGCGCAGGGAAGAACGCGCCACCTTGAAGTGGGCGGCGAGCTCGCGCTCCGGAGGGAGCTTGGTTCCCGGCGCGAGTACCCCATCACTCAACATCTGCTGGAAACGCAGGATGAGCAGGTGGGTGACGTCTTCCTTACCGTTCAACACGTGCTCAGAAGGCTGAGGTTGCACGGTTTTGCGAATAGCCATGCCAACATCCTCTCAGAAAGCAAGTAGAAGTCAATCAATACACCCACAGCGCTCAAGCAGTGGTCCGACCGATACAGCCAATCTCTTTCCCAGAATTCGCCTGCCTTCGGCATTTTTCCGGTCGCAGAGCGACGTTTGAGTCATAAACTAATAGATGGAGCTCCGTCTTTCATATTGACACCCGACAGCGAAAGGTACTACCTTTGTCGCGCTTCAGACCTTGCGGCTTTTGGGCCGCGTGTCCGATTCCGAAAAGGAGAGCCATGAAGACGATGCTGTTCAGAAAGACATGGATGATGTGCACACTCGCGATGGTCACGGCGCTGTTCGCCGGGCACGCCGGGGCACAGGTAGAACAAGGCCGCTTCGTTGGGCGCATCGCCGATCCCCAGGATGCGAGCATTCCCAACGCCGCCGTGACCGTGACCAACCTCGCGACGAACATCGTTCAAACCGCGAAGACGGATGGCGGCGGAAACTTCGTCATTACGCCGGTGGAGACGGGAACCTATAAAGTCAGCGTGGCCGCCCCGGGCTTTCAGACGGCTGTTCTGCCTAACGTCGAGGTCCAGGTCGGTCAAATCGTTCGCGAGGACATGAAGCTTGTCATCGGCGCATCCACCACAACGGTCGAGGTAACCACGACAGCTCCTTTGCTCAATACGGATTCTGCGACGGTCGGACAGGTCATCACGAACAAGCAACTGACGGATCTGCCTCTGAACGGCCGCGGCTTCTTCCGGCTCGCGGAACTCACGCCGGGAGCCGCTCTGCTCGCGCCGACTGGAAATTCACTTGCCATCCGGCCTGAGGTGGTCAACGGCAACACCATCAGCGGCATTCGCGGCAGCGCTACGTCATTCCTCCTGGATGGCGTCGACATCAGCGAGCAGCATCAGGGCGGCACGTTTATCCAGACGTCCATCGATGCTCTGCAGGAGTTCTCGATTCAGCAGAGCCCCTACTCCGCCGAATACAACCGCGGCGGAGCGTTCTTCAACGCAACGGTCAAGAGTGGCAGCAACCGCTATCACGGCGGCCTCTTCGAATTCATCCGCAACGACAAGCTGGATGCGCGCAATTACTTCGCGCTGACGCGGCAGATTCTGAAACGCAACCAGTTCGGCGCCGATCTCGGCGGCCCTCTCACCATCCCACATCTCTACAACGGCAAGGATCGCAGCTTCTTCTTCTTCAACTACGAAGGGCAGCGCCTGCGCCAGGGCCTGATCTTCAATAGCACCGTGCCCAGCGCCGCGCAGCGTTCCGGCAACTTCGGTTCCAAGGTGATCTACGATCCGCTGTCGTCTCCGGTGGCGGCAACGCGTACACCGTTCCTGAACAACACCATTCCCGACAACCGTATTGCCAGCCAGGCGAAAGCGATTCTGGCCTATATTCCGCAGCAGAACACCACGACCGGAACCTATTCAACCGCTCCTTCCCAGGCGATCGACTTCGACCAGTACACATTCCGGATCGATCACCAGTTCAATACCAGCAACCGCCTGTTTGCACGCTGGATCTACGTCAAAAACCGCGAAGTCGACCCAAATGCTTCGCCATTCCTTGGCGTGGCGAACCTGACATCGATTGGACAGGATATTGCCGTTGGCCTGATCACCAACATCGGCTCCCACATGGTGAATGAGGCCCGGGTGCACTATCTCCCCAGTCACGTACGCCTGCAAGGCTTCCTTCAAGGAACAGATTTCAATGCAAAGTTCGGTGTGGCGGGATTCACCGCGCAACTCCGGCCCGGCATTGGCGGCTCGTTCCCCGACTACGCGTGGAGCGGCTACTCTTCGATCCAGGGCTCCGCGTTCGATCAGCGGCCCAAATCGCAGGATCGCAAGGCTGTTGAAGGCAGTGAGAACTTCACCCTCTTGAAGGGACGGCAGTCGATCAAGTTTGGCACGTTGATTCGGTACTACCAATGGCTGGGCTATGATAGCCAGACGTATGCGGGCCAGTTTACCTTCAATGGCAATGCGACCGGCAACGGCACAGCGACGGGAGACGCGTATGCGGACTTCCTTCTCGGCTATCCCAGCGCCGTGGCGCGCGCGTATCCGGCAGACAATTTTGGCGGCCAGCAGACCTACAAGCAGTTCTATGGCCAGGATGATTTTCGCGTGAGCAACAAGCTCACGTTGAATCTCGGTCTGCGCTATGAGTACTCTCCGTGGCTCGCGGGCTACAAGGGACAGATCGGCACGTTCGATCCGACTCGCGCAAAGCCGATCATTGTTTCGGGTAGCGGAACGGTTCCCGATCTCACCGCGCAGTTTGCGGCGCCTGCGGCGTACTCGTTCTTCGGGCAGTATATCCAGACGAGCTCGCAGGCAGGATTGCCGAGCAATATCACGTACACGGACAAGAAGCAGTTCGCTCCGCGCATCGGCATCTCACTTGGTCTCGATGCCAAGACAGTCGTCCGGGCAGGCTTCGGCATGTTCTATGAACCGGAAGGGACAAGCGGCCGCGTGAACCTGAATACACTTCCCTATCGTCTGGCTGAGACCGTCAATCAGACAGCCAACGTCTTGCCCACTCGTACGTTGGCAGACTTCTTCCTTGGTACGGCGCTCGGTTCCGCGCAGGCCAACCCGACACTTAGTCCCAGCAAGACCATCCTTAAGATGGGCTACAACGAGCACTACAGCCTGAACATCCAGCGGCAGTTGACGGAGAAGGACGTGCTCGAGGTTGGCTACGTGGGCAACCACGGTGTCCATCTGAACGGCAACAACGACTTCAACGATCCAACGCCGGCGGCGGGCGCCATCCAGGCACGGCGTCCTTACCAGCCATTCGGTACGATTTCGTTCAATACGCAGGACACTTCCACCAGCTACAACTCGCTGCAGATGAAGCTCGATCACCGCCAAAGCCATGGCCTGACTGCGCTGGCGTCCTATACCTTCTCGAAGTTCATGCAGTTCAACCAGTCACCTGCACTCGGTGGAAATACCGGGTATGAATACGCACTTTCGCCGTATGACGTGAAACATAACGTCGCACTCAGCGAGACGTACGCTCTTCCAGTAGGACGCGGGCGGAGCTTCATGTCGAAGTCGAATGGCTTCGTCAATGCCTTCATCGGTGGATGGAACCTGCAAAGCATCATCATCGTTCGCAGCGGCGTTCCGTATACCCCGGTCATCGGCAGCGACCGTGCGAATACGGGTGTTGGAGGGCAACGTCCTATCCTGAATCCTGCCGGCGGCAACCCCGCATTTGTACGGTCGCTTTCGAGCTGGTTCGACAAGACGCGTTACATCGCCGCCCCCACCTTGACCTATGGCAATGTCCGCGCGAATACGCTTCGCAGTGACCTCTACCGTCAGTACGATGCTTCATTATTCAAGAACTTTTCACTGCCCGGAGAGAGCACCCTTTCCTTCCGTGCGGAGTTCTTCAATCTGTCCAACACGACCAGCTTCAGTGCACCGAACGCTACAGTCGATGCGGCTGCCGGTGGATCCGTCACCAGCACATCGGTTCCCTCACGCGATATCCAATTCGCGCTCAAGTACAACTTCTAACCCATAAAAAGACCATAGGCACTGGATTAAAAAGACCCAAGTACTGGAAAAGACCACGAGTCGTGGGTCAAAAGACCTCCACGACTCGTTAACCAAACAACACGTAGTCGATGAAGGACAGACACAATGAAGCATGGCTCAGGTTGGGCGACTCGGGCGCTGATAGCGGGTGGCGTGATGTTGCAGGTGGCAGCGGCATACGCGCAGGGGACGGCGCCCGAAAGGGCGCCGGCCTCGACGCAGACTCCCGTGACGATTCATGTCGATATGGCGAAGTCCGTGGGAGCCTACAAGCCGATCTATAGCTGGTTCGGCTATGACGAAGCGAACTACACGACGATGCGTGACGGCAGGAAATTGCTGCGGGAACTTCACGACCTGAGCCCGGTGCCTGTATACATCCGCGCACATCATCTGCTTACTTCCGGCGACGGCAAAGCCGAGTTGAAGTTCAGCTCGACCAACGTCTACACCGAAGACGCGAACGGCAAGCCGGTCTATGACTTCAAAATTCTTGACGGCATTTTCGACGAATACAAAGCTGCCGGCGTCCGTCCGATGGTCGAGTTGGGATTTATGCCGGAGGCACTTGCCGCAGATCTCCCGGACCGCAATGTCCCGTACCAGGTGCACTATCCGAAGAGCACCATCTCCGGCAAATCGAATAACCCACCCAAGGACTATGCCAAGTGGGGCGAGTTGGCACGAGTCGTTGTCGCTCACCTGGTCGAACGTTACGGCAAAGCTACCGTGATGACGTGGTACTTCGAGGTCTGGAATGAACCCGACATCGACTATTGGCACACGACACCGGAGGCATACTGGAAGTTGTACGACTACGCGGTTGCCGGTGTGCGTGCCGCATTGCCCGAAGCAAAGGTCGGCGGCCCCGCGACCACCAGCCCTGGCAACCCGAAGGCCAACCTCTTTCTCACCAACTTCCTGGAGCATGTCAACTCCGGCAAGAGCGCCGCGAACGGCAAGCCGATCCCCATGGACTTCATTTCCTTCCATGCCAAGGGACGGCCGGTGATCGCCGGCGGCAAGGTAACGATGGGAATCAATCGCGAACTGACGGACGCCGACCATGGTTTCGCCACGATCGCGAAGTTTCCGAAGTTCAAGAACCTGCCCATCATCATCAGCGAAGCCGATCCGGAAGGATGCGCAGCCTGCTCATCCAAGGTGAACCCAGCCAATAACTACCGCAACGGCACTCTCTATCCCGCCTATACAGCCACGGCTTTCAAAGGTTTGTTTGAGTTGCAGGACCGCCATGCGGTGAACCTGCTTGCGATGTTGAGCTGGTCGTTTGAGTTTGAAGACAAAGAATACTTTGAGGGCTTCCGCTCACTTTCGACCAACGGCGTGGATAAGCCGGTGCTGAACGTCTTCCGCATGTTTGCGCTGATGAACGGCACGCGTGTCGCAACATCCAGTACAGGCCAGGTACCGCTCGATACCCTGGTGACGACCGGCGTTCGCGCCACCTCGGACATCGATGTGCTGGCGACAAAGTCTACGAACGAAAGCGCCGTGCTGGTTTGGAACTATCATGATGTGGATGGCCCAGCTCCCGCGGTGCCAACCAATGTCACGATCGACGGTCTGCCTGCGGCCGTGCATCGTGTTCTTCTTGAGAACTACCGCCTGGACGATACGCACAGTAACTCCTACACCGTCTGGAAATCGATGGGGTCTCCCCAGCATCCCACCACGGAACAGTATGCGGCGCTGCAGGCGGCCGGTGCGCTTGAACTGCTCGACTCACCCAGGTGGGCCGATGTGGTGAACGGACGTGTCGAGGTCAGGATGGAAATGCCGCGACAGAGTGTCTCTCTGATCCACCTGAGCTGGTAGGGACCTATGAGTATTGCCGTACGAACAAGGGACAAAATAACCGGCAGTGCAGCGGATCCGCGCTGGTACTTTGTCGTGCTGGTCACGGCCGCGATTGCGATCAGCTACTTCGACCGGCAAACGCTGCCCGTAGCAATTGCCGCGATCCAGCACACGATTCCGATCTCCAACCAGGAATTTTCCTACCTGCAGACGTCCTTCCTTCTGGCCTACGCGGCGCTCTACGTGCTCGGCGGCCGGTTGTTGGACAGGCTCGGAACCAGGCGCGGCTTTTTGCTCATCATGATCTGGTGGTCGCTGGCGTGCGCGCTGCATGGGTTCGCATCGGGCTTTCTTCTGCTGCTGGGCGCGCGTTTCCTGCTCGGCATGGGAGAAGGAGGAGCGTTCCCTGCCGCGGCCCGTGTCGTATCGGAGTGGGTGGCGCCGGAGCAGCGTTCGACAGCCATGGGCATCATCAATGCCGGCACGGCAGTGGGCTCGGTCCTCGCCCCGCCCCTCATCGGCTTCATTCTGCTGGAAAGTGGATGGCGGTCGGTATTTTTTGCTGCCGGTGCTGCAGGCCTGGCGTGGGTCCTGTGGTGGTCGATCTCGTATCGCGACAACACCAATACGTTGTCTTCCAATACGCTTGACGGTCGTTTGCTCGCGCAGCAACTCAGCTTTTTCGACATTATTGGCCTACGCAATGTGCAGGCCCTGGTGTTTGCGAAGTTCATGAGCGATTCGGCGTGGTACTTCCTGCTGTTCTGGCTGCCGAAGTATCTGTACGACGCACGCGGTTTTGACATCAAGCACGTGAGCTATTACGCATGGATCCCGTACGCCGCCTCAGGGGTTGGCAGTTTCCTGGGAGGCTGGCTTTCCAGCTATCTATTGCGCAGAGGAAGTTCGCTGGACCGGGCGCGAAAGATCGTGCTCGGGCTCAGCGCCTTGTTCATGCCTGTCGTCATGCTGGTGCCGTATGTTCCGGTGCAGGCGTCGATCGCTTTATTCAGCGTCGCTTTTTTCTGTCAGCAGTCGTGGTCCGGTTTGATCATGACGATTCCCGCGGATGTCTATCCGCTCTCCGCGGTCGGCACCGTCTCCGGCCTGGTTGGTTTTGGCGGAGCGATTGGCGGAGCCATCTTCGGTATCGTCGCCGGATATTTATTGGGCCACGGCTTTGGCTATCCAACGCTGTTCGTTTTGGTAGGGACATTTCACCTGATCGGCTTTCTTGCCATCGTCTTTTTCGGTGGCAAGATTCATCCACTTGCAGTTCGTGAATTATTGGAGATAGAGGCTTCCTCATGAAAATTACTGAAGTGCGCACACGTGTCGTTCAATGGGAAGGAAAGACAATCCCCCTTCCGCCCCATTTCTGCACAAACCCTATGGATCTGCTCACCTTCGGCAACGCATCGATGGGCAACTTCACATTTCATGGCTGGCTGGTCATCGAAATTTTTACAGACAGCGGCCTGGTGGGTATCGGCAACGCCGCCCTTTCGCCTCTGGTTACGAAGACGCTCATCGACACGTATTTTGAGCCTCTCCTGATCGGCGCCGATCCCTGGGATACGGAATATCTCTGGCAGCAGATGTACCGCCGCACCATTGCCTTCGGCCGCAAAGGTGTAGCGATGACGGCGATCTCCGCCGTGGACATCGCGCTGTGGGACCTGCTCGGCAAGGATGCGAAACAGCCTGTGTACCGGTTGCTGGGAGGCAGAACGAAGGAGCGCATTCCTGTCTATGCAAGCCGCTTGTACTCCATGCCGCTGGATGAACTGCGCCGGGAAGCCCAGAAGTACAAAGACGAAGGCTACCAGTCGATGAAGCTGCGCTTCGGTTGGGGGCCGATCGATGGCGCCGCCGGCATGCAGAAGAATATCGAGCTGATCAAGACCGTTCGTGAAGTCATCGGCTATGACATCGACCTGATGACCGATGCCTACATGGGATGGACACTGGATTATGCCAAGCGCATGCTGCCGCTGCTGGAACCCTTCCAGCTTCGCTGGCTGGAAGAGCCTGTGATTCCCGATGACACCCGCGGCTACAAGACGCTGAAGA
>DASYEV010000064.1:0-45433 GCA_036498835.1 Acidobacteriaceae bacterium | reverse complement strand
TCACGCGCGCGAAGTTCTTCCTTCGGCTGGGTGAAGAACTCGTCATCGAACACGGAAGCAGGCACCGGCACCAGCTCAGGCAGAGGTCCGGAGCGTTTCACGGCAGCTTCCGGCTCCACGGAGACGATCACGACCGGGGCTTCAAGCACTTCTTCTTCCAACTCATCATGCATCGGTTCCGCCACCGCCGTGGCCAGCATGCCGGGCTCATCGGCTTCCACCGCGTCAAGCTGTTCGCTCAGCGCGCGTGCGCGCATTTGCCAGCGCCCATCCGCCGGTTCATTGCTCGGCGCTCCCACGACCTCGCGTGAATCGCGCGCCATGCTGTTGATCACCGGGGGTGGCGCGGCGGGCCGCATGGGAGGCCCATCGGGAAGACGCGCACCTGCGAAATCGGGACGTGCGGTCGGCCAGGCCGACTCGGAAAGCATGCGTTCGCGGCGTTGCGGAATCGCGTTGCGGAAGCCGGTTGCGATGACGGTGATCTTCACTTCATCGCCCATCTTTTCGTCCTGCACCGCGCCGAAGATAATGTTGGCGTCTTCATGCGCGGCGTTCTGAATGATGGTGACCGCTTCATTCACTTCGTTCAGCTTCAACTGGCTCGAGCCGGTGATATTGATCAGGATGCCGCGCGCTCCATCGATCGCGCCCGCTTCCAGCAGGGGCGATGCCATCGCCGCAACAGCAGCCTCGCTCGCACGGCCTTCGCCGGCACGCACCGCGGTTCCCATCACGGCATAGCCCATGCCTGCCATCGTTGTTTTGACGTCGGCGAAATCGCGGTTGATCACGCCCGGAATCGTGATGATGTCGGAAATCCCCTGCACACCCTGGCGGAGCACGTCGTCGGCGATGCGGAAGCTCTCAAAGAAGCCTGCATCTTTGGCTACGGCCAGAAGCTTCTCGTTGGGAATCACGATCAGTGTGTCGACGGCTTCCAGCAACTCCTGCATGCCGCGTTCGGCCTGCATCATGCGGCGTTTGCCTTCAAACGAAAACGGCCGGGTGACCACCGCAACAGTGAGTGCTCCCATTTCGCTTGCCAGCGAGGCAATGACCGGCGCGGCGCCCGTGCCCGTTCCACCGCCAAGTCCCGCCGTCACGAAGACCATGTCCGCGCCTTCCAGCGCTTCAATGATCTTGTCGGAATCCTCAAGCGCGGCGCGGCGGCCCACATCAGGATTGGCGCCTGCACCGAGACCGCTGGTGAGCTTCACGCCGAGTTGCAGCTTGACCGCCGCCTGCGAGCTTTCAAGCGCCTGCGCATCCGTATTCGCCGCGATGAATTCCACACCTTCAACGCCTGCGGAAATCATGCGGTTCACCGCATTGTTTCCACCACCGCCAACACCGATAACCTTGATGCGCGCGTTGCGCTGGGTCTCGTCGTGATAGTGAATGCGAAGCGAGTCGTCAGGCTGTAAGGACATGCGGAAATCTCCCGGGGCAAATGCGAAATACCTCTTTCGATTCTGCACGAGTGATTTGCGCAAAACACTGAGGAAAGCAGTGCTGCACAGTATCTAATTGGGTTCGCGTCTCTGCGGTACGAAGTTTGCGTCTGGGGCGGTATTCGCTGGAGAGGACTCTGCCAAGAAGGAACGAGTATGCAAAAGGCCGTTTCCCAGTGGAAACGGCCTTCTCCGATCCATAAATTTACGAATCCACAGAAACGGTCTATCGCGGGAAATGCAGTACGACGCCGGCGCCGATCGATTCGGTGAAATGGCTATTGGAGCCGAATAATTCCCCCGCTCCAAATTCGATCGCGCGGAAATCCAGAAACGGAAGGATCTTTACGTCCACGCCTGCAAGACCCTGGACCTGACCGGATTGGGCCACTGTTGTGGCATCCAGATACCTTGCATAACCACCCACCACTTCCACATACGGGTGCAGAGCGCCGAACGGCGTTTTGAACGTAACGCGCGGACCCGCCATTGCGGAATAGTGACGCACAAAATCAGTGCTTGTCCCGTAGACCTGGGCAGACTTGTTTGCGTTCGTGACTCCGCCGCGCAGATCCACACCCAGCCGGGCCGGACCCAGGTTGCGCCAATCATAGAAGATGCCAAAGTTGCCGCCGTACGGCCGCTCTTTACCGTCATTGCTGGCGCAGCGGTTCTGCGGATCGGAACAAGTGAAACCACTGATGCGCTCGCCGGTAACGACGCCATAAACGCCAATTTGTGCTTGAGCGGAAGCGGCAAAGCCCAAAACTGCGGCCGTGCAAAAAAGGAGAATGTTGCGGAACGACATGCCTTCCATTCTACCTGTGACGCACGTTCAGCGGCATGGTTAGGAGCTTTCCTGCGATTGCGGACAGAAAGTTAAAAACTTCCAGCGAAAATCGCCTTCAGCTTCTGCTTCAATCCCTGCTCTTCGCTGGCCTTACGCATCTGCGTGCGGTGCGTGTAGAGCAGCATGCCGATAGCCACAGAAAATTCCGGCTTCAGCAGTTCCTGCGGCATACGACTCAACGGCACCGGATGGCCAATGCGTGCAGGTACACGCAGCAGGCTCTCCGCATGGTCCAGCAGGCCCACCAGGTGTGCACCGCCGCCGGTAAAGACGCATCCGCCGCCCATCGCTTCCAGAACGCCGCCGCTACGCAGGTTGTCGCGCAGCATGGTGAGCATTTCGCGTGCGCGCGGCTCCAGGATTTCCGCCAGGAAACGCTGCCGCACCAGCCGCGCCGCCTGCCCTCCGGTGGAAAGGTCGCCACCGATTTCGATCTCGTTCAATTGGGGTACAGCGGTGACGACGCAGTTGCCGAACGCCCGCTTAAGGTTCTCGGCCTCTTCCACGCTGACGTGGAGCCCGACCGCCAGATCATTGGTGAAGTGATCCCCGCCAATAGGCAGCACCGCAGTGTGGGCCACGGAACCTTCAAAGAAGACCACCAGCTCGGTTGAGCTCGCTCCAATATCCACCAGGCAGACACCCAGCTCGCGCTCGTCGGCGGAGAGCACCGCCTCGGCTGCCGCGATGCCTTCAAAGACCGTGTCAATCACTTCCAGACCTGCCTTGTTGGCGCAGGTCACAATGCTTTGGGTCGCGCTTCCAGAACAGGTGGAGAGGTGCAGCCTTACTTCCAGCCGGTTGCCGACCATGCCCACCGGATCGTGGATCGATCCCTGGTCATCGAGAATGAACTCCTGCGGCAGCAAATGAAGCACTTCGCGGTCCGGGGCGAGCCCAATGGAGCGTGCGCGGTCGATTGCCGAACGCACATCTTCGCGCGTGATCTCTTTCATGCGGCTGCCCATGCTGATGCCGCCCTGCGAGTTCATGCCTCGTATATGCGGGCCGCCTATGCCAACCACTGCAGTTTCAATCGGAGCCTTGGTCATACGCTCGGCGGTCAAGGCAGCGTCGTTGATGGCCGCCGCCGCCGGCCCGAGATCGGACACCACGCCGCGCCGCATGCCGCGCGAAGGCTCAATGCCATGTCCGCGATAGCGCAGCACGCCGTCATTGAGCTCGGCCACCAGCACACAGCTCTTGGAGTTGCCGGCATCCAGCACGGTAATGAGGTTTTCGCCTTTGGGGTTCATCGCTTCCCTTTGGGATTCATCGTTTCACCGTCCCATGCGCTGCTGCGCGGTGAACTGCCGGGGCAGCCTTGTCTTTCAAATGCTTTACAGCCGGCCTGGAAGCCACTGCTTTGGCCGCGGGCTTCACCAGCGTTGCCTTCGCAGTCTGGGCGGCGCCTGAGAGCTCACTTGCCTGCGCCGGCGCAGCGGGTCCATCGTGTGCCATCTCCAGAACGAGCTGGTGCTCGTAGCGGGCATCGACGGCCGCCAGCTTGGGATACTGCGTCTTCCACTGCGGCAGATTCTGTTCGAAGAGCTTAAAGCGCTGCAGAAAATTCTCATCGCCGAAATGGACCAGGATGTCGGGGCTGCCGATCAACGCCTTCACATCCTCAGGGTTCGAAACGTCCACTTCGCTCATGGTCTGCGAGTTCTTCTCGCCGCCGCTGTCCAGTTCGCTCATGAAACGGCGATAGATATCCATTCTCGCCGCGCGCACCGACAAAGGATCGCTCGCCGAGATCCCGGTCAGTACAGGGAACGAATAATTGGGGTCGCCCGCATCGTCCTGGGGCATATCGAGCAGAACACCGTTGCCATCTACCAGACCGATCTGCGTTCCCTGCCTGACAAACGCAACCGGGGTTCGCTCCACAATCCGTACACGAAGGTGATCCGGAAGCAGGCGGATCACGGAAGCTTGTTCCACCCAGGGAAGCCGCTGCAGGTCTGCCTGGCGTTCGGCCAATGGTGAGTGGAAGATGTTGTGCTGGAGATCGGGTGCGAACACTCCCGCGATCTGCGAGCGGGTCAGATGCCGGTTGCCCTCAATCTCGATATGCGAAGTTGCGGTAAGCAGAAAGCGGTCGTCGTGCAGCATGCTGTAGCGAACGGCAAGCAGCGCCGCACCCACCACACCCAGTGCGAAGACGGCGCCTGCCGCCAACGCCACGCGGCCCGCCGTAGTCCCGGGAACACCCACCCGGAGACGGTAACGATTGGCATTGTTGCGCACGGGCCGGGACTCCGATTCATCCAGGCGCTCGCCACCGGGAGGTTCAATACCGCCAAAATGCAGCGTTCCGGGCGGCGCAGGCTCCGGGAGGGCCCAGTCCATTTCCGGGCCGTACCCCGCCGTGGGTGCTTCGAGCACCGCAGAGCCGCGTTTCCCCAACATCGTCATTGCCGCCAGCCTGAGCAAGGCCGCGGAAAAATCGCCTGCCAACAACTATACCGGCCTAAACCCTGAGGATTGTCCCCGGTATGAAGGGGTATCGGATGAGGAACTTGGGTCGGCTCTGACGGGTATTCAATACCTGTCTCGGCGTTCCTGGGCGAGAGCAACTCCGTTCTAAATCACCGCCCAGCTCGGGAGCAGAAAGCGCTGAAGGCGCGTTCTATACCAGCCTGGGGCGAAGCCCCAGGTACGGAGACCCAGAATTCGAGGGCTGAAGGCCCGACCTATTCCCGCCACCTATAGGTCGGGCTTTCAGCCCTCGACACATTGGCTGGACGGATACCTGGGGCTTCGCCCCAGGCTGGTATAGGGCGCGCCTTTGGCGCTTAGATCTGTGGCTAGCCATTGCGATGTTTATACGTTTGCGCGCATCCGCTCCAGCAGCATCGGACCCGCCTGCGACACGTTTCCGGCTCCTAAGGTGAGCACCAAGTCGCCCGGCCGAGCATCCTTTGCCAGCCGCTCAACGGCCTCTTCCATGGAGGCGGCATAGTTCACTAACTTCCCCGAAGCCTCTCGAATCCGCTCCGCCAGTCGCTCTCCACTCACGCCTTCAATCGGCTTTTCGCTGGCCGCATAAATGTCCAGCACCAGCAGCGAGTCGGCATCCCCAAACGCGATGGCAAAGTCCTCCTGCAGATCGCGCGTGCGGGTGTAGCGGTGGGGCTGAAACAGCACCAGGACCCGGCCATAGCCGCCTTCGCGTGCAGCCTGCAGTGTGGCGCGAATCTCGGTTGGGTGATGCCCGTAGTCGTCGACAACCGTGACGCCGTTCTGCACACCTCTGATCTGGAACCTGCGATCGACCCCGCGAAAGCTATTCAATCCTGCCGCGATGGCGTCCGGAGCGATGCCCACCTGCACGCCAATGGCAACCGCTGCCGTCGCATTCAGGACATTGTGGCGGCCGGGCACGTGCAGATGAAACGGGCCAAGCACAAGACCGCGCGTGTTCACCTCAAAGCTTGCATGGCTTCCGGAAGCGGCAGGGAGAATGCGCAGGCGGAAGTCAGCTTCCGGCGCTTCTCCGTAGGTGTAGACGCGGCGGGTCACGCGCGGCAGCACCGCCCGCAGCAGAGCATTGTCGATGCAGGCCGTGACCGCGCCATAGAACGGCACGCTGTCCATGAATTCCAGGAACGCGCCTTCGACATCCGCCATGTCCGTGTAGGTGTCCATGTGCTCGCGGTCGAGGTTGGTGACCACCGCCAGGATCGGCGACAACTTCAGGAACGACCGGTCGCTCTCATCGGCTTCGGCCACCAGGTATTGGGAACGCCCCAGCCGCGCATTGGAGCCGAGCGCATCCACTCGGCCGCCCACCACAATCGTCGGGTCGAGTTGACCGCCGGCCAGCACCGCCGCCACCATGCTGGTGGTCGTCGTTTTGCCGTGCATGCCCGCAATGGCGATGCCGAACTTCAGCCGCATGAGTTCGGCCAGCATCTCCGCACGCTGGATCACGGGAATCTTGCGTGTACGTGCTTCCAGCACCTCAGGGTTGTCGCTAGCGACCGCCGAACTCGTCACGACCACGTCGCTGGCTGCGGCATTCGCCGCCGCGTGCCCTACATAGATCCTCGCGCCCAGGCCCTGCAGACGCTCGGTCACCGCCGAAGCACGCAGGTCCGAGCCCGACACGGGATACCCCATGGTCAACAGGATCTCGGCGATCCCGCTCATCCCAATGCCGCCGATACCGATAAAGTGCACCCGCTGGGAAGGCGCAAACATGGTGTGTTCTGAGCTGTTCATTCCCTAGCCATTGTCACCGATGCTGCATCGGAGCGCATCACGGCGTGAAGGGTTGGCTCTTGCATGATTACGCAGGACGGATTTCCGATGAACTGTTACTCGTAGCTTCAGATGCCCAAATCTGTACGGACTGTTTTGCTTAAGGGCACGGGTTCACCCGTGCCGAAAATGTCGCATTTGGCTCGCGGCTTCAGCCGCTGAGGTATCCGTGTTCAAAGCCTCCCTAGCTTTCGTGCGGGACAATCAAACGGTGACCTCAGGTGCTAAAGCACTCTTAACTCCCGATCTCTTTCGGCACGGGTGAACCCGTGCCCTTAAGCAAAACGGATCGGCGTTTCACCCACAAGGGCATCCGCACGGTGGCAGGCCAAAGCAAAAACTGGACTTTCTCATCGCCAACACCTTTGGTGGTTACGGCGATGGGGTCGTACTTCGCGCCCGGACCGTGCTATACCTCTCCTCATGCGCCCCAATGCTTCCCTCCTCGCCCTGCTTGCCGCAGCGTTGTGCAGTTCGTGTCCCGTCGCCGCACAAACCACGCAAACGCTGCTTGCGACACCCAGCACCGTGGCATGGGGATACTACTCCGCGCATGCCAAGCCCGTGCTTACCGTCCATTCCGGCGACACCGTCATCATGCAGACCGCCTCGACATGCGGCGCACCAGGCCGGCTGAAGGCCCAGGGAGTGGCGGAAGCCTCCATCCCTGCGTGGCTGGACGATGTGTACACCAAGGTTCCGCAGAATGAGCGCGGGCCGGGCGGTCACATCCTTACCGGCCCGGTTGCCGTAGCCGAAGCCCAGCCCGGCGACGTGCTCGAAGTGCGTGTGCTCAAAATTCAGCTCGATACCGACTGGGCCTGCAACGGCTTTGGCGCGGGTCGCGGCTTTCTTCCCGACGACTTCCCGTATGGCCGCTCCAAGATCATTCCGCTCGACCGCACGAAGATGGTGGCGAACTTCGCGCCCGGCATCACCATTCCTCTCCATCCGTTCTTTGGATCCATGGGCGTTGCGCCGCCGGAGTCCGCGGGTAAGTGGAACTCGGCCCCACCGTGGATGCATGGCGGCAATATGGACAACAAGGAGCTGACCGCGGGATCGGTAGTCTTTTATCCCGTCCACGCAGCCGGGGGGTTGTTTGAAGCCGGCGACGGACATGCAGGCCAAGGCAACGGCGAGGTCGACATCACCGCGCTCGAAACCTTTCTTACCGGCACATTCCAGTTCATCGTCCACAAGGGCGAAGCGTCACGTGAACACCTGCTCTGGCCGCGTGCGGAAACGCCGACCGCCTACATCGCCATGGGATTTCATGAAGACCTGACCAAGGCAACCGAAATGGCCGTTCGGAACATGATTACGTTCCTTTCGGAACAAAACCCCGATTACCCTCATCTTTCGCGGGACGATGCGTATGCGCTTATTTCCACCGCGTGCGACGTGAATATCACGCAACTCGTTGATACGAAGTCAGGTGTGCACGTCATGTGTCCCAAGGCCCTGTTCACCGGCCCACGCTCGGCGCCTGTTCCCAAAGCCCCCTAAAGATACCGCAACATCTTGCCCCTTTTGTGTGTCTAAACAAACCGAGAGCCGAACCAGGACGCACGATGCGCCAGTTCGGGCACACTCACCGCCGGAGCTAAATCAACACAGCCGGCGGGGAAGGGGTACTTCAATGAAATTCACACGGGGCATTCGCAACATTTTGGCAGGAGCGACGCTGGCTGGCGCATTGATGATCGCGGCTCCCGCGACCCAGGCGCAGGTGGGAGTCGGCGTTTCGGTGGGTTATGCGCCTCCCGCCATCCCTGAATATGATCAGCCGGAAATCCCCGGCGACGGCTACATCTGGACGCCCGGCTACTGGGCCTGGGGTCCCGGCGGCTACTACTGGGTCGATGGTGCCTGGGTGTACCCGCCTTATGTAGGCGCACTGTGGACACCTGGCTGGTGGGGCGGGTACGGCGGTGACTACTTCTGGCACGCCGGTTACTGGGGCCGCAACATCGGCTACTACGGTGGCATCAACTATGGCTTCGGCTACTTCGGCACCGGCTTTTACGGCGGCTACTGGAACGGTGGGCACTTCTGGTACAACCGCGCCTACGGCCACTTTGGCCGCGGCTTCCGCGGATCGTTTTACAACCGTCCGGTGTCCGGCTTCAATGGCCGTCCTGGCGGCGCGGCATTCAACGCTCATCCGCCGTCGCAATTCACGGCCCGGGGCCGTGAAGGCTTCCGCGGAAATGGCTACAACGGCGGACAGCGCGGCTTCAATGGCACGCCGAACCATGGCAACTTCAACAACGGCGTCAATCGCGGTGGCTTCAACAATGGCGCCGTGAACCGTGGTGGCTTTGAAAACCGCGGCAGCTTCAACAACGGTGGAAACCGTGGCGGCTTCAACCAGGCCCCCGCAGGCCGTAACTTCGGCGGCAACCCCGGCGCCTCGGCACCTCGTGGCAACTTCGGTGGCGCGTCTCGCGGTGGCTTTGGCGGTGGGGGCAATGCCGGCGGCGGATTCCATGGCGGCGGCGGCGGTGGTGGCTTCCACGGCGGTGGTGGCGGCGGCGGCTTCCACGGTGGTGGTGGCGGTGGCGGCGCCCATGGTGGTGGCGGACACGGTGGCGGCGGACATCGCTAAGACCGAGGTTCCAGGTACCAGTTCTAGAACACGGGCATCACATTCAAGGGCCGGGGATCAAACCCCGGCTCTTCGTGTTTGTGCGGCCCGGTCTGTTGCTCGCGCGCTCTTCCTCACCCACAAGCCGGGTGGCCCATCCTTTTTCACAGTTTAATCGTGAAAAGGGTGGGTATCGCGCGGGAGCGCGACCGCTTCCGGCTATGCGCAAGGCGGAACACAACCAACTCCCAACCCTGCATTCCTGGAGCAGTTCCGGTAATACTGTGGTCTCCCAAACAGTGGAGAATACCGTTTTCATTGGGAGAAAACGGCTTCAGCACCCTCTCTCCACCCCAGTCGAGCAAACAGCGCTCGCTGGGGACCCCGGCTCTCCACCCCAGTCGAGCAAACAGCGCTCGCTGGGGACCCCGGCTCTTCGGTCTACACCATTACCGGAACTGCTCTAGCCTCGCTTATCTGCAAGTAACCGCACCAGCGTGGCAATCCTCTGCAAAGCCCCTGGCTTGGCCAAGGTGAGAGCCTGGACGGCCATCGATGCTCGGCGCTGTGGATCGAGCAACAAACCACGCAAAGCTTCGAACAGAGAATCAGGCGTCACATCACGTTGCAGCAACATCTGCGCGGCACCCGCCTTGACCAGGACTTCCGCATTCTTGCGCTGATGATCGTCTGCCGCAGCCGCAAAAGGAACCAGCAGCGAAGGTTTGCCCGCTGCACACAATTCAGCCACCGTGCTCCCCGAGCGGGCCAGCACCAGATCGGCCGCTGCATATTGGGCCGGCATATCGTTTAGAAATGCGGCCACCGACCACCGGGAAGGATCCGCACCGCTCGCCGCATAGGCATCGCGCGCTGTGTCCAACGCCCTCGGCCCGGACTGATGAACGATTGTCAGGTCCGGCACCGCGTCCAGCAGCCTCATCACGATCTTCGGCATCGTCTCGTTGAAGACCAGTGCCCCATTGCTGCCCGCAGTCACCAGAAGTCTTAGAGGAGCGCCTTCTTGACGAGGAGGCAAATTGAAAATCTCCGGACGCACCGGTACGCCCGTCACTTCCGCATTGCGGAAATAGCGCGTGGTCTGCGCAAAGTTCACCGCCGCCGCACTCACACGCTTGCCCACCCAGCGATTCGTCATGCCCGGAACGGCATTCGGCTCATACGCCAGCGTGGGGATGCGTAAAAGAATCGCCGCAATCATCGCGGGACCGCTGGCATAGCCGCCGACGCCCACCACAACCTGCGGCCGGAACGCACGCATCAGGCCCACGCAATGCTGAATGCCCAACGGCAGATCCAGCATCGTCCGCAGCTTGGTGAGCAGGCTCACATTCTTCAATTGCCCGGAGCGCACCAGCTCCAGCGGGAAACCAGCCTCCGGAACCATCCTGGTTTCCAAACCACGCGCCGTGCCGATAAACCGCACATCCGCATCATGCTTGTCACGAAGCTCACGGCCAATCGCAAGCGCCGGAACAACATGTCCACCAGTCCCGCCACCAGCAATCATTACCCTTAACAGGTTTTTTGCCCTTCCTGTTAACTGTTCGCTGTTAACTGTTCCCTGCACTTAGAGCATTTCTCCTGATACCACGCCTTCGATAGACGATCGTGAAGGCCGTTTTCCTTGGGAGAAAACGGCGTCAGCATCTCCGCCTTCCGCACACCTTCAGGAGAAATGCTTAATCAATCTCGCGAGTGACATTCAACAGTACGCCCATGGAGGCCAGCGTAATGAACACGCTTGTCCCGCCGGACGAGATGAACGGTAGCGGGATACCTTTGGTCGGGACAAGCGCCAGCACGACACTCATATTGAAGAACGCCTGCACCAGCAACGCAGTGGTCAGGCCAAAGGCCAGGAATCGCGCGAACGGATCGGTTGAAAGAAATGCCGCTCGCAGTCCGCGATAGCCAAGGATGCAGAACGCCGCAACCACGCACAGAGCGCCGATCAGGCCCAACTCTTCGCAGATGTTGGCAAAGATAAAGTCGGTATGCGGTTCGGGCAGGAAGAAGAGTTTCTGCACGCCTTCCATCAACCCGCGCCCTTGAATGCCGCCTGTACTCACCGCGATCAACGACTGCATGATGTGGAAACCGGCGCCCCTGGGATCGGCTTCCGGATCCATGAACGCCCGCATGCGCGCTGCCCGGAATCCCACGTGAAACAGCAGGTAGTACATGACCGGTGAGGCTGCCAGAAACGCCAGCGCTATCCACTTCACCTGCAGGCCCGCGAGATACAGCATCATAATCAACACCGCTCCACAAACCATGGCGGTACCGAGATCGGGTTCCTTGAGGATCAGCAGGATGTACACCAGCGGCGGCAACACGGCGGGCAGAATGGTTTCCTTGACGTTGTCGATCAGGTGGATACGCGTCTGCAGAAACCAGGCCAGGAACAACACGACCACGGGTTTCGCAAGCTCGGAAGGTTGAAGCCCCGTCCCTCCAATATGGATCCAGCGGTGAGCGCCGTTGGTCTTACCGCCGGTGAGAAACACCACAATCAGGAGAATCGCAGTGATTCCCATGACCGGGAAGATCAATTTGGGATTGTTGTATTTGCGGTAATCCACACGCATCAGTACAAACAACGCAACCAGGCCAAACAGCGCGAAAACTGCCTGCTTCGTTACGAATGCATAGGGGGAACCCATCGTCGCCTTGGCTATGACGGCCGAAGCGGAGAACACCATCACCAGCCCAAACAGGACCAGCAACAGCACCGTCCCGAACAACCACTTATCAACCCCGACCCGCTTTGCCATCTCGTCTTCTCAACCGCCCATCTGTCGTCTCGACCAGAGCGCAGTGAAGAGATCTGCATCTGCTGTCGAGACCTACGTCATCGCCGTAACCAACTGCTTGAACACACGCCCGCGATGTTCGTAGTTTTCAAACTGGTCGAAGCTTGAGCATGCCGGCGCAAGCAGCACCGTGTCGCCTGCTCCAGCTTCACGGCGCGCTGTTTCGACCGCGCGCTCCAGCGTCTCCGCTCGTTCTATCTTCACGACACCGGCCAGTTGCTGCTCAATCTTTTCCGCGGCTGAACCAATGGTGATAACCGTCTTGACACGCGCACGAAGCAGAGGACCGAGCACCGCATAATCCGAATCCTTGTCCTTGCCGCCCAGGATCAGAAAAACACCGCCCGGAAAAGCTTCCACGGCCTTGGCCGTCGCATCCACGTTGGTGGCCTTGGAGTCGTTGAAGTAGCGGACTCCATCCAGTTCGCGCACGAACTCCAGGCGATGCTCCACCGCGTGAAAGCCTGCAACGGCGGACCGGATCGCATCGCTCGACACGCCCGCCAGCTTCGCCGCACAAATGGCCGCCAGCACATTTTCCACATTGTGTGCACCGGCCAGAGGGATTTCCGCTACAGGCATAACGGGCTCAGGCTGGGCGCCTTCTTCCGGTCGAAAGAAAATCGTCTCCCCGTGGACAAACGCACCCTGCTTGACCTGGCGCCGCGAACTGAACCAGAACACCTGCGCCCTGGTCTTCGCTGCCACGCCCTGTGCCGCTGCATCCTCCGCGTTCAGCACCAGAAAATCATCCGGGGTCTGGTTCTCCGTGATGCGTGCCTTCGCCGCTGCATACGCGGCAAAGCTTCCGTGCCGGTCCAGGTGATCGGGCGTGATGTTCAGTACCACCGCAATCTTCGGATGGAAGGTTTCGATGGTTTCCAACTGGAAGCTCGAGACCTCCAGCGCGCTCCAGCTTTCCGGCGTGCTGTCCGCAACCATGTCGGTGACAGGCAGACCGATATTGCCGCCGACCAGCGTCGGCTTCCCGCCGGCCTTCAAAATGTCACCCATCAGCGTGGTGGTGGTCGTCTTGCCGTTCGACCCTGTAATCGCGACAACCTCGCCCTGGAGGAATTGCGCGCCCAACTCCAACTCGCCGATAACGCGCATGCCCAGCAGTCGAACCTGCTGCAGCTCCGGAATGCTGGACGGCACGCCGGGCGAAACCACGATCAAATCCTGGCGCCGGAAAGTCAGCAGGCCGTGACTGCCGGTTTCGACCATGATCCCCTGATCGAGCAGCGAAGGAAGGTCGGGGATGACAGTTGCCGGGCGCGAATCGCTCACCGTCACACGGGCTCCGCGGGCTTTCAGAAAGCGGGCGGCGGCCAGGCCGCTCTTACCGAGACCGACGACGAGTACGCGTTTGTTTGTGAGTTCCAACATGGTGTCTGTTGTCACCTTACCGCAGCTTCAGTGTCGTCAGTGCAAACAGCGCAAACACCAGAGCCAGGATCCAGAACCGCGTAATGACCTTGGACTCCGACCATCCACCCAATTCGAAGTGATGGTGCAATGGGGCCATGCGAAAAATACGCTTGCCCCCGCGCAGCTTGTAACTACCCACCTGGAGGATCACGCTCAACGCTTCCAGGATGAATACCCCGCCGATAAACGGCAGCAGCAGCTCCTGCTTGATAATGACGGCAACCGTGGCAATCGCCCCGCCCAGAGCGAGTGAACCCACGTCGCCCATAAAGATTTCCGCCGGATGCGCGTTGTACCAAAGGAAGCCGATACTTGCGCCCACCATCGCCCCGCAAAAGATGGTCAATTCACTGACCGCGGGCATGCGCTGCAGTTCCAGGTAATCGCTGAATACGGCGTGTCCGCTGACGTAGGTCAACACCGCCAGCGCGCCCGCCGCGATGATGGTGCAGCCGATCGCCAGCCCATCGAGGCCGTCAGTCAGGTTGACCGCGTTGCTCGATCCAGCGATCACCAGCATCACGAAGATCACGAAGGGAAGGAATGCGAGCGGCCAGAAATGCGTCGCCAGCAAGCTGTCGATGATCAGGTTGGGCCGGAGGTGCTTGAGGAACGGCACCACCAGGCGCGTGCTGTAGGCGCCTTCATAACGCAGCAGGATGAGCGTTGCCGCAATCGCGAAGCTGGCAATAAATTGCAGGACCAGCTTCTGTTTGGAGGTCAGCCCAAGGTTTCGCTTGTGCACCACCTTGATGTAATCGTCCGCAAAGCCGATGGCCCCGAACGCAACGGTGGCAAACATCACTAGCCACACATAAGGATTGGTGAGGTTGCTCCACAGCAGGGTGGGCACGAGGATCGAAATGCAGATAAGGACGCCGCCCATGGTCGGCGTGCCGCCCTTCTTCTGATGGCTCTGCGGACCTTCTTCACGGATGTACTGGCCGATCTGAAACTGGCGCAGCCGTTCGATCACAAACGGCCCGATGAGCAGGCCGATGGCGAGCGCTGTCAGGCTCGCGAATACGCAACGAAACGTGACGTAGCGAAAAATGCGAAAGAACGGGAAGTATGGGAAAAGCTTCTGGTACAGCAGCCAAAAAAGCAACGGAAAAGCCTCGTGCAGGTTCGTGAATGGGCTTCAGAGGCCCTCAATCATCTTACCTTTCGGGGTGGTTTTTTCGCAGGGAGGTGGCCGCCTGCACACGTATCTAGTTCTGTCCCTGCCTGTCAAGGCAGGTCTATCATGTGCGAGCCGTTTAAGCCGTGGCTAACCCTTAGCAGCCGACAGGCTTTGTCCTGCGAGTTCGCGGCCGCCGTCGCTTGCTAACGCATCCAGCGCACGCTCCAACCGCACCCCACGCGATCCTTTCAAGAGAACCACATCGCCCTCGCGCAAATGCCTGCGCAGCCATTCCGCCGCTTCTTCCGGAGTCTCGACAAATTCCGCGGACACACCTACCTGCCTGGCGCCTGCCACGAGTTCGGAAGCCAGACCGCGCACACCCAGTACCAGGTCAATGCCTGACATGGCTCCGCCGGTTTGCCGGTGCAGCACAGGGCCCTCGGAACCGAGTTCCAGCATCTCGCCCGCCACCACGATGCGCCGTGTTGTCGCCGTATTGCGCAGGGACTGCACCATGGCCTTCAAGGCCTGGGGGTTGGAGTTGTAGCTATCGTTGATGATGCGCGCTCCACGCCAGTTCACAACTTGCCCGCGTTTCTCGGAAGGCTGCAGTTTTTCGAGCGCCGTACTGCATTCACGCAGGGAAATCCCGCTAAGCAGGCCGGCTGCCACAGCCGCCAGCGCATTCAATACGTTATGCCGGCCCATGAGATGGAGCTTGACCAGCTTCCGCTCGCCGCGGGCTTCCAGCAGGAACCGAGTACCGTCCAGCCCGGCATCGGCAATATCCACTCCACGAACGCCCGATTGAGGAACGGTGCCGTAAAACACCGCGCGTTCTCCCAGTCCACGGGCAAAGGAAGCGACTCGGTCATCGTCCGCGTTCAAAATGGCGATACCATCGGGCGGCAGGGCATCCACAAGCTCCTGCTTGGCACGTGCAATGCCTTCAATGCCGTCAGCAAAATGCTCCAGGTGGACAGGCGCCACGTTCGACACTACGGCCCAGTTCGGTTCCGCGATCTCCGCCAGGGCCTTAATCTCGCCGGCATGGTTCATGCCCATTTCCAACACGGCCACGTCGTGCTCAGGTTCCAACCTGAGAAGCTGCAACGGCAAGCCAAAACCATTATTCAGGTTGCCTTCGCTTTTCAACACGCGGTACTTCACGCTCAGCACCTGCGCTACGCATTCCTTGGTGGTTGTTTTTCCGGCTGAGCCCGTCACACCCACAACGCGCTTGCCCCAACGGCGGCGCACTTCCCGCGCCAGCTTTTGCATGGAGGCCAGCACACAATCCGTCTCTTCCTCCGGAACACGCAGCAGGCGCGAGGCATCCATGGTCGGCGGCGCCAGCCAGCGCATGCTGACCACGGCCGCAACCGCGCCATTGGCCAGGGCAGCCTCGACGAAATCATGTCCATCCAGCCGCTCGCCTTTGACAGCAAAAAACAACTCGCCGGCGCCAACGGTGCGGGAGTCGATGGAATACCCGACGGCCTCCACATCCGTGTGAAAGTCACCTTCAGCATGAACCCAGTCTGCGATTTGTCCCAACGTCAGCTTCACGCTAACCCACCTTCATCTCACGCAGTACCTGTTCTGCTTCCGCAACATCGTCGAATGGTACTGCACCATCGGCAAAAACCTGAGTCTTTTCATGACCCTTCCCAGCCAGAAGGACAATGTCCCCCCGGGTGGCTTCATAAACAGCCCTTGCAATAGCTTTATGGCGATCTGTTTCAACAATATATGGTTTACCGGCGCTTCGAACACCAACCAATGAAGCTTCGATAATCGCCATCGGATCTTCGCTGCGGGGATTGTCGCTGGTAACGACGACCAGGTCGCTTCCTTCCCCCGCAGCACGACCCATTTTCGGCCGCTTGGTACGGTCGCGGTCCCCGCCGCAGCCAAACATCGTAATCACCCGGCCGCCATGAGTATCCGCTTGCTCGCGCGCCAATGCGATCAGATTGCGCAGCGCGTCATCGGTATGCGCGTAATCGACGACGACGGTCACCCCAGCTTCGCGCGAGCCGGAGACGATCTGAAATCTTCCCGGCACCTGTCGAAGCTGTTCGGTAGACGACACTACCTGCTCCAACGTGAGCCCGCGAGCCAGCGCCGCGCACATCGCAGCCAGCAGGTTTTCGACATTCACGCGTCCGCTCAATGGCGAATGGACATCCACACTGCCTTGTGGCGTCACGAAGCGGAACCGGGTATCTCCCAGCCCGAGGCTGACGTTCTCCGCGCGATAGGCCGCCCCTGAAGCGCCTGCGCTTACCCCGCCAATGGCGTAGGTCATCAACACCGCCCCGTGAAGGCTTGCCTCTTCACCCATCGCGGCGCCGTATTCACTGTCGAGATTCACAACCGCCACGCGTGGAGGAGGCGCACCCACGCCCGCGAAAAGACGCGCTTTGGCGCGTGCGTACGCATCCATCGTGCCGTGATAGTCCAGATGATCCTGAGTCAGATTGGTAAAGATCGCTACATCCACCGGCAGCCCCCACACACGCTCCTGATGGAGTGCGTGCGAACTCATCTCCATCACAGCTTCGGTGCACCCCGCCTGCACACCTTCCGCAAACAGCGCAAGAATGTCGCGGCTTTCCGGCGTGGTGTGTTCGCTCTCCCGGACAAGATCACCGACATGGGTCTCGATGGTGCCCAGCAGGACGCTCCTCCGGCCCGCCCAACGAAGCATCTGCTCCACCAGAAACGCGGTCGTCGTCTTGCCGTTCGTCCCCGTGACCGCTGTCAGCTTCAACTTTTCCTGGGGCTTTCCGAATACGGTCGAACTCACCTCGGCCAGGGCTCGCCGCCCGTGTTCCACCAGGGCCAGGGCGCGATCCGGGTACTTCGCTTTCAGCTCGTCAAAGATCGCCGCGGAATCTGTCACGACGGCTGCGGCGCCGTTCCGCAGCGCCGCCTCGACAAAACGGTTGCCGTCGGTTGTGCCTCCCCGCATGGCAACGAACACATCGCCTGCCGCGATACGGCGGGAATCATAGTGCACGCCACGGATGTCGAGGGTTTCCGGGCCGGAGACTTCCAGGCTCGTCATGTTGGCGGCAACGTCGCTCCAGCGCATAGGTCAGATACCAGGCTTCACTCTATCGGAGCCAACGATGTGCAAATTGAAGGAAGAATGCCGCATCCTCGTTGAGGAAACCAATGTCCAGGCTCGTGCACCCTGGAAGATTTCGTCAGCGCGTGAAACGCACAATCACTTCGGTCCCCACCGGAACCATCGTCCCCGCGGTTGGTACCTGCTCCCGCGCCAGGCCGCTACCCAGCGGCTGAATCCGCAAACCGTGTTGTCCGGCACTTTCAACCGCCGCGCGCAGAGTGACGCCATTGAACGCAGGCACTTCCACTCGCTTGCCGCCATCGATTACGACTGCGCCATTTTCTTTCGTCTGTACTGCCGGCTGAATCCTCGGCGCGCTCAATGGCTGTGGGTTCTTGCTGCTGCTATCCGGCATCACGGAGGACGTGCCGCCCTTGGCGTGGAACGCGGCGAGAATCTTCTTCGGCAGCGCATCCGCGAATGTATCCGCCTTACTGCGATGCGTGGCGCGCCATTGCTCTGCCGCCGCATCGGCTGCGTGATTCTGCGCGAGGGCGGCGGCCGTTGCCGGCTGACGCAGCGGATCGTCCGAAGGCAGGCTGTTGATCTGCTCAAACATTGCGCTCAGGTCGGCGCCGTTTCCATCCAGCGAGTCGTCGGCACCGGGATCCTTGCGTGCCTCTTCCATCTGCTTGGGCGTCTTCAGTGGCTGATCGTGCGGGACTCCCAGATACTCCAGCACCTGCTGCGCGACATCCGCGAAGACCGGGGCCGAAACCGTGCCACCGTATCCGGTGCCGACCGTGGGTGTATCGATCACCACCGCCACCGAAATCGCCGGCGAACTTACCGGAGCGAATCCCGCAAAGCTTGCCACCAGCTTGGTGTGCGAATAGGTGTGGGTTGCGGGGTCGATCTTCTCCGCAGTACCTGTCTTGCCCGCAGAACTGTACCCATTCAACGCCGCAAGCTTACCGGTGCCTTCGACCACGATGCCCTGCATCATCGCGCGCATCTTCGCGGCAGTCAGTTCCTTGATTACACGGTGCGAACCATCGGGTAACGTCGCCGGCAACTGAAACACAGGGTGGAAAGGCTGCGGTTTCAGGCGCGGATCGCCCCGCTGCTCATCCGTGGACTGCAGCAGAATATGCGGAGGGATGTAGGTACCGCCGTTGGCAATCGACGACACCATCGTCACAAGCTGCACCGGCGTCACACCGATTTCCTGGCCGATGGCCAGGGACAGAATGCTGGTGGAACCCCACTTCCGGGGCGGACGCAGCAGGCCGCGGGTTTCGCTGGGAAGCTCGATCCCACTGCGGTCTCCGAAGCCAAAGCTGCGCATGTACTGATAGAACTTGTCCGGCCCAAGCTTCAAGGCCATCTTGGCCGCTCCGACGTCGCTGGAATGTTCAAGGGCAAACTGCACCGTCACCCGGCCGAAGTGGTCGGACTTATCGTCATGCAGCGTGCGGCCGTACATGGTCAAGGCGCCGCCCTGGCAGTCGACCATATCGGTGGGCAAAACGCCCGCTCCGTCCAGCGCCGCGGAATAGGTCACCAGCTTGAAGGTCGAACCCGGCTCATAAATGTTGCTGACCGCCAGATCCTGCAGTGAGTCCGCGTCGAGATGCCGTGAGTCATTGGGATTGAAGCGTGGCGAAATCGCCAATGCGAGGATGTGTCCGGTGTGCGGATCCTGCACCACGATGGTCCCGTGTGCGGCCTTGGTCTCCGCCATGCGCTTGTCCAAGGCATCTTCCGCGATGTGCTGGATGTTGGTATCAATGGTCAGCACCAGGTTCTCGCCCGGCTGCGGCTGCTGTTCATCGCTGCCCATCACATGACGTTTGGCATCGACATCCGTTTGCCGGTGACCGGGAACGCCGTGCAGTTCCTGGTCGAACTCTTGCTCCAGCCCGCCAAGGCCGTTGTCATCCGTACCGACATATCCCAGGACATGCGCAGCCAGGTCAGCGTTCGGATAAAAGCGCTTGGGCTCACTGGTCAGGTAAATGCCCTTGAGGTTCAGTTCCGTGACGCGTAGAGCCGTTTCCTTATCGACCTTGCGGGCTACCCACGCAAAGTGCGGCTGGTTCGACAGTCTCGCTAGAATGGCCGGCTCGGTCGTGTACCGGTCCAGCGGATCGGTGTGTACGATCTTCGCCAGCATGGCGGCATCTTCCGGCTTGTTCTCGGCCACTTCGCTGGGCACGGCATACACGCTGTCGACCTGCACCGTCATCGCCAGTTCATGAAGGTTGCGATCGTACAGAACGCCGCGCCGTGGCGACACCTCAAAGCCATGCTGTTGCTGCTTCATGGCCAGCACCATGAACTCGCTATGGCGCACGATTTGCAGCCAGCCGAGCTTGAACACGATCGCCACCGTCCACACGCAAAAGAACAGCGCGACATAGACGAACCGCACCCTGCGAATAGGTGCGGTGAGTGGCCTGGCGGAGGTGGACTTCATGGCGGTGTTCCTGAGGAAGGGAGGTAGTGCAGCCGCGCGGCGGGGAGACCACGCGGCTTTGCTGCAAAGTGCTAGTTCACGTTCAGAGCAGGAACCTGGGCCTGGGCGAGTACGGGTTCGCCGGAGACACTGCCATCCTGGCGCACGACCTGTCCGGGAATCGGAGCATCCAGTCCAAGCTGCTTCGCAATACGCTCAATGCGGCTGGGATCGTTCAACTGCGCCTGCTCGAGGCGGTACTGGCGATTCTGCTCGCGAAGCTGCTCCACAACCTGCTTCTGCGCCTCGACCCGATAGCCGACTTCAATGGCCGCAAAGTGCTGCCAGACATACACCATCGTCAGCGCGAACAACACAAACATGGTCGCGGTGAAGGTGCGCATTTCGCGGCGGCGCTCAGGGTCGTCCGCCTTGACGATGCGGCTGTTGTCGATCTGCTTGGCGAAGAACATTTCGGGTGTGGGACCGCGGCGGCGCTGACGCTGCGCCTCATACAGTTCGCTGTTGCGCTCCGAAACGCTGGCCGTGCGGCGGCCCGTCGTGTGGCGCGCGTGCATCCGCTCCATCTGTTGTCCTGCCAGTACCATCGTCGCCATCGCTCGCCTCCTGTGGCCCTAAACATCCGGGGCCAAAACTTGTTTCTGCTAAATTTTTTCCGCCGCTCGCAGCTTGGCGCTGCGTGACCGCGGGTTTCTGAGCGATTCCTGCTCTTCCGCCACGACCGGCTTCTTGGTCAGGATCTGCATGGCGCCTGCTTTCGCAGCATCGCGAAACGCATCTTTCACCAGCCGGTCTTCCAGGGAGTGAAAGCTGATCAGCACCACTCGCCCGCCCGGCTTCAACAGAGATCCCGCGCTTTTGAGCAGCGATTGAATCTCCGTAAGTTCCTGGTTCACACGAATTCGAAGAGCTTGAAAGGTTCGGGTCGCCGGATGAATCTTGTCGCCTTTCATTGCTGGGGCCGCGGCCGATACGACTTTGGCTAATTCCGCCGTTGTCCGTATTGGCCGGGCCCTCACAATGGCTCTGGCGATTCTCCGCGACCTCCTTTCCTCTCCGTTTTCGTAAATCAGATTGGCGAGCTCTTCTTCGTCTGCCTGATTCACCACTTGTTCGGCCGTCAAACCGCTCCGCGTGTCCATCCGCATGTCGAGCGGCCCATCGGCCCGAAAACTAAATCCTCTGTGCGCTCCGTCAAGCTGCAGACTGCTGACGCCAAAGTCAGCCAGCAGACCATCCAGCGTGCCCGGCTCCAACTCCTCCGCAATGCTCGAAAAAGCCCGCGGCACATACCGCACGGTTGGCATCTCCGAACCCAGCTCCTGCCCCAGCGCGTTCAATCTCTCCCGGGCAGCTGACATCGCTTCCGGATCGCGGTCGAAGCAGATCAACATCCCTGCTCCTCCCAGCCGCCTGGCAATCGCTGCCGAGTGGCCTCCGAGCCCCAGGGTGGCGTCACATACCGTCGCACCCTGCCGCACATTCAAAAACTCAAGACTCTCGTCTAAAAGAACCGGCACATGTTGCGGCTTTTCCATTTCCCCGCCTCGTGTGCTGCCCCTGGGGGCCGTTTCCTTACAAAGACCGGATATTGAGAGCGTTCAGGTCAGCGCCCGTTACCGGCCTGGATTCCATCTTGTCCAGAAGGCGCTGCTCGTTCATCACGATCAGTTTGGTCTGCTGCCCCATGACCGCGACATCGCCCTTCAAGTCGGCCTTCTCGCGTAACTGTTGCGGAATCAATAACCTGCCCTGGTTATCCATCTCCACAACCTGGCCGTAATAGTTCACCCAGTTCAGAAGAGCGTCCTTCTCATCGCCGGAGGGACTGTTAATCAGTTCCTCTTCAATCCGCTCCCATTCCTTCATGGGGTAAATTTCTGCTCGCTCACCGTTCTTGCTGGTGATAAAAAACTGGGACCCATGCTTCTCATCAATCCAGCGTTTAAATTCCGCCGGGACCTTCAAGCGGCCTTTTTCGTCAATTCGGGCTGGATGGTTGCCGCGAAACATATTCCGAACCTGCGCCGACACCCTTCCCGAAGTTGCGTACCGGTTTTGCCGGTACACTCAGGATGAATTTGGTCTGCTTTTCATCCTTTTTAACCACTTTAGACCACTTCGCTCCACAAACATCTCGCGAATCGAGGCTGGGCGCAAGATAAAAATTCCCAGTGTTATGGCCTTTTTGTGTGAGCCGTGTGGAAAAGGGGAGTGCTTCCCTGGGTTCTCTTCAAGATGTAGTGGCCGTCTCTTCCCATGCACTACATGTAGGTGTTAACGAACCCGGGACGCCCCAAACTAGCTGTTGAAAACGTGAGACGAGTGCGGTAGGCGAAGTAAAGGCGAAACCGTTAATTTTCGCGAGCTTCTGCCCTTTCCCTGCGCTTCCGGCGGAGCAGCCAGACCAGGTACGCCAGCACCAGGACATTCACCGCGAAGAGACCAAACTTCCATAGCGTGAAGTGGTGCATCATCTCGTAAATTTCCCACGGCAGTCCCAGTGTGGTGAGGATCACGGTGAAGTACTCAGCCCAGACTTTGCGCAACATCAGGCCGGTGCCTTCGACTGCGTAGACGATGCCACCGGCAAAACTCAACATGCCCGTAATGCGCAATTGATGCCCGTTGATCAAGTCGGCTTTGTCCAACAGGATGCCCGCCAGGTGACCGGCAGGGTCCAGGTTCAACCAGTCGATGATCTTCATCGCCATATCACCGAGATCGCGATGAATCAGGTGCAGGCACATCGCGCCGAACAGGATGCAGCCCAGCGACTTGCTCAGCTTGAACAGTCCTACCAGGAGAAGACCGCGCTCGCTCTTCGCATGCGCAGGCTTTGCTGCTTCAGGGTGTTCACTCTTGGCATGCAACGCGGGCGTCGCCTCGATGACTGACGTGTTTTTTGCCTTCACCGATTCGCGAAGCTCGAGCGCGTTCTGCATTTCCGTTATCAGTTGACGGGCTGGAACGTCCTTTGTCAACGCATCCGCATCCCGACGGTGACCCCGGCCGGAACAAACTTACGTCCTTGTAACGTGAATCATCTCGCCAAGCTCCAAAAAGAATTTCATCCGATGTCCAATCCGCTCCCGGCGAGCCCTCGTAGAGAGAGTGTGCGTTCTTCGCGAGACGCCACAGCAAATTTCCTGACGGTGCATAGAAAGGCGAAACAGTCCAAGCCGTTTTCCCCTGAAGAAAACGGCCGTCACGATCGCCTATCGAATCCACAGGATCAGGAAATTTGCTTTGATAACGAGCCGCGGCCAGGCTCACACATTGAGAGGAACCATCATGAAAAAGACTCTATTCGCTCTGGTCGCCGGAGCTGCGCTCGCGATCACGTCCATGTCCGCCACCGCACAAAAGAAAGACCCCACTGTTGGCGGCGCACCCATGTATCCCAACAAAACCATCGTCGCCAACGCGGTCAACTCGCCGGTCCACAAGACACTGGTAGCCGCTGTGAAGGCTGCGGGTCTGGTCGACACACTCAACAGCCCTGGCCCCTTCACCGTCTTCGCTCCGACCGATGACGCCTTCAACAAGCTGCCTGCGGGCACGGTCGACAACCTGGTCAAGCCGGAGAACATCGACACGCTCAAAAAGATCCTGACCTACCACGTCGTCTCCGGCAACATCAGCTCGAAAGATCTGAAGGCGTGGATCAAGAAGGGTCACGGAAGCTACATGGCCAAGACCGTGGAGGGCGGCTCCCTGACCTTCACCGAAGAAATGGGCAAGATCAAAATCACCGATGAAAAGGGTGGAACCGCCTGGATCACCACAGCGGACGTTTTCCAGTCGAATGGCGTGATCCACGTGATCGACAGCGTTCTGATGCCTAACTAGTTGACGCTCCCTCCCCACGCGAAGCACGGCCCTCTTCGGAGGGCCGTGCGCGTTGATGCCAGCGCCATGCCTGAGGTGTGCCATGCACGATCCGTCAAAATAAGTGTGCCCGCGCCATGAGGGTGGCGCGGGCACTCTCCGGTACGGTTCTCGTACCGAAGCTTTTCGGAGAGACGAGGGATTAGAGAACAGAGATCAGCGTGGCCAGGCGAACGCCGTGTTATTTCTGATCTCTCATCTCTGTTCTCTGATCTCTAAACCTCTCCCTACATCTCGGCCCATTGGCGCAACAGGTTGTGATACACCCCGGTGAGCTGCACCGTGGGGGCCTTGATCGCTTCGCTTTCAGCATTCGCCGAGGCGGCGAGACGCTGAATGGATGTGTCGAGATCGAACAGCAGTGTGCGCTGTGCGTCGTCACGGATCATGCTCTGCAACCAGAAGAAGCTTGAGACACGCGCGCCGCGGGTCACTGGCGTGACGTGGTGCAGACTGGTCGAGGGATACAGGATCATGTCGCCGGCCGGCAGCTTCACACTCTTCGATCCGTAAGTATCTTCCACCACAAGCTCCCCACCGTCGTATTCGTCTGGGTCGGAGAAAAACAACGTGCAGCTCAGGTCGGTGCGGATCCGTCCGCCGGTAAGCGAATGGGTGCGAATTGCGTTATCGACATGGGTGCCGAAGGTCTGGCCTCCGGCGTAGCGATTGAACAGCGGCGGAAACACACGCAAAGGCAGCGCCGCGGAACGAAACAGGGGATGACTCCCCAACGCGCCGAGAATCAGATCACCCACCTGTTTCGCAACAGGATGTCCTTCAGGAATCTGCGAATTGAACTTGTTCTGCGCGGACTGGTGCCCGGCAGTCACTTTGCCATCCACCCAATCGGCGCTGTCCAGCAAGGCGCGCAGTTCGCGCACCTGGGGCCTCGGAAAAACTTCCGGAATCGCAATCAGCATTGTCTTACTTCCTTCAAAAACCAGGCGGCCGAAAGCTCATGCTCTCCGCCGCCTGTTGCAGTTAGTACTTGTAGTTGAGCCCGAACTGCGCGTTCACGCCTTCACCCGGTACCAGGTGGTTGGGATGCGGTTGGTCGATGAAGAACTTGTTCGTCAGGTTATTGACGTTTACCTGCAGTTCCAGACGATCGCTGATGGGCCGCTTCAACATGAGATTGAGCGCGGTGTAGCTGGGAATCTGCTTCGCTACCAGCGGCACGGAAGCCGGATCCAGGACCGCCGCGCTGTTATACACAGCGATGAGCGAAGTGGAACTCGCACGCCGCGCGCCAACATAGTTTCCGCCGAAACCGACGACGAAACGCCAGCCCACCTTATGGGTGACCCATACATTCCCGGAGTTCTTTGGCACGTTCGCCAACGAAAAGCCAGCCGGACTGATGAAGTAGGGCGCGGTGTTGTAACGCGAGTCGGGTGTCGCGGACGGATTTGTCTTCAACGCGGTCTGCCAGGCGTTATAGAACGCCACATTCACCGCGGCGAACGGCGAGGCGTTCACTACCGAGCTTTCCACGCGGCCGTCGAGGTACGCGTAGCCAAGGATGACGTCGAAGCTCTGCGGCATGTGGCCGAGGACACCCAACTGCACGCCACGTACCAACTGGTTGCCGGCATTGATCGTGTTGTTGCTGTTGTTGGGGTCCGTTTCACGCGCGTTCAACTTTTCCGTACGGAACACGCTGCCATTCAGGTTGAGCCGGTCCTTGAGGTAGCTCCACTTCGCGCCGAGTTCATAAGTTTCGTTGTATTCAGGCGCTGAAGTTGCATTGTTCGCGCTGAGTGAGAGCGATTCGGCTGCCGGATTGAAGCTGGTGCCATAGTCGAAGTAAATGCTTCCCTGCGGTCTCGGCTTCGCCACGAGCGCGGCGCGATAGGTGGGCTGCTTATCCAACCGGTTCGCGTTCGTTGCAGCCGTCACCGGCGTAGCCGCATTGTTCACGGGCGAATGCGCATTGGTATTGAAGTAATCGAAGCGCACGCCGCCCGAGGCCTGCAGCCACTGCGCAAGTTTGATCGTGTCGAGAAACCCGATACCGAACGATTGCGATTCCACGTGCGTCGGCACACCGGGAACGGTTACCGTAGGGGCGAATGGATCATAGGGGTTTGGGTTCACCAGGGGCGCATACGGCACGGTGTAACTGTTACGCGTAGGACGGGAACGCTCGCGGCCGCCTTCCAGAATCAGGATGCCGTCATTCTCGATGTGTCCGATGCTGAAGCGGCCTGTCGCACTCATCTGATCCCACAACGTGTCTTCCGTGGATTTTGAAGTGAGCTGATTCCTCTTGACGGTGACCAGGCTGAGCGGTGTGTTCGTCGCATAGCAGGAAGCCGCCGCGGTTGACGCGATAGCACACTGCTCACCGACTTGCGTCGTTGCATCGACATAGCCAGTCTTGCCGGCATTGGCGCCGCTATTGGTATAGATGGCGGTGCCGGCGGTATTGACCTGTGGCTCGGTAATGCGCACATCGCGCGGATAGTTTGCCCAGCGTAGCGTGTTGCGGACCGTCAACCTCGTACCGAAGTCATGTTCAACCTTGCCGGTCAGAACATCAGGGCTTGTGCGCAGGAAGTTGTCTGCGTCGAAACCGTAGTAGGTGGTTCGCGCTACCGGCGCTACGGAAGCGCCGAAGTAAGGCAGGCCATAGTCCGGAGTATCGTTTTCACCTTCGTGGAGATAGTTTAGGAAATAGCGCGTCTTGGTGCTGAGGCCGAACGCCAGCGACGGCGCTATGCCGAAACGGCGGATTTGCGTGATATCCCGCTCGGAGACATTGGTCTCTTCGCCGACCAGGTTGACACGGAAGGCAGCGCCGCCCGCTACATCCGTGAGCGGCTGATCGATGTCCGCGGTGACCCGGCGCATGGCGTTGGTGCCCAACTGCACATTGCCGCGAACGAACTCGTTAACCTCTGCCTGTTTCGATTCCTGGTTGACGACGCCGCCTGTCGAACCGCGGCCGAATTCCACCGATGCCGGACCTTCCAGGACATCGATCGACTGATAGTCGAACGCATCGCGGTAATACGAACCAAAATCGCGAATACCGTCGAGGAAGATGTCATTGCGCGCGTTGAAGCCACGAATCGTGAGGGTGTCACCCTGCGAGCCGCCCTCACCGGCCGCGAGCGAGATCCCCGGAACGTTGCGCAGGCCATCGCGCAGGCCGGTCACCGCCTGTTCCTGCATGACGTACTGGGGCACCACATTGACCGTCTGGGCGGTATCGAGCAATGGCTCCTGGAACTGCTGCAGACTTGCGGACTCCACCGATGCCGTCACATCCACGGTTTCGGTGTTACGAATCGCGATCTCGACTGCGTCGCCTTCCACATGAAAACTCAGGCCGGTTTGCGCCAGCAATTGCCGTAGAGCTGCCGCGTCGGTATAGGTACCCCGCACGCCCGCGGTGCGGAAGCCTGTGATTTGATCCGCAGGCATCTTGAGCTTCACCTTGAGCCCGGTCGCCTTCTTGTAGGCCTCCAGCGCATCCGGCAACGCCTGGGCCGGAATATCGAACGCGCGGGTTGGAACATTTCCGGCCTGCGGAGCGCCGTCATCGTCGAACGATGCCAATGCTGCCGGCTCCGCTGGACCCGAGGGCCGCTGTGCGAGCGCGACGTTGGCTCCTGACACCACGCTCGCAGCCAGCAACACCTGACCGACCCGCTGCTTCAATCCCCCGCGTAGCTCCCATCCACGACGGGTCTTTCTTTGCTCAAACTGCTGCTTCATTGTGCTTTCCTTTTTGTTTAGCGGCGGCTCGCCCTCACGCGCCTCCGTCGCCCCGTCATGGCGCGGCCCTCAATTCACGCGCCCCTTGTTCTTGCGAATTCGTTCTGCAATTTCGTCCAGGCGAAAGTTGCTTTGCGAAACTACTGGCCCACGACGTCCACCACCGTGTCTCCGACTGCTCCAAAACCGGCTTCGCCCGGCGAAGCTCTCTCGAGCTCCAGCGAATCCAGACCTTCTAAGTCCGATATGCCTCTCTTACCTTACCGCAAATATCGGACCATGCGAGTCCTAGATTGTAAATTTCGTGCGATTTGCGGAGTGAGAGTAGGAATTGCGGTGAAAAACCCACCGGAGGAGCGGTCCGCCTGAATCGGGAAATGTCTGGGGAAATCCTCTAAGGCATTTCCCATGAAGGTGTACCCCGGGGCAAAGATGTTGAAGTCGTTTTCCCCCAAAGAAAACGACCTTTTCAGCCGCTTCGGGAGGGCACGGCATCATGGGAAATCCTCTAGCATCCAAGAGAGCGCAATGCGACAACACTTCCATGCCGAACAATGGCTGCCCTACCCTCGTGAGCTGGTCTTTGCATTTTTTGCCAACCCTGAAAATCTTCCGCGCCTGATGCGCCGCTGGCAGAAAGCGCGTATCGAGGAGGCGATGTTCACTCCTCCTCCACCGCGCCCCAGGGACAGTCCGCGATACCCGGGAATCGCAGCCGGCGATGGCACCAGGCTCACCATCAGCATCAGGCCATTTCCGCTGTCGATTATGCGCATGCCATGGGAGGCGGTCATCGAAGATTTCCGATGGAACGCCGGCTTTTGCGACCTTCAGGTCCGTGGGCCATTTGCCTATTGGCGCCACTGCCACAGCGTCCAGGATGCGAACTCACCCAAAACCGGCCTACCAGGCACGCTGGTCAGCGATGACGTGGAGTACGAATTGCCTGAGTTTGCCGGTTTGAGCGATCTGGCTGACAAACTCTTCGTGCAGCCCACACTGGGCCGCACGTTTGCCTATCGCCAGAAACGAACGGAAGAACTACTGGCGCGCATGACCGGGCAGCTACCGGGCTCATGAGCCGCTGGGCTCATCCTGATGCCGCCATTGTGGGTGCGCCCACCCAACTACACTCCTACGGCCCTCTTCAGCAGCGGCCTGACCCGTTCGAAGGCTGCCTCGGGGGTCAACCCATACTTCGCGCGCAGGGTCTCCACCTTGCCATGCTCGATGAAGTCGTCCGGCCAGCCCACGCGCACCACCGGTACGTCGATTCCCTGATCGCTGAGGCTTTCCAGAACCGCTGATCCGAATCCGCCTGCGAGCACATGGTCTTCCATGGTGACGACCAAACCACAGCGTTTGCCGTAGCGGCCGATGCAGGCATCATCCACGGGCTTGGCAAAGCGTGCATTGATTACCGCGACACTCTGCCCCTCCTCGCGGAGCATCGCCGCCAGCTTCTGGGCTTCCGGCAGCATATTGCCCAGCGAGAAGATCGCGACGTCCGAGCCTTCCGCAATAACTTCCGCCTTGCCAATCTCCAACGCCGCAGGCATCTCTTTGATTGCGGCTCCCGGCCCGGTACCGCGCGGGTAGCGGATGGCGCTGGGCCCATGGTGCAGCATGGCCGTGTACATCATGTCCTGCAGTTCGTCCTCATCCTTGGGGTCCATGTGGATGAGCTTGGGCACGCCGCGAAGATAGCTGATGTCGAAGACGCCGTGATGTGTCGGGCCGTCGTCGCCGCTCAAACCACCGCGATCCATGCAGAACACGACGGGCAGCTCCTGCAGCGCTACGTCATGCACGACCTGGTCGAATGCGCGTTGCAAAAACGTCGAATAGATCGCGCAGAACGGACGGTATCCCTTGGTGGCCATTCCGGCCGCGAACAGCACCGCATGCTCTTCGGCGATACCAACGTCGAAATACCGCTTGGGGTGATGCGGACGGAACAGATCAAGCGCGGTCCCGTTGGGCATGGCCGCCGTAATGGCCACAACCTTGTCGTTCATGGCCGCGAGTTTGGTCAGGCTTTCGGCAAAGACTTCCGAATAGGTTTTCTGCCCGGCGGGCTTGGTTTCACCCGTTTCGGGGTCGTAAGGCCCCAGGCCATGAAATTTTTTCTGCTTTTCCAGCGCCGGTTGGAAGCCACGGCCCTTTTGCGTGAGCACATGCAGCACGACCGGCTTGTTCTGCTGCTTCAGGAACTTGAAGGTCTCGATCAGCAACGGCAGATTGTGGCCGTCGATGGGCCCGTAATAGCTGAGGCCGAACTCCTCGAAGATCATGCCGCGGCCCACAACGCCCTTGGCGGCCTCCTCCGCTTTGCGCGCGATATGCCGTGCCGCCTTGCCGCCGAACTTTTCCAGCAGGCCCGCCGCGGTATCGTGCAGGTTCACGTAGGTCGGGTTGGTCGCAATCTTGTGAAAATACTCGGCAATGGCCCCGACATTCTTGTCGATCGACCACTCGTTGTCATTGAGCACGATGATCAGCCGTTTGGTCTGCGCGGCGATATTGTTCAGCGCCTCAAAGCTGATGCCGTTGGTAAACGCCGCATCCCCGGCGAGCGCCACGATATGCTCGCTGCCACCGCTCATGTCCCGGGCCACGGCCATTCCCAGCGCCGCGCTCAGCGCCGTGCCGGCATGTCCCGCGCCAAAGCTGTCATGCTCGCTTTCGGTGCGGAGCATAAAACCGTTCAGGCCGCCCGGTTGCCTGATCGTTTCGAACCTGTGTTCACGCCCTGTCAGCAATTTGTGCACGTAGCTCTGGTGGCTTACATCAAACACAAAGCTGTCGCGCGGCGTGTCGAACACGCAGTGCATCGCGATGGTCAGTTCCACCACGCCAAGATTGGGCCCGATGTGGCCACCGGTTTTGGCCACACTGCGAATCAGCCGCTCACGAATCTCTTCCGCGAGCCGCTCCAGCTCAATATTGCCCAACCGCTTCAAATCCGCCGGCGACTTGATCCGGCTCAGATATTCACTCATGCGTTACCTACCCGCCAGCCCAAAACTGCCGGCGAGGCCCTTCAGAACTAACCTTCAGTTTACGCGCCGGCCTTGGCATTGGATGCGGCTCGGCCTCATGTCGGAAAACGAGCTTTCTTGTACTGCTTGTTGTGAACCTGTTCTCGATTTGTTTTCAGACCGCCTCGCCCACGGAACGGAATTGGACTTAGTATGTTGCGCATGGGAACCCGAGTCTCCAAGTTTTTTTCTGCCGCTGTCCTCCTCGCCTCACCGCTTTCGCTCCTACCCGTACACGCGCAGCAAACTATTCCCTTGTGGCCCCATGCAACCCCTGAGCCTGCACAGACCACGGAACTCGAAAAGGATGTCACCAAAGACAGCGATGCGTTCATCAGTGGACATCGCACGGAGCGGCTCACCAATGTCACGCAACCAACGATGACGGTGCACCTCGCGCCATCCAACCACAACATCGGTTCCGCAGCCGTGGTGTTCCCCGGCGGAGGCTACCAGCGCCTCGCCTGGAACGGGGAAGGCACCGACACCTGCGCGTGGGTGAACTCGCTTGGGATGGCTTGTCTTTTGGTCAAGTACCGCGTTCCCGAGAAGGGACACTACCCTGACAATCCTGCGGACCTTGAAGATGCGCAGCAGGCCATGCGTATCGCCAAGTCACACGCCGACACCTGGCATTTCAATCGCCATCGGGTGGGGGTCATTGGCTTTTCCGCGGGCGGCCATCTTGCCGTCGCCTTGAGCACGCATTGGGACGACCATCATGTCGAAACTACGCCTGCCGCCAGCGATGTCGACACGACCATCAATGCTCGTCCCGCATTTGCCATCCTCGGCTATCCCGCCTACCTTGAATCCGACGACGATCACAAGGTAATTGATCCGGCGCTCACGCCGGTCGCGCGTACGCCTCCGACCTTCATCATCCAGGCGGAAAATGACAAGAGCTACATCGACAGCTCGCTTGCCTACTACCGCGCGCTCAAAGACGCGCACGTGCCCGCTGAACTGCACCTGTACTCCACCGGAGGCCACGGCTTCGGCATGCACCCCGCGGGCACGCCCGAAGAACATTGGACACAGATCGCCGCCGAGTGGCTGCGCAGCATTGGTGCTCTGCCCACACCCATCCATAGCGCCTCGAGGCCAGGTACAGCAGGAGTTCCGGGAACCATCGCCTGCCCATTGCCACAGCCGGTGATCGGCCGCCCGGGAGATCCATCCAAAAACCCAACACCCGACCCGAACTGCTGGTAAGCCTCACCCGCCATAGCTGTGGGTGCCCCATTCATCGCGCAGCTTTTGGCGCGATGAGTGGGCCCGCACAAATGTTCCCTGTGCAAGACAAAGACAAACAGCAGATCCCCTGCGGGGATGACAACCAGAAAAAGTAAAGGCTCTCACTTCAGAAAATTTGCTTACGCTTCCGCTCCCTCGGTCACCGCAAGGCTCGGCTTAACTTCGCCGAACACGCCTTCGGAGCGCGCCACCACGACGCTGGCCAGACAGTTTCCGACCACGTTCACCATCGTCCGGGCCATGTCCATCAGGGCGTCGATCCCGAGGATCATTGCGATCGGTTCCACCGGCAGACGGAAGGTTGAGGCTGTAGCCAGCAACACAACCAGCGTGGCGCGCGGTACACCCGCAACCCCTTTGCTGGTGAGGACCAGGGTGGCCATCATCAGCAACTGCTGGCCAATGCTCAGGTGAATACCCGCCGCCTGCGCCACAAAAATGCTGGCCACCGCCAGATAGAGCGTTGACCCATCCAGATTGAAGCTGTACCCCGCCGGGATCACGAAGGCCACCACGCGCCGCGGTACGCCGAGCGCTTCCATCGCCTCCATGGCGCGCGGCAGAGCAGCCTCGCTGGTGGACGTGGCAAAGGCGATCGTCGCGGGCTCAGCCACCGCGGCAAGGAAACGTGCAACCGGGACCCGGAACAACATGGCCACCGGAAGCAGCACCACCACCCCGAACATCGCGAGCGCGCCATACAAAGTCAGCAGCAGCTTGCCCAGATTGACGAGCACACCCAAACCCATGGTGCCGACGGTGTACGCCATGGCCGCTCCCACGCCGATAGGAGCCAGATACATCACCACATTGGTAAAACGGAACATCACTTCGCTCAAGCTTTCGCAAAGCCTCAGCACTGGCTCGCGCTTCGCCTGGCTGAGCTTGGCCAGAGCAATACCGAAGAAAACCGCGAACACAGCCACCTGCAGAATTTGCCCTTCGGCCACGCTCTTGGCGATGTTTTCCGGAAAGATGTGCAGCAGAAAATCGTTCCAATGGACCGGCGGCGCGGCGGCCACACCCACAACCGAGCCTGGAGAAACCGAGGGCATGCTTAGACCCACACCCGCCCGGGTGATATTGATCGCCAACAGTCCAATCGCCAGAGCCAGGGTGGTGACCACCTCGAAATAGACCAGCGATTTGACGCCCATGCGTCCAACGCTCTTCAGATCTCCGTGGCCGGCGATGCCCACCACCAACGTCGCCAGGATCAGCGGCGCAACAATGGTCTTGATCAGCCGCAGGAAGATGTCGGAGAAGACTCGCATTTCAATCGCAATACGAGGAGCGTCGAATCCTAGCTCGGCTCCAGCGACCATTGCCGCAAAAATCCACGGTGTCAGGTTCCGGCGTTTCCATGCAAAGACGGCCAACAGCAGGACAGACAACCAACGCACCGCACGCCCGGCGATAACCAGCGCCGGAACGTTTCCGCCGCCATGGGTTGCGGCGAGGTGTAGCCCCGCTCCTACGCCCAGAAGCACAAACGACAGCAGTGCGAGCATGAACTCGCTTCTCGAAACCTTTTTGGCCATATCCCGCGAAGCATACCAGCCCAGCGCATCGAAGCGCATGGGGAAAGCCTGATCCCGGTCTAGGCCTGAGCCGGGTGCTCGTCAGGCGCCGCTTCGCTCGGCGTTTCCAACTGTTCGAACACCACACGTAACAGCTCCGGCCCCGGCCCCTGATAGGCGCTGGAAACATCCCGGCCGGAACGCAGCCAGCCGTACAGAAACACCAGCGGAATCCAGCCTCGCTGGACGCTGGTTACGGCCCCGCCCAGCTTATTCAGGGCGGTGGACAGCTTCAATGGGATCCGCACGGGCTTGACGGTCTGTGCGGTCGGGGAGGCACAGAACTGCGCCGGCGACGTTACCAGGTATTCGCGGCAGACTGCCGGACGGATGGGATGAATGCCACAGGATTCATTCTCGAGGAACGGGCAGGGCACCCCGGCATGCATGTAGTCCAGGGCCAGCTGGCGTTCTTCCTTGCTGCCCGGCTGACTCCCCCCCTCAAAATCCAGCCTGTCCAGCATTCCACTTTCCTTGAGCCTGGCGATCGCTGCATCAAAACGGGCTTCGATGACCGCCTGCTGGGTAGGAGGCAGGCTGCGGATCCAGGCGGCGAGTTGATCCGCCTCAAACATGCTGAGTGGCACCAGTTGCCGGCAGCAGGCCCCACAACCGGCCTTGCAGGAGATGGCAAAACCCTCTTCGCGTACCTGATTCACCGTAGCGTCAATGATGGCGCTGGAAAGTCCGTGCAGAATCGGCAATAACGCACCAAGGTTCACGTTGCCGCTGGGCACCTGCGCCGAGGCCTGTAACTGCCCCTTGCCAATCTGCAGAGTAAAGTTGACGTCCACAATAGGTGGCGGCTGGTCTTGTTCTGGCTCCATGGGCATGGAGTATATCTGCCTTTGCCGGCAACGGTTAGAGAGTGGCCAAATGTTCCGTTTTCGGACAAACTCCACAAGAAGTTCAGTAGGACGGCCTCATACCGGAACCAAGACAGTAAACTCTCGTTGACGCGCTCGAAAGATCCTGCTGCGCGTATTGCAGCCTATCCCGGCTGAGTCAGGCGCGTCTTACGTTAGCGGGCGAGTATTGGCGGGCATGGCTTTTGGCCGTGGCGATGGCGCACTGCGCCGGCGTACGGATCGCCGCAAACCTTCCGGTATGTGGCACTTTCCGGTGATCCCCAGCGTTCCTGCTGGCGCGAAAGTGGGACTGCGCCGCCCTGGTTAGGTTCGTATGCTCGTACAAGCCGGATGATGGAAGCGTTCACCAGTTCGGAGCAGCAGCGGGTCGGCGGGCCAGAAGAGGTCGAACTCTTCGACCTGGGGCAGGACTCTGCCCTGGACGATCTCGCCCGCCTGGCTGCGCAGATTTGCAACGCCGCCGCAGCAGCCATTGTGCTGACGAACGGCGAATCGCTGCGGCTTGCCGGCCGCTACGGCCTTGAGATGTCCGCCATCCACCGGCAAGGGTTTCCATGTGACATCACCCTCGCGGAAGAAGGCATCTATCAGATTCCCGATGCGCGGCGTGACCCGGATTACGCCCCCGCCGGCATTGCCGTGGGCGAGCGCTTCTTCCGTTTCTATGCGGGTGCGCCTATTTTCAGCGCCAAGGGTACCCCCGTGGGCTGCCTGGCGGTGCTCGATACAGTTCCGCGCAAACTGGCTTCGGCGCAGATCGAGTCGCTCGAAGCCCTGAGCAGTGCCGCCACGACCCGCTTCGAACTTTCCTTACGCGTGCGGCAGATGGACCATGCTTCCCGTGCACGCCAGCGGGTCGAAACCGCCCTGACGGTGGAGCGTAACTTCGTTTCCGCGGTGCTCGACACCGTAGGCGCTCTGGTGGTGGTGTTCGATACGGCCGGCCGCATCGTTCGATTTAACCGGGCCTGCGAAATCATCTCCGGCTACAACTCCTCGGAGTTGGTGGGTAAGTTCGCCTGGGAACGGCTGATCCCTGAAGAAGACGTCCCGGAATATATCGAAAACTTCGATCGAATCCGCCGCGGCGAGTTTCCCACCACCTACGAAAATCATTGGCTTGCTGCCGACGGCACGCGCCGGCGCATTTCGTGGTCAGCCACCGCGCTCGTCGATTCCCAGGGTCAGGTCGCGTTCGTCATCGCCACCGGTATCGACGTCACCGTGCAGCGCGTCGCGGAAACGGCCATTCGTGAAAGCGAATCCCGCTACCGTCAGCTCATTGAAAGCTCGCTCGGCCTGGTGTGTACCCATGACCTGCAGGGCACCATTCTTACCATCAACGAATATGGCGCCCACGGCATTGGACGGGCCGTGGAACAGGTTGTCGGCCGCCCGCTCAGCGATCTGTTCCCAGCCGACCGCATCGACGACCTGACGCCCTACCTGCAGATGCTGCAGCTCCAGGGCGAAGCTCAGGGACTCTTCCATCTGCGCCACACCAGCGGCGAAGAACGCGTACTCGCCTATCGCAATCGTGTGGTCGAACCCGTTGACGGTGACCGTTACGTGCTGGCCTTCGCGGTGGACGTAACCGAGCAGATCCGCATTGAAGAACAACTGCGCGCGCTGATCCGCCAATCGAACTCCGTGCTCGAATCCGTCGGCGACGGCATCATCGGCATCGATCTTGACGGCCACCTCACCGTGGTCAACCCGGCAGCGGCGCAGATGCTTGGCTATCGGCCTGAAGAACTGCTCGGCCGCAACATGCACGAGCTCATCCACCACTCGCACCCGGATGGTTCCCTGTATCCGCGCCATGAATCGCCCATCCAGGCCAGCCTTTCCAACCTCACCACCGTTCGCGTCAGCAACGAAGTCTTCTGGCGCAAAGACGGAACCAATTTCCCGGTCGAGTACGTTGCGCGGCCGCAAATCGAATTCGATATTGACGCATCAGCGACCCGCGCCGGAAACCGTGCGCTCGGTGGCTCCAGTGAGCAGCTCCTCCTTCCAGAAATGACAGAAAGCCAAGTACGCGTGACCAACCCATCCTCAGGGTCGCACCTGATTGCATTGCCCCTCTTCACCACGGAAGCGCTGGCGCAGGCCGAAGCGCAGGATGCCCTGCTCGCCCGGCTGACTGCCGAAAGCCCGCTCGACGATTATTCCCCCGAGTCGAGCGAACGCGACCGCGCAGTCGGTGTGGTCGTCGCGTTCACCGACATTTCCGAACGCAATGCGCTGGACCGCATGAAGGACGAGTTCATTTCCACGGTCTCGCATGAGCTGCGCACACCGCTGACTTCCCTGCGCGCAGCGCTCGGCCTGATTGCGGGCGGCGCATTAAACGCTCGTCCCGAAAAGCTGCGCCAGATGATGGATATTGCGTTGGGCAACACCGATCGCCTGGTTCGCCTGGTCAACGACATCCTCGACCTGGAGCGCATCAGCTCCGGCAAGGCCGAGCTGCATTCCACGTCGTGCTCCATTGAAGAGTTGTTCCATCGCGCCACCTCGCTGCTGCAGACTGCGGCGGCAAAATCGAACATTCGCTTTGTGGTGCAGGCCAACGGCATTCACATCTGGGGAGACCCGGATCGCCTGCTGCAGACGCTGACCAACTTGATCTCCAATGCCATCAAGTTTTCGCCGGAAGCCTCTACCGTTCCCAGCGAAGTGCGCCTCACGGCCAACCTGATTTCAGAAGATGAAGCGCTGATCGAAGTGCACGACCACGGCCGCGGCATCCCGGAAGACAAACTCCAATTGATCTTCGAACGCTTCAAGCAGGTGGACGCTTCGGATTCACGCGCCATGGGTGGCACCGGTCTCGGCCTTGCGATCTGCCGCAGCATCGTGCAGCAGCACGGTGGACGCATCTGGGCAACCAGCGCTCTGGGCGTGGGTTCCACGTTCCACTTCACGCTGCCGACACAGCCGAGCCATCACCTGCGGTAACGAAGATACAGCGCTGAAGGCGCGTCCTATACCAGCCCTGGGCGAACCGGGGTCCCCGGCGAGCGTTTTTTGGCTCGCTGGGGTGGAGAAGCCCTGGGACCGATCACCTAACACACTGAGGGCTGAAAGCCCGACCTATCGTGGCGTCACGATAGGTCGGGCCTTCAGCCCCAGACCTTTCAAGGTGTCTGCCTCATAGTGAAAACGCCACGTGTGAGCGACGTACGAGGTATTTGTTTTGCTTAAGGACACGGGTTCACCCGTGTCGTAGATTGCGCGAAGATCGCGGCTTGAGCCGCTGAGGTACCCGTACCAAGTTTGAGAAGACGCTGGAGTCGCAGTGAGGTGCTGCTGTGGCGGCCTTGGAACGGTTTCCTCCGGGGCTGAAGCCCGCGTCGTTTTGACTTTGAACGTCACGGGTGAACCCGTGACCTTAAGCAAAACGATCTGGTGCCGCAGACACCTGCAAGCTTCCATTGGATGAAGTTCGTGACCTTGAAAGGGCTAGCCTTCAGCGCCCTCTTTCTCCTTGACGCACGTTACATGGGGCTTCGCCCCATGCTGGTATAGGGCGCGCCGTTGGCGCTTAGAGAATACGTTCGGACTACTCCTCGTTCTCCTTCAGCTTCGCGACCACACTGAAGTCTTCCAGCGTCGTCGTATCGCCCTTCACATCGCCCGTTGTTGCGAGCTCACGCAACAGCCGACGCATGATCTTTCCCGAGCGCGTCTTCGGCAACATCTGCGTGAAGCGCATGTCGTCAGGCCTGGCGAGTCCGCCAATTTCCTTCGCCACCCATCCACGCAGTTCCTGCTTCAACTCGTCGCTGGGCTCATAGCCTTCTTCCAGCGTGACAAATGCGGCGATCGCCTGCCCCTTCAGTTCGCACGGACGCCCCACGACTGCAGCCTCCGCCACTTTCGGATGAGCCACCAGGGCCGATTCGATTTCCATGGTGCCAAGGCGATGTCCACTCACATTGATGACGTCATCCACACGGCCCATCAGCCAGAAGTAGCCGTCCGCATCGCAACGTGCGCCGTCGCCGGTGAAGTAAATTCCCGGAATCTCAGAAAAGTACGTCTTGATAAACCGTTCGTGATCGCCCCAGATCGTCCGCGCCATGGAAGGCCACGGCTTGCTGATCACCAGCAGACCGCCTTGCCCGGCGGGCACTGGCTCACCCTGCTTGGTGACGATCTGGGGGACGACGCCAAAAAAGGGCTTGGTTGCCGAACCGGGCTTCGTCGCGACCGCTCCAGGCGTCGGCGTAATCATGTGTGCGCCGGTTTCGGTCTGCCACCATGTGTCCACGATGGGGCAGCGTTCCTTGCCGATCTCGCGGTGATACCACATCCATGCTTCCGGATTAATCGGTTCACCCACCGTGCCCAAGAGGCGTAACGAAGCCAGCGAATACTTCCTGACCCAGTCGGTGCCCCACTTGATAAAGGCGCGAATCGCCGTCGGCGCCGTATAGAACACGGTGACATTGTGGTCGTCGATGATCTTCCAGAAGCGGTCGGACTCCGGCCAGTTCGGCGCGCCTTCATACATCATCACAGTCGCGCCACATTGCAGCGGTCCATAGACCACGTAGCTATGCCCTGTCACCCAACCGATATCGGCCGTGCACCAGTACACATCCTCGTCGCGAAGGTCGAAAACATACTTGCTGGTCAGGTAGGTCTGTACGGCATAGCCGCCGGTCGTGTGCACCAGCCCCTTGGGCTTACCGGTGGTTCCGCTGGTGTACAGGATGTAGAGCGGATCCTCGGCATCCATGGATTCGCAAGAGCACTCGGCTTCCACGGCCGCCATCGCGTCATGCCACCAGATGTCGCGGCCTTCCGTCATCGGCACCTGCGCCTGCGGCGCGCGCTGGTAGACCACCACTTTGCGCACGTTGGGGCATTTTTCCAGCGCTTCATCGACGATTTTCTTCAGCTTCACTTCAGCGCCGCGGCGATAGCTCAGATCCTGCGTCACCACCACTTGGCAGTCGGAATCGTTCACACGATCCGCAATGGCATGGGCCGCAAAGCCGCCGAACACCACGGAATGGATTGCGCCAATGCGCGCGCATGCCAGCAGGGCAATCGCAAGTTCCGGGCTCATGCCCATGTACACCGCGACCCGATCGCCCTTGTGCACGCCCATTGACTTCAGCACGTTGGCAAACTTCTGCACTTCGGCGTGAAGGTCCGCGTACGTCAGTGAGCGGATTTCGCCCGGCTCACCTTCCCACAACAGAGCCACCTTGGTCCGGCGTTCCCCTGTGGCGTGACGATCGACGCAGTTGTGAGCAAGGTTCAGCTTGCCGCCCGTAAACCACTTCGCTTCCGAGCCCTGGCCATCCAGAACCTTGGTCCATGGCGTAAACCAGTCGAGCTCGCCGGCGGCCTCGCCCCAGAATCCTTCAGGGTCGTCCACGCTGCGGCGGTACATCGCCTCGTACTCGGCTTCGCTGCCGATCCGCGCCTTTGCCGCAAATTCCGCGGGTGGTGGAAAGAGGCGGTCTTCGCGCAGGAGCGATTCAAAACCCGTGCTTTCGGGTGAAGGGTTTTCGGCAGGTGTAGCAGGCGTAGTCGACACGTTTCCTTCTCTCCAGAGCCGCGCCCCGGGGGCTTGAGGACGCGCAAACCAACGGTACTTGATCGCCGTGAGGACAGGCAACAACCAGACTTTCCGCTTTGGCGTGACATGATGAAAAGCGCATGACCATCTATTGGGGAGCGGTGATCGGGTTCTTCATGGGCTTCGGCTTCGGTGTGGGCTGCGCGCTTGCCGTGATGTACTCCATCTATCTCGGCGGCTACCGCGCAGCACTTCGCGACGCCGAATTGCCAGTCCCGCCGGAACGTCTTCTCCATGCCCGCGCCAAACTTGCCGCGAAGGCAGAACGCAAGGCATAGAGCCGTTCCTTTACGGCTTCGAAAACAGTTCTATTCCGCTTTGCGCAACTGCAGCTCTTCACGCAGGCGGGCAACTTCTTCGCGCAAGCGATGGAGCGAATCCAGAACCTCGTGCATCTCCACATGTTCCGCAGTAGGCGACTTGCCCTTCACATAGAAGGTGCCGTTCGGCTCCAGCTTGCAGATCTCGATGTCCATGGGGTCGTTGAACCCGTTGCGGTTCAGGATCTGGATCAATTCTTCATGGGTGAGCGTTTCCTCGCGCAGGGCGCGTTCATCGACCAGTCCATTGCGGATCAGAATGGATTCCCTGCCCTCGAGCGCTGCATTGAGCTTGGGCGCGCGGTAGAGCGCCTTCATGAGCAGCCAGTTGATAGCCAACAGGGAAAATGCGCCGATCACGCCCCCCGAGACGGAATTGTCGTCTCCGATGATCGAGTTCTGCACCGTATTCGACAGGCTCAACAACACAACCAAATCGAACGGGTTCAACTGGGCCAGCTCGCGTTTTCCGAACAGCCTGAGAAAGAGAATCAGGCAAAGGTAGACAATGATCGGCCGCACGATCTTCTCGAGGATCGGCAGCGGCAGGTGGAACATGCTGTGAAGAATGCCTTGCATCCTGAAAACCCCTGGGATCAACCGCTTACGACGCAATACGACGCAATCGCGCGAATTTCCCTTCCGCGGGTCCAACTTTTATCGGTTCTGCACTTTTCAGCCGGCGCGGTTCTGCCGATATCCTACGCGGGTTTTCCGTTCCATCCCCTTCTTTTCGCTGGATTGAAACATTTGCAGCGCACTCCCCGACTGAGTGTGCAGGAGGCGTTACCAGGCGATGTAGGAGCAGTCTAACTTTCGTCCGCAACGCGAGGTTCCGCTGGCGGCATCCAAAACAGAGGTTGGGTTGGCAAAAATTCATATTCCCGCAGCAAATGTGCGGCATGTTGCCTACCCTCGCTACACCCAAAGCGGCATAGACCGTACCCCCAATTCTGATAGAGTTCAAGTAACTTTGGCGTGTTCCTTGGTAACGGGACCACGCGGTAAAGAGACCTAAGGACCCGAGCCATGGCCCAACCCCTCCGCAGTGAAGATCCGACTCCCAAGGACGTCCAGTTCCGCCACTTTGGCGTGCTGCAGGATGGCACGCGCAGCAAGGGTGCGGCCGCAACCTCGGTCACCTTGAACATCGTCATTCTGCTGGTGGCCATCATCCTCGGCGCGGTGGCTAAAACCAACCATGTGGTCGCTAAGAAGCTTGCTGAACTGACCCTCCCGACAGAACCGCCTAAAGTAACCCCGAAGCCACCACCGCCGCCCAAGCCGCTGCCGCCGGTGCCCAAGGTTGAGCCACCCAAGATTCAACCGCCCAAGATCAAGATGCCCGAGCCGGAAAAGCTTCCCGAGATGAAGCCGGTTGTTGTACCGACCCCGAAGCCAGTGGTCCTGGCGCCTCCCGCACCGCCCAAGGTCGTGAATCCGACTCCGGCGCCCAAGGCCGTGAGTATCAAGAACATGGCAGCATCGGTCGTCAATAACGATGCGCACCCGACTGCTGTCCGCCTGGGTCAGCCCGACAGCCCGCTCAAGCCGTTGACAGGTCCCGCAGTATCCCGCGTGAATATGGGTGTCGCCGGTATGCCGGGCATGAACGCGGCGAATACCGGGAATGGCCCCCGCGCCACACACGTCAGTCTGGGCAGCGGCAATCCTAACGGCACCGATATCAATGGCCATGGTTCCGGCGCGCCGGTTGCCGGCGTGAAGCTGGGTTGCAGCGGATGCACGGGCCCCATGAATTCCACGAACTATTCGAACGCTCCCCGCCAGGTTCAGCTGCAGACCGCACCCGTACCTGTCGCCGTGCGTCAGCCCGAAGTTCGTACGGCTGTCATGGCGTCTCCACCCAAGGTCACGTACAAGCCCACCCCCAGCTACACGGAAGAAGCCAAGTCCCTGCACCTCGAAGGCGCGGTTTCGGTCAAGATCAAGGTTCTTTCCTCAGGCGCCGTGGAGGTTGTCAGCGTCACCCATGGCCTTGGCCACGGACTCGATCAGTCCGCTATCCATGCCATCCAGGCAACCCGTTTCCAGCCCGCGAAGGATTCCACCGGCCGGCCCATCGACTGGGAGGGCGTGGTCAACGTCAACTTCCAGTTAAGCTGATTCGACTGGACTTCCGCCCCTGGCGGCCATGCTGCCGCATGCAACTCTATTCGCCTCGCTCAATTGCATCCAAGTACCAAGGAGTTCCACTACCTATGAACGTCCGGACGAAACTCGCCGCCGCCGTTACATTTGCCGTACTTGCCGCTTCCGCCCTACCGGCTACGGCTGCCTTCCCTTTCGGCAAGAAAAAGCCTAAGGATGACATTCTTCGCAAACCCACGGCCGCGCAGAACGCACTGATCGACAAGTCCATTGCACGTGAGGCGGTGGTCATCAAGACGCTCAAAGAGCGCACTCCGCTGGTGGAAACCTACATTCAGAACATGAAGCCGGATCCGGTCATGTTCCAGACCCCCGAATCCGACACGCACATGCTGGCGCGCGTCGATTTTGGCAAGGTCATTGGTGAAAAGAATTACGCAGAAGGCAAGGGCCATGATGAGAGTAAGAAAGGCGTCATGGGCCATTTCAAGCACTCGCTCGGCTATATCACCGGCCTGTCCAGAAGCCTGCACCTGAACTATAACGAAGCTGGCTTCATCCGCATGATCGTGATCGATACACAAGGTCCGAACAGCGATGGATACAATCGTCAGAATTACAAATTCTCTTTCGTGCGTAACGATTTTCTTGGGACGATCCCAACGGTCGTTTTTGACGTGCAGCCCGTGCGTCAACAGGAAGGCCGCTTCTTCGGCCGCATCTGGATCGAGCGCAACAACGGCAATATCGTTCGCTACAACGGCGATCTGGCCGGCGAAGATCTGGACATCAAGCAGTACTACCACTTCGATTCGTGGCGCACCAACCTCCAGGAAGGCCTGTGGCTTCCCTCCTCTTCCTACATCGAAGAAACTGACCCGAAGAGCCCTTCACACACTCTGCGCTTCAAGGCTGTGAATAACATCTGGGGCTATTCCCTGCGCATTCCCAAGGAAGATGCCGAACAGGCGAGTCTCGACGTGGTAGGCGCTGTGGATCAGAGCCAGACAGCGCCGGACGTCAGCCCGCTGCAAGCTCAGCGTGAGTGGGTCCAGCAAGCGGAAGACAATGTGCTGGAACGGCTCTTCACTGCGGGCCTCATCGACGCGCCCAGCGACTTCGACAAAACACTGGCCGACCTTGCTAATAACATCCTTGCTTATAACCAGATTGCAACCTCACGTCCGCTGCGTGTACGTACGCTGCTCACCGAACCGCTGGAGTCGGTTGCGATCGGCAACACCATCCTGATCTCCAAGAGCCTGATCGATACCACCGCGATCCCGTCGGCGGACGGCGCCCAGCAGATGGGCAATCTGAATGCGCTGCTGGCATTCCAGGTTGCGCACATCATCCTCGGTCACCGCATCGATACGAAGTTTGCTTTCTCCGATCGCCTGCTCTTCCCGCCTGAGTCTGCCTTCACCCGTTTGCCCATGGGCCACACGGATAAGGAAAACGAAGACGCCGCGAAGAAAGCGATCGAGCTTCTCAATGCCAAAGAACTCGCCGATGGCCAGCAGTACTTCGGCCTGTACCTGCAGCAACTCAAGGTGCGTCAGCCTGGTCTGAAGGCCCTGAACACCCCGCAGATGGGCGACAGCCTTCTCAAGACGGATGGCACCCCCTGGCTGCAGGCGATTGCCTCCAAGGCTCCCAAGCTCAACGACAAGGATCTCAAGCAACAGGGCGCGGAGCCGCTGGCCCAGTTCCTGAATGTGGATCCCTGGACCGACCAGGTGGTTCAGAAGCACGTCAGCTACGAGCCTCTGCTGGGCGCCGGCGACAAGATGCCGTTCGAGATCGCGCCGGTCTATCTCAAGCTCGCGTACTGGGCTCCCCCTGTTGCACCGGCTCCGCCGGCAGCAGCACCGGCAACCGGAGCAGCAACTCCGGCAGATGGCACAGCAGCACCGGCAACCGGCACGGCGGCTCCCGCGACTGGAACTGCCACACCTCCGGCGGATAACACAACATCTCCACCGGCTAACACAACGCCACAACCCGGCGCACCTGCCGGGCCAACACAATAACAAACAACTGAGCGGCTGGAGAACTTCCAGCCGCCATCACCACAACAAGGTGACCATCACTCCTGTTTTCTCAGGGGCTCGGATCCGTGTTGTCTCAAGGAGAACATCGCGTGATGATGAAACAGTTGCTCGTGCTCGCAGCAGTCGGCTTTTCCGTGTTTACCCTTTCGGCCCATTCCCAGGCATTTCCTACAGCCATCAAGCCGGGGGGAGCCCTGCGCGTCGGCGTGGAATACAGCAATGCCAACAGCGACGAATTACCCAAGCGCATCGGCGGCGTCTCCGCCTACGCTACCTACGATCTGCCCTGGCACCTCGGTGTCGAAGCGGACGTTCATCTGCTTGACTACCAGACCCCGCAGGATTTTGGAGAACGCACCTACCTGGCCGGTCTGCGCTATTCCCGCCGTATCCATCACTTTGAGCCCTATATCAAGGTGCTGGGCGGAATCGGCCAGACCGTCAAGGAGGATGTCTACCTTGGCTTTGCACCGAACACCCCTGGCACATTCAGCGCCTTTGCTATCGGTGGAGGTGTCGATTATCACTTCTCCCGCAAATGGAGCCTCCGAGGTGATTTTGAGCAGCAACTCTGGCCAAGTTTCACTCCCAATAGTCTGACTCCGACGGTTTTGTCCGGAGGCATTTCATACCGCATTCGCTAGAACAAATTCCCTGATGCTGCGGTCTCGATAAGCGATAGAGGAGGCCGTTTTCCTTGAGAGAAAACTCCCTTGAGCGTTTTCGCCTTCTTCTATACCTTCAGGGAATTTGCTTAGAGCATTTCCCATGATGCTGTGCCCTCCCGAAGCGGCTGAAAAGGTCGTTTTCTTTGGGGGAAAACGACTTCAACATCTTTGCCCCTGGGGTACACCTTCATGGGAAATGCT
>DASYEV010000063.1:0-12519 GCA_036498835.1 Acidobacteriaceae bacterium | reverse complement strand
CTCTGTCATCAAGGCCGCTCCTCTTCAAGATCCATAACTTCGTCTCGACAACGCTGTTATGCCTGAAATGAGCGGCCTTTTCCAGTACTTTTTTTACCCCAACATCCAACAGCCTCTACCCCGGTGAGAAATGCGGGCTAGTCTAGTGCAGTTCCGGTAATACTATGGTCTCCCAAACAGCAGAGAATGCCGTTTTCATTGGGAGAAAACGGCTTCAGCACCCTCTCTTCGGTCTGCACCATTGCCGGAACTGCTCTAGTCCCAAAGGACTGCCCGGAGCCCAGCGGTTTTGGCGGGGCGCTTCGCACCCTTGGTGGACGAGACTGGTTGGGAGGGGCGACGCGGTTGAGCCAGTTCGTCCGATTCACCCAGTCGAAAGCTATTCGTTGTAGAACGGAAACATGATGAGCACACATTCCCTCCCAAGCTATCTGGCGAAAGCGCAAGCCAATGCAACCGCGATTGCGCACTTCAACGTCTCGGACCTCGTCATGTTGAAGGCCGTGTTCTCCGCTGCCCAGGAGCTGCAACTGCCGGTGATTGTGGGCGCATCAGGCGGTGAGCGCGAGTTTATGGGGGTCCGTCAGCTTGCCGCGTGGGTTCAAAGCCTGCGCTCCGACTTCGACTTTCCTATTTTCTTGAACTCTGACCACACACACTCTCTTGAAGAAGCGGTAGTAGCCGCGAAAGCCGGCTTTGATTCGGTTGTTTTCGACCTGTCGGCGCTCCCCTTCGAAGAAAACATCCAGCAGACTCACGAGGCGGTTGAAATCCTCAAAGGAATTCATCCCGGCATCGTGATTGAAGGCGAGATCGGTGACATCGGTACAGGCTCCGAGATCCATGAAGGCCCGGCAGGTGCGCCGAAGCCCATGACGACACCTGCTGAGGCGAAACAGTATATCGAGGCCACGGGCGTCGACATGCTGGCGCCGGCCGTCGGGAATAGCCATGGTCTGTCGAAGAGCATGGTGGAAGGAACAACGAAGAAGCGTCTGGACCTTGTGCGTATCGCCGAAATTCGTGACGCGGCTCAGGTCCCGCTCACTCTCCATGGCGGCTCCGGGACGGATGATGCGGATATGCGGGCAGCCATCGCGGCTGGCATTCGCATCGTTCACATCAACACAGAGTTGAGAGTGGCCTGGCGGCGGGGCCTGGAGAATGGCCTTTCCACGCAGCCAACGCAGGTGGTTCCATACAAAATCCTGCCGTTTGCGGTGGAGTCCGTGAAGGAAGTGGCGCGGGCACGGCTGCAGCTCATCGGGCTACATCACGAATAGCGGGCCTGCCAATACCTTCGTCTCATAGAACGTTCACGGGCCTCGTGGCAACATCAGTTTTATCCCGCCGGCTGACAAGGTAGAGCGCCATGGGCGTGGCTAGGAAGGAAGAAAATGTCCGATCCAAAGCAGGGAATTGTCGCAACGGTGGACCTGAAGCTGGAAGTGGTCGTCCTTCCCGTCGCGGATGTCGACCGCTCGAAACAGTTCTACAGCGGTCTCGGATGGAGATTGGATGCGGACTTCGCCTTCGACAACGGATTCCGCGTGGTGCAGTTCACACCGCCCGGCTCGGACTGTTCCATTCAGTTCGGCTCCAACATCACAACGGCCGCGCCGGGCTCGGCTCGCGGCATGTACCTGATCGTCTCGGACATTGAGGCCGCGCGCGCAGAGCTTGTTGCTCTTGGCGCGAAGGTGAGCGACGCGTTTCACCCATCGTTGCCCGGAGCTCAGTTTCAGCCGGAGGGGAATCCTGGCCGTGTCGCGGGTCCCGCAGACAACCATGGCACCTATAGTTCCTTCGCAACCTTCGACGATCCGGATGGCAACAGCTGGCTGCTGCAGGAGGTTACCTCCCGTCTGCCAGGCCGAGTGGACCCTGGCCACATGGGTTTCACATCCTCGACTGATCTGGCGGCCGCGCTGCGGCGTGCCGCGGCTGCGCATGGTGAACACGAGAAGCGCATCGGCGCGGCGGATGCAAATTGGCCCGACTGGTACGCGGAGTACATGGTGCGGGAACAGTCCGGACAGGACTTGCCGCAGTGAGCCGGCGTGGCACAGACATCGTTGACGATGGTTCCGTCAACCGCAGCAGAACGATGCGGCTTGTCATCTTTCTGCTGGTGGTATTCCCGGCGTTGGCGTGTGTTGCGGGATGGAGAACGTACGCTTCCGAACAAGCGGAGGCAGAGGCCGGCGCGGTCCTCGGCGGCAAACTACCGCCCGGGTATCGCGATTGGAAATTGATCTCCGTGGCTCACGAAGAGGGAAACCTGAACGACTTCCGTGCTGTTCTTGGCAACGATGTTGCCATCGCAGCCTATCGAAAGGGCACGCTTCCGTTCCCGGATGGTGCGATCATTGCGCGTCTCGCGTGGAACTACGAGCCTTCGGAAGAAAACAACAAAGTCTTTGGGCATTCGCAGTCGTTCGTAGCCGGTGCACCCAAAAACGGAGTTCAGTTCATGGTCAAGGACGCGAAGAAATATAGGGCTACCGGGGGTTGGGGCTTCGCGCAATTCGATGATGGCAAGCCTGTCGGTGCGGAGAAATTGAAACCCTGCTTCTCCTGCCATACGCCGGTGCAGGCCAGGGATTTTATCTTTACGAAGTACGCGCCTTAGACGGGTTCTGCTGAGGCTCTCGCAGCAGGTCGAGTTCCCAGGTCTGGGCGACGAGGTCGTGTCCGAAGGACCGATGCTTCTCCTGCTTCATCAGGCGAAAACCCGCGGCTTCATAAATGCGGCGAGCCGAGATGAGAACGTCGTTGGTCCACAGAGTCAGCCGCTCGTAGCCCAACGCCTTCGCACGGTCGATGCAGGCGCGCACCAGGCGCGTGCCAACACCTAAGCCGCGTGCGGAGGGTTCCACATAGAGCAGCCTCAGCTTCGCCAGCTTCGGGTCACCCGTCTTCATCAGAAACACGGAACCAACGATGCTGCCATTGGCTTCCGCGACCCAGGCGTCTTCGCGGCCCGCGTCATAGTGCGCCACGAAGTCGCCAAGGATCTGGGACACCAGTCCCTCATAGGTCCAGTCCCAACCGTATTCGCTGCTGTAAAGAACGGCCTGGCGATGGGTGATCCATCCCAGATCACCAGGAGCAGGCGGCCTTAGGCTCACGCCGTCTGCCGTAGGCTTCCCGGCGTCAAGAACCGTTTGGATGGCCTGCATGCCTTCCAGCAACCGCTGGCGGTTCGGTTCCGGAACTGGCGCGAGAAGTGCCTCAATCTGTTTTTGCGTTCCCAGGTTCAGCCGCTCGAACGCTTTCCTGCCGGCGGCGGTCAGCGAGAGCAGCTTCTGCTTGCCGTGGTCCGGGCTGATACGGCTGCGCAGCAGACCGCGTTTCCGGAAACGGGCGACGATGCGGCTGACATGCGCTTTGTCCATCCCAAGGCTGCGAACGATGTCCGCAGCGGTTGGCTCCGAGCCTTGCGCCAACTCATACAGCACCCGGGCTTCGGCCAGGGAGAGATCGCTTGCGGGCAGATGTTCGGCTAGCAGGCCGATTTCTCGGGTATAGAACCTGTTGAATTGCCGAACCTGATCGACGACGGACATAGGTGGTTTCCTTGAGTGTTGTCAGATACAACATACCCCTTTCAAGGAGTCTCTGCAACAGCGCCGGCATCCCCGATCGAAACGCGTATAGGAAAAGAGGAAATGGAACAGGTACTGAGGATCACAGTTTCGCCTCGACCGGCAGTGGGCGCGTGCTTCGTCGCGCATACTGGATATGCGCCGGCGGCCGTTGGGGCTGGCCATTCACTTCCGATAGGAAAGGCTGCTTGCAGAAACGCTTTCAATGGAGTGATGAGTTTTTCGCAGTGGCGCTAGGCGCCGCAAGCCACGCAGTCATGCTGCGCGACTCACTGCTTCGTGTGACGCGCGGTATGCGGCGGCATTCGCTCGCGGAAGCCATCACTTTCGCCAGCGGCGACAGGGAACTGGCGGCAGCTTTTGTGCCCGGCGAACCCGGTGTGCCGATGCTGTTGGTGTGTCACGGTATCGGCGAAAAGCTCGAGAACTGGACCGCGGTGCAGGCCTTGCTGCGCGAGAGCGGTGTGGGCTCCATGATCTTCAATTATTCAGGCTATGGACGAAGCACTGGGCGCATACGCGCGGAACACTGTGACGCAGATTTTGTGGCTGCCTATGCGGAGTTGCGGCGACGCGTTGGCGACGAACTCCCGGTGTTTGTCCTGGGCTACTCGATGGGGTCGGGCGTCGCAACCCAAGGTGTCCCCGCGTTGGAACCTCCGGTTGCCGGACTGTTCCTTTGCGAAGCGTTCGACTCATTTCATGAGGCCGCTTGCGTCGTCGGATTGCCGCGCTGGCTGCTTCGCAAAGTGCCGGCAGTGTGGGATACGGCGGGAAGCATCTCCCAGTTGCGCATGCCTGTATGGGTGCTGCACAGCACAGGAGACAAGCTGTTTCCGCTGACCATGCCGCGGAAGATTGTGGCTGCCTCGCATGGAGCGGCGGAGCTGATCGTCGTGGAAGGTCTCCGTCATAACGAACCGATTTTGAAGGCTGTACAGCGTTACTGGGAGCCGGTGCTGGAACCCATCCTGGCTGCAAAGCGGAATGGTTATTAAGACCCTATTTAAACAGGAGTGAGGAAACCAGGTTTCCACAAATTTGTCATCTCGACCGGAGCGAAGCGCAGTGGAGAGATCTGCTTTCTTGCGTGGCGCCTAAAAGCGTCAGGGCCGCTTTCGTCAAATCCTGATGTTGCGCCTCTGAACCCTCTCCCTTCTGCGCGAGTTCTACATAGGTGCGATGGATAAACTCCAGTTCATCCTGCCGGGGCTGAATGATTTCCACCTCATCACCTGCCAAACAACGCCGACTCGATCACGAAGCGCGTGCCAAATACCCCGCCCCCTGATCTTCAATGAGACAAATACCCAATTCCCGTCGATTGACTGCGCCGCGCTGCATATCGAAGACATCATGGAGAATATGCGCGCCTGAGGCCCGCTGAGCCCTGGCCGCTGGGGAAAAGTGACAGGCCGAAGCATCGCCCGGCCTGTCGGTTTTCTTTAGCCCAACTACCTCTTTGCGGCCGACTCGCTGTGCGCTTCATCTGACTTTCCGTGCGCTGCCTTGGATGACGCATGGGCACGCTCAGAGTGCTCGTGCGCTTCTTCGTGATCACCAGCTTCATGCTTCTCGGCTGCCGCTGTGTGGTGGGCTGCTGCTTCGGCATGGTGTTTCGCCGCTTCTTTGTGCGCTTCGTGTGCCATCGGTGTGTCCTCTTTGGAGGAGTTTGAACTCCCCGCAACATCGGAGCATGGACGCCGCGACAGGTGATACCGCCGCCAGGTAAATTCACCATGCCTTGATATTGAGACCGTGAGGATGAGTTCTCCGCAGCGTGGCAAAGACGCTGCCGGCACCGCAAATCGAAATCGCTGGGGCCGCCCAGTCGTCTTCTCATGAGCGATTGAATCTGGTAGCTTCACGGCGGAGCGCTTTCGCAGTAGCATCAGATACCCACTCGCAAAAATCCATGGAAGCAAGCTGCCGCAGGGGACGCTGTCCGCATATGCAGATCACGCTGTTCGGCAATCTGAACATTACGGAGGCAGGCGTGACGGTGACCACCGTCAATTCCAACCGTCTGCACTCGCTGCTGGCGTGGCTGATCCTGCAGGGAGAACATCCCCAGCCCCGGGAGCGAGTCGCTTCCGTGCTTTGGCCGGACTCGAATGCTGCGCAGGCACGCACCAATCTTCGTCAACTCCTGCATCACCTGAAGCGCGCTTTGCCGGAAGAGTGCACCTCACTCCGCACCGAGCACTTCACTGTCCAGTGGTGTCACGATGGAACCTGCGAGATCGATACCGCTGAGTTCGGCAGGAAGTTGGCTGACGCGGAACACGCGAGAGACAGGGAAGATGGAAGCGGCGAGCGAGAGTTTCTCATCGCAGCGGCAGCGCTCTACCAGGACGACCTGCTGCCGTCGCTCTACGACGAGTGGCTACTTCCGTTGCGTCAGGACTTCCGCCGCCAGTTCTCCAAAGCGCTTTTCCGTTTGGCATTCCTGCTGGAGCAGCAGGGCAACCTCGCCGAAGCGTCTGCGTGGGCCGCAAGGCTGGTGACGCACGATCCGCTCAGTGAGCCTGGCTATCAACTGCTGATCCGCCTTCAGGCAGCCATGCATGACCGGTCCGGGGCTCTGCGAACGTATCACCGTTGCCTGAAGGTTCTGCGCCGCGAGCTTGGAGTTTCGCCGGGGCCGGAGACCTTGGCGCTCTTCGAGAGGGTGCTGAAGTCGGAGGCTTCAGTGCCTGAGGCGGCGATACAGCCACTCCCAGAGCATGAGAAAGAGCGTCACCTTGTCGGCCGCAGCCTGGAATGTCAACGGCTGCGCCATGCGTGGAAGACGGCGCAAGGAGACGGTTCGCGTCTGGTGTTGATTTCCGGCGATCCCGGCATCGGCAAGACAAGACTTGCTGAAGAATTTCTGCAGACGGTCGAAGCGAATGGCGGAGTGGTAAGCCGCAGCCGTTGCTATTCAGGACAAGGGCAGGTTGCGTATGCTCCCGTCGCCGAGTGGCTACGGACCGAGACGGTACGCCACGTCTGGGACAAGCTGTCGGCGCCGCACCTTGCCGACCTGGCCAGGCTGGTTGCCGAGATCCGAGATGCTTTGCCGTCACTCGAAACGCCGCAGCCGCTGGTGGAAAGCTGGCAGCGGATCCATTTGTATGAGGCTCTGCAGGCGGCATTCACCAGGGCATCGCGTCCGCTTCTGCTTTTTCTTGATGACCTGCAATGGTGCGACGCCGAATCGCTCGAATGGCTGCAGTGGATGCTGTGTTCCAGAGCTTCAGCGGGAATCATGCTGGTTGGAACGGTGCGCCCGGAGGAGGCAGGACGAGACCACCCGTTCACAGCATTCCTTGCGACGCTGCGGCAAGCAGCGACGGTCATGGAGATTCCGCTGCAGCCTCTGAGTCCCGCCGAAACGATAACGCTGGCCCGGCAGGAATCCGCTGAAACGCTGGATGAAACGAGACTGCGCGAAATCTCGCAGTCCACCAAAGGCAATCCTCTCTTCGTTCTGGAGAGCGTTCGTGCCGGTGTGCAAAGCACCCGGGTGCATGCGGTCATCAGTGCGCGACTTGCCGCACTTTCAACCAGCGGCTACGAGTTGGCGGGATTGGCCAGCATCGTGGGCCGCCCCTTCTCCTTTGAGCTGCTCGAAAAAGCGATGGACTGGGACGAGCGCAGCCTTTCGCAGGCGCTCGATGAGTTGTGGCAGCGGCGCATCGTCGAGAGCAGGGGGGACGCGGAGTATGACTTCACGCATGACCGTTTGCGCGAGGTCGCTCGGGGCGAGTTGTCTCCGGTGCGGGTGCGCTATCTTCACCGCCGGGTCGCTCGCGCTTTGGAAGAGGTACATCGCACGGACAGCGAGGATTGGAATGGGCAGATTGCCTCGCACTACGAGCAGGCCGTCATGGGGGAACAGGCGATCAAGCACCTCCACCTTGCTGCCGTTTCCGCGCGGCAACGCTTCGCCTTTGCGGAGGCAGCACACCGGATCGAGCGCGCATTGCGACTGCGCCGCCAATTCCAGGGGTCGGATGCCGGGCTGCGGCAGGAACTGGATCTCTTGCTCCTTCTGGGTTCCGTGCTGATTGCGATCCAGGGCTACTCGGCCCCGGAAGTCGGCGCGAATTACGGACGCGCTCTTGAGATCTCGCTACGGCTTGGCGGCAGTGACAGGCTCGCGATCCTGAGCGGCCTCTGGGTGTTTCACGTAGTTCGCGGCGAAGTAGAAATCGCGCACCAGGCAGCAACGTCGTTTATGGAAGCTTCAGCGGGAGAAGCGGAAGGACGCTTCGAGATGGAGAGCCATTTTCTCTGCGGAAGCAGCCTGTACCACCTCGGGCGTATCGAAGAGTCGTTGCAGCATCTGACTGCCTCCATGCATGCCTTTACGGGTGTGGGCGACTCCATTTCACTATTCGCGGGACCTCATGTCGATGTGTTCTGCCGCTCTTACCTTGCGCATGCAACCTGGCATCGGGCCAGTGGGAACAGTGACGTGCCTCTATGCCATATCGAGGAGGCGCTGCGCATCTCTCGCGCCAGGCGCAATCCATTCAGTGAGGCTATCGCGTTGGACTATGCGGCGATGCTGCACATCTTTCGTGGAGACAGCCGGAACGCGCTCCTTGCCGGTCAGGAGGCAGTCCATCTCTGCACAGCGCAGGGCTTCGCCTACTATCTCGCTATTGCCAACGTGCTCACCGGTTGGGCCAGGGCTGCCGAGGGAGAAGCGGCGCAGGGGCTGGCACAATTCCGCGGGGGTCTGGATGCCATGCGAACACTCGGCGCCGAGGTGCGTCTGCCGTACTACTATGCGTTGCTTGCAGAAACCTATGGAAAAGCGGGCCAGGTGAGGGAAGCCCTGGCCAGTGTGTCCACGGGCTTCGCCTTCATGAACAAGAACGGTGAGGTATGGGCAGCCCCGGAGCTTTATCGCGTCCAGGGCGACCTGCTGGCACACGACAAACCGGAGCAGGCTCTGGCCAGTTACACGCAGGCCATCGAGGCCGCCAGGCAGTACGGCTCGCGCGGATTTGAAACCCGCCTTGATCTGCTGGCGGACAGAGCGCGAGCGCGGATAACCGAGGGAAATCCAGAACGCTCTTAGAACGGCGTGTGCGGCATAGTCGAAACATGGAAAACCAGAACGCAATTCAGCAGGCAATCGAGGAATTCAAAGGCGGCTTTCGCGGTGCAGTCATCGAGCCAAACGATGCCGCGTATCACGATGCACGCAAGGTCTACAACGGCATGATCGATCGCAGTCCGCGGTTGATTGCGAACTGCACCGACGCCGCCGATGTGATGGCCGCGGTGAAGTTCGCTCAAGCCACAAGCCTCACCGTCTCCATACGCGGTGGCGGCCACAATGCAGGCGGCCTGGGTGTCTGCGATGACGGCCTGGTGATCGATCTTTCGGAGATTGATTACGTGCGCGTCGACCCGGCAGCACGAACCGTCCTGGTCGGCGCAGGTTGTAAGTGGAACACGGTAGACCACGCCACGCACGCATTTGGACTCGCGGTGCCGTCGGGCGTCGTCTCCAGTACCGGCGTTGCCGGCCTGACGCTGGGTGGAGGTATGGGCTACCTCTCCCGCAAATATGGCCTGACCATCGACAATCTGCTCGCCGTCGACGTCGTTTTGGCCGACGGAACCTTCGTTGTCGCCAACGCCGAGGAGAACAGCGATCTGTTCTGGGCGGTGCGCGGCGGAGGTGGAAACTTCGGCATCGTGACCGCCTTCCTGTTCGAAGCACAGCCCGTAGATATGGTTTGCGCCGGCCCCATGCTTTGGAACGTCGAAGATGCCGCCGACGTGATGAAGTGGTACCGTGAGTTCATCACCCAGGCGCCGGAAGAAATTTATGGCTTCTTCGCCTTCATGACCGTGCCTCCCGGCCCGCCGTTCCCGGAAGAACTGCACATGCGGAAGATGTGCGGCATTGTCTGGTGCTATCAGGGTTCCATGGAGCATGCGAACAAGATTCTGGAGCCAATTCGGCAGTACCGTCCGCCGGCCTTTGAGTTCTTCGTGCCTATGCCGTTTCCCATGCTGCAGGGTATGTTCGATGGCATTTATCCGAAGGGGCTGCAGTGGTATTGGAAAGCCGACTTCTTCAAGGAACTCACCGACGAGGCCATCGCGCTGCACATTGCCCATGCCGCGCAACTGCCGACCTGGCAGTCGACGACGCACCTGTACCCGATCAACGGCAAGGTGAATCGCATTGGCAAAACCGACACACCGTTCGTCCATCGTGACGTGATCTGGAGCCAGGTGATCGTGGGTGTCGATCCCGATCCGGCGAACTGCGACAAGATCACGCAGTGGGCGAGAGCGTACTACGATGCTCTACACGCCCATGCCAGTGGAGGCGCGTATCTGAACTTCATCATGGATGAAGGCGAAGACCGCATCCGCGCCAGCTATGGCGAAAACTACGACCGGCTGGCCGAGATCAAGGCGAAGTACGATCCCGGCAACTTCTTCCACATCAACCAGAACATCAAGCCGTCGAAGTAGCGATCGAAGTGCATAAGCCGGGAAAAGCATCTCAGGAAGTCCGACACTTCGAGAGTTGGTTCGTGTGAAATGTTGTTTTGCCTCATTGTTGACGCCCAGAAAGATCTAGCGCTGAAGGCGCGTTCTATACCAGCTTGGGGCGAAGCCCTGGGTAAGTAGCCGAAGGAAGACAGAGGGCTGAAGGCCCGACCTATCGACCCTCGACAGGCTATAGGTCGGCCTTCAGCCCTCGATTTCTCAAGGGCACTATGCCGGGCTTCGCCCCAAGCTGGTATAGAGCGCGCCGTCGGCGCTTGGATTTGTGGTGAGGCATTGCCTTCTCCGCTGCCGGGTATTGGATGGTTTAGCCCTGCGACAACACCACGCAGGTATGCGCGCCCAAGCTGATATTGGCGCTATTGGGCATTCCGTTCAGCGCCGGCCCATTGGCTTCTGTGTCGAAGCTCGGCCAGTTCTCGATGTACCCGTCGTAGTCGCTGGAATCGCTGTTGAAACGGACGCGCCAAATGCCCGGCTGTGGCATGCCGATCTGGTAGCTGCTGTAACGCTGATTGGCGAAGTTGCACACGACCACGACATCGTCGCCCTGGCCACCCTGATCCCAGCGGTGAAAGACCAGCATGTTGCCGGTAGACACCGGAAGCACGTGGACATTGCGACCGTGCAGGCCGCGCGTGTTGTTATTCCAATTGCGCCGCAGGCGAATCATGTCACGATACAGCGTCCAGATACCGTGATACGTGTCCTTGCGGCCCCAGTCGATAGGCTCGGGGAAGCCGCCGTAGTTGGGGAACGGCCTGTATTCCAGGAACTCCTGCCCCATGAAAAGCATGGGAATGCCGGGCGCTGTCAGTACGACGCAGGCAGCCAGTGTGGATTGCTTCTTTGCGAACCAGCTATCGGCCTGCCCATCTCCGATGAGCGCGGGCAGGCGGCCGCCTTCGCGGGGATCGTCCTTATCGTGATTTTCGCTGTAGAGAATGGAGTGAAAGGCGGCGTCACCATTCATCGCTGCGATGGCACCGGCCAGGTCGGCAACGTCACGCTGATCGTCCGAAGGCGCCGTAACTGCCCAGCGCAGCTTGCCGCAGAAGTTATCGTCCCACTGCGCATCAAAGCCAAGCCCGCTGTTCTCGACAGGAGCCGTGACCGATGCATCATTCTGCAGGTCTTCGGCAATCATGATCTTCCAGGGCTGCTTATCATGAACATGCTGGTTGAAGCGCTGCAGCAGGGCGATGCCTTCGGGCACTGGTTGTTCGAGCTTCCAGTTGTCGTACTGGTTCTGGATGTTGCGGATGCTGGCGATGGAGTCGAAGCGCAAACCATCGACGAAGCGGTCTTCCAGCCAGCGCGTGACGTTGTCGAACAGATACTGGCAGACCTCGGGGCGGCCCACATCGAAACGCGCATGCGAGAACGGCGTGTGGGCGCGGCTGTCTGGGAAGAAATAAATGCCGCCGTCCACGGCAACCGGCGGAGGCTGGGCAGCGCACCACGAACAGGACCGTCCCTCCTCGGACCAACCGTCGAACTGCCACAGGTCGAGGCCGTCGACATGGTTGTAGACCACGTCCAGCAACACGGCGATACCGAGCGCGTGCGCGGCGTTGACGAAGATACGAAAGCCATCGGGGCCGCCAAACGCAGCTTCTACCGCGAAGATATAGCCGGGGTTGTAACCGGTGCTTGCACTGCCGGCAAACTGGCCGAGTGGCATGATTTCGATTGCATTGATCCCGAGTTGAGCAAGTTCTGGCAGGCGTATGCTCGCGCTCTCGAAGGTTCCCGGCGTTCCGGGCTCGGTGTTGAAGGTGGGGATATGCAGCTCATAGATCACCGCTTCGTTCCACGGCGGCGTGCTGTAGGAGCCGCCATCGTACGCGGCGTCAGTGGCGGCGATGATCCCATTCAAAATGTTGCCGTCATCGGCCGCGACCGCGCGCGCATAAGGATCCATACGGTACGGGTTGTGTCCGGGATTGCCGGCATTGGGCAGGTAGAACTTGTAGCCTTGTCCGGCCCTGGCGTCCGGCACGTCCACGGACCAGTAGTCGCTGCCTCCATCGCGCGCCAGGGGTGTGGCGAGAGGCGTCCAGTTGTTGAATTCACCCACGACAGAGACCGAGTCTGCAAACGGCGTCCAGACCCGGAACGTCACTCCACCGTCATAAGGAAGGGCGCCCATGCCGGTATGAGCCGGATCAGCAGGTGCGATCGAAGCAGGGATGGGAGCAACAGCTGGAACGGGGGATGCGCTCATGCAGGACTCTCCTCGGTACGTCTCGATGGAAGAACAGGCCTTACTTGTCGTCGTGGAAATTTGATTGTGTCCCGAATGGCTCTCCACCGCAAGCAGAGGATGATGAATTGTTGCGATTGCGAACAGTCTCATTGCGAGCGGATAAGACCCCTGGGA